>JBBSDF010000001.1:0-152867 GCA_038249665.1 Chitinophagales bacterium
ATAATTTAATACAGTAAAAGTTACATCATATTTAAAACGGACAAGCTGAACACCGTACTACAAAGTAAGCACCAAAAAAAAATACAACATGAAAAAAATTCCTTCATTCAGTTGCCTGTTTATCATCCCCATTTTAATCATGTCTTGCAATGAACAAAAACAAAAGATACAGCAAGAAGCCAACAAAGTTGTATCGCAAACAAGCGACAATGTTCAAAAAGTAATTGATGATTTAGGTTTAGTATATGTGGAAGAAGGAGCACAAAACATTGTTACTTATGAAGAAGTAAATGCTGCTCAACAAGCTTGGTGTGATGCTTTGGTTAAGATTGGTCAACTAAAAGATGAAGGGGGCGATTACAAAGCTTTTGCAGAAAAAGTTCTTTCAGATGCTTACAACTATGATAGTGGTAAAGTATTTTTTAAACCTACATTGGCTTTTGGAGATCAAACTTTTAGAAATACAAAAAAGGGTGCGTTATCTTATTTTGTAGCGGGTGATCCTGATTATCCAAATGACAAAGGTTTTGCATTAAACCCGT
Source organism: Chitinophagales bacterium (assembly GCA_038249665.1). Taxonomy (GTDB): domain Bacteria; phylum Bacteroidota; class Bacteroidia; order Chitinophagales; family Chitinophagaceae; genus Ferruginibacter. Next base: position 543 of record JBBSDF010000001.1, read on the forward strand.
GGGTAAAAGCACGCTATGATAATGCAGGCGAAAAAAACGAAGGGATACAAATATATGGCTCGGTAGCCATTACGATGGGCAACGTTTGGGTCACTGGCAAAGATGGAAAAGAAGTGATGGTGGATAAAACCTGGGTTTTCAAAAAAGGAAAAGATGGTAAACTTAAAATTATAGTGCACAAATCTTCCCTTCCTTTTTCGCCAGCAGCAAAATAGCAAAGAGGGGTGCCGGGTTAATTCTCGGCACCCCTCTTTTTGAATTCACCAATGGATTTGCCAAACACTATTTACAACAGTAGTATGTTTGTCTTGTTTTTTGGATCGACTCAACACCACTGACTGGCAAATATCCAGGTGGCAGGTTTGTTCACTCGTGTAGCGAATATCAAATTTTCTCAGAAATACAATGAAACTGATACAGTATTACAGTTCTACTTTATTTCTTCTATTTATGATCAACGTTTCATTCTGTCAGAGTGAAGGATTAGGGAGCTGGAATATTATCAATGTAAAGCTGAACATGAATAAGAAATGGAGTGTATTTGGCGAAGCCCAATTAAGATCATTAAAGTTTTACGATCATTTTCATTATCATGAATATAAGGCCGGAGTAAACTTTAAAGCTCATCCCAATGTTACCTTTACATTAGGTGCAGGTGATTATGACACTTACAGGGAAGGGGGAGATTTTGTAAAGCCAAAAAACAATGCAGAATTTCGCCTTTGGCCTCAAGTAGTCACGAACCATACAATTGCCTCTTTGCGAATTGAACAACGATATAGGGCAGAATTTAGATTCACTAGCAATGGATACAGAAACAGGTACAGGTATAGGTTAGGAATAACTTACCCCTTTGGAAGTGAAAAAGATGGTTATAAGCCTTACCAAATCAATGTAAGCAATGAGTTGTTTTTTACAGACAGGGAACCGTTTTTTGAAAGAAACCGCTCATTGGTGGCTTTTGGATATAAATTTTCGACAATAACATCCATTCAAATTGGCTACCTGCACCAGTTCGATTATAAAATAAATGACGAAACGGGGAGAGATTTTTTACAGGTTGGATTATACTTTGTTGTGCCGAAAAGTTAAAAAATGCGCTGCATGTTTTTAAATCGGTGAAGAAGTGGGCTGGTCATTATTGTAAGATAGATATCAAAGTATAAAACAACACTTACTTAAGAAAAAAATATACACTATGCATAATTCAAAAAAAGCCGGTTGGCTCGTTTTTATTTTTATGGCGGTTTGTTTTGCTGCTATTAGCCAGCCATACGAGAAAGGCACATTTTCGCTAAGTCTGGGAGGAGAAGTGTTAATTCCGGAAAAGAGTTTATCCCAATCTCACAAAACCGGGCTTGGTGCCACTTTAAAAGGAGAGTACGTTTTTGGAAAACATGTAACCGCTACTATCGTCACCGGTTATTATTTTTTGAAAGGGAGAAATAAAAATATGATCAATTACGAAAACATTTCAGCAGTGCCTGTAAAGACTGGCTTAAGGTATTATTTGGGTAGTTTTTATGCTGGCGGAGAAGCTGGCGCCCTGTTTATTTCAGGTTTTAACAAAGGTACAAACTTCGTGTACTCATTAGGCATGGGGGATAAAATCAAAATTAGTAATCGTGTTATTGATATCGCGTTGCGACATGAAGCATGGGTATTTCAAGGGAATTCAAATGGCATGATAGCACTCAGAGTTGGGTATGAATTCGCAGTTAATCAGCCAACAAAAGTATCTGGAAATATTTATTAAACGTTAAAATATTTTGTATTAACCGACATTAGATTTGAATAGAGGAACTCGTTTTAGTTGTGCCATGTTTTACATGGATTAGAAATAATACATGTGGTCAATCTTACTTTAATGCCCATTCTCCATACCGAGAGGCATACCCACTTTTCGACCAACGACTCTAAAAATTGAAGGAATTTTAGTTGGTTGGTTCTTTCGACTCAACAACAATGCGATAACCAACAATTTGTTCAGCCACCTCATGGATGCCTTTTATTTTCTTCTGGTGCGTCCGACTATAGCTTTACAGCAGTAAAAAAATATTTGCAGATATCATTTTCTTCTCTTTACTTTGTAATTCAAAGTACTTTTTATGACTGAGCAAGAACAATCTTTACACGCCCTTCATGATATTAAAAAAATGATGGAACGCAGTAGTCGTTTCATCAGTTTAAGCGGTTTAAGCGGCATCAGTGCTGGTATTTGCGCGCTCATCGGTGCCTGGCTCGCCCATCCTTACGTGATGGGTACCCGCGATTTTATCATGAGTTGGGAAAAAGCATACCAACTGGCAGGGAACGGTACATGGGTGTTGCTCTTCCGTAACTGGTTGTTCTGGATCGCTGCGGGTACTTTTACCGCCGCCTTTATTTCAGCCTTTTTGTTTACCTACCTGAAAAGCAAAAAACAAGGGATACCCATTTGGGGCAGCACCGCCAAACGTTTAATGATCAACGTGTGTATTCCACTGATAGTTGGGGGCGTATTCCTGCTGAAGTTATTAGACTATGGCACTTTCGGACTAGTGGCGCCCGGTTGTTTGTTGTTTTACGGACTGGCACTTGTAAACGCCAGTAAATACACCTTAGATGAAATACGTTATCTCGGTTACGGGCAAATTTTACTGGGATTGATCAACCTGTTTTTTGTAGGTTCTGGTCTATATTTCTGGGCAGCTGGCTTTGGTGTATTGCACATTGCTTATGGAATATACATGTGGCAGAAGTACGAAAAATAAAGGTTACCTGTTGAAAGCAAACAGTTGCATAGGCCCATTTAAAAGAGAAACAACATGTTGAATCCGATCAATCATTTAAATAAACTATTCGATAGCAGGGTACGCTTAGGCATCATGAGCGCACTCATGGTAAATGAAACCCTCAATTTTAACGAGCTAAAAGAATTATTGGAAATCACAGACGGTAACCTGGCCAGCCACCTTAAAGCTTTAGAAGAAAATGAGATCATCAAAGTTGAAAAAGGGTTTATTGGCCGAAAAACAAATACCATTTACAGCATTACCAAAGTTGGCAACAAATCTTTTAAAGAGCATATCAACGCCCTCGAAAAAATGATCAAGGCAACAAAATAATTTTTTTTGTACTTACACTTTGAAAAACAAAGTACTTTTAAAATGAATTTAATATTGGATACTCTTAAACTGGGGGCAAAGATCTGGCTCAACACCGTATTAAATACGGTGCTCGGGATCGTGCTGTTTATGGGATTCTCTGACAGTGGCTTCACCTTTTTCGAAGTGCTTTTATATTCTTCTATTTTTTCACTCGTTGGAAGTATCCCTGCATTGATGTTACTCTGTGTGGGTTTGCATCGCATCAGAAAAAGCACGACCCCAGTCCGAAAAAAATACGGGCTTTTTACAGGATTACTGGCTTTTATTGCTTTGCTGTATGGTATTGTAGCCTTTCTATTAGTTGGTTTTCAAAACGATGTATGGATCATTTTAGTAGGGGTATCAGCAGCCTTGTTTGCTGCTTCATTGTTGGCCGGTTTTATTCAGCTCAGGGCTTTATGCTGTTTTTTTTACTGCGACGAATTTGCCGCCGTACCCTATACATTTCTTTTTAATTTTTTATTTCAACAACAGCAACCAAATCACCACAACATGCAACAACAACTTGCGCCTGCCAGCTCCGGCACACAGAGCAACAAAATTTTGATCAAAGGATTGATCACAGGCGGATTGATTTTACTCCTGCTCATTCCAACTATATTTATCACAGAGTTGGTAAAGGAACGAGAAGAACGTCAAAAGGAAATTGTAAAAGAAGTCAGTAGCAAATGGGCAGCTGCCCAAACCCTTACTGGTCCGTTTTTAGTGGTACCCTATACCGACGGTTACCTCAACAGCGATGGCAAAACCATACCTGTAAGAACGCAGTTAATTGTACCCGCTTACGACTTATCGGTGAATGGTAATATCTTCCCTGAAGAACGCAAACGTTCCATTTACAAAGTATTGCTGTATAAAACAGCTTTGCAATTCAATGGACAATTCAAATTTCAATGGCCTTCAGACATTATAGAAGCCAACCTTGATCTGGCGAATGCCAAACTGTGTTTTGCGCTGAACGATTTTAAAGGTATTCAAGATGATCTGTTGGTCACAATAGGAGCCAGCACCGTAAAAATGACTGCTGGGTTACCCGTAGATGATTTTGGAAAAATCGGCTTGTCCGCGCCTATCTCACTTAGTGCACTTAACCTAACTGATGGTACGCCATTTTCTTTGATGGTTAAAATAAAGGGAAGCGAACGGTTGCATTTCACGCCGCTGGCTACTACCAGCACATTTGCAGTACGCTCCTCCTGGGCCAGTCCTTCCTTCGATGGCGAAATGCTCCCCAATGAAAGAAGCACCGGCGACAGCGGTTTTAATGCATTGTGGAAATTTAACCAGGCCAATCTGCCATTTGCTGCTGTGATGAAGCAGGGTACTGTTGCACAAAATAAAATGGCCTTTGGGGTGAGCCTGGTTCAACCGGCAGACCAATACGCCAAAACCATGAGAAGTGTGAAGTATGCGATTCTTTTTATCGGTCTCACGTTTGCACTATTTTTTATCATCGAGCTCCTGCAACGCAAACCCTTGCATCCAGTGCAATACGTTTTAGTTGGTATCGCTTTAGTGATCTTCTACGCTTTGCTACTTTCTTTGAGCGAATACATTGTTTTCGATTTTGCGTATGCGATAGCATCACTCGCTACGGTGTTATTGATAGCCCTATATGCCCAGGGTCATTTTAAAAACTGGAAAACCAGTGCTATATTATTTTTGATGCTATCTGTTTTGTACGCTTTCATTTTTGTCCTCATTCGTTTAGAAGATACCGCCTTACTGGTAGGAAGTATTGGTTTGTTTTTGGTATTGGCCATGGTGATGTTTGTAAGTAGAAAAATAAATTGGTATGCGCCTGTATCTGTATCACCCTCATTTCAAACTATCATCAACGAATAATATGTATTCATTCATCGTCAAATGCAGATCGGTACTGCTCGTATTTTTAACACACCAGATGGCATTACCCCTTTTAAAACTGGTGCGTGCACCCGAAAAATTTCCTTACAGCTGGGCTGAATTGTTACAGTTTGAAGCGGGAACATTGGGCAGAGATTTGGTAGAATTTGTTCAGCACAAAGGGTTGGAGTTGTTACCCTATTACGCCCGCCATGACATGAAACACCTGCTGCTCCAATACGATACCACCGATGAGGGTGAAGTATGTCTGCAGTGTTTCATGTTGGGCAATCGTCATTTTTCTTTTTCAGTGCTGGCAACGGTAGTTTTTGGTTTGGCTACCATGCCAGAACATTGGACAAAATTCAAACAAGCATACCTAAGGGGGCAAGGGGCAAATGCCCTCGAACATTGGGATTGGTTTGGCGTGTTAGACCAACCTACCGCACAGTTAAAATCTGTTATTTTTCATTCAAAAAACAAAGTATCATGAATCGTTTTTTAAAGTCTCTTGGTTTTGCAATTTCTGGTGTAAAATTCATGCTACAAGAGCCTAACTTCAGGATACACCTGGCAGCTGCTGTATTGGTTATATGCGCCTCTTTTTATCTAGGCTTATCATCTACTGAATGGATCATCATCATAGGTTGTATGGGTATGGTGTTGGCTGCAGAAGTTTTTAATACAGCGGTAGAACAGCTTTGTAATATGACCGAGCCGAATTTCAATCCTTTGATCAAAAAAATTAAAGATACCAGTGCAGCAGCCGTTTTAATATTGGCTTTGGTGGCAGCCATATGCGGCAGCTTGGTATTACTTCCTAAAATCATATTCACTATTCAAATTTATGTATCATGAAAACAATCAGTTCTTTTAATAAACTCTTACTCGTTTTTCTGCTTTTCATAGCACTGCTCATCGGTTTTCGCATTTTTTACAGTGGTACCATTCGTTATATTTTTATGAGCTGGAATATTTTTCTTGCATGGATACCCTATGCTCTAAGCGCTTATTTTAGAGTTTACAAACAAAAACAAAAATGGAAACAACTGTTTTTATTTTGTAGTTGGTTCTTATTTTTTCCCAACGCGTTGTACATTGTAACCGATTTAGTTCACCTGCGAACAGAAAGTACGATGCCCTGGTGGTATGATACTGTTCTTATTTTTTCTTCAGCCTTTGTTGGCCTGGTGATGGCATTTATTTCTTTGTTAAGAGCCGAATCTTTTCTATCCTCTATTGTCTCCAAAAAAGCTATGCTGTTCCTGATGCCTTTGATTTTATTCATCAGTTCTTTTGGCGTGTATCTCGGCAGGTTTCAACGTTGGAATAGTTGGGATGTGGTAGGTAACCCGCTTTCGCTCGCCTACGATATTGCCGATAAAATGATGAATCCCTTTGATCACTATAAAGTCTGGGTCATCACCATACTGTTTACCGTTATTTACTCTTTGGTTTTTTACTTTATTAAACTGATGCCCAGGGTTGTTTCTGAAATCAAAGATGCCAGACCGTAGTCTGGCATCTTTTACAACAGCAGTTAAACCCTTTACTCATCCACCATCAAAAATTAGTTAAAATACAAATACCGGGCATTTACCCGGTATTTTTTATGGATAGAGATCGATATTTTAGAAATCAAAGCCCAGTGAAACATACATAACCGGAGGTCCTTTAAAGAATCCGTTCATCGGCCAACCCACATCGTATTTGATGAAATAACCAAACAATGTACTGCGGGCTCCAAAACCATAGCCACCGGCAAACGGACCAACGCCACCTGTTTTTACTTTTACACTTACAGGGTCTGAGCCGTACACTACTTCTGGTCTCTTAAACGAATCGTATGCACCATTCCAGGCAGTTCCTAAATCTATAAATTGGGTGATCATTAAATTGCGGATGAATGGATTGTTCACCATTTTATCAAAGAAAGTAGATACCACCGGTAAACGGAATTCACTGTTGATCACCATCGCATTGTTGCCATTGGCCACGTTTTGAATATACCCCCTTAGGTTCACCGCCAAACTCTGGAATGCATATGACTGATCTTGTGCTGGCCTGTTGTTCGTATTAAAGTATCTGTCTTTTTGCTGTCCATTTCTTGTAACTGTATTTTCCCCAAACATCATCCAGCCATCTACACCACCGAGGTAATAAATAAATTTCTGGTTACCCCAGCTAAAGTCGGCTGCTGCTCTGCCTGCCCAAATAAAGTTTCGGTATATCGGCACATAGTAACGGGCATCAAAGCCAAAATTGAAGGTATTGGGACCTTCTGCAAATTTAATGCCGCTCACTTGTCTATTCCAATCTGCAAAGAATTTATAACGCAAACCGTTCCAGATGTTTGAAGCTGGATTTAAAGTGTTGTCATAAATATATTCTAGTCTGCTAGTAGAATACAATGTACGCTGGCTTTCAACCGGAGCCGTAATGGGATCAACCGTTGATAAAACCGTGTAATCTGAACGAATGCCGGTAGATAGTTTGATACTTTTTGTTTCATCAAAAGGGTACCTGACATTGGCCTGGTAGAGATTGGTGAAAACTTTTCCTGGATACCCTCCATCAAACATAAAAGATTGAGCATTGCGATAGTAACTAGCACCCCAATCCAATCTTCTTTTAAGATTTTCATAATTGATGAACCACTCGTTGTCTTTTAAATTGGTACCTATTCTAAAACCGCCATTGATGCGGATATCTTCCAGAAGATCTGAAGTTCCCAACCTTACCAAACCATTTAAAGGAGTTCCACCATTTAGCATGATTGGTCCGCTACCTCCGGTGTAGGTTTGATACCGATTGATGAGTACGGAACTGGTGAAGCCAACAGAACCAAAATCAGCAGAGAATTTCTTTGGCTTGTAAGGGTATAATTTAGCAGTGGCCAACACATTTTCTTCTGAGAAATTACTGGCAAAAATATTTCCAATAACGGGAGATACTTTGGTGCTGGTGTCTGTGCCAAATTCATTTTGAAAAATATCTTCTTTTTTCTGTATCGTATCCAGTGTTATCACAGGAGCTGCAGCATTTACGTTGGTGAGCCTGCTTTCTCTCATGAGTTTTTTTGCATAAGTGGTTGGTTGTGCCGTGATGTTTCTTTTGTTTAGCACAAATTCATCGATCTTTAATTTGTACAGCACTTTGTCGTCACTTTGGCGGGTTACTTCACTCACTTGGTTGTTGTCTCCTGCAATTCTGGTTTCTGCCAAACTGCTTTGGTAATTCGTAAGGGGAAAACTATATGCAGAATCTTCAGAAACAGAAACCACTGCAATAGAATCTACGTCTGTTTTTTTGTACGCTTTCAAAGTACTGTCTACCTGAAATGGAGAAGGATTTCTTAAGATGTCTTCCCCAATCAATACTAAGGTGTCTAGCCCGGCTTTAGTAGTGGTAAAAAATCCTGCATAGCGGTTGCCAATCCCATTTTCATCACTAACAAACGTGAAGTGATTGTTGTTGTATTGCATCGGGAAACGGGCATTTCCGTATTTTAAATTGGTGAGTTGTGATATTTGATTCAGTTCAGGTTTGTCGCCAAAATTGGTGATCAAAAAAACATTATAGCGATTGTTACTAGGTAATACTGTATCTGCAGAAACGGCAGTGGGAGAGGGTCTGTTGCTACTGAAAATAATACCCGTTTTTCCTGGAAATGCTACAAAGGACGCATCCAGGTTGTCATACACATCATTGGTGATTTGAAGTAATTTTTCGGTATCAATGTTGTAGGTATAAATGTCAGTGCGTCCATTTTTTACACCAGAAAACAACAAAGTTTTACTGTCGAGCATGTATTTCATATCCTGAATCTGGTCAAGCTTGCCTGTTAAATCAAGTTTATATTGTTTGATGCGTGTGATCACATCGTACACAAATAATTTGAGCCGCCCTTCTTCTGTGTAAGCAACAGAAACGCGGGTGCCTTTTGGATCCCAGGCCATGATCGGATAACTGGGATTTACTTCATCTAAATAACTGAGTACACCATATTTCAGCAATGTTTTGTTATCTCCGTCTTCATTGAGTATCACCCGAACAATCCCTTTTTTGTATTGAGTTACAACAAATGAATTGTTGCGTTTAGCAGGATTCACATTAAAGCGATAGTAATTCAACCGTTTGCTGATGGTGTACCCTTCTACATAACTTCCTTTAGGGTATGCTCTGCGGCGCGTTACGTCCTGGTAATATTTCTCCGTTTCATACTCCATGAATTGACTGAGTAAAGCATTGAATTTTAAATTGGTGATTTGTAAACTGGCTTTGCTCAGGTTCTTGTACTGGCGGGCGAGGTAGAAAAAATATGTGACGTTTTCTTTTTTGTATTTCTCTTCAATAAAATACCAGAAGGCATGACCGGCCAATAGCGGTCTCGCAAAACTGAGTGAAGAAAACTTATTGTAGTTGCCAGATAACAATTCACTTTTAAGGTCATCGTCTAAATCCGCACTCCAGTTTTCTCCAATGTAAGCAACGTAACCATCTGTAAGCCATACAGGCAGTTCTAGCAACGCCTGATTGCCCGCTACCTCGCCAATATCTTCTCCAAAAAGTATGTTCTGTGTTATGATTTGTGCAATGCCTTGTCTAACCTGCCTTTTTAAATTGGCATGATTGGCATCGAAATAAAGCACCATTTTGTTGTTCACGAATTTGGTATTGCCACCAGTTCTAAGTATCTCTGTTTCTAATCCAATATTGGTTTGTTTGTAATGGGCAAATTCATTGTACAAAATAATGTTGGCCCTTCGTTGTAAACTGTATTCTGTGGCAGATTCTATTTGAGGCAATTCTTTTTCTGCGCTTTGTGCTACAAATTTGGCGAGCTCTTGCCCTCCTTCATAAAAGTATACATTAAAATTTTTAGTTTGGTAGTACTGCCATTTGAATTTATTAAATTGAAGTCGGTTCCTGCCATATAAAACAGAATTTACCTGAGCCGATGTTTCGAAGGAGGCGCTGATGAAGATGATGGATATTAGGATTAATCTGCTGAACTTTGCCATACTATCTATTTGATATTGAACACTAAAATTACTTGTTTCGCTTTAATCATTAAAATATATAAAAAAAGAAGATGTTTTACATAAAATCATTCGAATTTAGCCCTATACAAGAAAATACGTATATTCTCTATAATGAGTTTAACAATTGTTTGTTTATTGACCCTGGTTGTTATTTTGAAGAAGAGCAGGTCCAACTCGCCCTATTCGTAGAAAAAAATGGGTTACATCCTTCCCTGTTGCTCAATACCCATTGCCACCTCGATCATGTGTTTGGCAACAAATTTCTAGCAGAAAAGTATCATTTGGAACTACACCTGCACGAAGGCGAAGTGCCGGTTTTGAACTTTGCCCCCACCAGCGGGTTGATGTACAACCTGCCATTCGACAATTATTTGGGTAAATTCCATTTTCTGAAGGATGGAGATACCATCCGGTTGGGAGAGGATGAGCTCTCGGTACTTTTCACCCCGGGCCATAGCCCGGCCAGCATTAGCTTTTACTGCAAAGCCCAGGGATTTTTGATCAGTGGGGATGTGTTGTTTCGCCAAAGCATCGGCAGAACAGACTTGCCCGGGGGCAATTATCATACCCTGATTAGTAGTATCAAAGAAAAATTATTGGTATTGCCAGAAGAAACGGTAGTGTACAGCGGGCACGGAACGCCCACCACTATTGGATTTGAGAAGAGAAACAATCCATATTTAACTTAGCAGCCGTTGATTAAGCCTTTATTTCCTGGCAGAGTTCTATCAGTACGCCGTTGGAGGATTTGGGATGTAGAAAACAAACCAGTTTGTTATCTGCCCCGTGTTTTGGTACTTCATGTAGCAATACAAAACCCTCTTTTTGTAAGCGCTCCATTTCTGCAAAAATGTCGGCTACCTCAAAAGCAATATGGTGAACACCTTCACCCTTTTTTTCAATGAAACGGGCGATGACGCCGTCTGAAGTACTGCTTTCCAGTAACTCTATCTTGGTATCTCCTGTCTTGAAGAAAGCCGTATTCACCTGCTCGGATGCTACGGTTTCCGTTTTGTAGCATCGGCTATTTAGCAGTTTTTCAAACAGGGGTATGGCATTTGAAAAGTCTTTTACAGCTATACCTAGATGTTCTACTTTCAGCATATAAATTTGGCTTTTGAGTTGGTTTACTTACGAAATGAGTAAAATGGTTGTTATAGTTCTAAACTCGACGCTAAAATAGAACCTTTTATAGTAAATTTGTGTTATTGGAGTATATAAAAATAATAAATAAAAGATATGTTAAAGCTGCCGATTTACTTAGATAACAATTCTACAACACCCATGGACCCAAGAGTTTTGGAAGCCATGACCCCATATTTTCTGCAACATTACGGAAACGCCGCAAGTCGTAACCACCCATTTGGTTGGGAGGCAGAAGAAGCCGTTGACTATGCCAGAGAGCAGGTAGCTAAATTGATTGGAGCCGAGCCCAAAGAAATTATATTTACCTCAGGAGCCACTGAGGGAGATAACCTGGGCATTAAAGGCGTTTTTGAAATGTATGCCAGTAAAGGAAACCACATCATTACCGCTACTACAGAACACAAAGCGGTGTTGGACACCTGTAAGCACATTGAAAAGCAAGGCGGTGAAGTAACCTACCTACAGGTAAATGCAGAAGGCCTGATAGACTTAAAAGAATTGGAAGCAGCCATTAAACCTACGACCATTCTTATTGCTATCATGTATGCAAATAACGAAATTGGAACCGTGATGCCGATGAAGGAAATAAGTGCCATTGCCCGCAAAAACGGCGTATTGGTTTTTTCTGACGCAACGCAGGCTGTTGGTAAAATCCCGGTAGATGTTAATAAAGATGGTATAGACCTGATGGCTTTTACCGCCCACAAAATGTACGGCCCAAAAGGAGTCGGTGCTTTGTATGTTCGCCGCAAAAACCCCCGTGTAAAAGTTACTGCACAAATGGACGGCGGGGGTCACGAAAGAGGCATGAGAAGTGGTACCTTGAATGTTCCGGGTATTGTAGGTTTTGGTAAAGCCTGTGAATTGTGTATGCTGGATATGGAGGCAGATACCAAACGAATCACTAAATTAAGAGACAAGCTGGAAACAGCCCTGATGTTGCTCGAAGAAGCGTATGTAAACGGAAGCAGAGAACACCGCTTACCGCACGTAACCAATATTTCTTTCAAACACGTAGAAGGAGAAGGCTTGTTGATGGGCTTTAACAAAAATATCGCATTGAGTTCAGGTTCTGCCTGTACCTCCGCTTCGCTAGAACCGAGTTACGTATTGAAGGCACTTGGTTTAGGGGATGATCTGGCACACAGTTCTCTTCGCTTCGGATTGAGTCGTTTCACAAACGAGGAAGAAATCGACTATACCATCAAAGCCATCAGCGAAACAGTTATCAAACTGAGGGAAATGAGCCCGTTATGGGAAATGTATAAAGAAGGAATCGACCTTAGTACAATCGAATGGGCACATCATTAAGTAAATCCGAAAGAGGAACCCATTTAACCTTAAGAATAAAACAAAGAGCTTTAGGTTCATTTTTAAAAATAAAAAACAAATAATCATGGCATATTCAGACAAAGTAATAGATCATTACCAGAATCCTAAAAATGTAGGAACGCTGGATAAAGCAAACAAAAATGTAGGCACCGGACTAGTAGGAGCCCCCGAGTGTGGTGACGTAATGCGTTTGCAAATCGAAGTGGACGATGCTACCGGTGTTATCACTGACGCAAAATTTAAAACCTTCGGTTGTGGTTCTGCCATTGCCTCATCTTCTTTGGCAACAGAGTGGTTGAAAGGAAAAAGTGTAGACGACGCGTTGAAAATCGATAACATGGATTTGGTAGAAGAATTAAATCTTCCACCAGTAAAAATTCACTGTTCGGTACTGGCAGAAGACGCCATCAAAGCAGCGATCAACGATTACAGGATAAAAAATGGTTTAGAAGCCATTAAGTATGAAGAGAGTCTAGTACACTAATCAAACGGCTTCGCTAAAAGCTTATTTTAAAATAAAAGTGAGAAACATGGAAAGTATTGTTTCAGATACAAAAATCAATAATTTGTCAGCAGATCTTAGCAGCATAGCCACGGAAGCCAATAGTATTTACATCAGCGACAAGGCCAAAGCCAAAGTCGAACAGCTAATGGCAGAAGCAGGTGTGGGTGAAAATAAAGACTATTTTCTCAGAGTGGGCGTAGTGGGCGGCGGTTGCAGCGGATTGAGCTACAAACTTGATTTCGATGACGAAGTAAAACCAATGGATCAGGTGTTTCAAGACAAAGGTCTTAAGATCGTAACTGATCTTAAAAGCTTTTTGTACCTAGTGAATACAGAGCTGGAGTTCAGTGATGGATTGAACGGGAAAGGTTTTTATTTCGACAATCCCAACGCCAGCAGAAGCTGTGGTTGCGGGGAGAGCTTTGCGGTATAAAATACGAAAACTAGTTTTAAAAAAGCGTCCTGAAAAAATCGGGACGCTTTTTCTTTTGATTAAGTAAATTTAAAGAGCAAAACCCGTTCTTCCCCCGCCGGAAGCAAAGGTTGCATTCATGCGCGTGCTTTGACCCAAGCTAAACATAAACATGCAAGCATCGAATGTGTAGTCCATGTAATTCATCGTCATCATAGGTACAGTTGCAGAACAACTTCCATATCTGGGAAATGTAGGGCAGCCTCCATTAGATGTTTGGTGTAAAGGCGTATCACCTACGAAATCATTTCCGCAAGTAGCATCGCCCCAAATATGACGAAGGTTTAACCAATGGCCTACTTCATGAGTTGCCGTTCTACCCAAGCCATAGGGCGCTGCAGCTGTGCCTGTTTTTCCAAACGCATTGTCATCTACTACAACCCCATCCGTACTTAAACTGCCACCAGGAAATTGGGCATACCCTAAAATGCCACCACTCATATTACAAACCCATAGGTTTAATTTATTAGAAGGACTGGTAGGATTGATACCACCTTTTGAATTTAATTTCATTGAATTGTCTGTTCTCCAACTTGATTTTTTGGTAGACTTTCTAATAACTTGGTCTAACACAAAACGAACTTTAGTGTCTCCCGATCTAACAGACTGAAAGAAAGAAGGAGTGCTGTTGTAATCTGAGTTTGTTGTAGCAAAGTCAGCATTCAGCACATCAATTTGAGATTGAATCTGTGCAGTAGCAACATTTTCAGCGGCTGTTCGGTACAACACATTTACCACAACCGGGATCACTACGTTACCTCCGGATAAAAAAGAGTTATCTGGATTTTTAATAAACCGTTGTGTGGCTTGTTCAATAGATTCCATCCTTGCTGCAAGACCTGGATCTTGTTGTAACTGTAAGGCTAACATTTCCTGTGAAGCACAACGGCCACTGGTGACGGTTACTTCGGCGGTTGCGTCAAAATTATCTTCTGAAATGTTTTCTTTGGTACAACCAAAAGCAAAAAGGACGCATCCAGAAAATGCGATGAGTGTTTTGTTCATCTTTAGAATTTTAATTTGAAAAATATAGTAACAAATTAAGATTTCTTTAACGTATTAAATCTAATGTGGATAAATAACGATTTGTAGTAAATAAAAAAATCCCCTGGCAAATAGACAGGGGATGCACTTGGTTTTGGTAAACACGGCAGAACGTTTCTATTAAACATCCTTAAAAAAATAGTTGAATGTGGCGTCCGAATAGGGTAAGGTTAAAATAATCCGGAACTCTTAACATGACAAGCGTAAATTTCGAAATGCTGCATTGCTTGAAAAAAAAGAACAGATTAGGTATCGAGTAAGTAGTATTCACTTGTTTAATAGTAAATTGCATCAATTTTAAACCACATGTGGAGCATTTGTAAAAAAGAATTCAACCAGTTTTTTAGCAATTTAACCGGCTACATAGCCATTATATTGTTTTTGCTGATTAATGGCATTTTTCTGTTTATGCTGCAAGACAGCAGCATTTTTGAATATGGCTTCGCCTCTCTCGATAAATTTTTTGAACTGGCACCCTGGATCCTGCTTTTTTTAGTACCCGCCATAACCATGAGAACTTTATCGGAAGAATTTAAAACCGGCACCTTCGAAATTCTCCAAACAAAGCCTTTGAGCTCCTGGCAAATAGTGATGGGAAAATACGTTTCTGTTTTACTGGTGTTATTGATTGTCATCGTTCCTACTTTTATTTATATCATCACCATCCAATTATTAAGTGCTTCTGGTGGAATCGATAGTGGAGGTATAGCTGGCAGTTATTTGGGGTTGTTTTTATTGGCGACAGTCTTTGCAGCCATTAGTCTTTGCTGTAGTGGATTTACTTCTAACGCGGTAGTGGCTTTTTTAATCAGTGCCTTTGCCTGTTTGATCTTGTATTTTGGATTCAATGCTATTAGTAAACTTCCGGTTTTTCAGGGGGGAGCAGATTACTACATCGAAATGTTGGGAATTGATTTTCACTACAAAAGCATCAGCAGGGGCGTGCTTGATACCAGAGATGTTGTGTATTTCATCAGTATCATTTTTCTTTCACTCATCATCACTGTGAAAAATCTTTATAGAAAATAACTTTGCCCATTTCACCGGCATCAACTTTAACTGGCACATAATTCGTTTAATGAAACAAAAGTTTAGCATATCTCCAAAAGGCAAATGGCAGTTACCACTGGTAGTGTTGTTGTTATTGGGTATCAATTGGGCAGCATCTGTTTGGCATACCCGGATCGATTTTACCAATGAGAACAGATTTACTTTAAGCAATGCCAGTAAAAAATTGTTGAAAGAATTAGAGGCTCCTGTTCAAATCGATGTTTTTTTAAAAGGAAATTATCCCAGCGGATTTAAAAAGTTAAGCGCTTCCACTGCCGATATGCTGCAGGAGTTCAGAGAAATTGCAGGGAACCGAATCCAATATACTTTTATAGCTCCCGAAGAAGAAATGCAAGGAACTGGTGTTTCGTACGGCGATTCTCTCACCGGATTGGGTCTATATCCCATCAACCTAACTTCACAAGTAAAAGAAGGACAAACCCAACAATTCGTTTATCCGTTTGCGTTGGTTCATTACAACGATAAAACTGTTCCAGTTACTTTGTACCTGGGTAAAACGCCATTGATCAATAACCAGGAGTTGAACAGTTCTGAAGCGATGCTTGAATACCGACTGGCCAATGCGATTTCCAAAGCTACACAATCTGCCCCCTCTGTGATAGGTTATGCCAATGGAAACGGCGAACCGATGGATTATAGCATTTATGATCTGGTTGAAAATTACCTGAACGTAAATTATCAACTCTCTTTGTTCAATATCAACAAACAACCTTTTGTACCACAGCAATTTAAAGTGTTGGTGATGGTTAAGCCCACGGTTCCATTTACAGAACAAGCTAAGATGAAACTAGATCAGTATGTAATGAACGGGGGTAAAATTTTGTTGTTTGAAGACAGATTGGATGCGGAAATGGACAGTCTGCAAATTAAAAATGAAGTCATCGCTTTCGATCGTCAGCTAGAATTAAATGACCTGTTGTTCCGTTATGGCGTAAGAGTAAACGCAGATCTGGTGATGGATTTACAATGTGATTATCTGCCATTTGATGTGAATGGAAATGGACAATTTGAATTGCTACCATGGAATTATTTCCCGGTGTTAGAATCAAAATCGGATCACCCCATCAACAAAAATATGGGTTTTGTAAGTGCACGTTTTGTCAACTCTATTGATACCATTGAAGCGGAAGGAATTAAAAAAACGATACTACTCAGTTCATCTGCTAATGCCAGAAAAATAGCAACTCCGGCGCTCATCAGCGGAAAAGAAAATGTTGCAGCCCCCGAAAACGAAAAATTTAAAACTCCCAACATTCCAGTTGCTGTTTTGTTAGAGGGGAAATTTACTTCCTTGTTCGCCAATCGTAGTTCGCAAGCCATGCGCGATTCTATTGCAGCTTATGGAGGTAGTTTTTTGCCGCAGTGTTTAACGGATAATAAAATGATTGTGGTAGCAGACGGAGATATTGTACTCAACTCTGTAGTAAAAGGAGGGCAGCCAATTCCAATGGGAATGAATCCTTACACATTTGAGACACAGCGTGCATTTCCGTTTGCCAATAAAGATTTTGTACAAAACTGCATGGAATACCTCATCAATGAAAATGGCTTAAGTGAGGCTAAAGCAAAAGATTATGTGGTAAGGTTATTGGATACTAAAAAGGTAAATGAACAAAAAACCATGTGGCAGGTCATCAATATTGCAGTGCCCGTATTGGTGGTCATTTTATTTGCCTTGGTATTTCAGTGGATTAGAAGAAAAAAATATTCAAAATAAGTTTTCATGGACAAAACGCAGTTGGTTTACCTTGTATTTGGTATTGTTATTACAGTCTCTTTGATTTTTGACCTCGGACTGTTGAGTAAAAAAAACCAGAAAGTAACTATTAAGCAGGCCTTGTACCAGACCTTTTTTTGGGTAGGGTTGGCATTGGCATTTTGCGTTTTTTTGTGGATCGAAGAAGGACAAAAACCCGCGCTGGAATACCTTAGTGCCTATTTGATGGAATGGAGCCTGAGCATCGATAATATTTTTGTGTTCATTCTTATTTTCAGTGCTTTTAGTGTAAAAGAAAAAAATTACGGGAGGGTTTTGCTCATTGGTATTTTGATGGCCATTGTGTTTAGGATCGTTTTTATCACGGTAGGTGTTGCTTTAGTAGAAAAGTTTCATTGGCTATTATACGTTTTTGGTGTGTTCCTGATTTATACGGGATACAAAATGTTTACGGCCAATAAAGAAGACGATAATTTTGATCCGCAACAAAGTCCGGTGTACAAATTTTTAAAAAAAATTTTACCGCTCACGCCACATGATGGAGACGGAAAGTTTTCAGTGGTAGAAAATGGAAAAAAGAAATTTACCACTTTGTTTGTGGTAGTAATCATGCTGGCGGCTATTGATCTGGTATTTGCATTAGATTCTATTCCTGCAGTAATGGGAATTGTAGACACAAAAACCCCGGAATACCAAGAGGTAGCCAGATTGGTTATTTATACCTCTAATATTTTTGCTGTATTGGGATTGCGCTCTTTGTTTTTCTTGCTAAGAGGCGCTGTGAATAAATTTGAATACTTACCACAAGGTATTGCAGTGGTACTAGTGTTCATTGGTGTAAAGATGCTGGGCGAACATTGGATCAGCATGTGGATAGATAAAACCACACAAGTATTTATTTCTCTGGGATTCATCATGCTTTGCCTCACAGGCTCTGTTGTATATTCTATCTTTATTGACAAACAAACAGGTGAAGCGGATAAAGATGTTATTGCAGAAGAGGAGAGATAATTTTCTGTTTAAAATATATTGATTGAAATATACCATCGAACACATAGCAAATATCTGCAGGGGTGAACTGTATTTGAAAGCTTCAGCCACTGTCGAACAATTAGTGATGGATAGCCGGAAAGTATATTTCCCCTCTACTTCTTTGTTTGTTGCTATTGTGGGCTTACAACACAACGGCCATAGATTTATAGCGGCACTATATGAAAAAGGCGTGCGCAATTTTGTTGTAAGTGAAGCGCCAGATGTTGAACAGTTTGTTGATGCTAATTTTATACAGGTTGCAGATACTACCATCGCATTACAACAACTGGCGGCTAGTCATCGCCAACAATTTCATTACCAGGTGATTGGAATTACAGGTAGTAATGGAAAAACGATTGTGAAAGAATGGTTGTTTCATTTATTGAATGCAGACTACGATATCGTAAGAAGTCCGCGTAGCTACAACTCTCAGGTTGGCGTTCCATTAGCAGTTTGGCAGATGAATAAAACTGACAACCTGGGTATTTTTGAAGCAGGGATTTCACTGCCAGACGAAATGCAAAAATTGCAAACAATCATCAACCCGGAAATCGGCATCTTTACTTTTTTGGGAGATGCGCATGCCGAAGGATTTGAAAGTTTGTCACAAAAAGTAAAAGAGAAATTACATTTGTTTGTTAACAGCAAGATGTTGTTTTATAATAGTGATCAGCTATTGTTGCAAGAGGAAATGTTGGCGTTTAAAAAGGAACATCCCGATTTGGAATTATTTAGCTGGGGAAGAAATACGTCTGCACAACTGGTCGTAAAGCACTTGAACAGTGCTGAAAATGTTACGACACTTCAATTGCAATACAAAGCCAATGAATATCAATTCCAAATTCCTTTTACCGATGAAGCATCTATTCATAATGCCATCACCTGCATCGCTGTTCTTCTGTATCTAAAAATTGATCAGACTGTAATTGTTGAAAGATTAATGCAATTGCGATCGGTAGAAATGAGGCTTGAATTGAAACAAGGTATCAACCAGTGTGTAATTATCAACGACAGTTACAGCGCTGATATCGATTCGTTGGCTATCGCCCTTGACTTTTTGGAACAGCAACAGCAACATCCAACAAAAACGGTGATCTTAAGCGATCTATTTCAAACGGGAAAAGACGCTGGAGCATTGTACCAACAAATCGCTGGTATGTTGCAACAGAAAAATATCAACAGATTTATTGGTATTGGTCCTGCTTTGCAGCAATATTCGAATTTGTTTACTTCCATACCAGTAAACCATTTTTATGATTCAACCGCTTCTTTTTTAGCGGCGCTGCCGGCACTCCATTTTAGGGAAGAAAGTATTCTGCTAAAAGGAGCCAGGGTTTTTCGTTTCGAAACCATTAGTAGAAAATTAGAGCAGAAAATTCATCAAACTTTTTTAGAGATCAATTTAAATGCGATTCGACATAATATTAAAGTTTACCAACGTCATTTACAAAAAGGAGTAAAAATGATGTGTATGGTAAAGGCATTTGGATATGGCAGTGGCAGTTATGAAATTGCGGGACTATTACAACATATGGGCATCGACTATTTGGGTGTTGCTTATGCAGATGAAGGTGTAGAATTGCGTAAGGCGGGAATACGCGTTCCTATAATGGTGATGAATACAGAGGAAGCAGGATTTGATTTTATCGTTAAATACAACTTAGAGCCTGAGTTGTATTCTTTTAAGATCTTACAATCATTCACGCAATACTTGTCTGATCGGTCTATCGAATCGCACCCCGTTCATCTTAAAATAGAAACGGGCATGCATCGGCTTGGTTTTGAACAGCAAGATATCAATGAATTGTGTTCCTGTTTAAAGCAGCATTCAAGGTTGAAAATAAAATCAGTATTTTCTCATTTAGCTGCAGGAGGGGACCCTCAACACGACTCGTTTACCCAACAACAGGGCGAACTGCTCGTTCAATCTGCCAGTAAAATTGAGCAGGCAATTGGATATCCGTTCATACAACATATCGCCAACACTTCAGGTATTTTTCGACATCCAAATTTGCAGCTGGACATGGTGCGATTGGGTATTGGCATGTATGGCGTAGATGCGCAACCTGCCATACATGAATCGTTGCAAAACGTGACCACGCTTAAAACCAGCATCTCTCAGATCAAGCATATCATAAAAGGAACATCTGTAGGGTACAGCAGATCTGAAATTGCTGAGCGGGATACCACTATCGCCACCGTTCGGATAGGTTATGCAGACGGCTATCCCAGATTGCTAAGTAACGGAAAAGGGTACATGCTCGTAAACGGTAAATCCGCAAAAGTGATGGGGAGGGTTTGTATGGACATGACCATGCTCGATATCACAGGGATAGATGCCGCAGAAGAGGATGAAGTAATCGTATTTGGAGAAGGTTTGCCAGCAACTTTATTGGCCGAATGGGCTGGAACCATTCCCTATGAAATCTTTACCAATATCTCTCAGCGGGTTAGGAGAGTGTACTTCGAAGAATAGGGATAACTATTTTTTCAAAAATATAACATTTGTTTTAGCCCGTGGATTGAAAGGCAAATCATTCAATTTCAAGCACGAATGACCTCTTACCATGCCCAAAACTGTAGCGTTCTTTAGCTTTCGTTTCAACTTTAATAGAAAATTCTTCCTTCGTAGATAATTGTAGGCTTCGATATATACTTACAATCGCTATAAACTTATCTTTGCGCATATAATTATGAAAGCAAGAAACTTAGCGTTGATCGTTGCCTTGGTAGTAATTGCTGACCAGGCATTAAAAATTTATATTAAAACGAATTTTCATCTCAATACTTCAAGAGAAATGTTGGGCGAATCGTTTCAATTATATTTTGTAGAAAACCCCGGCATGGCCTATGGCTGGAAGTTTGGTGGTGAATGGGGGAAAGTTGCCTTAACTGTTTTCAGGCTGATTGCCGTAATTTTTGGAACCTGGTACTTAGGAAGCATTATTAAAAAAAAATACCACAAGGGATTTATTATACTGGCTGGGCTGGTTTATGCAGGTGCCATCGGAAATTTAATTGATTCATGTTTTTACGGGATGATTTTCGATAAAGGAATGCTGTACAATGCTGCCCTAAATGATTATATCAATTATGAAGGGTTGGCTAAGTTTTCGGCTACGGGATATTCCTCTTTTTTACACGGTAATGTAGTAGATATGTTTTATTTTCCTGTGATCAGAGGAAATTTTCCAGATTGGTTTCCTCTGTGGGGCGGCGAACGATTTGAGTTTTTTAGGCCAATTTTTAATATAGCAGATGCTGCTATTACCACTGGTGTACTGAGTATCCTGGTATTTCAGCGGAAGTTTTTTAAACACAGTGGAAAAGAACAGCACAATACTATAGAAACTGAGACGTTGGTAAACGACACCAACCAAATTTCATAATTAACCATTAATATTAAAACCATGAAACGGCTTATTTCCTTATTCGTACTATTCTTTTTATCATTTTGGATGCTGAGCTCCTGCGAAAAGGAGTATAGTGTTGAAGGAGGTGGAGGGGCTTCGTCTTCTACAGGCGTGCTCAACAAAGATGCATTTGGCGGCTGTTTGCCCATCAACGTTGGCGGCGTTTATAAAAAAGACGCTGCTCTTGGTGCAGGTAATTTTGTAGAAGTACAAGTAGCCGTTTCCAACCCGGGTTCCTATGTAATCAGCAGTGATACTGTAAATGGCTATCATTTTAGGGCTTCGGGCGTATTCAATTTACCGGGATTATATACGATTAGAATGTTGGGTAAAGGCACTCCATTGGCGGTTGGAACAAACGCTTTTATTGCCCGATACGGAGGTAGCGAGTGTTTTTTTGAGGTACCCGTTATCGCTGGAACCTCAGGTGGCGGGTCGTCAGATTTTTTAGAAGTAAAGGTAGGCGGGCTCCCAGCTCAGTTTAATGTAAATCCATCTGCTTTGTTGATCAGTGCATTAGGAATTCCATCACTATCTATCACCGGGACTACTGCGGGTGGACAAACCCTTGCTATTAGCATCGCTAAAACCAATGCTTCCACGATAACTGCAGGTACATATACTGTGAATCAGATCATTGCAGGTAACGTACTTATTTGCGTGTATCAGGAAAGTGCGACAGCCATTTTTAATGCACAATCAAATCCAGCACAAATTCAGATTCCTGCTTTTACGGTTACCATTACTAGCATCACCGCAACAAGAGTGGTGGGGACTTTCTCTGGACCAGTAAAAGATAACAACGGCGCAGGTCCCGGTGTTAAAACATTCACAGAAGGACGATTTAATGTTCCAATCTTATAATTTTTATCGATGTTTTCTATAAATAAAAACCCGGTAAAAACCGGGTTTTTTCATTAATGGCAGTTGCATGAGGCTGCCAAGGTAAGCATAGAGAAACTATTGTTTTACAAGCTTTCGCCTGTGAATTTCATGTTTGAATTCTACCGAGATAAAGTAAATACCACTGCTTAGATAATTTAATTCAGGAACAGCTATTTTACTTTTTCCTTTCGCAAGGGTTTGGGTGAATGATTTTACCCGCTGTCCTTTGTCGTTGTTTAAAATAATGTTTACAGGTCCTTGTTCTGGTAGTTCGATGTTGATATGTAGGTTGTTGCCGAAAGGATTTTCGATGTTACTCACTTCGAACAAACTTTTTGAATTCAGCTGAATGATTTGACTGAATTTGAATTTGCCATCCAGCTGTATCATTCTTAGTCTGTAAAAAGCTTTTCCATTTAATGGTTCGGGATCTGTAAAATTATAGCTGGCTGTAGGCGTATTTTTTGCCATCAGTTGTGCCATCGGGGAAAAGAGTATTCCATCCCTGCTTTTTTCAATTTCATAAAAAGCGAGTTGCTGTTCTTCAGCGGTCGTCCAGCTTAAATAAGCTTGTTTACCAGCAAGCGTTCCCCGGAATTGCGTAAAATCGCCCTGTAAAATGATGCCACAGGTGATGGCCCTTATCATAGTGGTACTTTGATCTTTGTAAGCACAATCATTTTGCAAATTAGCTGCGGTGGTAGCTACCAAAACCCTGAAATAAATGCCGCTATCTGCAGCATTTGCCATAAAAGTGGGTAAATTAGTCACGTATTCCCACATGCCATTTACGAACAATGGCGAACCTATTCCTGAAGTGCCCGGGCCTGTCATGTCGTTCCAAATGGTTCCACCTACATTGCTTTTTTGCCATTTAAAATGAATGTAGCTGTTGTACACTGAGCGTACCGTATCGCTCAAAGAAACGGGGAATGCAGCTTCTTTACATCCCAACACTTCCGGTGCAAAATTCATTTTTAAATTGGGCCCACAATGCGAAACTTTAATATCATCAATCGCCCAATCGTTGCCCCCACCTCCAGGCGAATTATTTCTGATAGCGAAGTTGGCAGTGGTTTGTCCGGGACGAGTTAAGAAAGTAAAACCAAATTTTTTCCAGGGAGTTATCCGATCGTATTTCATATCCCCGGTTGTATAGTAGGCTAGTCCATCAATTTCAAAATTGAGATTGGGTCGTACACCAGCGGAATCATTGCCAGGTGCGGGAATGTATCCGAATGCCCCACTTCCCCTACCGCTGCTATCGCAGCTACACCTTGGACAAACATTTCTAAACCAGGCGCTGAATTCATAGTAAGTATTTGGACAAAGATTGGTAAGTGTTTCTTGATAAGCAACATTGGTGTTGTAACTCGCATTAATCAACACAAAATACCCTCCGTTTTGTGCAGCCGCTGGTGGGGCATTTCCAATGGCGAGGTTCGTGGCATTGGTATGGTCTCCGCCAATATCCCAGAAACTGAATACCCTATGCAGCGCTGGAGACTCTGGCATAGGCGAGTTAGGGTTTATTGAGGAAGACGGACTACTGTTTTTTACGATGGCGTAGTAGTAATCGTTGGGAGAACCAGTGGTAATATTTTGTTTGATATAGCTGGTGGAAAAACTAAGTGCAGCTGCTCTATTTGGAACGGTGCCTTCGCCGAAAGTTCCGCTAAAGTCAGAAGTAGCGCTAATATCAGCTCCATTAGGGCAATATCCATTATTTGGAAAAAGCACGATGCGGTATTCTGGAAAATTTACGGTAAACCAACCATTGTTGGGGGTCACCATTTTGTACCTCATGCTGCCACGCACTTTGATGGTGTCTCCATAATTTGCAGAAGGGTTGATTCTTACTCTATATACCGCCATCATGATGCAATGGGAGTTAAAAAAGGAAGGCCGGCTGGTGTCTGAACGAATGCGTCCGCCTCTGGTGCCATTGGCTTTGTTGCCAAGATTAATGATGATGTTACCGGCAACATTTCTACCAGGGTCTGTATCCACCGCTTCCGTAAACGGACCTCTATAGGTAATGCCTTCGTTGGTGGCCACCCTCATTGAACCAGAGATATAAGTGGTTTTAGCAGGCACTTGATCAAATACCTGCACACTGTCAACAGCGGTAAACGTAGTTTGGCGTATTACGGCAAATGTTACCCTTATTTCTACAGTATCGCCAGGGTTAAAAGTTCCCCCGGTTTTTAGTTTACTCATATTGGCAAAGCTTTTGCCAATATCTACCCTGTTGGCACCTTGTGCTGCTGCTGAAATCGAAAACAGCATACACAGAAAAATGTGCACAAAGGGTTGTGTTACATGTAAATGTTTTTTCATAGTCAGAGGTTGAGCGAAAAAAAATACATGAATTGGATGGATCACCTATACAACGACAACTGCTTAGATTAAAGTATAGGAAAACTACTCGAATTTTCCACATAGCATAAATACCCCAGCAAGCGCCGGGGTATAAAATATGAAACAAATAAATTAATTAACTTTTACCAGTTTAATTTTTCTGGTTTCGTTGTTGAAGGTTGCTTGTAGGATGTAAAAACCATTTTGCAAACTGAAGAGTTGATCCAAACTGATATGGTTGATACCTTTTTTACCCTCTACGATTAATTTCTTCACCATTACCCCACGAGCATCAAACAACTGTAGAAGAAGGGGTCCCCCTGCGGGTATAATGATGTTGGTTTTGATGCTGTTTTTAAAAGGATTTTCTACCATACTCACTTCAAACTCGAGGTTGTTGCTTAGCACAATTACTTGGCTGTATTTAAATTTCTGATCGTTGCTCAGCATTTTTAGCCGGTAAAATACTTTGCCACTCACTACGTTTGGGTCAGTGAAATTATAACTGGCTTCGGCTAAATTTCGGGCATGAACGAATCCGATTTTTTGGTATCTACTGCCATCAGTGCTGCGCTCTATTTCATATTGTTGCAAATTCACTTCTCCTTTGGTATTCCAAAATAAGGTACCAGCGCTGCCAGTCAAAAATCCTTTGAATTGTAAAAATTCTGATTGTAGTACAATGCCACAGGTTATTACATTGATCATCGTAGTAGTTCCATCTGTAAAATTGCAATCAGCAGATACCAAATTAGCCGGAGAAGTTGCTACTATAACCCTATAATACACACCACTGTCTGCATAAGTAATTGGTATCGGCGGTAGTGTAGTATGGTACTGATATTGTCCATTTATTAATATAGGTGAGCCTATGCCCGAAGTGCCGGGTCCAAAGATATCTGACCAAATCGTTCCTCCAACATTGCTTCGTTGCCATTTAAAGTAAATGTAACTGGCGTCAAAAAGATATCGTACAGTATCAGATAACACAACCGTTCCTGGGCCTTCGCGGCAGGTTAAAAACACAGGACTAAAGTTCATACTGAGCGTTGGTCCGCAATGAGATACCTGGATGTCATCCATTGCCCAATCATTGCCGCCGCCACCAGGTGCATTGTTTCTGATTGAAATAACCGCTGATGTTTGGCCTAGGCCTGTTTTAAAAATAAAACCTTTTCGCTGCCAGCCTACTGTATCCAATTGTCCGGTGGTATATCTATCTATGTCATTAACGGAAAATGCTAAATTGGGCAAAACTCCAGGATTGAAACGTTGAACACTTGCAGAATCGATTCCGCATCGTTTACAAATATTTCTTACCCACGCTGAAAATTCGTAGTAGGTGTTCTCACACAAACCACTCACAATACTTTGTCTATAAGCCTCGCTCGTTAACACATCAGAGTTTACTACCAACATATAGCCGCCGTTTGCACCGCTTGGAACGGCAGGGTTGCCAATTGCATTACTGGTGCCAGTATGATCTCCAATGATGTCCCAAAAGCCCCCATGCATTCTGTGAACACAACTATCATTGATTGGAATGGGGCCAGCTGGTAAAAGACAATTTGGGCTCATCCTGGCCAACGGATTGATATTACGAGTCGGGCTTAGGTTATTCACAAAACTGTAATTACCATCACCAATGCTACTTGCTCTGGTGAGTATACGGTAATCGTAGCTGGGAATTGGGAAAATCGGACCTGCCACCCTGTTTTGTGTATTGCCGCTTCCAAATGTGCCGCCTAGTTCTGATGCTAAGTTTGGACCAAGGCCATTGGAGCAAATGCCGGTACTTAAATCATCGCTGATCAAAATTTTGTAAGGAATAGCAGTCATTACAGTGTCTGGTCCGCCATTTATTTTTTTGAATACTAATCTGCCTTGAGCCAATCTGATGGTATCACCAATACTACCGGTTACGCGTACTCGAAAAGCCGTAGTAACCAACGTGCCACCAAAAATGGATGGTCGGTAAGTTCCAATGACGATATTGTGAGAGCCGGTTGTATTGGTAAGTACGCCACTATTAGCGGTATTAGGTATGGTTGGAAACTGTCCGATGTTGATCCTGATCTGATACCTCCCAGCTCCAGGGTTTAATATAAAGTTGCCGGGGTCGTCATTGGTAGCTAAAGTGTATTTGCGCATTGTAACGCCTTCGTTCGTGATCAACCTCAGCGAATCTGCCGTGCCCGTTAGCATTTGTGTTCTTGTAGGTACACTGTCGTAGTATCTCATACTAAAAAGTGTTCTTGGTGCAGGGATGTAAGTACTATTGAAAAAGTAAGTAGTCCTTATTTCTAAAGTGTCTCCTGGCTCCACAACGCCACCATTATTTCCTTTTGAAATATTTACATAACTGTTACCCGCACCAATTCTTGGATTTCGTTGTGCACGTGTTGAGTGAATCACCAAAAATAGCATCGCAAAAAGCAACAATACCATTTTTGGGGTGTTTTGCAAAAATTGTTTCATATAAGGATTAATTTTAATAGGTTATTGGATTTGTCATGGCTAACCCCGTGTTTGCCAATTTCATTGGAACAACTACGACAAATCAGTAGAAACGGACGTACATCATTTGAAAAGAATTCACTACTTCAACTTACATGAACGAATTAGACGTTTGTTTATTATGAATATGGAAAAAAAAACCGAAAGCTGAATAATAAACTACTTCAACCATCGTTTACGGTAATGTCTGCATGAATTCCGTCTCATTCTTTTTGAAAATAATCGAACACCAATATCAGCAAAATGAACCCTAAACTTTTACTCTTATCATCTATTTTTCTTTTCACGGCAATAGATGGATTTTCCCAATCAGAAACATTTGCACCCAAAAGAGTGGTAAATCCTACCACCAACGCTGGGAGGTTCCGCCATCCATTTGCGATGGTAATGGGCCCCGACGACTCTTTGTGGATCACTGAGCGCAGAGGGTATGTGATGAAAGTAAGTACTTTAAATGGAGGGAAACACCAGCTATTGGATGTGCGGGCTCAGGTTCGATTTACTGCCAGCGGCTCCAATATTTCTCAAGATGGTATGTTGGGTATCGCCTTGCATCCAGAGTTAAATATGGGTACTGGTAACGATAAGGTTTTTGTTGCCTGGTGCTACGACTCCGTTGGATTGCGCAGGGTAAGAATTGTTCGTTATGACTTCAATCGAAACGTTCCCAGCCTCACTAATCCGTTGGTGATCATGAGAGGGTTGCACGGTAGTAATGATCACAATGCTGGTAAATTAATGATCGGAAATTTTGGAACTGCTATAACCCCAAATTATAAATTGGTTTATTCTTGCGGCGACAGAGGAGCCAATCAGTTTTCGAATGCATGTGATTCAATTGAATCTCAATATATTCCTAGCCTTGCAGATGTAATGGCAGGAAACATTCGTCGATACAATGGTAAAATTTTACGGATGAACCTTGATGGTTCCATTCCTACAGACAATCCCATGATCAACGGGAGTAGAACGCATGTCTATTCTTTTGGGCATAGAAACCCACAAGGCCTTTATTTTGAAAGAGACAACAACAACAATATTGTTCCGGGAGGGAAATTGTACTCTTCAGAAATGGGGCCAGCTTCCAATGACGAGGTAAATATGATTGAATCCGGAAAAAATTACGGATGGCCAAGGGTATCCGGCAAACAGGATAACAACTGGTATAAATACTATAAATGGGCGGGAACTTCAGGCTGTTCTAGTTATGGTGGAGAATGTTCCAATAACCAGGTAATCAATGGTTTATTAGAAAGTAGTTTTTCCAGTCCTGTTTATGCAAACCCCATGTTTGATCTATACCCGGGAACACCTCCAGGTGGAACTGCATGCAACTACCTGGAATATCCTACCATCGCACCCAGTAGCATTGTACACTATCCTTACGGATTGAAAATACCAGGTTGGGAAAATTCATTGCTGGTCACTACCTTAAAAACGGGTGCAATGTATCGCCTTAAATTGAATGCTTCTGGCGACGGTCCGCTTTCAGTGGCAGACTCTGTGATTCAGTATTTTAGAGAAACGTCTGCGCTTAACCGTTACCGTGATATAGCATTGGGAAGAGATGGGATCACCATTTATTTACTTACAGATAGCGTTGGTGGCACTTCTGGTCCAACTGCTGGTATGAATGGCGGTATAACAGACAGAGGAAGTATTTTAGAATACAGATACACTGGAGCAGTGTTATCATTGCCTGTTAATCCGTTATTTGTCAACAATGAAAAACGAATGCTGCGGATGTATCCAAACCCTGCGAGTAAGGTATTGTTTATAGAAACCAACAGCAATGTAGCCAAACCTATTTTCTATCAGATATTTGATATGAGTGGTCGCCCGGTTTTGAGCGGTACCAGCACCAGAGATAAAACAGCCCTGAACGTAGAAAAATTACTTCCAGGTGTGTACACCGTGCGCATGTTCAATGGAAGAGACGTGATGATTCAAACAGAAAAAATGATCATCCAAAGATAAATTTGAAAACTAGTTCATAAAAAAAGGGGCAATTTAAATTGCCTCTTTTTGTTATTTGATGGTGCCAACCATGTTGGCAGGAATCACCCATTCGTCAAATTCTTTTGGGGTTACATAGCCGAGTTTTACTGCCATTTCTTTTAGCGTTGTACCTTCTATGTGTGCTTTTTGAGCAATTTCTGCAGATTTGTAATAACCAATTTTGGTGTTCAATGCAGTTACCAGCATTAAAGAATTATCTAAGTGCTTTTTAATATTTGCTCTGATGGGTTCGATGCCCACCGCGCATTTATCGTTGAAAGAAAGACAGCCGTCTCCGATAAGTCGGGCACTGTGCAGGAAGTTGTAGATCATCACAGGTTTAAACACATTTAACTCAAAATGACCATTGCTGCCTGCAATGCTGATGGTAACATCATTGCCCATCACTTGCGCTGCAATCATCGTTATTGCTTCACATTGGGTGGGATTTACTTTGCCCGGCATGATGGATGAACCGGGTTCATTGTCGGGTATAAAAATTTCTCCAATACCACTTCTTGGTCCGGATGACAGCATACGAATGTCATTGGCGATTTTCATCAAGCTTACGGCTACCGTTTTCAAAGCACCATGCGCTTCTACAATAGCATCGTGCGCAGCCAATGCTTCAAATTTATTTTCAGCAGTTTTAAAAGGCAATTTAGTTAGCTTGGCAATGTGCCTGGCTACATTCACATCATATTTTGGAGGTGTGTTGATACCCGTTCCTACTGCGGTTCCACCAAGGGCTAACTCACTCAAATGCGGCAATGTGTTTTTAATAGCTTTGAGCCCATGATCTAATTGTGAAACATAGCCGCTAAATTCCTGGCCAAGGGTAAGGGGCGTGGCATCCATAAAATGGGTTCTTCCAATTTTCACCACTCTTTTAAATGCCTTGGCTTTTTTATCTAAGCTGTTTCTCAATTTAGTAATGCCTGGTATAGTCGTTTCTACCAAAATTTTGTACGCCGCAATGTGCATCGCTGTAGGGAATGTATCGTTGCTGCTTTGCGATTTATTAACGTCATCATTTGGGTGCAAATATTTTTCTTTGTCGCTAAGCTTGCCGCCATTTAAAACATGTCCGCGGTAAGCAATAACTTCGTTTACATTCATGTTACTTTGGGTGCCACTCCCCGTTTGCCATACAACCAATGGAAAAAATTCATCCAGCTTTGCTTCTACTATTTCTTTGGATACCTTACCAATCAGAGCTGCTTTTTTCTTTGTAAGGATACCAGCTTCCTGATTGGTAAGCGCAGCAGCATGTTTTAAATAGGCAAATGCCTTGATGATCTCTTTGGGCATTTTATTGATGTCTTGCGCTATTTTAAAATTATCTATGCTCCGTTGCGTTTGCGCTCCGTAATAAGCATTCACGGGCACTTGTACTTCACCCATGGTGTCTTTTTCTATTCTAAATTCCATAGTTCTGATTTTTTTGCGAAGTTAAAACATTTAAAAAAGTTGTTTACAATTTATTCGTGCTTATAAAAGGGTAACTTCATTTTATGAAATATTGCCTGATGATTGTTTTAGTTCTAGGATATATTGCATCAATGATGGCATGTAATTTTAGTTCACCAAAAGATACTATTGAGCTGGCCGAACCGATCGTTGTGGCTACGGATTCAACGGCTGTTAATTTTAAGCTTCCTGCTTTCCATGACAATGCAACCTTTAAACCACTTCCCCTATCGCCAGATGAAATTGTGGCATTTGCCGAAACATTAATAGGGGTGCCCTATTTGTATGGTTCATCCGACCCTTCTTTGGGATTAGATTGCTCTGGTTTCATCACTTATGTATTCAATCATTTTAAAATGGAAGTTCCAAGGTCATCTATTGATTTTACAAATGTTGGTATCGAGGTAAAAATACGGCAAGCCGTTAAAGGCGATCTAATCCTCTTTACCGGAACAGATACCCTGGAAAACTTCGTAGGTCACATGGGTATTGTCACAGAAAATACTGATAGTCTCCGTTTTATACATTCAACGTCCGGTAAAAAAAACGGCGTCACCATTACTGCTTTAAACAGCCATTATCTAAAACGGTATGTAAAAGTGATTCGAATATTCTAGGTATGCTTTATCCTTTAAAATTAGCTGCGAGTATAAAATTACTTACCTGTGAAAACAGCTTTTCTTTTTTCAATAAAAGCCGTGGTGCCTTCTTTCATATCTTCTGTGATAAAACAATCTCCAAAAGCGGTAATTTCTTTTTCGTAGCCATTGCTACTTCCATCATTGACTGCGGCTGTGTTGATACATTCAATAATTTTCCCAATAGCAATGGGAGCTTTTGAATGAATAATTTGTAAAATATTTTTAGTTCTTTCCATCAAACTGTCTGAACTGGTAACATGATTTACCAATCCCATTTGAAGGGCCTCATTGGCATCGGCGAGGTGGGCCGTCATTTGTAATTCCATGCTTTTCCCTTTTCCTACCAGTTGGGTTAATCTTTGGGTACCCCCGTAACCTGGAATTAATCCGAGGTTTACTTCTGGCTGACCAAACTTTGCATTTTCACTACACAGTCTGAAGTGGCAAGCCATGGCCAGTTCGCATCCACCGCCGAGTGCGAAGCCATTTACGGCAGCCACCACGGGTTTCGGACTGTTCTCTATTTTAAAAAAAACATCCTGTCCTCTTTTGGCCAACGCCATAGCAGCTTCTTTGCTGAGGCCTGCAAATTCTGTAATGTCTGCACCAGCCACAAATGCTTTTTGACCTGCACCTGTAATGATAGCAGATTTAACTGTTGGATTGGCGATCATTTCATCCATCGCTTTGTCTAAATCAGCAAACACCTCTTTGTTGAGTGCATTTAATTTATCGGGTCTGTTGATGGTGATGATACAAATGTTGTCCACAATGGCGGTAACAATGCTGTTATAACTCATGATATTTTTTAAATCGAAGATAATACTTTTGATATCTTTAAGGAATGACCTTCTTAACTAGTATTACTTATTTAGGAATTTTTGTATTCGCCCTCACGGGTGCATTCAAGGCCCGTACTTACAAAATGGATGTTTTTGGTGGTTTGGTAGTGGCATTTGTAACTGCGTATGGTGGCGGAACCATCAGGGATCTGCTGATTGGAATTAAGCCCGTCAACTGGATCAATGACAATATTGCATTGATCTTAGTCGTTGCTGGAACTGCTTTCACTTTTTTATTGAAAGAGAACGTACATAAATTCAGGCGAACCATTTTTTTTACAGATGCTGCAGGTTTGGGGTTGTTTACTGCCGCGGGTATTGAAGTGGCAATACGGTATGGACTCAACGATGTGTATGCATTGGTGATGGGCGTTATTACCGCTACATTTGGCGGTTTGATTGCTGATGTATTTTGCAATGCTGTACCCGATTTATTTAAGAAAGGAGAATTGTATGCAACAGCCTGCGCCCTTGGAGGGTTGTTATACTTACTTTTTAAACAAGCAGGAATGCCTACCAATATCAATTTGGCTTCTTGTGTAGTGTTTGTTATAGCATTGCGTATTTATTCAAAGCGAAAGCGTTTAACCCTTCCCGAGATTTAAAAATTTCTATGTTCTTTCACCCAGTCTTTGATGTATGCAGCGATTTCTGTAGTAGTAGTACCAGGTGCAAATAATTTTCCGGTGCCCATTTCATTCAACACTTTCATGTCATCATTTGGGATGATTCCACCACCGGTGAGCAACACATCGTGCATATTTTTTTCTTTAAGTAAACCCATTATTTTAGGAAATACGGTCATGTGTGCCCCGCTCAAAATACTTACACCTATAGCATCCACATCTTCTTGTAACGCAGCGTTTACGACCATTTCCGGTGTTTGTCGAAGACCTGTATAAATCACTTCCATGCCCGCATCTCTCAATGCAGTGGCAATTATTTTGGCTCCTCTATCGTGGCCATCCAGGCCAACTTTTGCTACTAAAACTCTGATGGGTCTGCTCATAATTTATACATTGATGTCAATTAATGCCTTGTTGATTCTTTGAATAGTAGTGTCCTTACCAATCATGTTGGCAATATCGAAAACACCTGGTCCGTATTTACCTCCTACCAGCATGATGCGCATCGGTAATTGCAATTCTCCAGGTTTGATGCCTTTTGCTGTGGCCAGTTCTTTAAAACTATTTTCTATAGCTACTACGTTCCATTCAGGTAAAGAAAAAAGGCTGTCGCAATATTCCTTAAAAAAGGCTGTTTTGCTTTCGTTCCACTTGGGTAATATGGAAGCGGTATCTATTTGTTCGGGTGACTTGAAAAAATAACCAGCTTGCTCATAAAAATCAGGCAGTAAAACACAACGGTCTTTTACCAATTCCAACACTTGGGTGAAGTAATCTTTGTCAGTAATGTTTATGTTTTTTTCGGTTAAAATTGTTTTTATCGTTGCCGCGTATGTTTTTACTGGTAGTAGTTTGATCCATTCGTGGTTGAACCACTTTGCTTTTTCGAAATCAAACTTTGCACCCGATTTGTGTACGCGGTCTATCGAAAAACTTTCTATCAGTTCTTCCATTGAAAAAATTTCTTTTTCTGAACCATCGTTCCATCCCAACACCGCCAACAGATTAATGAAAGCTTCTGGTAAAAATCCTTTTTCTTTAAATCCTTCCGTCAATTCATTGTTGCGGGGGTCGGTCCAATTCATGGCAAAAACGGGGAAACCATATTTCGCTCCATCTCTTTTGCTCAGTTTTCCGCTAGGTCCCATGATGAGCGGAAGATGGGCCCATTGCGGCATCTCATCTAATCCGAATAAGTATTTCCATAATAGGATATGAACTGGGGCACTGCTCAGCCATTCCTCACCTCTAAAAGCATGCGTAATTTTCATGAGGTAATCGTCCACCACTACAGCAAGGTGGTATGTAGGCATTCCATCTGCTTTGAGCAATACTTTATCATCTACCAGGCCTGCCTCAAAACTTACCAATCCATGAATCATGTCGTTGAAACTAATGATATCATTTTCTGGCATTTTGATTCTAACAACGTAACCAACTCCCTGATCGAGTAAGTGTTGAACTTCCTCACGGGTAAGGCTAAGCGAATTTTTCATTTTCATGCGCACATGCCGATCGTATTGGGGGGAAGGATTATTATCAGTTTTGTAAGTAGCCCGCATTTGCTCCAATTCTTCGGGGGTGTCAAAAGCATAATAAGCGAATCCTTTTTCTATCAGTTCTCCGGCATACTTTCTATATGATGCTTTTCTTTCACTCTGTCGGTAGGGGCCGTAATCACCATCCTGTTGTGGACTTTCGTCGGGCACCATGCCACACCATTCCAGACAATCAAAAATATATTGTTCGGCGCCCTCTACAAATCTTGTTTGATCGGTATCTTCAATTCTAACAATAAATTCTCCGCCGTTTTTTTTAGCAAATAAATAGTTGTATAAAACAGTTCTAACACCGCCCAGGTGTAAACCACCTGTTGGGCTTGGGGCAAAACGCACTCTCACTTTTTTTTGTAGCATAATAAGTTATTTCCGGCTGCAAAGATAAGTTTAGGAATGCGTTTAAGTGGTATCTAACATAAAAAAGCCGCTGCAATGTGCAGCGGCTTACAAAATGAGAAAATCCAACTATGGTAAAAGGATGGTTCTTGGTGGTTGGCCGTTGATAGAGATCATTGCTATTCTGTCGCAATCTCCATTTCCGTAATCTAAAATGGCAAAATGATTGGGTCCTTCAAAGCGAATACGTCCGCTATCAATGTTGGCACAAGAAACTTTTTTCTGCAAAGGGGATGTAATTTCCGCAGTTCTGGTAGCACCTTGTGGGTTGGTAACGCTGTTGTTTCCCCTGATAGAAAATACATCATCCAATCTTTGTGGTGTGCCCACACCAGCAGTTTGCGTAACAATTTTATCAGATTCGTGTAACCAGAATCTTCCGCCTGGTCCTGTAATTTTTCCACCTACTACGGTTCTGCGCCATCTACGTATACCCGGTTCACTAGTGTTTGACCAGGTGTGAACGCCTTCTCTTTTAAAGCGGTTCACATAATAATTTTCAAAAGTCATAACGGCGGTGCTGCCAGCTCTGCGCAGGGTGTCTGAAATCACCACTTGAACTACTCCACTTCTTCTCACCCCTCTTGGGGTAACACAAGTAGAGTCAAAAGTCATACGAATGGTTTTTGGGAAACCGACGGCTGGAGTAACAGTCACCGTAGCACATGGCAGAAAATTATCTGGTTCGATGGGGTTGGGAGCAAAATTTCCCAAAATGCCTCTGTCTTCTGCAGATTCCATTAAAATGTCGTTGTCGTCTTCAGTCATAAATTCTGAAGTGGCTTGGTCGGTGGTAAGTTCAAAAGTAGCTTCGATGGTGGGATCTGTTTCTGTAGTGCTTTCTTTTTTACAGGCTGTAAAAAGCAAGCCTGAAAGCAAGACGCTGGCGAAAAGTTGTTTTGTGAGTTTCATAATTTTAATTTTTTGTTTTGTTAATCTATGACGATTGGTAAATAAGAACGTTTAATCGGCTAAAAAAATTATTTTGCGGCATGATCAGGTTGGTAAAAGTTCCGAATTGGATACAGCAAATATTTATGAATCGACTTTGGCAGGTAAATACCAAGGAAAAGGAGCTTTATTTAACCTTCGACGACGGGCCACACCCATCACATACCTTGTTTGTATTAGATGAATTAAAAAAGTACAACGCTAAAGCTACCTTCTTTTGCATAGGAAAAAACGTAGCTGCTTATCCAGATGTTTATAAAAGAATATTAGAAGAAGGGCATGCGGTAGGAAACCATACCTACGATCATCCAAATGCATGGCGAATACCTAACGTCGAATATCTTCAAAACATAGCAAAAGCCTCTAATTACATAGATAGCCGTTTGTTCAGGCCGCCCTATGGAAAGATTAATTCATTTCTGGTAAACCAACTGGCATCTGGTGATTCACCCTTTACAACGGTAATGTGGTCGGTATTGAGTTATGATTTTGATCAAACTATACCGAAAGAGCGTTGTTTAAAGAATGTGTTGTTAAATAGTACATTAGGAAGTATTATTGTTTTTCACGATAGTGATAAAGCCAGCGATAGGATGCGGTATGCATTACCCAAAGTGCTGGAATACTTTGCAGAAAAAGGTTTTTGTTTTGAGCGAATAAAAGGGGGGAAGGCTTAAAAAAAAGTGGGCCTGGGTAGAAACCCTGGCCCGTTTTTAATCCGTACCCTATGAAAACTTTGAACAAGGTACAATATGTATGTTTAAACTACAAAATTATTTTTTAGTTATTTTTTAACTTTATACATAATCTACAATATGATAGACACCCACGCCCATTTGTACGTACAAGAATTTGAAGCAGATCTAGATGCAGTGATGCAAAGGGCATGGGGGGAGGGGGTTCAAAAAATGTACCTTCCCGCCATTGATAGCCAAACACATGCTGCAATGATGGCCTTAGAAGATCGTTACAAAGGCCGTTGCTTTGCCATGATTGGTATTCATCCTTGTTCTGTAAAAGCAGATTATAAAAACGAATTGGCCATAGTGGAACAACTTTTGAAGCAGCGAACCTTTGCAGCGATTGGGGAAACCGGATTAGATTTTTATTGGGATGCCAGTTTTGTGGAAGAACAATACATGGCATTGGAAAAGCAAATTGAGTGGGCTTTGCAATATGATCTCCCCTTGGTGTTGCACACACGCAACGCCATTCCTGAAACCATTAAAGTGATTCAAAAATATGCGCATACTTCCCTAAAAGGAATTTTTCATTGTTTTGGAGGAACGCTGGAAGAGGCCCGTCAAATTATAGATTGTAATTTTTTACTGGGAATAGGAGGGGTGGTTACTTACAAAAAAGCGGGGTTAGATGCAGTACTTCCTGAAATTGGTTTAGAACATATAGTATTGGAAACAGACGCGCCTTATTTGTCGCCGGTACCCTACAGGGGCAAAAGAAACGAATGCAGTTATTTGCCAGAAATAGCTAATAAAATAGCGGAGATAAAAGGCTTGGAACTTGCTATGGTTGTGAAACAAACGACCCTGAATGCGGAAAAAATATTCAAGATGGGTTAAATGCGGAGACGGCGAGATTCGAACTCGCGATACAGTTTCCCGTATACACACTTTCCAGGCGTGCTCCTTCAACCACTCGGACACGTCTCCATTAAATCTATTGTCAAAAGAACTGAATTAATTATCGGGCTGCAAATGTAAGGCCTATTGTTGGCTTATTAAAATCATTCTATGATCTTTTCCATTTGCATGCTCCGCGATCCCTTGATCAGGATCTGGGCATCGGTAGGGTTGCTTTGAATGAACCATTCTCTAGCTTCATTTGCACCGCTAAAATGCAAGTACGCTTCCGGAAGCTGGGTATAATCTTTTCCTACCAACAACACTTTGTACCATGAATAACACTCAATAAGTTGTACAATTTCCAGGTGTTCCTGCATGCTGTCGGCACCTAATTCCATCATCCCGCCCAACATCAGTATTTTTTTGTCGCCTTCCATATTGGCAAAATTGATGATGGCTACTTTCATACTGGTGGGGTTGGCATTGTAAGCGTCTAACACAATTTGGTTACTGCCTTTTTGTATCAGCTGCGACCGGCTATTGCTGGGGTAGTAACTTTCCAATGCTTCTTTTATGTTTTCATCTCTTACTTTAAAATACTTCCCAATACATGCAGCAGCGAGTAAGTTGGGCAAATTGTAACCGCCTACCAACTGTGTTTGAACCTTGGGTAAGTTTACAGCGGCACCCAACCTAACGCATAGATAGTGTTGATCTTGAACGATATTGCCCGTAACAAATCCGGATGTGGCGCCATACGCAATTACTTTTTGGATGCCCT
This sequence comes from Chitinophagales bacterium, assembly GCA_038249665.1. Classification (GTDB taxonomy): domain Bacteria; phylum Bacteroidota; class Bacteroidia; order Chitinophagales; family Chitinophagaceae; genus Ferruginibacter. The sequence goes on from JBBSDF010000001.1 coordinate 38,924, forward strand.
CGCTCATGCGGTTTAAGTAATCGAGATCGTTGTTGATAAAAACAGTGCAATTGTTTGCTCTTAGATAGTCGAACAATTCGCCTTTTCCTTTTCTAACGCCTTCTACTCCACCAAAACCCTCTAAATGTGCTTTACCACAATTGGTAATAACGCCATGGGTGGGAAGGGTATAGCGGCAGTAGCTTTCAATTTCTTTCTGGTGATTGGCGCCCATTTCTATTACGACCATTTCTGCATCATTCCCAATACTGAGCAAAGTGAGTGGAACACCGATATGATTGTTGAGGTTTCCAACGGTAGTGTAGGTTTTATAGTTGGTAGAAAGTACCGCACTCACTAATTCTTTGGTGGTCGTTTTTCCATTGCTGCCCGTGATGGCAATAAACGGAACATTAAACTGTTTGCGATGATGCAGTGCCAATTGCTGCAAGGTTTCTAAACTGTTTTCTACCAAAATGACACGATCGTTTTTTTCATCGATCCATTCATCGCAAATGCAATAAGCTGCACCTTTTTCGAGTGCTTCTATGGCATACCTATTGCCGTTGAAGTTGGGCCCTTTTAAGGCCACAAAGATGCATCCCGCAATTATTTTTCTGGTATCAGTTATTACAACGGGATGTTGTTGATAAATGGCGTAAAGCGCTATCAGATTCATTTTTCAAAAATAGTATATCGATGGATGATGTACATAAAAAAACCTCCCAATAGGAGGTTTTTTTATAAAGTGTTGTTGATTATTTTTTCTTTCTGGAATTTTGCTTTCTGGTTCCGAAGATATTCCCTTCTTTAAATCCTGGTCCTTCGGGAGGGCCAAGGTATGTTTGTGCACAACGGAAACCTACTGTGCTAGCTCCCTGATCTTCTTCCATGAAGCGGCGAGTACCTGGCGACAACCAATAAGCTCTATCGTTCCAGCTTCCGCCTTTGATCACTCTTGATCTGTCACTCACAAGCGATGTTTCGCCATAGCCATAAAACACCTGACTGGCCGTATCACCATCTAAATAATTAATTACATTGTTTTTCTGGTAGTTGGTACGGTTCTTCACTTCTTCATCAGAGATGTCAGTTTTCTTCAAACGACCCATGCTATCTCTTTCATATTCTCCAGAGCTGTTTTTGTAATACTTCTGGAATTTGTTACCACGGAAGTAGTTAAAATCTTGTGCGTCTGTTGCAGTCATTTGTCTATACACATCACCTACCCACTCACTTACGTTTCCACTCATGTTGTAGAGCCCAAATGCATTTGGATAGAAAGCTTTTACCGGACCAGGTATAGCCGCACGGTCATTCAAACCACCTGCAATACCCATATTATCACCACTACCGCGTTTGAAGTTTGCCAGAAATTTACCCTGCCAGCTACCTCTGCGATTGTCTCTCAGGCCGTTTGGATTATTGCTCCAAGAGTAAATCTGCTGGTTAGAACGAAGTTCTTCACCAGATTTACTCTCTTTTTTACGAGGATTGGGATTTTGGTCCAGCAAACCATAGGCGGCATATTCCCATTCTGCTTCAGTTGGTAGGCGATAGCCCATATTCAAAACGCCATCTTCCATTTTAACGATAGATCTGGGTTTACCGTTGATATCTTTTAAGTCAGATTTTTTAGGCTTGCCCCTGCTTTGAATCAAATCAGGATTCATCAGGTATGTTTCTGTGTTAAATGAACCTTCAGCTCCACCACCTTTCATTTCTCTTTTAACCGCATCTTTTTTGAGATACCCTTTTTCCATGAGTTTTAGCTCATTAACGCGGTCAGATCTCCAAATACAGAAATCGTAGGCTTGTTGCCATTTTACTCCCACTACAGGGTAGTAGTTGTAAGAAGGATAGCGGAAATAATATTCTACATAAGGCTCATTATAAGCCAGCTCTTCTCTCCATACCAACGTATCTGGGAGAGCTTTGTAGATGATGTTGGTATCGCCACTAAAAGTGTTTTCTAACCAATACAGGTATTCACGGTAATGAACGTTGGCTATTTCAGTTTCATCGATGAAGAAAGAAGGAACAGTAACTCGGCGGGGAACGTTGTTCCAATCGCCCATTACGTCTTCATCTTTGGCACCCATTACAAAGGAACCACCTTGTACGAATACGAGTCCTGGCCCGGCTTTGGGGTATTTAACTTTAGCCACATGGAAGTTACCCATGTTTTTGTCGTCGTAGTTCCAGCCTGTTACGTCAGACTTTTGTTTTTTCTTTCCAAAAAGCCCACCGTTTTTACAGGAGGTCAAGGTTAAGGCAGCCATAGCTACCAAGATCAGATTTTTGCCTGAGATTAATTTTTGCATGTGCATTCGTTTAGCAAATGATTTAACGAAAGGTTCTCTTTAATATTGTATTGGGATTACACGAACCTGCAATATAGGCACTTTGCTCGAAACTAAAAGAAGCCCTCCGTAAATTTGGCTTACATTTTTTTTAAACACAACGAAGGCTTCCTTTTTTTCCTTCGGGAACCCGTGCTCCTCAACTTTTTTTGTATAAATAATTGGTTTTTAAAAAATAATTTTTTTGTTCCAACGTTTCTTTCACATATTTGTGATGTAATCAACTTTAACTTTTTCAAAGTTTTTTGGTGTTGGTATAAAATTTACATATTTTACGCAACCGAGAGTTGGTTAGTTTTAACAAAAATTTAAAAATCGATTGTTTGTAGAATTAATTACTTTATTTTTACAAACGCGATAAAATCATTAAATAAACGCTTATAGAGGTAAGTCTACCTAACCAAGACAAACAAAACGCATGAAAAAAGCAACTTTGAAACTAACTGCCTTAGTTATGTTACTGGCAGGTGCATCTTCCGAAGCCGTGGCTCAATCAACTTCAAATGACATCAGTGTAGTTACTACTGCCGTTCCATTTTTAAGAATTTCTCCAGATGCCCGCAGCGGTGGTATGGGTGATGTTGGTATAGCGACTTCTGCAGATGCCTATTCTGGTTTCTGGAATCTCGGTAAAATCCCATTCGCCAAAAAGAAAACAAACGTTGGTGTAACATATACCCCATGGTTGAGTGATTTAGGTTTGAATGATGTTTACTTAGCTACCTTGAGTGGATACCATCAATTAGATGAGAATCAAGCTTTATCTCTAGGTTTTAGGTATTTTAGCCTGGGTAGCATTCAGTTCACTGATGCGAATGGTAACCAATTGAATAATTTCCGTCCCAGAGAGTTCTCTATCGACGCCGGTTACTCAAGAAAATTATCAGCTAAATCTGGCTTGGGTATCGCTATCCGTTATATCAGTTCTGACCTTGCAGGCGGAAATGTAAATGGGGTTACTTATAAAAAAGGAAATTCTGTAGCAGGTGATCTTCACTACTACCACAATGGTCAAAAAGAAAATGGAAGCGGATTTAGCTGGGGTGCTACCCTGAGTAACCTTGGTTCTAAAATTTCTTATACAGATGACGAAAATCAAAAAGATTTTATCCCTGCTAACCTAGGTATTGGCGGTGCTTATACCAAAGTATTTGATGCAGATAATAAAGTTACTTTTGCTTTGGACTTGAACAAATTATTGGTTCCAACTCCTCCGAGCGTTACTGATAGCGCAGGTTTGGCAAACTATCGCAACGAAGGTGTTGTAAGCAGCTGGTTCAAATCATTCGGAGATGCTCCTGATGGCGGCGGCGAAGAAATGCGTGAAGTAACAGCTTCAATCGGAGCGGAATACACTTATAAAGAGCAGTTCTCTGTAAGAGCAGGATATTTCTACGAAAATCCAGAAAAAGGAAACCGTAAATTTTTTACAGTAGGTGCTGGTTTGAACTACAATATGTTTGGTTTTAACTTCTCATACCTGTTGCCATCTGGTACTGGTATCAACCGTAACCCATTGTCTAACACATTGCGTTTCTCAGTTGCACTTAACTTGGATAACAACTAATTAAAATAGTTTTGTATAAAAAAAGCGTCTCTCAAAAAGAGACGCTTTTTTTATACAAATGTTTTACTGAACTTTACCTAAAATAGCTATGCAATTGAGAATAGGTTACGGGATAGATTTTCATCAATTAGAAGAAGGTCGTGATTTATGGTTAGGCGGTGTTAAAATACCTCATACAAAAGGAAGTGTCGGGCATAGCGATGCAGATGTATTACTGCATGCTATTTGTGATGCCATGCTTGGAGCCCTGGCATTAGGTGATATCGGTAAACACTTTCCCAACAACGATAACGCTTATCTTAATATCGATAGTAAAATTTTGTTGCAAAAATGTTATGAGCTCATAACTGAAAAAGGGTATGCCATAGTAAATATTGATAGTACAGTTTGCCTAGAAGAACCCAAGATCATGCCGTATGCAGGTGCTATGAAACAAGCTATTGCCAACATTTTGCATATCACCGCCAATGACGTTTCTATCAAAGCAACCACCACAGAAACCATGGGATTTGCAGGTCGAGGAGAAGGATTATTTGCGCATGCTACGCTCCTGCTTGTTAAAAATTAAACGCTGTAATGAGATATACGATTCAATCATTTTTTTTATTACTTATCCTTCAACTGTTGCCATCTTCTGTATATGCTCAAAAGCAATCTTACAACTGGTATTTTGGAAAAAAAATTGGACTCAATTTTAGCCAGAGTCCACCCCAGCTTTTATTCAATGGTGCCGTGAATGCGGTAGAAGGAACAGCTAGTATTTCTGATGCCAATGGCCAATTACTTTTTTATACCAACGGGCTAAGTGTGGTTAATAAAGAACACAATATTATGCTGAATGGGGAAGCCATTCAGGGCGATCTGAGTAGTACCAATAACGCCGTCATAGCACCTATGCCTGGCAACGATAGTATTTATTATTTGTTCACAGTTGGCGCTACAGGACAGTCTCTAAAAGGGTTTAGGTACAACATCATCAACATGATGGCAGATAATGGAAGGGGAGCGGTTATACAAAAAAATTTGTTGGTAGACGAAGACAGTTACGAAAAGCTGGCTGCAGTAAGGCATTGTAACAAAAGAGATGTTTGGATCACTATTAAAAAATGGGACACCGATCAATACTATACCTACTTACTTACTCCATCGGGGTTTGATGCAAATCCTCGTGTGAGTAGTACAGGATTGGTCATTGGGGGTTATGACAACAACGCATTGGGAGCCATCAAATTTTCATCAAATGGTTCAAAAATGATTGCATTACATTCTTTTGAAAATGATTTGGCAGAGCTAATGGATTTTGACAATACCACCGGTCTCTTATCCAACCCCGTGAGATTCAAACCCAACATCCTCCCCATTGGCACCGCCTTCACAGGTGTATATGGTGCTGAATTTTCTCCCGATAACCGATTGCTGTATATTAGTTCTAAAAAAAGCAATACCGAGTTGAGTGTTGTGTACCAGTTTGATGTTACCACAATGAATGAAACAGCCATCATGAACTCCCGTCAAATTATTGCGTCTCATGATAAATGGTCGGCTGGAGCATTACAGGCAGGACCAGACGGTAAAATATATTTTTCCATGTGGGAAGACACTGCTCTTTCAGTGATCAACAGTCCTAATATTGCAGGAACCGGATGTAACTATGCGTACAATGCCCTGCGGTTTGCTTCTGTGGGAGATCCGATACAATTTGGATTACCAAATTTTATAGCCAGTGATCTGGATACCAGCTTTACCCCATTCGACTTTTCTTCACAAGGCAACTGCAGTAGTTTTGATATACAGTTCAGCATCAATAAAACAAACGGACTCGATTCTGTTTTGTGGAATTTTGGTGACGGTAGTTTTTCTTCTTCATTTTCTCCTTTGCACACTTATGGTAGTGGTGGAACGTATGTAGTTTCGCTTCAGGTCTTCAAAAATGATTGTGGTGCATTATCAGAAATAATTTTACACAGCGTAAATGTTGCTTTGTCTGATCTAAATAATTTTTTACCTGCAGATACTGGTTATTGCATCGTCTCCAATCTTAACATTGCCTCCACTATTACAGGATCTAATTATTTATGGAGCACCGGAGCAGTAACGCCTCAAATTTCAGTTAATAGCGCCGGGCTCTACTGGCTAGAAGTCACCAATAATGGTTGTACTTTTAGAGACAGTACGGTAATTACTCAAAAGCCTGCGGCCACAGTAAATTTAGGCGGTGACGTGTTGGTATGTTTGAATAAACCAGTTCTGATCAACGCCAATGCAACCGCGAATACTTTTTTATGGAGCACCGGATCTACGTCGCCTTCTATCGAAGTAAATGTTCCAGGAAATTATTGGGTGAAGGTCACTAATGCAGCCGGTTGTGTTGCTTCCGATACCTTGCAAACCAACTGGGACGATTGTGAATCATTTATTCCCACCGCATTTTCACCGAATGGAGACGGATTGAATGAAACCTTCGGGCTTACCAATGGACTCAATTCTACCATTTATAGTTTTTACATTTACAACCGGTATGGTCAATTGATTTTTACCAGTAAAGACTCATTTGAAAAATGGGATGGCAGGGTGAGGGGTAAACCTGCTCCAGCAGGTGCGTATGTTTGGATGATGACTTACAAGAACAAGGCTGGATTCATTCAAACAGATAAAGGCACGGTAATGCTAATTCGATAAATAAAAAATAACAAACAAGATGAATAATGTATTAACTGTTAAAGTAATTAACAAGTCTAATAACGTTTTGCCCCAGTATGCCACAGAGGGATCGTCTGGTATGGATTTGAGAGCACAGTTGAGCGAGCCAGTATTGTTACAGCCGCTTCAGCGAATGCTAATACCTACGGGCTTGTTTATTGAAATGCCTGTAGGATTAGAAGCCCAAATAAGGCCCAGAAGCGGTTTGGCGGTAAAGCAAGGGCTCACCTGTTTAAATTCTCCAGGCACTGTAGACAGCGATTATAGAGGTGAGATTAAAGTATTACTCATTAATTTAAGCAACGAGCCGCAACAAATTCTGCACGGCGACCGCATCGCACAAATGGTATTCGTTAAAATTGAAGTAGCTAGTCTGGTATTGGTACAAGAATTGACAGATACCGTTAGAGCGGCCGGAGGTTTTGGTCATACCGGTGTTCAGTAATACCTTTGATACACATGAGAATATTTTATCTACTTTTTATATTAACAGCGCAATGGAGTTTGTTTGGATGCAGCGCCACCAAACATCAAATCAGCAGTACGATTGCTCCCAAGGATAGTGCCACCGCTGTTATAGAAAATAATGCAGATGCATTTTTTAAAGACTCTGTACAATTTGTAAAACAAACCCTTGAAAAACTCGACAGTAATTACATTGATTTTAGAACCTTTAATGCCAAGGTAAAAGTAGAAGTAGATAATGCCAATGGTAAGCAGCCCGATATCACTGCCACCCTTAGAATGGTTAAAGACAGCGCTATTTGGATCTCCCTGACCGCCACTTTTTTAAACATAGAAGTTTACAGGGCCTACATTACAAAAGACAGTGTGATATTACTTAACAAACAAGAGAAGGAAGTTCAGTACCGTTCTCTGGATTATCTTCAGGAGGTTACAGAAATTCCTTTCGACTTTCAAACCCTGCAGGACATGATCATTGGGAACCCTGTTTTTTTTGAAGCAAAACATGCTAGTTTCAAAAAAACAGACCAGTATTTGTTAGGGTCATCCTGGGGTGACGATTTCAAAAATTTACTGAGTTTGACACTAGATAATTATTTATTAAAACACAGTAAGTTGGACGATGTAAACATCAACCGAAACAGAACAGCCAGCATTACTTACGACGATTACGAAAAAAAATTTTCTACCAAACGTCAGATCATTATTTCTGAAAAGAATAAAATTGATATTCGATTAAACTTTAAACAGTTTGAGTTTAACAAAGAATTATCAGTGGCATTTTCTGTTCCCAAAAATTATAAAAAGAAATAATCGTTACTTTTAAGTCAATACTACCTGATACTACCCGATAGTACTTGGTTAGTTTCTATTTTGAACATCCCATTAAATTTATTTATGCTCAAACAACTTTTTTCAACGATCTTATTATCAGTGTTTACATTGATAAGCATGGCTCAATCACGCGAAGAACTGGAAAGACAGCGTGTTCAGCTCCGTAAAGAAATTGAAGAAACGGAAAAACAGTTGAATAGCAACAAACAGCAAACCAAAGAAGGGTTGCTTCAATGGAAATTAATCAGCAATAAAGTGGAATTACAGGATCGAGTGGTGGACAATATTAACAAAGACCTTCGCATACTCGATAACAATATTTACAGTATACAGCGTGACATCAATCGTTACAATAAACTATTGGATACACTGAAAGATGAATATGCTAAAAGTATGGTGTATGCTTACAAAAACAGGGGCAATTACGATTTTCTGAATTTTATTTTTTCTGCTTCCAGTTTTAATGACGCCGTCAAAAGAGTAGCTTATCTAAAAAGTTACAGAAATTATCAGGAGATTCAGGGACAAAATATTATTCGAACACAGGAGCTTCGTCAAAAACGAATAGCAGATCTTGGTGGAAGTAAAAAAGAAAAAAATACCAGCCTGCGATCAAAAGCTAAAGAGCTCGCTATTTTAGAAGAAGAACAAAATGAAAAAGATCGCATAGTAGCTGAACTAAAGAAGCAGGGTAAATCGCTCAACAACCAGATTGCTGCCAAGAAGAAGCAAATGACAAAAGTGAACAATGCCATCACCTCGGCCATCAAAAAAGCACAAGACGACGCCAGAAAAGCGGCTATTGCTAAAGCCAAGGAAGACGAACGCAAGCGGGTAGAGAAAGAAAAATCGACTGCAAAAGCACCCTCGCCCGTTAAAGACGGGGGAGATAATAAGCCCGTTAAAGTGAAGGAACCTTCAACAGCACCTATCAAAAAACTAGCTCCTGAAAATGTTTTATTGAATACCGATGCTAAGATTGCATTGAACGATAAGTTTGAACAAAATAGGGGATCGTTGCCCTGGCCGGTAGACAAAGGAAATGTACTCATGCATTACGGACTCAATAAATTGCCTAGCGGTAATCCCGTGGTGAACACTGCTGTAACCATCTCAGCAGAAATTGGTACCCCCGTAAAAGCTGTTTTTGCCGGATTAGTGTCCAATGTATTACCCATCGATGGGATGGAAGTAGTGATCATACAGCATGGTAAATATTTTACTACCTACAGTAATCTTTCGGGCGTGGGCGTAAAAGCTGGACAGGAAATTACAACCGGACAAATGCTGGGCAGAGTAGCACCCAACTTAGAAGGTATTGGTACTGTCGACTTTTTTATGAGCGACGAAAGAAGTAGTTTTGATCCTGAAAAATGGTTAAGACCAAAGTAATTATTTCATCAAACTTTCATACAATTTCTCATACTGTGGAACGATGTTGCCGATGTCGAATTTGCGCGCCTGTGCCAATGCATTTAGTTTGAATTGCTGGTAAGTGGTTTCATTTTCCAGAATCTTAATGGCATTTTCGCTCATGCTTTTAACATCGCCCACATCACTCATGTAACCGCAGTAACCATCTATATTGATCTCTGGCAAGCCGCCTGCGTTGGTAGAAATAACGGGTACTTCTGCAGCCATGGCTTCCAGGGCTGCCAATCCAAAACTCTCATATTCACTCGGTAATAAAAATAAGTCTGCGATGGGTAAAATGTCTTCCATCTGCTCTTGCTTACCTAAGAACTTTATTTCGTGCCCATAATCACCATCGCGAGTCATTTGTTCAATGCGACCTCTTTCGGGACCATCTCCAATTAGTAACAGTTTAGATGGAATGGTTTTGTGCAACAAGAGAAAAGTTTGCAACACATCATCCACTCTTTTTACCTTTCTAAAATTGGAAGCGTGTACAATGATTTTTTCTCCATTGGGAGCGATGAGCTTTTTAAAAGCATCTACCGGTTTTTTGTGAAAGCGCTCTACATCTACGAAATTGTAAATAACTTCAATTTCTTTAGTGATGGTAAAGTTTTTGTAAGTCTCACTTTTAAGATTTTGAGAAACAGCGGTCAAAATATCACTTTCTTCCATCGAAAATGTTACTACCGGACGGTAGGTCTTATCACGGCCAACCAGTGTAATATCGGTTCCATGTAACGTGGTGATCACTGGAATTTTTTTATGCTGTTTGGCCAAAATCTGTTTAGCCATATAGGCAGCCGCAGCATGTGGGATGGCATAATGAACATGCAGTATATCAATGTCGTGGTTGGAAACGATATCAACCATCGTAGATGCTAAGGCTGTTTCGTAGGGAGGGTAATCAAACAGGGGATATGTGGGAACCCTTACTTCGTGGTAAAATATATTGGCATGAAAGCCTGCCAATCTTACGGGCTGTTGGTAAGTGATAAAATGTATGTTGTGGTTTTTATTTGCGAGCGCTTTACCCAGCTCCGTTGCCAGCACACCACTACCTCCGAAGGTAGGGTAGCAAACGATGGCTATGTTCATATCGATGGTTTAAAAATGGAGATCATTTGTTAGGTTGCAATTTACGGGAATACTTTCCTTTTTTTAATTTAAATGGATTGATGGTAAAATGCTAAGTTTGTTGATAAACAAGTAATATGGTCAAAAGGTTTTTTTTACTCTTTTTTCAATTGGCGATAACCAATTGGCTGTTTGCACAAGATAAAAACACAGATGAAATAAAAAGAATAGCGTCAGAAGTGATGACAAACAGTGGCGCGTATGAGAACCTGCGTTACCTTACTAAAAAAATCGGTCCAAGGCTCAGTGGGTCTGCCAATGCACAAAAAGCCGTGGAAGCTACCGCCAGAATGATGAAAGAAGCCGGGGCAGATACGGTGTATTTACAACCTTGCATGGTACCACACTGGGTACGGGGGGCCAAAGAAACTGGTTTTATCCAAGTGGCCAATGGTACAAAGTATCCTTTAAATTTAACTGCATTGGGTAATTCTGTAGGAACAGATGCTGCAGGTATTCGCAGTAAAGTGATTGAAGTGCGGAGTATGGAGGAGTTGCACCTGCTGGGCGAAAAAGGGGTAAAGGGAAATATTGTATTTTTTAATATTCCTATGAATCCTGCGTACATCAAAACATTTAGAGCATACAGTGAGTCGGGTATTGGCAGAAGATCTGGCCCTTCACAAGCTGCCAAATATGGGGCAATCGGGGTAATGGTAAGATCATTGGCAAGTAACGTAGACGAGTACCCGCACACAGGCGCTACTGCCTACAACGATTCCTTTCCGAAAATTCCGGCAGTGGCCATCAGTACCAAAGATGCAGAATGGCTGAGCTCACAATTAAAAAATCGGATTGCCTTAAACGCTTATTTTAAAACCAATTGCAGGATGCTGCCCGACGTACTTTCTTACAATGTAGTGGGTGAAATACGGGGCACTGTGTATCCAAAAGAAATCATTACCGTAGGAGGGCACCTTGATAGCTGGGATATCTGCGAAGGTGCGCACGATGATGGAGCCGGATGTGTGCAAAGCATTGAGGTACTGCGCGCATTTAAAAAGTTAGGGATTCAACCAAAAAGAACGGTGAGAGCGGTGATGTTTATGAATGAAGAAAATGGTTTGAGAGGGGGGCTAGCTTACTTCAAAGCGGCAAAAGATAACAATGAGCAACATATTTTTGCCCTTGAAAGCGATGCGGGTGGTTTTACGCCTCGTGGATTTGGTTTTGATGTTTCCGATGAAACAATGAACAAAGTGTTGCAGTGGAAACCGCTGTTTTTTGAATACGGTATATATGATTTTGCCAAAGGCGGAGGCGGTGCAGATATAAGCCCTTTAAAGCAACTGGGAACGGCATTGGCCGGCTTATCTCCCGATAGCCAACGGTACTTTGATGTGCACCATGCAGCCAGTGATACATTTGAATCGGTGAGTAAAAGAGAACTTGATTTAGGAGCCCTCAATATGGCTGCACTCATTTGGTTGGTAAGTGAATACGGGTTGTAGATTTCTTTTATTACTTTTATAGCATAAATAACCAACATGGAACCAATTCAATCTACGCCAACAACTATTAAAAAATCAACAAGTGGTTTTAAAAAGTTTATGAGAATATTTGCCTTGATATCAATTATGGTAATTGCCGCTTTAATTTGGTGGCAATATTTTTATGTTTTTGGCGAAGGCGTAAAGTCTGGCGAACTCAATTACGTTGTTAAAAAGGGTAATTTTTTTAAAACATATGAAGGCAAATTAATTCAGTCTGGTTTTAGGTCTAAAGCAGCAGGCACAATTCAGTCGTATGAATTTGAATTTTCGGTGGTAGATGACAGCATTGCCAATATCCTGATGCAAAACAGTGGTAGCTATTTTGATCTCAGGTACAAAGAATATAAAGGAACCTTGCCTTGGAGAGGTTTTAGTCCATATGTGGTTGATAAAATCATTAAGATGGAAAAAGTAGCGAGGTGATTTTATTTACCTGCGTACAATAAAAAGATGGCCGGAAGCTTATGAAGCTCTGGCTTTTTTGTTTTCCATTGTGCAATGGTCATGGTTTTAATATTTTCATCAACAGCGGTGATGTTTACTGCTACACAAAGCCTGGTTTGAGGCAAACAGTTTTTTATCAATGACTCCATCAACTGATTGTTTCGATAAGGCGTTTCTATAAATATTTTTGTGCTGTTTTGTTTTACAGAAGCTGCTTCTAGTTCTTTTATTTTTTTGTTTCTTTCAAAATTGTCGATGGGTAGGTAGCCAACAAATTCAAATTGCTGTCCGTTCATGCCACTAGCCATTAACGATAACAAAATTGAACTGGGTCCTACCAATGGTTTTACCGTACAGTTCATTTCCTGAGCAGCTGCGATGAGTAACTGACCCGGGTCTGCAATACCAGGGCAACCGGCTTCACTGATAATAGCAATATTTTTTTGTTCTTTTATTTTTTGACGAAAAATAGCTAATACATCCTGTTCCGCTTTTTGAATGCCGAACCATTCAAAATCGTCAATGACAATCGTTTTGTCCATCGATTTTAAAAACCGTCGGGCGGTTCTTTCGTTTTCTGCAAATATGACGTTTGAATCTTTCACCGCATCCATCACGTAGGATGGAATGGTAGCTGTGGCATCTTCTGCCAACGTGCATGGTATCAAATAAATACTGGTCATCTTATGATATAATTATCTGTTTTTTTCGGGCAGACAATAAACTAATGGTGGCGGCGATCACAGCATAACTAGGTGCCAGCAACCAACCTGCGAACGGAACCAAGTGCATGAGGTAGAACAACATTCCATTTCCAATGGCCAAGCCCTTGTGCCTGCCAATAAATTCGATGCTTTGGGATGCTGATAATTTATTGCGTTCACTGCTGTAATCAAGCATGGAGAAACCAAAATAATAACATTCTACCATTAAGGCTACCAGTGGGGCGATCCATCCAAACAACGGGATGAATGACAATATAAGAATACTCACCACGTAAACCGTTTGCCATAACAGGTTTCTTAATGCAATCTTGACGCCCCTTCCAATATCTTTAACGAACTGTCCAAAATGGAAGTTATACTCTCTACCTTCCATGATGCTTTCTGTTTTCTCACTCAGGTAGGCAAATAAGGGAGAACCTATAATTAGAAATAAAAATTTGAACAAAGAGAAGTAGAAAAATAAAAGCACCAGCCGCAAAATAATTTGCCCGATGATGAATAAAAAATTGATCCAGCTTTCCTGCATTTTATCCAGCCATGCTTTTACACCCGATTGAACCAAAATAAATTCGATGGCGGTGTTGCTGCTGGTCCAGAATAAATAAATGCCTCCCATAAACAAAAGTGCGTAAACCAAGCCAGGAATCAGTATCCATTTCCACATGCGGTGTTTCACAATAAACTGATGAGCCTGCATGTATGATTGAACAGAGATGATGATTTCTTTTAGCATGGGTTGTGTATCACTTTATTTTAGGTTCGCAGGTTCTTGCAAGTTAAGGCATCGAGCGTAAAATTGTTTAACCCATTGTGAAGAGGTGAATGGATGCATTCATTCTGTTGAAAAAAACAGAAGCAAACCGATGGTAATATTGATGTTAATTGAAATGTTTAGATTGGATCTACCTTTTGTATTCGGGTTGCTTTTTGAGCAGCGTGATTATATTAAAAAAGCGGCCTGAATCCAGGCCGCTTTTTCAATGCATAAAATATTTTTAGAATCTCGGACAAGGAATACCTTTAGATTCAGCAGGTCTTTTGATGTAAATAATAGAAAATTCCGAACCACCACGGTTAGCTGTGGCTGCCTTTAAGCTACTGATGTTTACATCGTAGCTGGCACCAATTCTAAGGCCATTAAATTCTAATCCAATGTAAGGAATCAAGGCATCGTTGATGCGCATCCATGTGCCAATATATACATTGGTTGGATTCGCATTGTCGTTATTGGCGTTAAGGCCTATCGCACCGCCAAGTGTGGTTTCACTGGCTTTATTTTGAATTTGATGAATGATGGAAGTACTGACAGATACTACATCCGATAAGAAAAATGTTCCACCGCCATGAACGGTAACACGACCACTGAGGAACCAGTTTTTATCTTTAAAACTTACTTTTGGTCTATTGATATGATACATAGAAGCTCCCAGATAAAAGTTATTTTCTCCGTTGGTAGAGCCGGAGTATAATACACCTGCATTCACGTCAAAATAGCTTTGGTTGTTGCCGTTGGTAAGTATATCTGATGTAGTTCCTGTAAAACCATTCTGGGTGAGCATATCTTCAAAAGTAAGTTTGCTAACATCGAGGTTCATACTGCTATAAGTACCCTGAAATCCTGCTCCAATGGTGTTGTAACCATTTTCGTCTAACGCTTTGTGGTAAGAGAGCGACAACGAACCATAGTTTAGTTTTAACTGGCTGTTGGCACTTGCATCAGATACAGCTGAGATACCTACGCCAAATACATCGTTTTCAGGAATCCTTTTTTGCATGATAGGAAAGTCGAAAGAAGCACTCGTAGTGACATAGGCTTTTGGGATCGACGGCCACTGATCGCGGTGGTTGGCCGCTAATCGCCAGGAACCATCGAATTTGCCGGTAAACGCAGGGTTTAGGGTCAACGGGGATGCGAAAAATTGTGAGAAGTGTGGATCCTGCGCTTTCAGAGCTCCCACCACCAACACACACATCGCAATTAAAAGGTATTTTCTCATTTTTAAGACAATTCTAGAATTTAAAGATAAGTAATTGGGGCAAAATGCTGCATCATAATGTCTAGTCTTTTCAAATACTTGCGGGAAATACTTAGAGAATTCAACGTTTTGTGATCTAATTAGCTGCCACCAAGGCGTTCGCGTTGTCGTTTGCTTATTCTACTATTTTTTTAATGTATTGACTCATATTTGATTACAGGAAAGCCTTATTGTTGCATTTTAGTACCGTAGGCGAGGTCGCCTGCATCGCCCAATCCTGGAACAATGTAACCCTTGGCAGTGAGTTCTTCATCGATATCTCCACACCAAATAGTGGCATTCGGCTCAGCTCTCAACACATATTCAATACCTACTGAGCAAGCTATGGCACACACGATGTGTATGGATTTAATGTCGCCTTCTTCTCTGAGATATTGAATAGATTTTACCAGTGAGGCACCAGTGGCCAACATTGGATCGCTGATCACCACAATTCTGCCGTCCAGCTCAGGACAGCTCATGTATTCCATGCTGATCTCAAAACTTCCATCGGGATGATGTTTGCGATATGCACTCAGAAAAGCATTGTCTGCATGGTCGAAAAAATTCAACAAACCATTGTGCATCGCCAATCCAGCTCTCAAGATAGTAGCCAACACGGGTTGTTCTTTCAGCACTTTGCAGGTGGCAGTACCCATGGGGGTGTTGATTTCTTTTTCAGTAAAAGCCAGTTGTTTGCTGATCTCAAATCCAATCACTTCCGCAATGCGCTCTAAGTTTCTTCTAAAGCGCAGCCGGTCTTGCTGCACTTCTGTATTTCTTAATTCACTTACCCAGTTGCTTACCAATGAATGTTCCTTGCTGAGATTATGTACCATGTGTTGTAAAATGCTTGAGCCGGAATTTAAAGATCACTATCCGGTTTGTTAAAAATAATGGTGAATAGCTACAAATCTATACCAAATAAACAGAGCTTCCCTTATTTTTGGTGACTCTTTTACAAACACTGATTCTATCAACATGAAAAAAATAATTTTCCCCATTTTTGCAGCGCTGATTTCTATGGTGGCTTGCAATAGCAGCGAAGAACATCAAAAGGAATCTCAAAAAAAATACGAAGATGTAACCCTATCGGTTGAAGCGTTAGAAAAGAAATCGCCCACTAAATTTTTAAAAGTGAGCGGAGGGGATAAAAAAAACCTGATGGGTCAAACGGTGATCAAAGGTAAAATCAGCAACAAGGCTAAGATGGTTACCTTTAAAGATATCGATATCCAATTGTCTTTTTATAGTAAAACGGGCGTCCTACTCATGGAAGATCAAGAAATGATATACGAAGAAGTGGCACCGGGAGGTATCGTAAATTTTAAATCAAAATACTTTGCGCCCAAGGGAACAGATAGTGTTTCGATGAAAGTATTGACGGCGAAGTATTAAGGCTTTAATTTCATACTTCTCCGATCAATTCAAAAAGATCTCCGTCAAACAGTCCTTTGTCGCTTAGCTTCAAATGAGGGATGACCAACAGGGCCATAAACGACAACGTCATAAAAGGTGCTGCCAATGTACTACCCAATGCTTCTTTTGTAAAACGATCAATCGCGGTATATTTATTAGCCACTTCATATCCATCTTCTGTACTCATCAAACCTGCTACCTCTAAACCTAATACCATTTCCTGGTATTCGTTGTTTGTATTAATACCTACCGCACTCACGCCGCCCTTTCGCTGAATGATAAGGTTCACTGCTGCACAGATACTTTCATCGGAAACACCAACAGCCACAATGTTGTGACTATCATGCGCAACCGAAGATGCCATTGCACCGTTTTTTAGACCTATATTTTTGATAAATCCTTTGGCGATGGGTGCATTTCTATACCGGTTTACCACTACAATTTTTAACAGGTCTGCGACGGTATTGCTCACTAAGCATCCATCTTTTATGGTTGCAGGCAACCATAATTTATTGGTGATGAGTTGCCCTTCTAATGCTTCTATCACCGGTATTGAGATAATATTTTCATCAGCAACCATCGCAAAATCAGTTATCTTTTTTTCAGTACAATTAAATTCATTGATAACAGCAGCGGTTTGAGTGGTTATCAACGACTTTCCATTTTCGGCCACCATTCTACCATCAATAAAAGTGGCAGCTACTTCAAATTCCCGCAAGTTTTTGAGTATAATAAAATCTGCCGGATCTCCTTTTCTAAGAATGCCATTGTCCATTTTGTAATGCAGTACAGGGTTAATGCAAGCGGCCTGCAAAACTTTAAAAAGATCTACTCCATGTTTCACTGCTCTGGCACAAAGCTGGTTTATATGTCCATCTACCAAACTGTCTGGATGTTTATCGTCACTACAAAACATCATCTGTTCCCAATGATCATTCATCAATGGTATCAGGGCTTCAAAATTTTTAGCTGCACTACCTTCCCGAATTAAAATCTTCATACCATGCTGCAATTTATCCAAAGCTTCTTCTGCAGTAAAACATTCATGGTCTGTACTCATGCCTGCCTCAATATAAGCCTTAGCTTCAGCCCCCCTTAAACCTGGAGCATGTCCATCAACCGGCTTACCATATTTTTGAGCCGCAGCTATTTTCTGCATCACCGCCACATCTTTGTGAAGCACCCCCGGAAAATTCATCATCTCACTCAAATATTTTATGTCTGGCCTGGATAAAAGTGCCGCTACTTCTGCTACATCTAAGGCAGCGCCTGCTGTTTCAAATGAGGTGGCGGGTACACAACTGGGAGCGCCAAAATGAAACTTGAAGGGTACTGTTTGGCCATTACTGATCATATATTGAACACCCGCTAACCCGCAAACATTGGCAATTTCATGTGGATCGCTAATAGTGCCTGTTGTGCCATGAACCACCGCCAATTTTGCAAACTCCGACGGAACCAACATACTACTTTCAATGTGTACATGACTATCTATAAAGCCCGGGCATATGTACATGGCGTCAATATCAGGGATTTCTGAAATGAGTTGAATATTTTCTATCGTACCTGATTGAATATCAATACTGCCGTACCATATTTTTTTACCAAGTACATCAATGATATTGGCGGTTATGGTAAAGTTCGGTTGTTCCATTTTGAAGATATACTGTTTTATGAAAGGTAATTTATTGTTGTTGAAAGGTAGTGTACAAAAAATGTTCAATTCATTTTTTGCTGTATCTTGCCTTCAAATAAACGGGTAAAAATCAGTTTATCCTTCAAATTTAAAACAAGAAACAATGAAGACAATTAAAACAATTTTTATAGCCAGCTTTTTGATGGCTGTTGTAGGTGTAAACGCACAATCTGTTGATGATATCGTTAACAAACATATCTCAGCGATGGGCGGGATGGAAAAACTTAATTCCTTGAAAACCGTAAAAATGGAAGGTAATCTAAGTGTTCAGGGAACTGATATTGCAATCATCATGACCAAAAAACACCAAGAAGGTTTGAGAATGGATATGGAAATCATGGGATCATCCAACTATCAATTAGCTAACAAAACCAAAGGGTGGGTTTTTATGCCAATTATGGGTCAAACTGAACCAGCGGAAATGACGCCTGATCAATTTTCAGGAGTTACCAATCAATTTGATATACAGGGCACGCTTGTCGGTTACAAAGAGAAGGGCATTACAGTGGAATTGGCAGGAAATGAAAAAGTGGATAACAACGATGCTTTTAAACTGAAAGTAACCCGCGACGGAAAAGTGAGTCATATTTTCGTAGATGCTAAAACATTTTTCGTTTTAAAATCTACCAGCAAAGCTGCCGGCCCGGAAGGTGAAGTAGATATCGAAAGTAGTTTTGCAGACTACAAACAAAATGCGGAAGGATACTGGTTCCCTTATTCCATTACCAGTTCAAATGGAACCATCATTTTTGATAAAATTTCTGCTAATGTTGCAGTAGATAACAAACTGTTTGAAAACTAATATTTGAACGAAAGAAGGCCTGCTGATGAGGTCTATATATTCTTTTAATTTTTGATATCAATCTTTTACTTTGAATGCCTCCTTTCGGGAGGCATTCATGTTTATTTTTTTTCCAGTAAATCAGGCCTTCTGTTTTTGGTATGTTGAAGCGATTGTTCGTGCCGCCACTCATCGATCTTTTTATGATTCCCGCTGAGGAGAACATCGGGTACCGTCCAACCTCTAAAGTTTTCTGGCCTGGTATAAACAGGAGGGGCGAGTAAATTATCCTGAAAAGAATCGCTGAGGGCAGAGGTTTCGTCATTCAGCACGCCGGGTATCAGTCGCCCAATAGCATCTGTTAAAACAGCGGCTGCCAGTTCGCCACCGCTTATTACGTAATCACCAATAGAAATTTCACGGGTAACAAAATGATCCCTCACTCGCTGGTCGATTCCTTTGTAATGACCGCAAATCATTATCAGGTTATTTTTTAAGGAGAGCTGATTGGCCATTTGTTGGTTAAAAGTTTCGCCGTCGGGACTCAAATAAATCACTTCATCGTAGCTGCGTTCTTTTTGCAATGCTTCAATGGCATTTACCAATGGTTCCGCCATCATCACCATGCCTGCACCACCACCAAAAGGATAATCATCTACCTGAGCTCTGGCAAAGGGGGTATAATCTCTAACATTGATCACATTCACTTGTAACAAGCCTTTGGTTTGTGCGCGCTTCATAATGGAGTGTGAGAAGGGAGAATGTAATAAATCTGGTACAACAGAGATGATGTCTATCTGCATAATGGGATTGCTTTTCCTGCTTCAAAAATTATTCACCGTTTACGAATCCGTCGAGGTCTCTTTTTTGTTTTTTCGTGGGTCTTCCTACTTTACTCAGTCGCTTACCCGTGTGAAAACTGGCTGCTTGAAATTTTATCCTTTCAATTTCTTCAGCTGGCGTAATATCTAAGTAATTTTGAATCGCTTCGCTGTATTGCACTCTGTTTGAAATGACTCCAATTACTTTGATCAGCCATTTTTTTCCTTCCGTTTTTACTTCGTATTCATCGTTGATATTTACGTTGCGGGAAGCTTTTGCGGAGGCTCCTTGGTATTTTACCTTTCCTTTTTCACAGGCATCGGACGCCAAACTTCTTGTTTTAAAAAGCCGTATGCTCCAGAGGTATTTGTCGAGTCTGATTTTTTCTGTTTGCATCTATTCTTGATCTGAAATTCAAAAATACTTTCATTTTGCGATAAACCATGCTTTTAACAGCACCGGATCAAAAGCATCGGCATATTTCCTTAATTTTAGGGCACAAAAAAAATATTTGTATGAATTGTCGTTTTCGTTTTTTACTATCCTTTATCCTTCTGAATGTTCATACTGGCTTTTCACAACAAAGAGGTGTTAACTGGACGCCGGATGGTTTGGGATACTATACTTTCAAAGCGGGTGCAATTGTGAAAACAGATCCAAAAACTGAAACTAGCAGCACTGTGGTCGATAAAGATCTGTTGACGCCTGCTGGTAGCAATGCGCCTTTGAGGGTGCAGTCATTTGATTATAGCAACGACAAAAATAAAGTGCTCTTATTCGCCAATACTGCAAAAGTTTGGCGCTACAATACCCGTGGTGATTATTGGGTGTTGAATACCGGAGCGGGTAATCAACTCAAACAACTGGGAAACGGCTTGCCTTCTCAATCGTTGATGTTTGCCAAATTTTCGCCCGACAGCAGATACGTGGCTTATGTGAGTTCACATAACTTATATGTAGAGGACGTCATCAGTGGACAGATCAGAAAACTAACCACAGATGGCACCCGAAAACTCATCAATGGTACTTTCGACTGGGTGTATGAAGAAGAATTTGGTTGCAGAGACGGATTCAGGTGGAGCCCGGATGGAACTTCTATTGCATTCTGGCAAATCGACGCTACCAAGATCAAAGATTATTACATGCTTAATACAACCGATTCTAACTATTCAACCATAATACCAGTCGAGTATCCGAAAGTAGGGGAGGCACCTTCTCCTGCAAGAATTGGTGTGGTTAATTTAAATGGAGGATATATCCGTTGGATGAATATCGATGGTAATCCTGCGCAGCATTATTTAACAAGAATGGAATGGAGCGGAAAGAATGAACTGATTGTTCAACAATTGGATCGTAAACAGCAGGAAAGTAAATTGATCTACTGTAAAACTACCGACGGTACCAGCTATACTTTTTGGGCAGAAAATGATGAAGCATGGGTAGATTTAAATACCGATAATCCGGTTGGATGGAATTGGATCAACAAAGGGCAAGAGTTTTTATGGGTAAGTGAAAAAGACGGCTGGAGACATATTTATAAAATTAGCAGCGATGGTAAAACGTTGAGCCTTCTTACAAAGGGCAACTACGATATCGGAACAATACTTGCCGTTGATGAGCCAGGTAATTACGTATATTTTGATGCTTCACCCAACAATGCTACGCAGCGCTATTTGTACAGGGTACGGATTAATAATCCAAAAGACGAACCAGAATTGGTTTCGCCTGCTGCATTAAAAGGTACACATCAGTATTTGATTTCTCCCAATGCAAAATTGGCACGACATAGTTTTAGCAATCACAACACGTTTCCTGTTACGGAGTTTGTAAGTTTGCCCGATCACAAAGCGTTGAATGCTTCTAAAAGCATTGTAGCAAATTTAAAAACGGATGCATCTATAAATGTGGAATACATAAAGGTGACCACTGAAGACAATATCGTACTGGATGCATGGATCAATAAGCCGGCAAATTTTGATCCTAATAAAAAATACCCGGTGGTATTTTATGTGTATGGAGAACCGGCTGCCACTACTACCGACGATAGCTATGGGAGTCATTCCAACTTTTTGTACAGTGGAGATATGTCAGCTGATGGGTATATGCAAGTTGGATTAGATAACAGGGGCACACCCGCATTAAAGGGTGCGGGCTGGCGTAAAGCCATTTATCGTAAGATTGGGGATATTAATATCAAAGACATGGCGAATGGAGCCAAAAAAATCCTCGATTTACCCTATATGGATAAGTCAAGAGTAGCCGTTTGGGGTTGGAGTGGGGGCGGTTCATCTACCCTCAATCTCATGTTCCGCTATCCCGATATGTTTCAAACGGGCATTTCAATTGCAGCAGTGGCCAACCAATTATTTTACGACAATATTTACCAGGAAAGATATATGGGCTTGCCTCAGGAAAATATGGCCGACTATGTTACAGGATCTCCATTGAGTCATGTGAAAGGCTTAAAAGGCAATTTGCTGTACATACATGGAACGGGCGACGATAATGTTCATTACAGCAATGCAGAGGTACTGATCAATGAGTTGGTAAAAAACAACAAACAATTTCAGCTCATGACGTATCCCAACAGAACTCATAGCATCAGTGAGGGTACAGGTACACAACAGCATCTGAGTACGCTCTATACGAAGTTCTTGAAAGAACATTGTAAGCCTGGCGGAAAATAAGGAAGTGGATGGGGTGTAATGAATCACAACCCCGTTATTGATTAAAAAAAATAAAAAATCCATCGATCACCTGACAGGGGACAGGCGCATTTTCGTTTATAGGAAATTAATGTTCAGGAGCATAGGTTCCTCTTTAACTTTGCCTTTTAATTTACTGAATGAAAAAACACGAACGGATCATTTTGCTCCTACTCGCAGCCGTCAACTTTACCCATATTCTAGATTTCATGATCATGATGCCATTGGGTAACTACCTGATGCCTTATTTTGATATCAGTACGATGCAGTTTAGTTTTTTGGTAAGTGCCTACACTTTTAGTGCGGCAGCCTCTGGCTTTAGTGCCGCTTTTTTTGTAGACCAATTTGATCGGAAAAAAGTATTGCTTTTCGGCTACTGTGGATTTTTGATAGGGACATTGGCCTGCGGTATAGCACCCTCTTTTGGCTTGTTGTTAACCGCAAGAATTGTAGCAGGTTTATTTGGTGGCCTCATCGGAGCGCAGGTTTTATCGATCGTGTCTGATATTTTTCCATACAATGTAAGGGGAAAAGCTATGGGAACTGTGATGAGTGCATTTGCGATTGCAAGTACGTTCGGTGTTCCTTTTTCTTTGTACCTGGCCAATATTATTAGCTGGCATGCACCTTTTATTTTAGTAGGGATATTGGGCTTTATCCTGGTGCCGCTTTTGATCAAGTTTATACCAAAAATGGATGGTCATTTGTTCAACCGTGCCGCTAAAGAATCGCCGTTCGAAGCGTTGCATGTAATCACCAAAGAGAGAAAGTTAATGTTGGCGCTACTGTTTAGCGGACTGATCATGATGGGTCACTTTTTGATCATTCCTTTTATCAATCCGTACATGGAATTTAACAATGGTTACAGCAAACAAGAAACGCCGCTGATTTATTTGGCGGGCGGTATAGCCTCTTTTATATCAGCCAACGTACTAGGCTCTGTAAGCGATCGGGTAGGGAAATACAAAATCTTTAATAGCTGCATTTTTTTTAGTTTGCCATTGGTCATCATCATTACCAATTTACCTGCCGTGCCCATCTTTTTATTACTCACGCTCTTTGCAATTTGGTTTGCATTGGCAACAGGAAGGGGTGTAACCGCGCAGGCGATGTTGAGCAATGTAGTGGAGTCCAGACACAGGGGGAGTTTCATGAGTTTCAACAGCAGCATTCAACAATTTGGATCCGGATTGGCAGCGTTGTTGGCAGGCTATATTGTAGACAAAGATGTAAATGGAAGAATTCTTCATTATCCATGGTTGGGATATGGCAGCGTATTGATTTTGGTGGTTTGTTTACTGCTGGG
Source organism: Chitinophagales bacterium (assembly GCA_038249665.1). GTDB lineage: Bacteria > Bacteroidota > Bacteroidia > Chitinophagales > Chitinophagaceae > Ferruginibacter. The sequence continues at coordinate 62,791 of JBBSDF010000001.1, forward strand.
GCGGTATCTTTTTAAAGGATCAGATATTGCGGTACAAAAAATGGTAGCGGTATCATAACCATTTTTATTTAAGAGGATACTGATTTGTCAATTGCAAATTTTTCCGGAAATTTTGCTTCGATAGTTTGATAAAAATCCATTATTTTTTTCATGTCGGTTTCATAATCGGTTGTCTCAAAAGGATGACAGATTCCCGTTGTCTTTTTTCCATAATCTACATAACCCATGCAAATGGGTACCTGTGCAGCTTTGGCCACATGGTAAAAACCTGTTTTCCATTCGTCGTTCTTCCTCCTGGTACCTTCAGGAGTGAAAACAATGATGAGCTTTTCATGCTCGTTGAAAAGGTTCGTCATCGCTTCTACAAAACTCGGCCTAATATTATCAGGCCCTCTGGGACTGCGATCGATGGCGATACCACCCAATGGTTTCATCAACAAACTAAATGGGAATTTCATCCATTCTTTTTTTACAGTAAACCTGATGGGTAACCTATAAATGGCAAAGGTGGCCATGCAATACCAGAAATCCCAGTTGCTGGTATGTGGTGCTGCAATAATGATGCATTTGTTGGTTTGAGTGGGAATTTCTGTATTGGCCCTCCACCCGGTAATTTTAAAAATAAATAAGCAAAGCCATCTGATCATAAGATGAAAATAGGCATTTAAAACTCAATTGGTAAAATTGTACTGTTTAAACTTTACATCGTAAAAATACCCACCTATTCCGGGACCAAAAGAAAAAGGATCCTTCGGCCCTATTTCTGATATTAGCTAAAAGGAACGGAACAGATGATGTGGTATCAATGGGCAAAGGCTAAAAAGGACACTGAAGTTTATAGAGCTTTTTGAAGTAAAAAAAAGCTTGATCTATAGGTGGGAGGCGAAGGAAACTACCCGTTTTCGATACGGAAATAAAAAAATGGCAGTATCTTTAATTTGGTTAGCAAACTGATCAAACCAAATTAACTTTTATGATTAAAAATTTATTTTCTGCGTTGCTTGTTTTAACAGTAGTAACAGCTGCTTTTTTACTGGTGAGAAGCAATACAGATTTACTCCCTAATTCTGTGGAACACAAACCCACCAGAATAAAAAATGGCCCTGCTGCTGACTTTGATAAGGCTGTAGAAGAAGAATATAATTTTCTAAAAGATCCGGCCACTGGTAAAATTCCCTCCAATGCACATGAATTGGAGCTAAAACAAGCCAAACAAATTTTAGAAAAACAATTACTGGAAGAACCTCAGAATAGTACATCTGCCACTACCTTTCTTTTACAGGGCCCAACCAATTTAGGCGGGCGAGTAAGATCTATTGTTTTCGATTTGAACGACCCTACGGGAAATACCATTTTGGCGGGTGGCGTAAGCGGCGCTTTGTTCAGAACTACCAATGGAGGTACCAACTGGACCAGGCAGAGTCCTAACACAGAAAGATTTTCTGTTACTGCTATTGCGCAGGACCCACGAGTAGGATTTAGGAATATTTGGTACTATGCTGGCGGAGAAGCCATTGGGAACAGCGCCAGTGAAGCGGGTGCATTATACGGAGGAAATGGTGTATTTAAATCTACCGATAATGGGCTAAGCTGGTCGAGATTACCCAACTCCAATACGGGATCAGTATTTGCTTTTGATAATTGTTCAGATCTGATCAGTGAAATCATCGTTCATCCAACTACCGGAGACGTATATGCTTCAAATGTAGGGCAAGTAATGCGTTCTACCAATGGAGGCAGCACCTGGTCTGTGGTGTTAGGAACCGCAAGTTGTAATACTTCAATGGTTGGGGATTTAATTGTGACACCAACAGGCAGAATCTATGCTGGCCTTGCAGGCAATACACCTACTTCATTGGATGGGGTTTGGACTTCAACTAATGGGACCAATTGGACACATATTGCTGGTACAGGGGTGGCCATTACTCCTCCAGAATGGAACGTTGCGAATGCTTACAGAAGAATTGTGCTTGCCTATGCACCCAGTAACGAAAATATTGTTTACGCACTATACCATAACAATGTAACCTCTTCTTGTTCAGGTGTTGCAGCGGCAGAAGCGGAATTATTTAAGTACGACAATTCATTTGGTTTTTGGCAAGACCTTTCTACTACACTTCCTAATGAGCCTGGTTGTTCAAATGGCAATGACCCTTTTGCAGTACAAGGCGGCTACGATTTAGAAATAGTGGTGAAGCCCAATGACGTAAACGCGATTTTCATCGGCGGCACCAATGCATACCGTTCAACGGATGGTGGTTTAAATTGGACCAGAATCGGAGGTTACGCTAACACCAGTGGTTATGCACTCTACAATAACCATCACCCTGATATTCACGCGTTGAAATTTGGACCGGCAGATAATAATCTTTTGTTTAGCGGAAGTGATGGAGGTGTACACGCTGCAGATATTTTCCAAACATTCCCTAACTGGGTATCGTTGAACAATAACTTCATCACCTATCAGTATTACCATGTGGCCATGAAGCAAGAAGCAGGCGTAAATGATTTTGTTGGTGGTGCCCAAGATAATGGTACCACAGCCGTGATCGGAGGCGGAACCGCTTTTTCTACCGTACTGGGTGGTGACGGTGTGGCGGTAGGGCTATCGGGCGGACCTGCACCCTATACCCAATTTGCCGGCTCTCAAGCAGGACAAATTCGAAGACGTACCAGTAATTTGCCCCCGGGATTTACCAATGCTACACTCACACCGCCGGGTTTAAATACAACTTACACTTCTATATTTGTTACTTATTTTTATCTCGACCCAGATAACACAGAAAACCTTTATTATAGTTGTCAGTTATTAACTGGATCCAGCAATAGAATCCAACGATTAACCAATGCTACCACGGCTACCAGTTCGAGCTGGACGTTGATGGATTTCGGCTACACCGGCTATGTTAGGGCAATGGCAACCACCAGAGGAACCTACACTCCGTTAAGTAGATTGTACTTGGGTACCTCGGGTGGAAAGGTGTATAGAATGACGGATCCCAGAAATGCACTGCCGTCTGTAATACCTGATGATATTACACCCCCAGGTATGACCGGTTCCAGAACGATATTAGGATTGGCTGTGAATCCTACGAACCACAACGAAATAATGGCCGTTTACTCTAATTACGGAACCTTCAACATATGGTACACCAATAATGCCGGAGACGCTACTCCAACTTGGGTAAATGCAGAAGGCAACCTGACTGCACCTTCCGTTCGCAGTTGTATGATTGCGCAAAATGGAGCCACTACTGAATATTATGTAGGCACATCTATTGGGCTGTATAGAACTACCAGTATGTCTGGTGTCATCACATGGGCACAGGAAGCTATCAATGATATTGGAAATGCACCAGTTGTTAGTCTTGTTTTAAGGCCTTCCGATAATTTTTTCGCAATAGGCACACATGGGCTTGGAATGTGGAGAGGTCAGGTAGGAGCTGTACTGCCGGTAAACCTCCTTTCATTCGACGGTGCGCTTGTAAATAAAAATGCAAGATTGCAATGGAGAACAGAAAATGAATTGAATAATAAAGGTTTTGAATTGCAACGGGCTTACGATGGCACTAATTTTAAAACCATAGGTTTTATTCCATCATTAGCTAACTCCAACGGAGCAGGATCGTATAGCTTTGCTGATCCGGAACTGGCGCAATCGTTCAATTACTATCGCTTAAAACAAATAGATACAGACGGCACCTTCACTTACAGCAACATCGTATTGCTAAAAGCTAATTTGGGCAATGAACTCAAAGTGCTCAATAACCCATTTAATCATTTTATTGACATACAGTTAAGTTCTTCTTTTGCACCAATATCTACCGTACAATTAATAGATGCCAACGGTAGAATGATCTTACAAAACACACTGATGCCAAATTTGTTAAGACAGCGGATACCTGTTAGAAGCAATCTTGCAAATGGCGTTTATTATTTAAAAGTATTGTCTGGCAAACAACAATTTGTAACCACGGTTATTAAACAATAACCCGGAATTGTAAAGCAAAGAAAAGGCTGTTTCCATGAAGAAACAGCCTCTTCTTTATCGAAAAGTATTTTTATAAATTACCTTATCTTACGAATACCTCTTTTTTAAAAAATCCTTTTAAGGTGCAGGTTTGGGAAAGTAAAATGTACCTGCCTTTTAGGTATTGTCCTTTTAGCGAAAAAAATAAAAACAGCAAAAAAGCAGCCCCCGTTTTAAAAATAAATTCCAATCCTTTTTTTACAACAGCCATGCTTCCTCCTTCAGAACGTACCCTGATTTTTTCTTCATTGCCTGTTTTTAAAAAAAGGTTTTTGAAATTGTTCAGTTCTAATCTGTGCGCATCGATGTAGTGGTACAACCAGGCTGCGGGCACGTAATACACTGCAGTATTTATTTTTATTACTTGATGGTAAATGTATTTGTCATCGCTCCTGAATTGCAGGTCGGTGTTAAATCCGCCAGCTTGTTGAAGGAGCTCTTTTCTCCAAGCCATGTTGCATCCTACCGGATACTTCATGTTTCCGGCAAAAAGTTTGATTGAATCCCCATGATCTGCTTTCCCGATAAATCCATGTAGGTATTTACTCATCCACACCGGCGCTTTTCCATCTTCATATTTTGGTACTACCTTACCTCCTGCACCGGCAGCCTGTGGATGTGTTTCAAAAAAATGTAGCATCTGTTGCAGATAAGCCGGATCTAAAATAGCATCGTCATCTACATAATTCACGATGTTGGATGTTGCTTCTGTAATACCTCTGTTGCGCGCAAAAGATAATCCCTTGTTGGCCTCAAAACAATATCTTATGTTGAGTGCGGGGTTCGTATTTATAAATGCATCACTGATAGCTGCAGTTTCATCCGTACTGTTGTTGTCCACAATAATGAGTTCAAACAAATGAGTAGGTAATTGTTGTTGGCGCACACTCTCCAGTGCCTCCGGTAAATAGCGGCAACGGTTATACGTACAGATAACCAGACTGATTTTTACTTCATTTGCCGTCATGCTAAATATCTATGGTGTAACAATTAAACGGTTTTTCCGGGATACTCCTGCAGGGCTTTTTCCAAACAGTCCATGGCTTCATTAATGGCGTCTACATGGAGTACATAAGCCAATCTAACTTCATTTTTACCAAGCCCTGGAGTACTGTAAAAACCAGTTGCAGGTGCCAGCATCAACGTTTTTCCTTCATAGCTAAAAGACTCTAGTAGCCATTGGCAAAACTGATCACTATCGTTGATGGGAAGTCGGGCCATTGCATAAAAAGCACCTCCGGGGTTTGGGCAAAAAACACCTGGCATGGCATTCAGTCTTTTTACAATGCAGTCTCTGCGTAACTTGTATTCGGCTTTGGTATTGTCGAAATAATTATCTGGTAAATCAATGGCGGCCTCTCCTAAAATCTGTGCATAAAAAGGAGGGCTTAATCTGGCTTGTGCAAATTTCATTGCTGCATCCAATACTTGTTTATTTTTGGTAATCAAGGCGCCAATTCTTCCGCCGCAGGCACTGTATCTTTTGCTAATGGTATCCATCAATACTACATGCTCTTCTGCACCTTTCAGGTGCATGGCACTGGTATGGGTTCCTTCATAACAAAACTCCCGATAAGCTTCATCTGCAAATAAGTACAAATTGTGTTTCAGCACAATATTTTTGAGCGTTTCCATTTCAGCCTCGCTGTATAAATATCCGGTGGGATTGTTGGGGTTACAAACAACAATCGCTTTTGTTTTAGGCGTGATGGCTTTTTCAAAGTCTTCGATGGGCGGTAAAGCAAAACCAGTTTCAATACTGCTACTAATGGGTTTTACAACTACATCCGCTTGTATTGCAAATCCGTTGTAATTGGCATAAAATGGTTCGGGAATAATTACTTCGTCGCCGGCATCTAAACAGGCCATAAATCCAAATAAGATGGCTTCGCTACCGCCGGTGGTGATGATGATTTCGTTTGGGGTAATGTCAATTCCATTACCCGCATAATAACCAACCAGTTTTGTACGATAACTCTCGTTACCAGCACTGTGGCTGTATTCTAATACTTTGAAGTCTGCATTTTTAACAGCATCCAGACAAAGTTTAGGTGTTTCAATGTCTGGCTGACCAATGTTTAAGTGGAATACTTTGGTTCCTTTTTTCTTAGCAGCTTCTGCAAATGGAACCAGTTTTCGTATTGGAGAAGCAGGCATTTCACGCCCACGTTGGCTGATGTTTAACATGCCGCAAAGATAATTATTGATGGCGAATAACCACCCTTGTTTTAAAGGTAATTCTAACCCGTTTTACACTTGCGGGGTAACAGGTAGTTTTGTTTAAGCTTCATGGTATTTTATGCCATGTTGCAGTAAAAAGGACTTGATCGTGCTTACATGAATACACTGACCTAAATGAATAAATGAGTAATCACTTACTTTTTTTATTTGACCATCTACCATCAACTCTTTGTCTATAATATCAAAACCAAGGTGCAGGTGTTTGGTGCTAAACTGCATCCCATACACCAACCCTTGATCGTCGAATAGCGGACCTCCGCTTTGTCCGCGCAACCCGGGCGTACTCATTTCTATACCGTAAACGTTGTGGGTAGGATCTGCCAAAAAACGAGTGATCATTCCTTCAATCGGAAATCGAGGAGAAATATTTACGCCGGTTTGGTTCCATTCAATATCGTCCAATGCCTCGTTGAAATTAAAGTTGGTAAATTCAGGAAACGGAAATCCAAGTCTGCAAAGGAATTTGCCTTGTTGTATTAATTTTTCATCTTTGATGAAGTGGGCAAATCCTTTATAATGCAGTTGCTGAAATCCTTTGAAACGAACAATGGCTAAATCTAGGCTTGGGTGCAATATTACATCGAAGCTCGACATAGAATCTACGCAGTCTACAAAATTATTTTTTATCTGTATAGGGGAGGTTGGCTTTAACTGGTATTTCAATTCAAGGCCTTTCAACAGTTGTTTAAACTTCGGATCGTTTTTGATTGCATCTCTTTCTTTTTTAAATGCGTTGTATTGTTGATTTATCTTATCAGCAGACAACAACATTTCTGCTACGTGTTTGCAGGTAACAGCGCATCCTTCTTCGTTCACAAAAAACAAAGTAGAAGCACTTGGTATAATTTGTTTACCTCCATAACTCCTGATGATACTGTGTACAGCTCGCGTAAAACCGGCTGTTTTTTCAATGGCCTCTACAAACATGGTTATTTTTTTGCACAAAAAAACTCCGGATTTTACCGGAGTTTCTCAATTATTTTCGAATTAACATAGTCAGAAACCGTTGCCTTTTATCCGTGTTGGCTAAGGATGCCCAGCTATTATCATGTAATTATTCGCCTAAAACCTCGCCAGTGATGGTGATACTTTTAACTTCATCAATCCCAGCAAATTTTACTGTCATCGTTTTTGTAAAAGGGCCAACAGCAGCAGCATTGTAGGTCGCCGTAATTTTACCTTGCTTGCCTTTCATGATGGGCGCTTTGGTATAGTCGCCAATTGTGCATCCGCAAGTTGGGTTCGCTGTTTCTATGATTAGCGGCTCGTTACCAATATTGGTTACTTCAAATGTAGCGGTAGATGGGTTTCCAACTTTCAGTTTACCAAGGTTGATGGTTTCTGATGTGAATTTAACCACATCATCTACCTTCTTTTGTGCTACTGCTACAGATGTAATGACAAATGCAGCGAGCGTGAAGATCATTTTTTTCATACTCGTTTGGTTTGTAGGGTGAATTATAAATCGTTGATGGCGCTATTGGTGGGGGCACTGGCTGCGGGCGTTTTAAATACTTCACCTTTAATGGTTAATACTTTGGTTTGACCACCGTTATAGGAAATGGTAATGGTTTTATTAAAGGGACCTTCAGCTGCGGCATTGTAACCCACCGTAATTTTTGAATTGGTACCTGGCTCAACCGCTTTTTCTTTTTCCCACTCAGGGGTGGTACATCCACAAGAGGCTTGTACATTGTCGATTTTTAAGGGGGCCTTACTGCCGTTGGTAACATCAAATACATAAGTTACCGGTTTACCTTGTGCAATTTTTCCGAAATCATGTTCAGGAGATTTTACGATCAGGGCTTCTACTGCAGGGGCAGTTTTGGCACTTTCTGCTGCAGGCATGGTTTTAACAGTTTCTGCAGCGGGGGTAGTTTTAGCAGTTTCTACAGCAGGTGTTGGATGGTTGTGCCCCTCGTGCTGGGCATACATAAACAGGGAAGAACAAACAAATGCGGAGGAAAGAATTATTTTTTTCATTTTTTTCATTTTTAAAATTGGAAGCCAAAGATAATAAAACGTTGGAATAGATATTAAATTGTTACCTGATTCCTCAATAATTTAACAAAGAGGGACAAATTCAATACTTTTGTCCTAACTTTTGATATATGGATATGCTACAAAATACAGAGGCTGCGCTGGCTGAAAAATTGAGTTTTGACAACTTTCGAAAAGAAGTTTTGAGAGATTATAAGATTGCCTGCGAAAGCAGGGAAACCAGTTTGCTAGGTAGAAAAGAGGTATTGACGGGGAAAGCTAAATTTGGCATTTTCGGGGATGGAAAGGAAGTGGCTCAATTAGCCATGGCTAAATTTTTTATGCCAGGCGATTTTCGCTCTGGTTATTACAGAGATCAAACATTTATGTTCGCCAGCGGATTGGCAACAGTTGAGCAGTTTTTCGCCCAATTATATGCAGATCCGGATGTTAACAATGAGCCTTTTAGCGGGGGTAGGCAAATGAACAATCATTTTGCTACTAAAATGGTGGATGAAGAAGGTAACTGGTTACCATTGAGCCAGCTTAAAAATGTTTCCAGTGATATTGCTCCTACTGCCGGACAAATGCCGAGAGGCCTCGGACTGGCTTTTGCTTCTAAAATGTTCAGAAATGTACCCGAATTAAAAGCATTTCCCGAGCTGAGCAACAACGGCAATGAGATCTGTTTTACCACCATCGGGGACGCCTCCACCAGCGAAGGACATTTTTGGGAAACCATCAACGCTGCCGGCGTTTTACAAGTGCCTTTGGCTGCATTTGTATGGGATGATGGATATGGTATTTCCGTGCCCAGAAAATATCAAACTACCAAAGATTCGATCTCTGATGCTTTGGCAGGTATGCAGCAAAAAGCAGATTCTAATGGCATAGATATTTATAAGCTGAAGGGCTGGGACTATGCTGGCATGATAGAAGTACTAGAGGCAGCTATTCAGAAAATCAGGGACACCCATATTCCTGCATTATTTCATGTAGAAGAAATCACGCAGCCACAGGGGCATTCTACTTCGGGTAGTCATGAGCGTTATAAAACAGCCGAGCGATTGAGTTGGGAAAAAGAATGGGACTGCTTGAAGCAAATGCGTGATTGGTTATTAGAAAATGCTCTGGCAGAGGAAGAAGAATTGGTGGCTATTGAAGAAAAAGCGGTACAGCACGTAAAAGAAAGCAAACAAAAGGCATGGGAAAAATACATGCAGCCCATTAAAGATAAGGTAGCAGAAGCGGTTTCAATACTGAAAGCTGCATCAGAACAGCATCCTGTATTGGCCCAATACGGCCATGAACTGCTGGCTTTAAGAGAGCCTATTCGAAGAGACATTTTAAAGACCTTGTTTACTGTTTTGCAGTTAGTACCTCCGCAGTCTGCGCCGACCGTTGAACTTCACTATCAAACTTTAAAAGCGGAAAGTGAAAAACTGTTTGATAGTTTTCTGTATAACGAAGGGCCCAAATCAGCCTTAAAAGTACCGGCGATCCCAGTATATTATAAGGATGAAACACCCACCGTAAACGGATTTGAAGTATTGAATCAGTACTTCGACCAATTGTTTGCCAGTAATCCCAGAGTAACAGCATTTGGAGAAGACCTCGGTTTTATAGGCGATGTGAACCAAGGTTTTAGCGGATTACAAGAAAAACATGGCGATCAGCGCATTTTTGATACCGGTATACGCGAACTTACCATCATGGGGCAAGGTATTGGTATGGCATTGCGCGGTTTAAGACCGATCGCAGAAATACAATACCTCGACTACCTTTTATACGGCTTGCAACCCTTGAGTGATGATGTATCTACCACTCATTTTAGAACTGCAGGTCAACAATCAGTACCCTTAATTGTTCGTACCCGAGGCCACCGTTTAGAGGGCATCTGGCACAGTGGTTCTCCTATGGGTATGATCATTCATGCCTTGAGAGGGATGTATGTGTGCGTACCCCGAAACATGACGCAAGCAGTGGGTATGTATAATACGTTGTTACAGGCCAACGATCCCGGATTGGTGATAGAATGTTTGAATGGATATCGTTTGAAAGAAAAGTTGCCGTCAAATTTACTCGCTTTTTCAGTGCCATTGGGTGTTCCAGAGGTATTAACCGAAGGAGACGATATTACCATCGTAAGTTATGGTTCTACCCTACGCATCGTGGAAGAGGCGGTCCAATTTTTAAATAAACAAGGTATTCATTGTGAAGTCATCGACGTGCAAACTTTATTGCCCTTTGATATTCACCATAGCATAGTAGCATCTCTGAAAAAAACAAGCAGGATATTATTTGTGGACGAAGATGTGCCAGGTGGTGCAGCTTCTTATATGTATAATAAAGTGATGGAAGAACAGGCAGGGTACAAATACCTGGATGCTGCTCCACGTACATTGACGGCAAAAGCCCATCGTGCAGGTTATGGTAGTGATGGCGACTATATTGCGAAACCAAATACCGAGGATGTAATCAGGGTGGTGAAAGAGATGATGGCAGAATAAAACTTTGGCCTACTATTTATCTGAAAAAACGATCAATTTTGCGTAACTTAACGCTGTAACACAATTTGTAACCTTTTAAATTGATTGTCATGAGTGTAGTAAAAATAATTGAACTGATTTCGTCATCGGAAAAAGGCATCGAACATGCCATTGAGCAAGCAGTTGCGGAAGCTTCTAAAACAGTTCGCAACATTGATTCTGTATATGTAAAGGATATCAATGCTCATGTAAAAGATGGCAAAGTAACCACTTACGGTGTGGTTTGCAAAGTATCTTTCCGCCTCGATTAAACAGGATGTTTTTTAAAAAGCCCCGTTTTTACGAACAGGGCTTTTTATATTATTTGAGGTTGTAATAAACTTTCTGTACATCTTCATCTTGCTCCAGTTTATCTACCATTTTTAATACGTCGTTGGCTTCTTCTTCGCCTAGTTCAACTGTGTTAGAAGGTATGCGGGTAAGTTCTGCGGTCATTACTTCGATTCCTTTTTCTTCCAGCGCTTTGTTCATGTTTCCAAACTCATTAAAAGCTGTTCGGATAATGATATGGCCTTCGCTGTTTTCGCCAATTTCTTCTAACCCATAATCAATCAGCTCCAGTTCCAGCTCTTCGATATCCTGACCGGTATTTTTTATTTTAAACTCTCCCAAACGGTTAAACGTAAATGCTACAGAGCCACTGGTGCCCAATGCACCTTGTGCTTTGGTAAAATGCATGCGCACGTTGGCTACTGTTCTGGTGGGGTTGTCGGTGGCGGTTTCTACCAAAACTGCTACACCGTGTGGGGCATATCCTTCATAGGTAATTTCTTCATAGTTGCTGGTGTCTTTACCCATGGCCCTTTTGATGGCCGCTTCAACTCGGTCTTTAGGCATGTTACAGGCCTTGGCATTTAAATAACAACGGCGAAGGACAGGGTTGTTGTCAGGTTCTGGCCCGGCAGCTTTCACGGCAATGGCGATCTCTTTACCAATTCTGGTAAAATCTTTGGCCATTTTATCCCAACGGGCAAACATAGCGCCTTTACGTACTTCAAATATCCTTCCCATTTCTGATGCGTTTTAAGTTCGTTATTACTGTTTGATAGAATTTTTTAGCTGGAAATCATTTTATTTTCTGTTGAAGCAAAAACTGGCATCATCAGATTTGGTTGCAAACATTCTCCAACATCAATTTTCTTATCTAACGAGATGCAAATTTAAGGAAACCTTTGAACTCAACAACCAATGAATTGACGGGGCTTTTTAATTCAATTGCAGATAATAAGAGAGCTGAAATTAAAAAATACTCGGGTAGGCAAAAGAAGTACACAGAATTTACTCTAATAAAAATTGTGACAAGGACTCAGTTAGAAAAATAAATTGCCAGATTACATACCCGCTATCTCTTAAAAGTAATATTCTTGGTCTTAGGAAATTTTCGTTTGCTAAAAACAGTATGCATAAATTGGGAAATAAAGTTCTTGCTGAATACGATCTTTTAAATAAGAGAAGATGGCTCTGAGGGATTCTGCCAAAATCGAAGTGTAAGAATTTAATAGCTGGTTTTCAGCCCAACATAAAGAAAATAGTTCAAAAGAAGTTTAACGGAAATTCTTGTGCCTTTAAAAGCAGGCTTACCTTATAAAATTGTCGGGCCAGAAATTATATGTTCTTGCCAATTCATATTGGAGTGTACAAAATTATACAGACTTTCTAGAATGGCGTACAACGCTGTCTTTGATGTTATCTTCGTTGTATGGATCAGCATTTTAGTTATGAAACCCTCTACGAGTTTTCGAACAATATATTTTTAAAAATCGGTTGTAGCCCATCAGACGCCGCTATGGCAACTACGGTTTTGCTGAGTGCGGACCTTCGAGGGGTAGATAGTCATGGTGTAGCCCGGCTAAGCGGTTATGTAAGATTGTGGGAAGCGGGCAGGGTAAATGCTACGCCTAATATACACATTACGCACGAAACGCCCAGCACAGCGGTGGTGAATGGGGATGCCGGACTAGGATTGGTAGTGGCACCTGCAGCGATGCAAGTAGCCATCAACAAAGCAATGCAGGTGGGTACGGGTTGGGTAAGTGTGCAAAATAGCAATCATTTTGGGATTGCCGGCTATCATGCCATGATGGCTTTACCCAATGATATGATCGGTATTGCTATGACGAATGCCTCGGCATTGGTAGCACCTACTTTTGGAGTGGAAAAATTATTAGGAACCAACCCCATTGCCGTGGCAATTCCGGCGGGAACTGAGCCGCCCTTTGTGGCCGATTTTGCTACTACTACCGCCGCCAATGGCAAACTTGAAATACTACAAAGAAAAAACGAACCTACACCACAGGGTTGGGTACAAACGAAAGAAGGCGAATCCAGTACCAATGCCAATGAATTAAAACAAGGTGGTGCATTGTTGCCCTTGGGTGGCGATCGGGAACACGGAAGTCACAAAGGGTATATGCTGGGAAGCATAGTAGATATTTTTTCAGCTATCCTCAGCGGTGCCAACTATGGGCCTTGGGTACCACCTTTTCCCGCCTATATTCCGATGCCCGAAAATATGCCCGGTAAGGGAATTGGTCATTTTTTTGGCGCTATGCGTATCGACGCCTTCAGGCCCGCAGATGAATTCAAACAACACATGGACCAATGGATCAGAAGGTTTCGTAGTTCTGAAACAGTATCGGGTGAAAAATCAGTAATTATACCTGGTGAACCAGAAAGGGCTATGGAAGCCATTAGAATGCGTGAAGGCATGGTACTGCTGGAGCCAGTAGTGAAAGATCTGAATTTGCTTTCTGAAAAATTTGCAGTGGGTTTGTAATCCTGCGCAAATAGAGACAAGACAGATGCTCTTTAACTGAAAGGACATTATTTTTGATCACAATAAACAGTGGATTGTTTACTTTTGCGCCGCTTTCTTATTATGCACAAAAGGCTCTTCAACAAATGATGAGGCTGTTCGTCGCTAATGGGAAAAGGTTTTTCGACAATCTATTTCAAAAAATTTACAAGGGGGGGAACAAATGAAAGTAATGAAGTTTGGTGGCACCAGCGTGGGTAAGCCGACAAGGATGAAAGAAGTAGCACAACTGATCACTGATACAGATGAGCCTAAAATAGTAGTACTGAGTGCCTTAAGTGGAACTACCAATGCCTTGGCGGAAATCAGTATGGCATTGTCAACCAATGACCGCAATACAGCAAAAGAAAAAATTAGCCTGCTCGAAGCACATTACCAACAGTTTATCGCAGAGTTGTTGCTGTCAGAAAGCATGCTTACAAAAGGGAAAGCGATACTGGCAGAACATTTTGAGTTTTTATCGATTATTCTAAAAATATCATTCAGCGAAGCGCTAAATAAAGATATTTTGGCGCAAGGGGAATTGCTGAGTACCAAATTATTTTCATTGTATCTGGAGGAAATGAACATCAACCACCGCCTGATTCCAGCACTCGATTTTATGAGTTTGGATAACCAAGACGAACCGCAGGTGGGCACCATTAAAGTTAAACTGGCGCAGATATTACAAAAAAACAAAGAGGTGGGTATTTTTGTGACGCAGGGGTATATCACCAGAAATGCCAAGGGTGAGGTAGATAATTTGAAAAGGGGTGGCAGTGATTACAGCGCTTCGCTCATTGCTGCGGCAATTAATGCAAGCGTCTGCGAAATATGGACCGATATCGATGGCATGCACAACAACGATCCAAGGGTAGTTAAAACCACCCGGCCAATTGAACAGTTAAGTTTTGAGGAAGCCGCGGAACTGGCGTATTTCGGTGCTAAAATTCTACATCCCGCCAGCATTTGGCCAGCACAGTTTTACAACGTACCCGTTCGCTTACTTAATACCATGGACCCTACTGCTAAAGGTACCCTGATAACAGAACAGGCCGGAAGTACCGGCGTAAAAGCGGTAGCTGCTAAAGACAGCATTACTGCCATCAAAATAAAAAGTAGCCGCATGTTACTGGCTTATGGTTTTTTGAGAAGGGTGTTTGAGGTGTTTGAAAAATACCGCACTTCTATTGATATGATCACAACTTCGGAAGTAGCTGTTTCGGTTACCATCGACAGTGATATATTTATCAAAGAAATAACCAAAGAGCTGGAAGCTTTTGGAACTGTGGAGATTGATACCAACCAAACCATCGTCTCTATCGTGGGTAATGAGATCACAGAAACAGATCACATCATGCACCGATTGTTTGAAGCCATCAATGACGTTCCTGTTCGTATGGTGAGTTATGGAGGCAGCCGTCATAATATTTCTCTATTGATTCCAAGAAGTTACAAAGAACAAACCTTACAGGTGCTCAACAAAGGCTTGTTTGGATTAGAATAACCAGCAACCAGCAATTTGCGTTTGTTACACGCAGCTTTTATAACAATTGTAGCAGAACGCTGCATATCAACAATGAATTGATTTACACTAAAAGGCGGGAACACACTGGCAAGGGCGTTCCCGCCTTTTGTATTGTGTATCAATCTTTTTTTATCTTTTTTTTGGAGTAAATGCAATAAACCATTGTCCTATACCGTTAATAGAATGGTTTTTCATAGGATATTGGATTAATACGGGCTTTGATTTCTATCTAGGCCCCTTTTTTTTGCCCTTTATCCAGGTAAAGCCTATTTTTTATCTTCGTCTTTCCGGTCTTTGCGTTGAAGCGGACTTTCTCCCAATTCTTTTTTGATAATCTTCGGTTCTTCCAAGCGGCCTCTTTTGTAAATGACTAATCCATTCAAAAAATTCCGTAACAACTGATCTCCGGCTTCTACATAACCTGGGTGGTCTTCGTTTCTAAATATATCTCCCAAGGCACCTTTGGTGATCTCAAAATCGACCAACGATAAAATCTCGAGGATATCATCGTTGCGCAGAGAAAGGGCTACCCTCAGCTTTTTAAGAATGTCGTTGTTGCTTAGCATAAAATAAGTTAAAATGTTGAATGATGTTGGCATAAAAAAACTCCCATCAAGGGAGTTTTTTTATGCATATAATTTCTTAGAGGATTAGCATAGCGTCTCCGTAACTAAAGAAACGGTATTTGTCTTTGATGGCTTTTTTGTAAGCTTCCATCATCAAATCGTAACCAGCAAAGGCACACGCCATGATCAACAAGCTTGTTTTTGGTAAATGAAAATTGGTCACCAATGCATCTGCAATGTTGAAGTTGTAAGGAGGGTGAATAAAATGATTCGTCCAACCTTCACTTGGTTTCAACAGTTTTTGTGCAGTGTAAGAAGTTTCCATGGCACGCATGGTCGTCGTGCCGATAGAGCATATTCTTTGACCACCTTCTTTTGCTTTGTTCACAATGGCGCAGGCTGTTTCGTCTATGTTGTAATATTCCGCATCCATTTTGTGTTTGCTGAGATCTTCCACTTCAATCGGACGGAAAGTACCCAATCCTGTGTGAAGGGTTACTTCTGCAAAACGAACCCCTTGAATCTCCAATCTTTTGATCAGTTCTTTGCTGAAATGCAATCCGGCAGTGGGTGCTGCTACAGCTCCCTCGTGCTTTGCATACACGGTTTGGTAGCGTTCTTTATCTTCTTCTTCTGGTTTGCGTTTGATGTATTTTGGCAATGGGGTTTCGCCTAAAATATCGAGCATACCACGGAATTCCTGGTCTGTACCGTCCCACAAAAAGCGAATCGTTCTTCCTCGGCTGGTTGTATTGTCAATGACTTCTGCTACCAGTTCATCGTTTTCACCGAAGTATAATTTGTTGCCCACCCTAATTTTGCGGGCTGGATCTACGATCACATCCCAAAGTTTGTTGGTTTTATTAAGTTCCCTTAGAAGGAATACTTCGATTTTAGCGCCCGTTTTTTCTTTGCGTCCATACATACGTGCGGGGAACACTTTTGTATTGTTTACCACAAAAACATCTTTGTCGTCAAAATACTCCATGATGTCGCGGAAAGTGCGGTTTTCAATTTCGCCGGTTTTGCGGTGTACCACCATCATGCGGCTTTCTTCTCTTTTTTTGGTGGGGTGTTGGGCAATAAGGTTTAGCGGTAAGTCGAATCTGAATTGAGATAATTTCATGCAATAAATAAATTTTAAAAGTGATTTATTACATGCCAGGAACTGTAAGTTATACAGAGATAAAAAGCCTTTGTTGGAGGCGTATATCATGTTACGGCATGATTTAAAAGTGGGCAAAGATACCTTTTTTTACTGATATTTGCTTGTATTTTTTACCCTGCTTCACGCAAATCCTAGCGATCTTCTTACTGAACTTTTTAAAATTTTTAATATTCTAAAAAAGACTATGTGTTATAAGCTCCGGTTTAATTATTTTTTTTTGATTTTTACGCCTTTAGTACGCAACTTTATAAGATGGCATAATGCCTTTTATACATATGATGAACTACCAACGCATTCTTTTAGCGTTCTTCTTGCTATTATCCATTACCCTAAAAGCACAAGAACCTGCCTCTTCTACCAAAAAACACCAAGGCCTTTTATGGGAAATCAGCGGCAACGGGCTCACAAAACCATCTTATCTATTTGGAACGATGCACGTGAGCAGCAAGTTGGCTTTTCACCTGAGTGATTCCTTTTATTTTGCGCTTCGTCAGGTGGATGCAGTGGCACTGGAATTGAATCCCGACACCTGGCAGGCCCAGATGGTTCGGCTGGCGAAGCTTAACGAAAACTACTCCGATTTTGTAAGGCAAGCAGGTAGTGATTACGTAACAGAAAAAAGTTTTCAATTATACAATTATGAAGACAAACTAAAAATGGCTTTGAGTACAGAGCCCCCAGTTGTAAATAGTTTGTTGTACCGTTCTTATAAAACACGGGATGATTTTGAAGAAGATACATTTTTAGATCTTTATATTTTTCAGGCTGGCCGAAAGCTCGGTAAATCAGCAGCGGGTGTAGAGGATTATTACGAAAGTGAAAAGCTGGTGCTGGAAGCCTATCGTGATATGGCGAATGAGAAAAAGAAAAAAGAGGTGGATCTGGATGGCGAAACTTACAGCAGCGTCCTACAAAAATTACAAAATGCCTATCGCTATGGTGACCTCGATCTGATGGATTCTTTGGATAACGTAATGGAAAAGTCTCCCGCTTTTCGTGAAAAGTTTTTGTACAAAAGAAATAATATTCAGGCGGATGCCATTGATTCCATTATTCGTACACGCTCTCTTTTTGCCGGCGTAGGTGCAGCCCATTTGCCAGGCGAAAAAGGTGTGATTGAAATACTTAGAAGGAAAGGTTACCAACTGCGCGCTGTTAGGATGACCGACCGTGATGCAGAACAAAAAGAAGCCATCAACAAACTAAAGGTTCCAGTGCAATTTTCGAAGCAGCAATCTGACGATGGCTTTTATTCTGTAGACGTTCCGGGAACTTTGTACAGCTTAGACAATAATTACCAGGAACTGCATCGCAATCAATTTGCAGATATGACCAATGGTTCTTATTACCTGGTTACCCGTTTTAAAACTTATGCCAGTTTCATTCACCAGTCTGGTGCCATTTCTAAAAAAATAGACAGTGTCCTGTATGAACATATTCCCGGTACAATCACCAGTAAAAAACTCATCACTAAAAATGGATTTAGCGGCTACGAGATCAGTAACCGCACCCGCAGAGGAGATCTGCAACGTTACCAAATCTATATCACTGCATTTGAGGTAATTATTTTTAAAATGAGTGGGAAAGGTGATTATGTTGATGGAGAAGAGGCTGAACGTTTTTTTGGATCTGTAAAGTTAAAAACCTACGAACCGGTTACAGCACCATTTAAGCCTGCACAAGGCGGGTTCAGCATACTACTGCCTCATGAACCACATGTGTTTTATGACAACCTGGAATCAGAACGCTGGGAATATGAAGCTGTTGATAAAACGAGCGGGGATGCCTACCTGATCATGAAAAAATCTGTGTATCAATTTGGTTTTTTGGAACCCGATAGTTTTGACCTGGCTTTGATGGAAACCTCCTTTAGAAGTGGTGAATATTTCGACAAACAGATTAGCAGAAAATACTTGAACCTTGGTGGCTACCCAGCACTACAGGTAAAAGAAAAAATGAAAAACGGATCTTACGTTCATGCACTATTTTTGATCCAGGGTCCGCACCAATACGTGATTGCACAAAGCAGCAAAAACAGTGCAGATAAATCATTTACTTTTCACAAAACTTTTCGATTGGAGCCCTATCAATATGCTGGCTCTGTTTATTATCAGGATAGTTTTTTGCTGATGAGTATGAACACGCCAGTACAACCAGATATTGACAACAGCATTCGAACCATCATCGAAAAAACAGCCGAAGATGCAGCCAATGGCAACAATTCCAATGGCTACGTTGCTTATTGGCAAAAGTCCAAGAATGGCAAGTTCTCTAACAAAAATACCGGTGAGCTGGTGAATGTACAAATGCAAGAGTACCCAAAATATTTCTCCATCAGGGATACTGCCAAATTCTGGCAAGATGAATTCCAGGATTTTTTGGGTAGGGGCGATCTGGTTTTGAAAGATAAGAAATGGTTTACCCGCTCAGACGGGAGCATGGGGTACCAGTTTACCATCAGAGATACTGGCTCTTCCAGAATGATACAAAGGCAATTATTGCTGAAGGGAAGAAATATTTTTACTATATCAACCCTAACAGATACCCTAAACAATCCGAGCTCATTTATAAAAGAAAGTTTTGCAAGTTTTAAGCCACACGAAAAAGTAGCGGACGCAGATGTATATACCAGTAGATTACCCTTGTTTTTTTTCGATCTGTTTAGTACAGATTCTGCACTGAGTAAAAAAGCAAAACAATCAATCGCAAATATTTATTTTGGGCCCGAAGGTTCCAATATGTTGTACGATGCTGTGAACAGGATCAGCATTGCTGATAAAAATTATTTTGAAACAAAGTCTAAATTGATCGCAGAGCTCGGTTTTATCAAAGACAGCTTATCCAACAACATCCCGGTTTACCTCAAAAAAATATATGAACAAACTGCTGATACCAGTTTGTTTCAGAACGAAGCTGTTTTGGCACTGGCACGACTAAAAACCAGTAAAAGTTTTGAAGTGTTAAAAGAATTGGTGTTGCAAGATCCACCCATCTTTGAAGATGACAACGATTATGATAATTTCTTTGAACATTTTTTCGATACGTTGGCATTAAGTAAAAATCTATTTCCCCAGATTCTGCAATTATCAACCCTCAATGATTATAAAAGTAACATCACTGATTTACTGGTAGAATTGGTAGATAGCGGATATGTAAAGGCTTCGGACTATGAGTCTTTTTTTCCCGGAATTTACATTGATGCTAAAGTTGCCTGGAAAAAACAACAGGCCGCAGAAGAAAAAGTAATGGAAGCCAATAACAAACTGGATCCCAATGATGAAGATGCAAAAGAAGAAGATTATGCAGGAAGTGGTAACAGCTATCAGTTGAACAACCAGGCGATACTGCTCATGCCGTTTTATGAAACCAATAAAAATGTAAAGCAATATTTTACGCGGATGTTGCAAAGTAAGGATGATATTGTTAGAATGAATACCGCAGTATTATTGCTACGCAATGGTAAGGAAGTTCCCGATTCTATTTTGTTAAGTTTGGCAGCAGATGAAAGACAAAGGGGCGCTTTGTTTTATAAATTAGAAAAAGTAAAAAGGTTAGATAAATTCCCTTCCAAATACCGTAACCAATTGGCAATAGCGAGAAGTTACATGATCCGCGAAAGTGATGACATTAAAATGGATTCTGTGGTATTCTTAAAAAAATCAACAGCTTCTATCAAGGGCACTTCAGGGTTGGTTTACTTTTTTAAATACAGGATCAAAAAGTCAGATGACTGGAAAATTGGGTTTAGTGGTTTGCAATCGTTTAAAGAAAACGAGCCGAGTAGCAATGACAAATTATCTATATTGACGGATAAAAAACTGCTCGCAAATGAGCCTGTAGATGATCAACTGAATTTACAATTGAGGAAAGTGGTGTTTGGATTTTTTAATAGTAGCAGAAATTTTTATCGAAACGATCAAGATTATTTCAATTTCGGTCAAGGCGCTGATTACGAATAGCCGACTGGTGAAACTAATAGCTGGATGGTAAATGAAAGGATGTTCAGGATGGCATAGCCGCAATCAACTGCTGGGTGTACAATTCTTTGGGGCGATGTAGAATATCATCTGCAGTTCCAGTTTCAATAATTTTGCCCTGATTCATCACCATGATGCTGTCGCTGATGTAATGCACAACAGACAAGTCATGCGATATAAAAATTCCGGTAAACTGGTACTTGTTTTTCAGTTCCTGAATTAGGTTGAGTACCTGTGCTTGTACACTCACATCTAATGCAGATACACTTTCGTCGAAGATTAAAAAAGACGGTTCTAAAGCAAGGGCACGTGCAATACAAATGCGTTGGCGCTGACCTCCACTAAATTGATGTGGATATCTGTAAAACTGGTTGGCATCCATGCTTACCTGCTCCAGTAGATGAACAGCTTTTTCTTTTCTATCCCGGTAAGACGAACCCATCCCATGCACTTTCATGGGCTCGGTAATTGCTTCGCCAATACTGATGCGCGGGTTCAATGAACCATAAGGGTCCTGAAAAATTATTTGCAAATCTTTTCTAAGTGCCCGTACTTGTTTTGGTGATAAGTCTTGAATAGGTCGGTCGTTTAAAATGATTTGCCCGGAATGAGGTTTCACTAATTGCAAAATCGTTCTTCCCAACGTAGTTTTACCACAACCACTTTCACCTACCAATCCTACCATTTCGTTTTCGTACACCGAAAAATTGACATCATCTACTGCTTTGAAATATTTATTAGTAATGCCCCATCGGTTTCTACCTGCTGCAAACAGCACATCCAGATGCTTTACTTCTAATACTTTTTTTTCACTCACCCCAGGTTTTTTCACAGGCAATTGCTGAAAACTTTCGTCTGGATGGAATGCATGGCCATCTTTCAAAAAATCGGCTACCACAGGGAGTATTTTTCCTTTGCTGTTTTTGCTAGGCCGACATGCCAATAAGGCTTTTGTGTAGGGATGAGCAGGAGATTGCAGTACTTCAGAACGATTGCCTTGTTCTACCACGTTACCCTTGTGCATCACTAGAATTTCATCTGCAAAAGCATTTACTAACGCCAAGTCGTGCGTGATAAATAAAATCGCCATTTGTTGTTGCTGCTGAATTTTTTTCAACAACTGCAAAATATTTTTTTGTACCCTCACGTCTAGTGCAGTAGTGGGCTCATCTGCAATGAGCAGAGCAGGATCACAGCTCATGGCCATGGCAATCATGACTCTTTGTTTTTGACCACCGCTTATTTGATGAGGATAACGGTGTAGCATAGCCGAAGGATTGGGCAACTCTACCGATTCAAATAGTTCGATTGTTTTCTGTTGGGCTTGTTTTTTTGTTAAGCCCGTATGTAATTGTAAGCTTTCCATCACCTGTTCACCGCAGGTAAATACCGGATTGAGTGAAGTCATAGGCTCTTGAAAAATCATGGCAATCCTGTTGCCCCGGAGTTTTCGTATGCCTTCGTTTTTTAAGGATAATAGGTTTATTTCCTGGCCATTGTTGTTGAACAAAATGGTGCCACCGATTTGCGCAGTGGCCGGCAGTAGTTTTAAAATGGACAGTGCTGTTACAGATTTACCTGAACCACTTTCTCCAACGATCGCCATTAATTTGCCGGGGCGTATCTCAAAAGAAATATTTTTTGCAACAGGGATGCTGCTACCATCTTGTTGAAAGCTGATGGAAAGATTTTTTACTTGCAACAATGGAGGATCCGAATGGGCAACCATGATAATAAGTTATCAATATAGAATCAGTAGCTGATGCTCTGTGTGTAAAAAAGCCCATCTGTTTGATGGGCTTGCATTAGAATTTAAGATGTCTTACGGTCATGCCATCGTTGATAAGTTGTTTCAATGAATCGATGCCTATTTTCAAATGATTTTCTACATATTGAGCGGTGACTGATTGATCACTTGCTTCAGTTTTAACACCTTCTGGCACCATCGGACTATCGCTCACCAGCAACAAAGCGCCCGTAGGAATTTTGTTGTAAAAGCCGACTGTGAATATGGTAGCGGTTTCCAT
Organism: Chitinophagales bacterium; assembly: GCA_038249665.1. Taxonomy (GTDB): domain Bacteria; phylum Bacteroidota; class Bacteroidia; order Chitinophagales; family Chitinophagaceae; genus Ferruginibacter. The sequence goes on from JBBSDF010000001.1 coordinate 85,651, forward strand.
ATCAATGGCGTAGGCCCGTACTTTTTGGAGGTACTCTTTAAACACTTCGTCGTGTTCCCACACTCTTCTGTTAGTGGTATAACAAACGCCCGTCCAATAGTCGCATTCATAATCTCTGATGGTGGTACTAATGGCTTTTTGAAGCGCGAAAGCCGGAAGTGCAGGAACTTCTGGGGGGAAATAATCATTGCTGGTTCCTTCTCCTCTGATAGCGGCGATGGGTAAGATAAGATCGCCGATTTTGTTTCTTTTTTTAAGCCCGCCACATTTGCCCAGAAAAAGCACCGCTTTGGGATTGATGGCGGTTAAAAGATCCATGATGGTAGCAGCACCCGGGCTCCCCATACCAAAATTAATGATGGTAATATTATCTGCAGTAGCACACTGCATGGGCCTGTCCAAGCCAACAACTTCTACTTTATTCCATGCGGCGAACCTAGTCACATAATTAGAAAAATTGGTCAGCAAAATATATTCTCCGAAATTCTTTAGTTTTTCTCCTGTGTATCTTGGTAGCCAATTGTCGACGATGTCTTCTTTTGTTTTCATTTATTTTTTTTAAGTTGAATAAAATTACAAAAAAGATCGGGGAATAGCGAATCTGTCGATCGACCAGCTTATAATATAAAAATTATGCGACAAAATTTTTGAATACTAATTAATCTTTTTATATTGGAGTACTAAAACTACTTAATATGAAAAGACTCTTTTCGATTGCTTTCGCTTGCTCCTTTTTGCTTTTTTCATGTAAAAAAATGGGTGAAGAAACCGGGGAGCCCGAACAACAGCCTACATTGGTAAGAGCTGAAAAAATTGATGAAAAAATCAGGAATTCTATTAGTACACAGGGTTCTTTTGAATGGTCAGGTGAAAGTGCAGAGATACTTTGGAGTGCATTGCAGCACCGCGACAACTTACTTTCCGTTGGTTATAAACCCGCTTCCGCAGGGAATGTAGATGAATTGTTGCATACCATCGATTTTACCGCAGCTGAATGGGAAGCAGCAAAAACATCATTGGTGCAAATGATACTTGCATCAGAGCAACAACTCAACAAAAATATTACCATCAATAGTTTAGAATTGTATGAAGATGAAGTGTTGCCTGTAATAAACGTAGTAGTCAAAAATATAGGGACTCTCAAAATGCTTCGCAGTAGCAATAGTGTTCGGTATGCCGAGCCGATGGGTTACGAGCCCGCCATCAATGTTGTGTCGGCAGAAAGCAGTAGTGGTTGTGGCAGCAATACTGCTGAACCGGGGTTGATGGCAGGAGTTGATTACACTACGATTGCTCCCAACAGCAAACAATCATGGAACTATGTTTACCACAATATTCCAAATGCCTGGACAAAATCAACCGGTAATGGCATCAAAATTTTTATCATCGACAGTGGCAGTGAGTTTGATCAGGACAATCTTGGATCTGCCTTTAACCAAGGGTACAGTACTGGTAGAACTATTGAAAGAATTGTTACTTTACCGCGTTCTACTTTTCTGGGCATACCAACGGGCCCTGTTGAGACTGCGGATGACGGTTGTGGACACGGCACTTCTATGGCAGGTGCAGCTGCTGCACCGCGGGGTACGGATGGAGCGGCGGTTGGTGTAGCTTACAACAGCAACTTGGTTTCTTGTCGCGCCGCAGAAGATGTATTGATTGATGCCAGCAGAGAAGTAACAGGGGTTACCAATGCATTCACGAATGCCGGAAACAGAGCCGATGTTCGGATCATCAGCATGAGCATGGGAAGGATTACCAGCAGTTCTCAAATCAGAGATGCCGTGCGCTATGCCAACGGTAAAGGCAAATTAATTTTTTGTGCCTCGGGTACGTCTTTTGGCTGGACGTCGGGTTGGTTTGGTGTCATTTTTCCGGCTACCATGAGTGAGGTAAATGCAGTAACGGGCGTTCGTGATAACAACTTCAACAATCGATGTACTGCTTGTCATGATGGGTCTGAAACAGATTTCACCATCGTAATGGAAAAAGCCTCAAATGAAAGGCATCCTTTGACACTGGCGATGAGTGGAAATGTTCCTTCAACAGTGGGCGGATCCTCTGTTTCAACGGCTACTGCAGCAGGTATTGCAGCGCTGGTTTGGAGCAAATTTCCTACTTACAACAAAACCCAGGTGCTCAATAAATTGATTATTACCAGTGCCAATTATCCGAGCAGAAATAGTAGTTTCGGATGGGGTAACCTAAATGCAGGCGCAGCTACTAATTAGAACTTACTATATACAGGTCATAACCAAAGCCGTTGGCATAATTGCTAACGGCTTTTCATGTAGCTTCGCCGTATGATCTTATTAGATTATCCCAACAAAAAACCTTCAATAAAAAAGGAGGGCACACGAGAGCTCATTTTTTGTTTGATCAGAAAAAAATGGTTCGTTCTTACACCAGAGGAGTGGGTGAGACAGAACACCCTTTTGTACCTCACCGAAGTGATGGGTTATCCCGCTTCTTTAATAGCTGTAGAAAAACAGGTGATGCTGGGTGAATTAAAAAAGCGCTTCGATATTGTAGTCTATAAAAATGAAACTCCTTTTATGCTCATCGAATGCAAAGAACTCAATATCCCTATCAATCAAAAAACCATGGATCAGGCATTGAGGTACAATATTAAGCTACAAGCACCATTTTGTTTCATTAGCAATGGCAACTCTTGTTTTGGTTTTAAGATAGAAGATGGCAGCGTGGAGTCGCTAACAAACTTTCCTTCTTATTAAGAATTGGTTATTTATTTTCCCTCAATACAAGGAAGGCCCAATTTTAAATCATATAAGTGTATGTGATCTCAATTCTAATAACTACGCCAAAATAAAATACTGCGTACATCTGTTTTACAAAAAAATCCCCGTTGTTCTTACAACGGGGATATATCCATAACAATTGTTTTTATTTACGGGAAAATGCCAAGCTCTGCATAACTGGTGGCTACTTTATTGATGGCGCTTACATAAGCTGCGGTGCGCATATCCGGAATTTCAGGATTGTCCAACCAAATTTTCATGATTTCTCTGGTTGCGGTAATCATGGTTTCTTCTAAACCACTGTGAACCAAATCCACCTCTTCCGGACCGTGCATAATAAACTTGCGTTCTTCATCCCCAACTAATTTCCCGGTAAGACTTTCGATTTGACCCAATATATGTGTATTAAGATTCTCGGTAAAACGTTTTTCCATGCGACCGTAACGAACATGGCTCAAGTTTTTTAACCACTCAAAATAACTTACCGTAACACCACCTGCGTTCAGGTACATATCTGGCACGCAGAGAATTCCGCGTTGGATAAAAATTTCATCTGCCTCAGGCGTACAAGGCCCGTTAGCAGCTTCGCCAATAATCTTTGCTTTTATTCTTGGTGCATTTTCAGCATTGACCACATTTTCTAATGCTGCCGGAATAAGGATGTCGCATTCCAGTTCTAATGCATCCGTATTTTTCGCAAGGTTGGTGGCGCCGGGAAAATTAAGGATTGAACCGGTTTTTTTTCTGTGTTGGAATACATCTTCTTCGTTTAATCCATTTGTATTGTAGATTGCACCCTCGTATTCTGCCAATCCAACAACGATTGCACCTGCTTCCCGGAAAAATTTAGCGGAATGATAACCAACGTTACCCAATCCTTGCACTACTACTTTTTTATCTCTGATACCGACAGATAAACCTTGTTTCAACATTATTTCTTCCATATTGCATACTTCGCGAATACCGAAGAAAACACCCAATCCGGTGGCTTCTTTTCTTCCGCGAACACCACCCTGAGTTACTGGTTTTCCGGTAACACATCCGGCAGCATCAATTTCGCCTGGCTTCAAAGAAGCGTACGTATCCACAATCCATGCCATTTCTCTTTCTCCGGTGCCGTAATCAGGAGCTGGGACGTCGATGCCGGGGCCAATAAAATTTTTCTTCACCAACTCACTGGTATAGCGGCGGGTTATTTTTTCTAACTCGTAAGTGCTGTAGTTTCTTGGGTTGATCTTGATTCCACCTTTACCACCACCAAAAGGTACGTTAACGATAGCACATTTGTATGTCATCAATGCGGCAAGTGCCATTACTTCATCCTGGTTCACTTCTTCACTGAAACGGATACCGCCTTTACAAGGAGATTTGTGCTGACTGTGTTGTACACGGTAAGCTTCCATTACTTCGATTTTTCCGTTGTCTAATTTTACAGGGAAACGCATGCGGTAAACGCTGTTACATGCTTTGATCTGTTCTAAAATTCCTGGATCCCAGTTGGTAAATGCTGCTGCTTTGTCAAAGCTTCTTTCCACACTTTGAAAAAAGCTATAAGGCTGTTGTGACATATGGTTTTATTTTTTGTTTATAAAAAAGGGGCGAGCCCTGCAATCCGTTTGTTGGTTCAGAAATTTATATGCTATACCATAAAAAACTTCCGAAGTATTTTTATTTTTCTTTCTCCAGTTTCCTTACCATTCTTTCTACCCGAATCATGTAAAGAAACAAACCGATCAACAAAGTTAAACAAACCGCCACTACCACATATATTTTGCCATTGCTACGCATGGTGTCTGCCATTTCTGGTCCTTTGTCTTGAGCAAAACTGGTGAGCGTTAAACAAGTGCTTAACACCAACATCATGCCTTTACTACTATTTTTTAAACTATATTTTTTTTTCATTTCTAGCTTTTAAACCACATGAGCGGTTCATTACAATATTTCTTTATCGCGCATCAGCGCAATCCTGATTTTTAAGGAAGCTATCCACACACCCAACAGTGTCCACCCTATGATAGCAGGATAAAAAACCATTCTCAAATTGCTATCTACATCCTTAAAATTCAATGCAGGGTTTCCGCTATCACTACCAGGAGCGCCCGGGTGCAAACTGCCCACCATTCTGGGAATGATCCAAATGCTGGGAAACAACATGGCAAAAGCGAAAATATTGTACACTGCACTAACCCTTGCTCTTTTATCCATGTCAGTAAAGGAACCTCTCAGTACAAAATAAGCACCATAAATTAGAATGGCAATGGCGGCACCAATCAGTTTGGGTTCTTTTAAAATACTTCCCAAACTTTGGCTTTGATCAGTTACCCAGGTATAGTTGGCCCATATTGCGCCGGTAGCATATCCCAGAGCACCAAACAAAGTGCCGATGGCCGCAAAGTTTTTTGCATATATATCGTGTATGTATTTGGTGGTATTGAGGTATTTAATGCTATACACGAAACTTGCGATGAACAGTATCATCATACTAAACCACATACAAACATGGAAATAGAGATTGCGGATGGTTTCGTTGAGAATGTACAAACGAGGAACTTCCATCAAAAAACCTCCTACAATGGTGTAAACCAGTAACACAAAAGACAATATTTTCCACCAATTTTTCCGCACGTTCTGATACGTTTAATGAAGTGGCGCAAAGTTATGGGAAACTGCGTGATAATACGGTTTGATTTTTGAATCAAATTGTAATGAATTCCTTACGGCGAAAAGATGTGCAGTTGGTTTTTAGTTCAGTTATTGAACATTTAAAATAAATGCTATACAACTGTTATTTTTTTTATAAAATCATTGCTGATTCTTTAATAAAAACGGCCTCATTTTAGAAAAAAGCTTTTTTGAAAGCAGGCACTTTTCTTTTTTTAGAAGCTTGTTCATAGGCGTACCCCAAGCCAATTAGCAAGGGTTCTGTGTAGGCGGTACTGAAAAAAGACCATCCAACAGGTAAATGATAGGCTGTTCCGCAGGGAACAGTAATATGTGGATACCCGCTGATGGCAGCCGGTTGTGTCAAGAACACGTCGCCCCAACGATCTCCATAAATCATATCAATGCTGCAAGACGGGCCCATGGTAAGGCCAGCAATGGCATCGAGTTGATGTAGTTTCAGTGCATCATCAATCACTTTTTTTCCTCCTTCGTGGCTTTTTTTGAGTGCTACCAGATATTCCTTGCTGTTCAGCCCCCCTTTCGCTTCACATTTTTCGAGGGTATCTTGTTTAAAGTAAGGCATTGCTTTGTCTTCATTTGCTTTGTTGAATGCAATCACTTCAGCCAGTGATGCAACAGGTGCCTGGTTTTGTTGCAGGTACTTGTTTACGCCGTCTTTAAATTCGTGTTGAAGCACTTGATATTCTGCATCTCCCAAGGCATTTATTTTATCCAGGTATTCGATTTCTACAACTGTGGCCCCTAACTGGGTAAGTTGTTGCAACACTTCTTTTTGTATGGCATGTAACAAATGATTAGAGCCTGGTAATTTTTTTTCTACACCAATTCTTTTTCCTTTTAAAGCATCTTTATTGAGATACTTGCGGTAATCTGTAAACGCTTTTCCTTTGCTGTTTGCTGTGATGCTATCTGTTACATCTTCACCTGTAAGCAATCCTAGCAGGGCTGCAACGTCAGCCACTGTTCTCCCCATGGGTCCAGCGGTATCTTGTGTATGAGAGATGGGAATAATGCCAGTTCTACTCCACAAGCCTACGGTGGGTTTTAAACCAACGATGCCGGCAACCGCTGCCGGACAAACAATTGAACCATCTGTTTCTGTGCCGATGGCCACCGTGCAAAGATTGGCGGCAACAGCCACACCTGATCCCGAACTGGAGCCACAAGGATTGTGGTCTAATATGTAAGGGCTTCGGGTTTGTCCGCCTCTGCTGCTCCAACCCGAACAAGATTGCGACGATCTGAAATTGGCCCATTCACTAAGGTTGGTTTTTCCGAGGAGCACCGCACCGGCATCTCTCAATTTTTGAATAATAAAGGCATCTTTTTTGGCTTTGTTTCCAGCCAATGCCAATGATCCGGCAGTGGTTTGCATGGCATCACCAGAGTTGATATTGTCCTTTATCAGAACAGGAATGCCATGTAAGGGTCCTCTGATGTTTCCTGCTTTTCTTTCAGCATCCATCGCAGAAGCAATGCTGAGCGCATCGGGGTTGATTTCAATCACAGCCCCCAACGTAGGCCCATTTTTATCGATGGCGTTGATGCGATCCAAATAGAGTTGTGTGATTTGTACAGCACTGTATTTGCCGGCTTCCATTTGTTGTTGTAGGCCAGCAATGCTGGTTTCGAGCAATTCAAAATCATCTTCCCCCTCCAGTTCCATATTATTTTTTGTGGTAGTGCTACTAGACTTTTGGTTGGTACAAGCTTGTAAAAAAGTTCCGATTGCTGTAGTGGCCAAAGCGGTATTGGCAATAAAATTTCTTCTTTTCATATCAAAAATTGTAGAACCCACACTGGCGGATGATAGCAAAAAAAATGTTCAATTCCAGCGAAGTTCGTTAGTGAATGGTAAACTAAATGTAGGGTATTTGGGTAAAAGAAACTAATCTTCTAGCCTAAGTAGTTCGTGAATTTCAAGTTGGAAACATTGAGCAATTTTATGTAAGGTGCAAATAGATACATTCAATTCTCCTCTTTCAATTCTGCCAATTTGTTCGGCATGATTGTCCATTTTTACTGCTAATTCTAATTGGGTGAGCTGGTGTTTTTTTCTCAGCGCTCGGATGCGCTCACCAATTCTTTTAATCAAGGTGGGATCTTTTACTTGTTGCATTATTTTTTTTTAAGGGTAGAGAAAACATTTTTTAAAATACCACATTCATGTCCTATTGATTAGAATGAAAGCACAGTATCCTTGTATTCAAATACAATTTCACACTTAAAAAAAACTTTATGAAAACAAAAATCACATCTTTTTCAGGGATTTTTCTTTTTTTTCTTTTGCTCAACAGTTGTAAAAAGGATTCATCTGAAAATTCGGTTTTGCCGGTTACCGAAACGGCTACCATTCATGAACTTCGACAATTTTTTAACAATAAAGCGGAGTCGCTGAAGAAATCTGCTTCGACATCCGATTTTTATCCTGATTTTGGTGATATCCAATGGAGCAAAGCTGTTGTATTTCCTAACAATGAAAAGTTCCTTATTCCTGTAAATATTAATGCAAGAAAAGTAAGCAAGACATTTCACACACAGAAATTTTTAGTGATTACTAAACAGAAAGTGGATAGAAAGGCTACTTTTTACCATGTTATTACAGATTTATCAAAGGTAAATGCAGCGGTTACCACATCAACTGTGATACGATTGCTTGAAAATAAAAAAGATGTTCAACCTGAGATAACTTCGAAAGCAGTGATCATACATGAATTAGATCTGACTTCTATTTTTTCTTCTCAAAAACAAAATGCTGAATTTCATGACGGCCGAAATGGAAAATTTGTTAATTTTAAGGTCAAAGAAATAAAAGAATATAGTAGTAAAGGTTCAGATACCGGTGTTACCACTGATTTATATCCCTTAGAATCCTGTACCGCCAATGGGGGAACTATTTTGGAAATTGAATGGTGGTACCAAGTGTATTCAAATGGCGTATTGATTTATGAAGAATACGTATATTCAACTTATGAATGCGTGGGTGGATCGGGAGGCGGTGGTGGTGGAGGGAATGGAGGTTCCACGAATGCCTGTGTATCCGCACTGTCAAGTTTTGTAAACTCCGGGGCGACCGTTAGCCAGTTGGTGAGTACGAGTACCCAAGAACAACCGCTGAAGAAAACAATATTATATAATTGGAGGATTTATAAGGCACTAACTTGGGGAATTATATCTTATGAAAAAGTAGATTTTGAAAGACAATCGATAAGATTAGGATGGGTATTTAAAAGTTATACGCCACTAGGGGATACTGAGGTTGGATCGTGTATTGGCGGTACCAGAACATATAAAATTATAAGTAAAATTGCTGAGGACAAAGTTATAGGAGCATTGATTACAATTGATTTTACGGTGACACACATAGCGCAATGTCCATTGAACTTTGTTTTGCCATCGTTAACAACTACCCATCAATCGACCGTATTAATTAAAGCAGGACCCATGCAAATAATTCATGAATTATAATATGAAACACATCATCGGAATAATCGCAAGTTTGTTTATCTTATCGTCTTGCTCATCAAAAGTGAGCAAGACCTTAAAACAGTATAAGTTCGTCCAAATCTATACATTTCCTTCCACCAACGAATACGATTCTATCTATCAACATAAAGATAGTGCTACCATTTTTTTCCTGGGAAACACACGTATTTTAAAAATTGCCTACGGTGAATCATTGGTTGAGTTTGATGTATTGAAATATGACACTACGAAATGGTACTATTTTGGTATTAGAGAAAATGAGAAGGAAGCCGTTTTATTAAAAAATTTGGAGGATTCAACTTTCAGATTAGCTAACATAGACTCTTTCTACACAACAAGGCCCAACACAGGGTTTTTAGATTCAGTAGTGAGAGAAGATGTGAAAAAGAATCGGAATAATCAGCTTTTATCAAAAAAGCAGCAATTGTATACTTTTGAGCTAAAAGGCTTTGAAACAGTAACTTTGTCTTTTGATAAAACCATGAAAAATATTCCGTACAGCCTTTCTCCAGCTATTGATTCTATGTTTAAATCTAAACTAACGGGCATCAAACTAGTAATGTTTAAAAAAGATTTGCCTCCTAATGCAGATGAAAAATTCAGGATAATAGAAATCAAACTTCAACAGTTAGCATTTTCAACTGTTGACTCTACTGCCTTTTATTTCAAAAATAGAGTTGACTCTTTATTTTCAAAAAAATAATATAGTACAAGAAAGATAAAAATTGTCGGGGAGAACAATTTCGAAAGGCCTCACTTTTTAGATTTACAAAATGCTTTTTAAGGGTATTCTATTTTCCAATCAATCTTTCCACAAAAAAGGAAAGAGAATTACGGCCAATACCATCACTAGCAAGTCGAGAAGAAAAATAAGACCAGCAATTTGCAGAAGAGCACCTTCTCTGAAAACTTCAGCAAAGGCAGATTGGCTAAGCCGCATCAACAGCAATAAAATAGGGAGGATCACCGGGAAACCCAGTATGGCAATCAGTGCAGCATTTTGCTGCGCTTTGGCAGCGATGGCGCTCATTAAGGTAAACACTAAACTGATGCTGGTTCCACCTAATATTACAATGCCGGTAAAACGAAGGGCATCGTTTACCGGATTATTGAAAAATATAAAAAATAAACAAAGACTTACCATACTCATAAGTGCCATGAGCAATGTATTAAAGAGGAGTTTGGCAACAATAAATTCTACCGGAGATGTTATCGAATAAAAATAAAGCATTCGACCCCGGCTTTCTTGTAAAAAACTTTTAGCAACGGTATTTACACAAACGAATAATTGGATCACCCAGAACAAGCTGTTCCAAACACGGCCATCTAACCCATCACCGGGCATAGAAAGAAACAATACAAAAACGGTAGAAGCGATGTACAGCAAAATGCCGTAAAAAGTATGCTGTTGTCTTAACTCTAACAGCATATCCTTTTTTAACAAGGCTGTAATTTTTTGTATCATTCGATCGTTTATAAATGAATTGTAAAAATGGACGGATATGGTTACTGATTTGAAGCAGCACATTTTAAAGCCACCACTATTGTACGTTGTTGAAAAAACTATCCTTCCAGTGCGCAAACCCTGCATCTTGGTTCGTAAATATCTTTTTCTCCCAACAATACCTGACTTTCCTGTGCTGTTTTTCGGAAAGATATATTCGCAATATTGCCGCACTTTACGCAAATGGCGTGCAACTTAGTGATGTAATCGGCTCTAGCTAAAAGGCCAGGCATTTGTCCGAACGGATTGCCCTTGTAATCCATGTCTAATCCCGCAACAATTACCCTGATACCTTTCATGGCCAATTGCTCGCAAACATCCCCAATTTCTACATCAAAAAATTGAGCTTCGTCAATTCCTACCACATCTACATCTTGTGCATAAAGCAATATGCTTTGCGCATTTTCTACCGGCGTACTTAATATGGCATTGGTATCATGGCTTACGATATTAATATTATCATATCGGGTGTCTATAGCAGGTTTAAATATTTCTACAGAAAGATTGGCAATCTTTACCCGTTTTAACCGACGAATCAATTCTTCCGTTTTGCCGCTAAACATACTGCCGCAAATCACTTCAATCCATCCCCGTCTGCCACCATTTAAATTCGGCTCTATAAACATTAAATAATTTTTTTAAAATACTGTTAGTAACTTTATACCTGATAGTGCAAAGATTAAAGATTCTGCCCAGCCGGCAAAACTAATGTTCTTGAACCATTTTTATCTCACATTGCTAAAATCTAGATATGGAGCGAGTGGTAACACTCAGTAACAAATTACAGGATCAATTGACCAACAATGCCACTATTGAGCAATTGTTGACTACCGCTGATATGCTTCAATCTGAGCTGACACACCTCAAATTAATTCAGCCTAAAAAAGACGAACACCAGCATGTGGCTGTTGTGATTGCGGGCAATGAAAGGCCAACAGTTTTACCTGGTACATCCGAATCAATATTAACTACTGAAAAAACAGTGGAAATTTTGCAGGTGGATGAAGCAGAGCTGGAAGCAGAGTTGGAAGAAATTAAACGCAATGCCCAAACAATAAATAATATGGGGTCACAAAACAAACCTGCTCTGTTATTTGACCCTCTCGAAGAAATACCCACGCTGGCACATCAAAACCATATAGAGTTTCCTGCGGAAGAGCCTGCTTCAAAACCTTTACCCGTAGCGCCTATTGTTGAAAAGAAACCAGAATTACACGAAAAAATAGCAGTATCATCTACTGCTTCCGTCAATGATAAATTAAGGCAAACTAAAATAGAATTAGGGGAATCGTTGCTAGAAACGCCGATCAAAGACCTCAAAAAAGCGGTTGGTATCAACGATCGATTCTTGTTCATCAATGAATTGTTCAGAGGTGATGATGTGATGTATGAGCGCAGTATCAAAACCATCAACGGTTTTTCTATTTATCCCGAAGCAGAATATTGGATTAAAAGAGAACTCAAGTTAAAGCTTGGCTGGGATGATAAAAATGAAGTAGTAAAACAGTTTGATCAGTTGGTCAGAAGACGTTTTTCCTGAATATACTGCATTATTTTTGCAGTAGCCCCGCGATGTTGTTGTACATAATCACCTGCAATTTGGCTACTTTCTTTCAACAAAGTCTCGTTGTTGAACAGTTCATTCAGTAACGCTTCTAATTGCAACGCTGTTTCAATGGAGAATGCAGCTCCCGCCTCTACCAAATCTCGTGCTTCGGCAAATTTATCGTACTCTGGACCAAAGATCACAGGCTTTGAATATACCGCCGCTTCCAAAATATTGTGTATGCCGGAATCGTTGAAACCACCCCCCACATAAGTTATATGAGCATAATGGTACAAACGAGATAACATCCCGATATTGTCGATGATCAATACATTCCGATTTGCGATCCCTTCAGATGGGGTAGTTAACAATTCAGAATAAAGAATCCCATTCGGAAATTCCTCCTGCAAATCTTCTATCCTTTCTTTGCTCACTTCATGAGGCGCAATCATAAAACGGATATGCGGATATGTTTTAGAATAATGAATGAGGAGTTCTTCATCTTCTTCCCAAGTAGAGCCCGCTACAATAACAGGATGTGAATCACAAAAACCAGACAACGGTTCAGGTAAAGATTCCCATTGAGCAGCAATACTGCAAACCCGGTCGAAACGCGTGTCCCCGGTAACGGTGGCCTTGTTGTTAAAGCCAATACTCTTTAGCAGCGTTACTGAATCATGGTTTTGAACGAACAATTGTTCAAATGAACCCAGCATATTTCTCCATAGCTGGCCATACGCTTTGAAAAATGGTTGCGACTTTCTGAAAATACCTGAGATTAATAATACCGGCACTTTTTGCTGTTTAAGCTCTAATAAATAATAGTACCAATATTCGTATTTCACCCACAACACCAATGAGGGCTGCAAGTAGCCAATAAGCTTACGGGCATTTTCTTTACTATCGATGGGCAGGTACATCACCAAATCGGCACCGGGATAATTTTTTCTGACTTCGTATCCGCTGGGGCTGAAAAAAGTGAGGAGGATGCAGGTAGCAGGAAATTGTGATCGAATGGCTTCGAGTAACGGTCTCCCTTGTTCAAACTCACCTAGGCTAGCGCAATGCATCCAAATGGTGGGCTTTTCAGCATCTCTATTCAGGGTTTGAAGCTGCTCCCACCAGTCAGACCTTCCTTGGATCCAGCGTTGAGCCTTGGGATTAAACCAGGCGGCTACCCTTATACCAGCAGAGAATAGCTTTAAAAATATGGAGTAAAGGAATAGCGTCAATGGCGATAATTTGCGTCAAAAATAATGGGTAATGGTGATTATACCATTACTTCCCCCTTTATGTATTTAAAGTTAGCCTCATTTATGAATTGGTTTAAAATAAATTTTTTTTATTAATCAAATCCCCGGCAAAATTTAATATCACACGAAATTGTATTTCGTCATTCCTTTTCCTGTTTCAAATTGTATCTTTGCGGCGCTACAATTATTAAAATATGAGACCATTGCAAATGGTGGATACCAAAACACAGTACCACAAAATTAAAAAAGAAGTTGATGAGGCAGTTATTGCTGTGATGGAAAGTTCACAATTTATAGGCGGAAAAGTAGTCAATGATTTTGCGGCGAATTTAGCTGCCTATCACCAAAGTAAACACGTAATTCCCTGTGCCAATGGCACCGACGCTTTACAAATTGCGATGATGGCACTCGGGTTGCAACCTGGCGATGAGGTGATTACGCCTTCCTTCACCTATATTGCCACTGTTGAAGTGGCTGCATTGCTGAACATTAAACCCATTTTCGTAGAAGTAGATCCCCGCACTTTTTGTATAGATGCTGATGCTGTTGAAAAAGCGATCACACCAAAAACGAAAGCTATTGTACCTGTTCACCTTTATGGCCATGCCGCCGATATGGAAAAAATAATGGCCATTGCTAAAAAGCATCAACTTTTTGTAATTGAAGACAATGCCCAGGGTATTGGCAACATTTATACATTTGCCGATGGAACAAAAAAGAAAACAGGGAGTATTGGAGATATCGGTTGTACCTCTTTTTACCCGAGTAAAAATCTGGGGGCATTTGGTGATGGCGGGGCCATTTTCACTAACGATGATGCACTGGCGGAAAAATTGAAGATGATCGCTTCTCATGGGCAAAGCAAGAGGTATTATCATGATGTGGTAGGTTGTAATTCCAGACTGGACGCGATACAGGCCGCCATCCTTGATATCAAATTAAAACATCTCGATGCATACATTGCTGCGAGAAGAAAAGCAGCTGATTTTTACGACGCAGCTTTTGCAGGCAATGAAAGAATAACCATTCCATATCGTGCAGAAAACAATCTCCATGTATTTCATCAATACACACTCATTTTAAACGGCGTTGACAGGGATGCGTTGAATCAATACCTAGCAGACAATGGTGTGCCATCAATGATTTATTATCCTGTACCGGCGCACAAACAAAAAATGTTTGACGCATTTGGCGGCAGCGAATATGAATTAGCAACTACTGATTGGTTAACGGAGCGGGTAATATCGCTGCCTATACATACAGAGCTGGATGAAGAGCAACAACAATTCATCGTAGACAAAGTACTTTCATTCGTGAATCAATCACCACTCACCCTCATATTATAAAAATGAAAATAGCAGTTGTAGGAACCGGATATGTTGGATTAGTAACCGGAACATGTTTTGCAGAAACAGGAAACAATGTAATCTGTGTAGATATCGACCAGAATAAAATTGATAAACTTAATGCTGGTCAGATCACCATTTACGAGCCCGGACTTGAAAAATTATTTTTACGAAATCAAAAAGAAGGACGACTGCACTTCACTAATAATTTAGCGGAAGCTGTAAAAGACGCCAGCATTATATTTTTGGCATTGCCCACACCTCCGGGCGAAGATGGTAGCGCAGATCTTAAATACATATTAGGTGTTGCAGGAGATTTAGGAAAATTACTCCAGCCAGAAGATTACAAAGTAATCGTTGATAAAAGCACGGTGCCAGTGGGCACTGCAGACAAAGTAACCACCGCTATTTTACAAACAGCTACTCAAAATATTCAAGACAGTTTTGATGTGGTAAGCAACCCTGAATTTTTACGGGAAGGTGTAGCTGTGGACGACTTTATGAAACCAGACAGAGTGGTGATTGGCACTACTTCTGAAAAGGCCAAAAAAGTAATGAACGATTTGTATGCCCCATTTGTAAGACAGGGCAACCCTGTAATTTTTATGGATGAAAAATCTGCTGAATTAACTAAGTATGCAGCCAACTCTTTTCTGGCAGTAAAGATCAGTTTTATGAATGAGATCGCACAGCTTTGCGAGCGGTTAGGCGCTGATGTAGACATGGTGCGCAAAGGTATTGGCAGCGATGAGCGGATTGGAAAAAGATTTTTATTTCCCGGTATTGGATATGGAGGAAGTTGTTTTCCTAAAGACGTGCAGGCATTGTCTAAATCATCTACAGAAGTAAATTATAATTTTAAGATCCTGGAAGCTGTAATGGATGTGAATGAGAAACAAAAGCTTCACCTGCTTCCTAAAATAAATCAATATTTTGACGGGAACCTCAAGGGTAAGCATTTCGCAATTTGGGGATTGGCTTTCAAACCAAATACAGATGACATTAGAGAAGCTCCGGCACTTTATATCATTGAAGCATTGTTGGCAGCAGGAGCTACTGTATCCGCATTTGATCCGGAAGCCATGGGCAACGTAAAACAATTATTGGGAGACTCCATTCACTTTGCAGACAGCCAGTACAATGCTTTACCTGGTGCAGATGCCTTGATCGTAGCTACAGAGTGGAACGAATTTAGAACACCCAATTTTTCAGAGATGGCTGGTTTGCTAAAAAACAAAGTTATTTTTGATGGCAGAAATTTATTTGATCTGCAGCAGATAGCTCAGTTGGGTTTTCATTACGAAAGTGTAGGGCGTAAAACAGTAACAGCAATCATTTAAACAATAGGTTGTTTTTTAAGTTGATCTATTTTTAATCACCAAATACAATCTTGTGCGTCAAAAAAAAGTATTGGTTACCGGAGCGGCAGGGTTTTTAGGCTCTCATCTCTGCGATCGATTTATTAAAGAAGGGTTCGATGTAATTGGAATGGATAACTTGATCACAGGCGATCTGAAGAATATCGAACACCTGTTCAAATTGAAGAATTTCGAATTCTATCACCATGATGTTTCAAAATTTATTCATGTAACCGGTCCGCTTGATTACATCTTACATTTTGCTTCACCAGCCAGTCCGATAGATTATTTAAAAATACCTATTCAGACTTTAAAAGTAGGATCACTCGGAACTCATAATTGCCTTGGTTTGGCCAAAACAAAAGATGCCAGAATTTTAGTAGCAAGTACCAGTGAAGTTTATGGAGATCCGTTGGTTCATCCGCAAACAGAAGATTATTGGGGCAATGTAAATCCCATTGGGCCCCGCGGCGTGTATGATGAAGCCAAACGATTTCAGGAAGCTATTACCATGGCCTATCACACATTCCATCAGGTAGAAACCAGGATTGTTAGAATATTTAATACTTACGGACCTCGCATGCGTTTGAATGATGGACGTGCACTTCCTGCATTTATCGGACAGGCGCTGAGAGGCGAAGACCTCACTGTTTTCGGTGATGGTAGTCAAACAAGAAGTTTCTGTTATGTAGATGATTTGATTGAAGGGATTTATCGTTTGCTAATGAGCGATTATACTCAGCCTGTCAATGTAGGCAATCCCGATGAAATTTCTTTAAAAGATTTCGCAGAAGAAATCATCAAGCTAACTGGTACCACACAAAAAATAGTGTACAAACCACTACCAGTAGATGATCCGAAACAGCGACAGCCAGATATCACCCGAGCCAAAGAAATACTTGGATGGTCGCCAAAAGTTAGTAGGGCCGAAGGCTTAAAAATTACCTACGATTATTTTAGAAATTTACCCGAAGAAGAATGGAGAAAGCTACCCAAAGAGTTTAAATAAATTCATTCAGTTCAATAAAACTTCACTGCAAAAAAGTATAGAAAATATGTATCAGGATTTACTCGATAAAAAGAAGAAACTGGCTGTTATCGGATTGGGTTATGTAGGATTGCCTATTGCATTGGAATTTTCCAAAAAAATAAAAGTAATCGGCTTCGATATCAATGCTGACCGCATAAAAATGATGCAAAACAACATAGATCCTAGCCAGGAACTAGCACCCGCTGCATTTGAAGGTTGTGATATTGAGTTTACGAATGACCTGGATGTTTTAAGAACCGCCAACTTCTTTATCGTGGCAGTTCCTACGCCAGTAGATGAATACAATGTACCCGACCTGATACCCATACAACGTGCCAGCGAAACCATTGGCAAAGTGATCAAAAAAGGAGATTATGTGGTATATGAGAGTACTGTTTATCCTGGTTGTACTGAAGAAGACTGTGTACCCATCATCAAAAAACTTTCTGGTCTTGAAATGATGATTGATTACAAAATCGGTTACTCTCCCGAGCGGATCAACCCAGGTGATAAAGAACATACCATTAGCACGATCGTAAAAGTAGTAAGTGGTTGCTGCACTGAAAGTTTAGATACCATCGCTAAAGTGTATGAGTTGGTTGTAAAAGCTGGCGTGCACAAAGCGTCCTCCATCAAGGTAGCAGAGGCAGCTAAGATCATTGAAAATACCCAACGGGATCTAAACATCGCTTTGATGAATGAACTGTCTATCATTTTCGACAAAATGAATATCAATACATTTGAAGTGTTGGAAGCAGCAGGAACTAAGTGGAACTTCTTAAAATTTCAGCCAGGTTTGGTTGGGGGGCATTGTATTGGAGTAGATCCTTATTACCTAACTTATAAGTCGAAAGAATTGGGCTATGATAGTCAAGTCATTCTTGCTGGAAGAGCCATCAACGACGCAATGGCTGGGCACGTAGCCAAAAAAATATTGCAACACGTCATTCAGCACAACAGTAATATAAAAGAGGCAAGAGTGTTAGTAATGGGTGCTACCTTCAAAGAAAACGTGAGTGATATTCGCAATAGTAAAGTTGCCGATGTGGTGAAAGAATTACAATCTTTTTCATTAAATGTTGATGTAGTGGATCCTCATGCAGACTCAACAGAATTGCTGCATGAATATGGTTTTGGACTTTGCACACAATTGTCAGATCAATATGATGCGGTTATCGTTACAGTTCCTCACAACGATTACAAAGAATTAAACGACGATTATTTTACTTCTATTAGTAAAGAAAATGCAGTGATTGCCGACTTGAAAGGGATATACAGAAATAAAATAAAAAGCAGAAAATATTGGAGCCTGTAATGTGGCTATTTCAATTTAAAAACCAAGTTATATAAAGCATAATTTCTATTGTGCAACATCAACAGCTCAATTAAATTTACATGAATTTTCATTCAACCGATATTTCAAATAGCAGCTTCCTTGTAACCGGAGGAGCCGGATTTATAGGTGGGCACATAGCAGAATATCTCCTTAAAAACGGAGCAGCAAAAGTTCGGGTACTGGATAATATGGTCAACGGGTTTCAAAAAAATCTGGACATATTAAGCGCATATCCGGCATTTGAAATGATGGAAGGGGATATCAGAAATGCAGCTGCCTGTATGGAGGCCTGTATGGGAATAGATTACGTTAACCACCAAGCAGCATTGGGTTCTGTTCCAAGAAGCATCAGGGAACCCATTTATTTCAATGAAGTAAACGTGGGTGGGTTTGTAAATATCCTGAAAGCGGCAGTTGATAATAACGTAAAACAATTGGTGTATGCCTCCTCTTCTTCCGTTTACGGAGACGAACCTACATTACCCAAACAAGAAAACAGGATAGGCAATTGTTTGTCGCCTTATGCAGCTACCAAAAAAACAAATGAATTGTATGCTCAAATTTTTGCAGACGTATACGGCTTAAAAATTATGGGCTTTAGATATTTTAATATTTTTGGTCCACGACAAGATCCTGATGGCCCTTATGCAGCAGTGATTCCCTTATTTGTAAAAGGCATTTTACAAAAAACACCCGTTTACATCAATGGGGATGGTGAACAAACCAGAGACTTTACTTTTGTGGAGAATGCAGTGCAGGTAAATATAAAAGGCATGCTAAGCAACAACCCGGAGGCTCTTAAAAAAGTGTACAATGTAGCAATTGGCGAAAGATTTACCGTAAATGATTTGTACGATACCTGTAAAAAAGAACTCAGTAGTAACTGGGAAGCAACTTACAGAGAACCAAGAGCAGGGGATATTAGAGATTCTCTGGCGGATATCGCACTGGCAAAAAATTTACTTGGGTATCAGCCTACCAAAAAATTTGAAGATGGCTTAATAGAAACCATCCAATATTTTAAAAAGCAATATAGTTGAATTCTTTATTTCGTTCACTAAAAATGAATCGCTACCATGCCTTTTATAAAAACTGAATTTCCGGGATTAATGATTTTTGAACCAAAAGTGTTTAAGGACAGCCGGGGCTATTTTTTTGAAAGCTATAACGAAAATACCTGCAAGGCAGAAGGGATTGATATTAAATTCGTACAAGACAACCAGGCAAAATCTTCTTATGGCGTGATACGTGGTTTACACTATCAACTGGCTCCTTTTTCACAAACTAAATTTATTCGGGTGCTCACAGGTGCCATCATAGATGCGGTAGTGGATCTTCGCAAAGGTTCTCCAACTTTTGGTAAAAGCTTCAGCATGGAACTCAATGCTGAAAATAATTTACAACTCCTGGTTCCCAAAGGCTTCGCACATGGCTATTCTGTTATCAGCCAAACTGCTGAAGTATTTTACAAATGTGATGTTTTTTACAACAAAGCATCAGAAGCAGGAATCCAATTCAATGATCCCGCTTTACATATTGATTGGAGGATTCCCCCTGATCTACAAATTATCTCAGAAAAAGACCAATACCATCCAACGCTCACCAATGGTGCCAATAATTTTGAGTTTTAAACTGATACAAATCAATCATATTGAGTAATCAAAAGAATATTTTAGTGACGGGTGCTAACGGTCAGTTAGGAATGGAATTCCAGGCACTGTCTGCTGTTGCTCCCCAATTCCATTTTACTTTTGTAAGCAAAGAAATTTTGCCGATAGATGACTTTGTTGCTGTGAGTGATTTTTTTAGGTCCCGTACATTTGATATTTGTATCAATTGTGCAGCCTATACGGCGGTAGACAAAGCCGAAACAGAAAGAGAAGTGGCCCTTCAAATCAACGCAACGGCGGTGGGGAACTTGGCAGCTACTTGTAAGCAATATAACACCCGGTTCTTTCATTTTTCCACCGACTACGTTTTTAACGGTCAGGGTTCTTTACCTTATCTGGAAACGGATAGAACGGACCCGGTTAATTATTACGGAGCAACCAAACTACTTGGTGAACTTGCAGCCATTCAAAATAATGAGGAGGCTTTCATCATCCGCACCTCTTGGGTGTATAGCAGTTTTGGTAAGAACTTTGTAAAAACCATGCTGCGCCTGATGGCTGAGCGATCCTCAATTGGCGTGGTAAATGATCAATGGGGCTGTCCTACTTATGCTGCAGATCTGGCCAAAGCCGTCTTGCAAATCATACAACAGCAATCTCCTCTTCCAGGTATTTACCATTATTGTAATGAAGGCATTATTAATTGGTACGAGTTTGCCAATACCATTGCAATATTCATCAACAGTAACTGCGATGTGCAACCCATTGCCAGTTCTGCGTATCCTACTCCTGCCATACGACCTGCCTATTCAGTTTTAAATACTAAAAAAATTCAACATCAATTTCAGTTGGCAATTCCTGCATGGAAAGAAAGTTTGCGGGTATGCTTAAACGAAATACAACTCCAATAGAAAAATTTCAGTTGTA
Organism: Chitinophagales bacterium; assembly: GCA_038249665.1. Lineage (GTDB taxonomy): Bacteria > Bacteroidota > Bacteroidia > Chitinophagales > Chitinophagaceae > Ferruginibacter. Next base: position 106,491 of record JBBSDF010000001.1, read on the forward strand.
TCTTTATCCCACACATGTTATTAACTTAAACCAACTTAGATGAATACTAAACAATATTTTGCAACCAAGAAGTATTTTGTTTCCCTCATTTTGTTTCATTTTTTTTCGATCATTTTACCTGTAGCAAGCATTGCGCAGGCATCTCAAACCGTTAGCGGTATCATTACAGATTTTAATGGCTATTGGAAAACCAATATCACTGTGAACAATCCCGTTAATCCCAATAATACTCATAACTTATTGGCCTATACTTTTAATGGGGTTACTTATTCTACAAGTGTAAACGATGCGTTGCTCACTACCAACGCAGAAACCTTTATACCTGGTATTTATAGGGCTTTACCTGTAGCCAATATCTCTGGTACGATCTCTGCAAACACAAAAGTTGCACTAGGCCAGTTGTTTGACGGGGTGAACAATGGCGCATCTAATCCCGCGCCAAATCGTAGTTTGCCCCCTTACTTAACAGACGGTCCTAATGGGTTAAATCTGGGTACAGGTGTTGCCAATCTTCCAGCCGGAGAGTTGGTGTTTGATATTTCAAATATTCAACTTGCCGCAATCGGAGACGGTATCCCAGATGTTTTAATCACTCAGATTGCGGATCCTTCAGCGGGCGTAGATCAGTATAGTTTTACAAATAGTGCCGATGTAGTCGTTGGCAGTTCTATAAACATTTCATTTGCCGGTATTAGCTCATTGGGGAACTGGTCTGTAGATTTTTATGAAGCCAGTCAAAATCCAATGACACTAACTGCTGGCTTTACCAATTCGTTGCGGCCATTCAGAATATGGGCCGCTGATTTTAGTTATTTTGGAATTACCGCCGGTAATTACATCAATATTTCTAAGTTTAAAATACTTCTGAATGGTAACAGCGACATTGCCTTTATCGCTTACAATACGGCATCATCTGTTATATTGCCCGTTACGTTGAATTATTTTAAATCATCAGTGAGCAAGAACGATGTAAAATTGATTTGGCAAACCAGTACGGAAATCAATGCTGATTATTTCATGTTGCAACACAGCCATGATGGTATTCGTTTTACAGATGTTGAAAAAATTTCAGCAAAAGGTAATAGTGTTTCTATCACTAATTATTTATTCGATCACCGCAACCTGAAAGCAGGAATTCATTTTTATAGACTCAAACAAGTAGATAAAGATGCGGCATTCGTATACAGTGATGTAATAAGAGAAACGGTGGGTGAACCAAAAAATACTTTTAGCTTTTTCCCGAATCCGGCTAAAGACAACATCCTTATTAATTACGCACTAAATGGGACTAAGGACGCTCAGCTTTTTGTTTACCAAACAGACGGTAAATTAGTAAAAAAGCTGTTGCTCAAACAAGGAACTTCGAACATCAATTTATCTTTGGTCGATCTAAAGGCGGGACAATACGTTTTAAAGTTGATAGAGATAGACCAATCCATCCAAACATTGATGCTTAGCAAAGAATAACAGGTTAGCAAGTGAACAAAGTGGTAGTTTCAATTTAATAAGCAACCACAGATTTTTTCTATAGTAACTATTTTGCCAGTAACATCGTAACAGTGAATCTATATAATATTTCTAGTCGAATCATTGTTACTTGTAGCAATCGCTTGAGCCCGTACCTGCAACAAGAAATTGAGCTACTCGGATATAAACCAGTTCGCGTTTTCAAAACAGGCGTAGAGCTGTTGGGCACCATGCAGGATTGTATTCGATTGAATCTGCGGCTTTGTTGCGCAAGCCAGGTATTGTTTTCAATCAAAGAATTTAAGGCATGGAATGCCGACGATTTGTACAAAACATCGGTAACAATGGAATGGGAAAATATCTTGCCCGCCGTCGGTTATTTTTCCATCAGCAGCAATGTAAGCAACGAAACCATTACCAATAATTTATTTGCGAATGTGAAGGTTAAAGATGCAATTGCTGATAGGTATCGGGAAAAAACCGGAGGGCGCCCCAACTCTGGTTCCGAATTAAACGGCGCGGTGATTCATTTGTATTGGAAAGAAGATATTGCAGAAATATTTGTAGATACATCTGGTGAAACACTCAGCAAACACGGTTATCGCAAAATCCCTGGTAAAGCACCCATGCTGGAGTCGTTGGCAGCAGCTACCATTCTGGCCGGCAAATGGGATGGCGTTTCTCCTTTCGTAAACCCGATGTGCGGCTCAGGTACACTCGCCATTGAAGCAGCACTTTTTGCAACCAATAGAAAGCCAGGTTTGTACCGCAACAATTATTCTTTTATGCATATAGTGGGTTATGAAGAAAGCTTTTACAATTCAGCATATACCGAATTAGAACAGCAGGTAAAGGATGCTCCTGAAGGTTTACAGATCATTGCATCTGATATTAGTGAAGATGCCATTCAGATTACCAAAGTAAATGCCGGCATCGCTGGCGTCGAATCTTTAATTACTTATCTATCTTGCGATTTCGAAGAAACACCCATTCCAGAAGGCGCATCGGGGGTAGTTTATTTTAATCCAGAATATGGTGATCGATTGGGTGTTGAAAAAGACCTGGAAGCAACCTATAAAAGGATAGGCGATTTTTTAAAGAAAAAATGCAAAGGCTATTATGGTTATATTTTTACTGGCAACCTGGAATTAGGTAAAAAAATTGGATTGAAGCCCAAACGTAGAATAGAATTTTATACCAGCAGAATTGATTGCCGATTGTTTGAATATGAATTATACGCTGGAAGCCGCGAAACAGACGAAACTTAAACCAAAACAAAAAAGCACCTACTGATAAGGTGCTTTTTTGGTATACAATTAAATGGACATTACAACATCCCCATTTTCTTTTTCAAATTACCGTCAATAGCATCCAGGAATTCCTCCGTGTACAAATAATGCTCACCATGGTTTACTTTGTTACCATGAATACAAACAGCCAGATCTTTGGTCATCTTACCGCTTTCTACCGTTTCAATACATACTGTTTCTAAGCTGTTGCAGAAATTAATGAGCGCTTCGTTGTTGTCCAACTTTCCCCGAAATGCCAAACCTCTGGTCCATGCAAAAATAGAGGCGATAGGGTTGGTACTGGTTGGTTTGCCTTTTTGGTGTTCCCGATAGTGACGTGTCACAGTACCATGAGCAGCTTCCGATTCCATCGTTTTTCCATCAGGTGTTATCAACACGCTCGTCATTAAGCCGAGGCTCCCAAACCCTTGTGCTACGGTATCACTTTGCACATCGCCATCATAGTTTTTACAAGCCCAAACAAAATTACCATGCCACTTTAGAGCGCTCGCTACCATGTCATCAATCAACCGGTGTTCATATACAATGCCTGCGGCTTCATAGGCGGTTTTAAATTCTTTTTGGTACACTTCTTCAAAAATGTCTTTGAAGCGACCATCGTATTTTTTAAGGATGGTATTTTTCGTAGAAAGGTACAACGGCCATTTTTTGCTCAAAGCCATGTTCATACAACTTCTTGCAAAACCAAAAATACTTTCGTCGGTGTTGTACATGCTCATCGCTACACCATCGCCTTTAAAATTAAATACTTCAAACACCTGTGCTTCCCCACCATCTTCTGGCGTGAAAGTCATGGTGAGTTTTCCTTTGCCTTTAATAACGGTATCGGTTGCACGATATTGATCCCCAAATGCGTGACGGCCAACAATGATCGGAGCTGTCCAGTTGGTTACCAACCGTGGTACATTTTGCATTACGATCGGCTCACGAAAAACAGTACCATCTAAGATATTGCGGATAGTGCCATTCGGGCTCTTCCACATTTGTTTCAATTTAAACTCCTCCACGCGTTGCTCATCAGGGGTAATGGTGGCACATTTGATTCCAACGCCGCAAGCCTTGATGGCATTGGCTGCATCTATCGTAACCTGATCGTTGGTTTCATCTCTGTATTCCATTCCCAAATCATAATACTGAATAGGAACTTCCAAATAAGGGAGTATTAATTTGTCTTTTATAAATTTCCAAATGATCCTTGTCATCTCATCGCCATCCAGTTCCACTACCGGATTGTCAACTTTAATTTTTGCCATGTGTATCCGTTTTGCTTTTCTACTATTTTTATATTTTGCGATTGCTTACTAAAGATGTGCTCAATTTTACAAACTACTGCTCTTTTTCAATTGGGCATTGTTGCTGGTTACTACACCCATGTTGCTAATAATGGCCTCTCCAAATTCGCTGGTCTTTAAAAGGGTAGCGCCACTCATCAAATTGTAAAAATCGATGGTTACACTTTTACGCATAATGGTCGCTTGCAATGCGGAGGTAATCAGCTCTGAGGCTTCTTTCCAACCAATATATTCCAGCAACATACATCCACTTAGAATAACCGAAGATGGGTTCATACTATCGGTGCCTGCAAATTTTGGTGCAGTACCATGAGTAGCTTCAAACACCGCATACCCTGTTTTATAATTAATGTTAGCGCCAGGAGCAATGCCAATGCCGCCCACTTCTGCGGCCAACGCATCCGAAATATAATCGCCATTTAAATTAAGGGTGGCCACTACAGAAAAATCTTGAGGAGCGATCAATATCTGTTGTAAAAAATTGTCGGCAATCATATCTTTCACCAATAATTTTCCTTCGTGTAATGCTTTGCGTTGCACTTCATTGGCATGGGTTTCGCCGTATTCTTTTTTTAATTCATCCCACTCATCCCACGTAAAAGTTTGGTTTGCAAATTCCTGACGGGCTACTTCATAACCCCATGTTTTAAAACCACCTTCTGTAAACTTCATGATGTTGCCTTTATGTACCAAAGTAACAGAAGTCAAATTATTATCCAATGCATGTTTAATAGCCGCACGCACCAATCGCTTGCTGCCCTCATTGGATACGGGTTTTACGCCATAGCTGGAGTCGCCGGGGAAACGAATATTTTTCACCCCCATTTCTTCTATCAGGAATTTCTCAAATTTCTGTGCTTCTTCAGATCCTGCTTTCCATTCTATTCCGGCATAAATATCTTCGGTATTTTCTCTAAAAATGGTCATGTCTACCAACTCCGGATGCACCACAGGCGATGGTACCCCTTTGAACCATTTCACCGGACGCACACAGGCATAAAGATCTAGGTCTTGCCGCATAGCCACATTCAGCGAACGTATACCACCACCAATTGGTGTTGTTAACGGCCCTTTGATGGACACGATGTAATCTTTTGCCATTTGCAATGTAGCGGCCGGCAGCCACTCACCCGTAAGCTTAAACGCTTTTTCTCCAGCGAGCATTTCTTTCCACTCAATTTTTCTACTGCCGCCATATGCTTTTTCAACAGCAGTATTGAATACTTTTTCGGCCACCACCCAAATTTCAGGGCCAATACCGTCACCTTCAATGAAAGGCACTATTGGATGATCGGGTACCTGTAATTGGCCGTTAGCGCCCATCGTAATTTTTTCTGCCATAATATTTTTTTTGGTGCCCGGCTGCTGAAACCCTGTGGAGCTTCATTGGCGTCGCACTCTTGTACAATATATCTTTATGGATCCTTGCAGCAATCGATTCAGATCCCCGCTAAACCCACGCAAAAGTACGAACTCAAGTGTTTACTTGTTTCTACGATATTATAAAAAAAAGCCCAACAAATGTTGGCGTAGTTTCCCGTTCAATTGCATCCTTAACAGTAAAAATTTTGTTAGGTATCCTTTTTAATGTTTACTCAAAACTAATACTTCCATTGATCCACTCTGGATCTAAATTCGCATGGTATTTTCTGTAAAAATTGAGTGCTGGCTCATTCCAATCCAATACCTGCCACACCATTCCACTGTATTTTTTTTCTTTACACTCGGCGATTAATCTTTCAAAAAGTAGCCCGCCAATTCCTTTACCCCGAAGGGCTTCTGTTACCAACAGGTCTTCTAGGTACAAGCGCTGTCCCTTCCAGGTACTGTATCGGATATAGCATAGTGCAAATCCTACTACCTTTCCTTGCTGCACTGCTACAAATGCCCGCCAAACAGGGTTAGGGCCAAAGCCACTTTCTACAAAATGGTCAAAAGAAACCGTTACTTCGCCTGGTGCTTTTTCATATAGCGCCAGTTCTTGTATGAGTTCCATCATCGTCTTGCAGTCTTCTTTGATGGCCGCTCTAATGGTTGTTTCCATACATCATCATTAATGCCCGAAATTAGCACAAAAAAAACGGATCAGCTTTCGCTCATCCGTTTTTTCAAATATTGTGAAGGTTGTTTAGTTGTGATCTATCATCGTCATGGTTACCCCATAAGAGCCATCAACAATTCTTCCGCCCTGGCCTGGTGTGGGTGGTTGATATTCGCTGTGAAAAAAGCGACGGTACACCAAGCCTATGCCTTTTGCATATTTTTCCATGCCGTAGTTGATCTCACTGTACGAATTTGGATCCGCAGGATTGCCAATCACTTCATCTCGCTGGTCTACTTTTAAAGTGCTGTCTAAGTTAAAGCCTCCGATGGTTAATGGAACATGTACACTGTCATAAATATAATCCCAATCGGCCATGTATTTTATCTCTGAATTAATAGAGTAAGTGTCCAAAAATGAATTGCCTTTCCAGGAGTAAAAGTCGCGCATGGGCGTTCTGAGTTTCAGGAACCGATGGTTATTTTCTACAAACTCCAATCCATTGCCGGTATTCGTTGCTATAAAAGTATTGTCTGGCAACCAAGGCTGTGCTGCCGTATTTCTTCTAAAACGGATGATACGATAGGAGGGTCTGCCCAAATTATCGAAGATGGCTGCATCTACCTGCAGTTTTACCTGATAGGTTCTGACGGCAGTGCCGGTTCCAAAACTGGTGAACACCAAAGAATCTAGCCGGTAGCTGATGTACTTGCCTACCGCCAGTGGATGGTAATCCTTAATACTGCTGGTTGACAATTGCTCTGTTTCTTTTTTACAAGCACTTAAAATAAGGATGATACCCGCAAAAAACAGGACTGGAATAATTTTTTTCATGTGTATTTAATCAGTTAAAATGGGTGCCGAAGGTTTTTATTTTATAGACCAGTTTTGAGTTGGTTTTGATGCATTTGGTTGAAAAAAGCTTGGTATTTGTTTTACCTCAGCGTGGATCAGTTTGAAGAATCAAACCAATTTTATAAAAAAATCGGCTGGTTCCTCTGTATGATGCCACCACCAATTACATCGTTTCCATCGTAAAAAACGGCACTTTGTCCGGGTGCTACGCCTTTTACATCTTCATAAAAACGCACTTTGATACCATTTTCGTATGTGAAAAGCTGACTGAGTGCACCTTTATCTTTGTAACGAATTTTTGTAACCGCTTCCAAACCTTCTGTGATTCCATCAAATTTCATCCAGTTGATGCCCGTTACGTTCATTTCCGTTCGGTTCAAATCAGCTTCCTCTCCTAATACCACGGTATTGGTTTCAGGAATAATTTCGGTTACGAATGCAGGTTTACCCAATGCAATATCCAGGCCTTTACGCTGTCCTACCGTGTAAAATGGGTAGCCTTTGTGTTTGCCCAGCACATTACCTGAGGGGTCTACAAAATCACCGCCAGCTACTCTTTCTTCTAATCCATCTACTTTTCTTTTTAGAAAACCGCGGTAATCATTATCAGGAACAAAACAGATTTCGTAACTCTCGTTTTTCTTCGCCAGCTCCGGGTAACCAAAGTCGTGCGCCATTTGACGAATGGCCGTTTTATGAAAAGTACCCAATGGGAGCAGGGTTCTGCTGAGTAAGTCTTGCTGCAAGCCCCAGAGTGCGTAGCTTTGGTCTTTGCTTTCATCAAGCCCTTTGCTGATATAGTATCGTCCGTTGTTGTGTTGATGTACTTGAGCATAATGACCGGTAGCAATAAAAGCGCAGCCCAACGCATCTGCTCTTTTCAGCAATGCCCTCCATTTAATGTGCGTGTTGCACATCACGCAGGGATTGGGTGTGCGGCCCGCTATGTATTCGTCTACAAAATTCTCAATCACGAAATCGCCAAATTCATCTCTGATGTCTAAAATAAAATGCGGAAAACCATGTTGCACTGCCGCCATACGGGCATCGTTAAAACTGTCGAGGTTGCAACAGCCTGTTTCTTTTTTGCCGGTAGTGCCCACTGCGGTAGCGTAGTCCCATGTTTTCATGGTGATACCTATTACATCGTAACCCTCTTTGTGGAGCATCAATGCCGCCACCGTACTATCTATTCCGCCACTCATGGCCATTAATACTTTTCCTTTTGTACTCATATCGAAATTCTTCGATGCAAAGATAATGCTTAATGTGGTTGTTTATGCTAGGAACTAAGGTGGTTTATGAAGTCATGTTGATAAGGGTTATGACCTAAGTTGCTATTATTTCCGAAGTAATATTAATATATAAATGATTGTGTGAATGCTTTGTGAAGGATTTATGCTTGCTGGTACCAACGGAGAGTTTTCTTCATCCATTTTTTGAAGCTCCTCAACTTTGAACTTTGAGTATGAAACTGAATTGTTTTTTTGCTAGAATCTTCTAAACCAAACCATCTTTTAATGACGGAACGATCTTCATATATATAGATGTGTAGGGAAGCGTGGACTGTTTCCGCTGAAAGGGGTTACAGAAAAATGCTGACTAGCTTTACTGCTTCTCTAAAACGGCAAATAAAATATTTCATTTCATTACTCAAATTTGAAATACACAGTTTAAATCCAAAACAACATTCAGGCTTCCAATGCAGGCGACGGCTGCTATGTTTTGAAAAACTCAATCATTCTTCTCGAGTATAAATATTTCTTCTACAGACTTAGAAAAAACTTTTGCAATTTTCATGGCTAGTACGGTGGATGGGGTATATTTATTCGCTTCCATTGCGTTAATTGTTTGTCTACTAACAGACACTTTATTTGCCAGTTCTTCCTGAGTCAGACCTTTAATAGCTCTTTCAACTTTAATATTATTTTTCATCCTACACTAATTTAGAGTTTTTATGAAAAATGTAATTAAACCTCACAATGAAAATAATCATAACAGTAAACATATTATAAATCATAACTGTGAGAAAAGCTGTTCCGTAAACAAAGAGAAAGGCCAAAAGTAATAAAACGTAATTTACCCAAACAGCCCAAAGCAAAGATGACAATCTGAGTTTTGCAATAAATTCATCTTCTCTTTTTTCCTTTGAGAAACCGACAAATACAGCCCCAACAATGAATAATATTCCGACAACTGTATTGGTTACATTGGTTTCAATCAAACTAAATGATTGGCTTTTACCCATCATTTCATCATTGAAAATTGCAAACACTATAGTTTTAAGCCAACGTGCTTCAAAGCCAGTTAAACTTATCATAATACCGACAATAGTAGAGGGTATAAAAAGGAACCATCCTATTCCTTTGAACCTGTTTGGTAACAATAATTTGCTTGACATATTTTTAAAGTTTCAGTAAATGTAAAGTAATTATTACATAAAGACAGATTATTCTTACAATATGTACTAATTATTTTACTTTTGGAGATAACATAGCGGTCAACATGGTTTGGCTGACATGCCGGCTGACGTTTGTTCAATCGGCCTTTATTTATCCATCAGCCAGCAACGGGCAGATCGTTTTCAAATGCCAGCAGAGCAGCAAGCTTTGATTGAAGCAAGCATTTCTATAATTCTCATCCTACTCCTTCTTCACAGGTTATTCACCTTCTAATTTCTATTTTTGCCATTTTCGCTACCTTGCAAACCATGCAACAGTACTTACAACTACTTCAACACATTATAGATACCGGGGTCGATAAAAGTGATCGTACTCAAACTGGCACCCGCAGCGTGTTTGGTTACCAGATGCGTTTTAATCTAGCCGACGGTTTTCCGTTGGTAACCACCAAAAAAACACACATTAAAAGCATCATCCATGAATTGCTTTGGTTTTTAAAAGGCGATACCAATATAGGTTACCTCAAAGAGCACAACGTAAAAATCTGGGACGAATGGGCGGATGCAGACGGAAACCTCGGTCCGGTATATGGCAAACAATGGCGCAGTTGGGCTGGCGCCAATGGTGAGTCTGTTGATCAGGTAAAAGACCTCCTTCACCAATTACACACCAACCCCGATAGCCGCCGATTGATCATCAGCGCCTGGAACGTAGCAGAATTACCCGCTATGAAACTGATGCCCTGTCATTGCCTTTTTCAGTTTTATACTTCGGCACCGGATGCCAACGGTAAAAGAAAATTAAGCTGCCAGTTATACCAACGCAGCGCTGATGTATTCTTGGGTGTTCCTTTTAACATCGCATCCTACGCGTTGCTCACTCTCATGATTGCACAGGTATGCGGTATGGAACCCGGCGAATTTATACATTCCTTTGGCGACGTACATTTATACAGCAACCATTTTGAACAGGCCAGGCTACAATTGAGCAGAACAACTTTTCCTTTGCCAGAAATGAAATTGAACAAAAATGTGAAAGATATTTTTTCGTTTCAGTTCAACGATTTTGAATTACTGAACTATCAAAGCCACCCAGCTATCAAAGCGCCCGTTGCTGTATAAGAATGGCTCTCAATGTTTCTATTAAATGGATATACTCCAATTTATTACCAGCGGAATCAGCATTTATTTTATAGATTCCGCTGGTAATAAAACTATAATATCAGTAGTATTTCAAAAAATATGATACCTTTATTGCCAGCGGAATGTATCTTCTTTATATAGATTCCGCTGGCAATAAATTACAGCAAGATGCAAACTACCATTATTGGAAGACAAGACGAACAGGAAATACTGGCCGATATTTACAACACCAACGGCGCCGACATGCTGGCCATTACTGGTCGCAGAAGAGTAGGAAAAACATTCTTGATCCGATCTTATTTTAAAGACAAGATCCACTTCGAACTAAGTGGTATCCTTCATGCAAACCTCCGGCAGCAATTACAAAATTTTGATATTGCCTTTGCACAATGCAATCCTAAAAAACGTCGCAAACCAACACCCAGCCTCAACTGGTTGGACGCCTTCGAAAAACTCTCCCAATGTCTGGATGGCCTGCAGACTAAAAAAAAGTTATTGATTTTTATTGATGAGTTGCCCTGGCTAGATACCCACCGTTCGGGTTTCCTCGCTGCCTTCGATTGGTTTTGGAACAGCCGGGCCTCTAAAAAAAATATACTAGTGGTCATTTGTGGATCTGCATCATCTTGGATGACGAGTAAGATCATTAACAACAGGGGTGGCCTGCACAACAGGGTTACCAAACGCCTGCACCTTAAACCTTTTACGCTGGCAGAAACAGAGGCATATTTTTTACACAAACAAGTAAAACTATCCCGATACCAGATCCTCTCATTGTACATGGCACTGGGTGGTATTCCGCATTACCTTAAAGAAATTAAAAAGGGACAAAGCGCCGCTCAAAATATTAATAGAATCTGTTTTGCTGCCAACGGATTGCTTGTAAACGAGTTTGAAAATCTGTACCATGCCTTGTTTAACAACGCTAAGCAACACATGGCCATTGTTCTCGCCCTGGCTACCAAAAACAAAGGCCTGAGCAGAACAGAGCTACTTGATGCCACCGGATTTTCTGACGGCGGTACATTTACACAATTGTTGACCGCTTTGGAACAGTCAGATTTTATCACCGCCTACGCCCCCTTTAACAAAGTAAAAAAAGATACCCTGTACAGGCTTACAGATGAATACTCGCTTTTTTACATCCGGTTCATGCGCAACAAAAAAAATGTAAACTGGTTACAGCTATCAGCCTTGCCTACTTACAAATCCTGGAGTGGATATGCGTTTGAGAATATCTGCATGAAACATATATTGATCCTCAAGCAGGCGCTGGGCATTAGCAATGTTTATACAGAACTTTCCAGCCTGTATTACAAAGGTACGAAGTTGCAGAAAGGAGCTCAAATAGATCTGCTCATCGATCGCAAAGACCAAGTGATTAATATCTGTGAAGCTAAATTTTACGACAAACCCTATGCCATTACCAACGCTTACGCAAGAGCGTTGCGTCAAAAGCTAGCCGTATTTCAACAACGCACTGGTACACGGAAAACCTTATTCTTAACTATGATAACGCCGTTTGGACTGCTTCAAAACCAGTACAGTATTGGATTGGTGCAACAAGAAATTAGCGCAGAAAATTTATTCTAATACCGCACTAATTTCCTCGTTTTTTCGTTTGTGCAGGTAAGAATCAATACCTGCGTATGAAAAAATGTTACTTTTTATTTTTAGGGCTGCTCGTCAGTTTGGTTGTGTACACCCAGCCATTGGTAGATACCGTTGGCAAACTGATAGCACAGAAAGAAAATATCATCACTGCTTCCACCATCGTACAAGTAGAAAATCTAGGTGAGTTGGTGAATTCCGCTTATCCTGAAATGCGGCCTACCATTTCGGCTGATGGCAACCTGTTGTTCTTTATTCGCCAAGGTCATCCCGCTAACATACAAATTCAAACGGTGCCTAATGCGCAGGATATCTGGTACTCTACCCGTGATAGCGCAGGTAACTGGAGCCATGCCAAACACCTGAATGGTTCTGTAAATGCTTCACATTACAACGCAGTATATTGGATTTCGCCAGACCTGAACAGCATGCTGATCAAAGGTGCTTTTACCGAAGGGCAGTATCTGGGCACAGGGGTTAGCATGATGCACCGAATGGAAGATAATAGTTGGAGCCCTCCACAAATGCTGCGTATCAGAAATTTTCACAAATTTGGAATGACCCAGCAGTTAGGAGCCAGTATGGGACAAGATGGTAAAACGTTGTTGTTTTATATGACCGATAAAAAAAATAGTTACAACAATGATTTGTTCGTTTCTTTTTTAGAAGGTGGCGATATTTGGACAGCACCTAAACCACTTGGGAAAAAAATAAACCTGCCCGACTATAATGAAATGAGCCCGTTTATTGCGGCAGACGGGGTTACCCTTTATTTTAGCAGCGACAGAGAAGGAGGCATTGGTGAACAGGATATTTGGATGACGAAAAGATTGGATGATAGCTGGCAAAAATGGAGCGATCCCGTGAACCTGGGTGAACCCGTTAACACCAGTGGCAGTGAAGCTTTTTTCACCCTTGATGCAGGAGGCGAATATGCTTATCTCACCAGCAGCGATGGCGCTTATGGTGCTAGTGATATTGTACGCATTAAATTACTGGAAAAGGAAAAACCAGATCCGGTGGTATTAGTAAGTGGCAATGTGTACAATGCTAAAACGAAGGAGCCGCTGAGTGCATCGTTGGTATACGAAATTTTACCACAGGGTACTGAAGCAGGAACAGGTAGTTCGAGCCCCGTGGACGGCTCTTTTAAAATGGTATTGCCTTACGATAAAAATTATAGCATACGCGCCTCAGCCGATCATTTTTTTGCGATCTCCGAAAACCTTAACCTTGATTCGTTGATCAAAGCAGGGTACAAAGAAATTCACAAAGACTTATACTTGGTACCCATCGAAATTGGGCAGGTGTTTCGCCTCAACAATGTATTTTTCGACTTTGATAAATATAGTCTGAGGCCAGAATCATTTATGGAATTAAACAGGGTGGTAGATTTTTTAAATGAATATCCCAATATCGAAATTGAGATGAGCGCCCATACGGATAGTAAAGGAACAGATTCTTATAATTTAACATTGAGTGACAATCGTGCCAGGTCGGTGGTAGAATATATTCTCTCTAAAGGGATTGCCCCCTCCAGGATTGTTTCTAAAGGCTATGGTGAAACCAAACCAGTGGCAGAGAATGCAAATGCAGATGGATCAGACAATCAGGAAGGACGACAACTCAACAGAAGGGTAGAGTTTACCATCATGAAAAATTAGAGCGTGCAAAACCACACTTCTATCTATATTTTTGCGGTGCAAGCAATAAGTGTCAGCTTAGCTTGCGCCGTTATTATTTAACTATTTAGCAAGAAGTGAATGAAGAAGTAACAAGGTTTTGGTAAAATGGGATGACACGATCACTTCATTAATTGCCTAATTTTACATTCTTATTATACTTTACACATCCTGAATTATGATCGCTCTCATCGTTGCCGCTAGTACCAATGACGCCATTGGCAAAAACAACCAATTGCTGTGGCATTTGCCCAATGATTTAAAATTTTTCAAAAACTGTACCTGGGCCTCCGTAGTGATCATGGGGCGAAAAACATTTGAAAGTGTAAACAAACCATTGCCTGGCCGATTGAACATTGTAATCACCAGCAACCCCAACTGGAACGCAGACCAGGTATTGGTGGCGGCTAGTTTGGAGGAAGCCATCCAAATGGCTAAAGATCAACATTTCAAAGAGATATTTATTATTGGCGGAGGTGAAATATACAAACAAGCCATGCCACTCGTGCAGCGGCAATACATCACCAGAGTGCATACAGAGATAGATGGCGATACTTTTTTTCTGCCAGTAGATACCCAAAAATGGAAATTGATCAGCAAAGAAGATTTTTCAAAAGATGAGAAACATGCTTTTGATTATAGTTTTGAGAAATGGGAACTTAAGTAATCCTTTTTAAGGCAATTAATTTATTCATTTTAATAAAGGCTACACAAAATGATACCAGCTTCCTTCTGAAAAATATTCTTTGACTTCTTTCATGTTCATTGCATTTTTTATTTGTAGCCAGTGGATGTTGGGAGAAATGCTTTTAATATGCTTGAATTAAAACTTCGGTTGGAATATTTAAACTGTTGTTCACTGTCTGGAAGTGTCTTCCAAAAATCTCTTAATATTTTCATAGCAAAAATTCGCAATGTTGGGCTTTAACAAAAGATAAATAAAGTTCCCGAAATGGGAAATCTTATATTTATGAAAAAACAATGCTTTTGTTTAGCATTTCCGCCAACAATCGAGGTATGGCGAAGTAGGGGAAGATTAGCAAACAAGCCCGTTTTTGCAAAAACTTTTATTAGTATCTGTATAAAATCGCCAGCTAACGTTGGCTTCCTATATTTATAAATAGTGATTAAAAAGTTCTACAAAATCAAGTTCCGCTTTTTCTCCCCACTTAACTAACAGGAGGTTTCCTATTTTTGCAGCTATGTACAGCATCTCCCAATTAGCCCGTAAATACATCCGCTACTATTTTACGGCTGCCAATGGCAAAGGCCATGGAGTACATTCACCTTTTGTGTTTGATTTTATCAAGTTTATAAAAAATGACCGGCAACAATATGAATCCTCCGCGCCCATAGAGCAGTGTAGAAAACGGTTGCTCCGCAACAGCCAGCTCATAGAAGTGCAGGATTTTGGTGCCGGCAGCACTGTCATTAAAACCAAACAACGAAGGGTAGATGCGATTGCCGCTTCCTCTTTAAAGCCTACAAAATTTGGGCAACTGTTTTACAGAATAGTGCGGTCTTACCGGCCCGCCACCATCATAGAGTTAGGCACCTCCTTTGGCATTAGCACGGCTTATATGGCTACGGCTAACAGCAAAGCACACGTATATAGTTTAGAGGGAGCCCCCGCCATTGCGGAAATTGCCCAACAAAATTTTGATCTGCTGGGCATCCAAAATATACAACTTATTCAAGGCGATTTCGCACATACATTACCAGCCTTACTCAGCAGTTTGGATAAGGTTGACCTGGCCTATGTAGACGGGAACCACCGTAAAATACCTACGCTTGATTATTTTACACAATTACTGTCTAAATCACACGAAAACAGCATTATCATTTTTGATGATATTCATTGGAGTGCAGAAATGGAGACCGCCTGGGAAATCATCAAAGCACAGGAGACCGTTACACTCAGTATCGATTTGTTTTTTATCGGAATCGTTTTCTTTAAAAAGGATTTCAAAGTGAAACAGCATTTTATTTTGAGATTCTAATGAACTACTTGATTGCATATGTGTTGTTTTGGCAGGCGAAAGGCGGATGTTGAACTCAATATTTAATTTTTACCTATCTTAGATTCAATATATTTGACCATGATTATTGGCGTACTGAAAGAAACAGCACCAGAAACAAGGGTTTCCCTTTTGCCCGAACACATCGCTACACTGCTAAAATGGAAAACCACCGTATTGGTGGAACAGGACGCGGGCGTGCACGCATTTGCCAACAATGATAAATACACCGAAGCCGGTGCTACCATCTGCAGCAGGCCTGAGGTATTGCAAAAAGCCGATCTGGTTTTGTCGATTGGATTGCTTTCCGAAGCAGATATCGAGCAGTGCCAATCAAAAGTATTGTTTGGTTGGTTTCAGCCATTGTACAACGGCAGCTTGGTAAAAGAATGGGCTGCAAAAGGCTTCACCATTTTTAGTATTGACATGCTGCCCCGTACTACCCGTGCTCAAAGCATGGATGTGCTCAGCAGTCAAGCTAATATTGCAGGCTACAAAGCAGTGCTGTTGGCGGCCAACACTTTTCCTCGTTATTTCCCTATGTTTATGACGGCGGCAGGCAGTATACCTCCCGCCAAAATGCTGATACTCGGCGCTGGTGTAGCAGGATTGCAAGCCATTGCTACCGCCAAGCGATTGGGCGCGGTGGTAGAAGTATTTGATACCCGCCCCGCAGTAAAAGAGGAAGTGATGAGCCTCGGTGGAAAATTTGTAGAAGTAGAAGGCGCTGCCGACGCCAGTAAAGCCGGCGGTTATGCTGTAGAGCAAAGCGAAGATTTTATGGCACGGCAAAAAGCAAAAATTGCAGAGAGCGTAGCCAAAGCAGATATCATTATTACCACGGCACAAATACCCGGTAAAAAAGCGCCTGTGCTTATCAGCGACGAAATGATGCAAGCCATGAAAAATGGGTCTGTGATCATAGACATTGCAGCAGTTACCGGAGGTAATACCTCACAAACAAAAAATGACGAAACAGTACAATACTATGGTGTGAGTATCATTGGTAACAGCATGTTGCCCGCTGCCATGGCCAGTGATGCCAGTAAATTGTATGGAAAGAATATGGTTAATTTTTTACAACTCATCATTGATAAAGAAGGTGCACTTTATTTGAATTTCGAGGATGATCTTGTTAAAGGCACCTGTATTGCACATGAAGGAAAAATTACCAACGAACGAATTGTATAAAATAGTTGCGAGGTTATTCTTAATTGCAGGACGCAATCAGCTGATCAGAGAAAAATAAGTACAAGAGTGCGACGCAACCAAAGCAACCTTGAAAAACAACTGCCGACAAACTAAAAAAATAGTACATGGAGCAAATACTGAATTGGGTTAGTACCCACCAACAAATTATTTACATTGTAGTGCTCATGATTTTTGTGGGTATTGAAGTGATCGGACGCGTACCCAGCGTGTTGCATACACCCCTCATGAGTGGTGCCAATGCCATTCATGGCGTAGTGATCATTGGTGCCATCATTGTAATGGGTAAGGCAGAAATTGATAATTACCTGGCGCTTGGATTGGGATTTTTAGCCGTGATTTTGGGAACATTGAATGTGGTAGGCGGTTTTGTAGTAACCGATCGCATGCTGGAAATGTTTAAAAAGAAAAAGTGATTTTATAAATAGTTCGAATCGTATCAATTACATTAATTTTTTTATGGCCGCAAACATACTCATACTTTGTTACCTGGTAGCTTCGGTTACGTTTATTTTAGGATTAAAAATGTTGTCGAATCCTACGTCTGCCCGCAAAGGAAACTTGTTGGCAGCCGCAGGTATGGCGATTGCGATTTTTGCCACCATCTTTTTGTATGAAGACGAAGCCGGTATGCGTTTGCATAACCTTGGTTGGATATTTGGGGGCTTAGTAGTTGGTTCTGTGGTTGGCGCGCTTGCTGCAAAAAAAGTAAAGATGACCTCTATGCCAGAAATGGTGAGTCTGTTCAATGGGATGGGTGGTGCTTGCGCAGCCTTGATCTCTATTGTGGAATTTAATCACCTGGTTCATTTGTCTGAAACTACCATGAAACAAGAACCTGTTTTAACGGCAGGAACTATTCTTATCATCGCGTTGGGACTCATTATTGGTGCCGTTTCTTTTTCCGGGAGCATGATTGCTTGGGGGAAATTAAATGGAAAAGTAAAGGACTTCAGTTTTGCAGGCCAAAAAATTGTAAACCTGTTGTTTTTATTTGTGGCGTTGGCCGGTGCGGCCTGGTTAATTGTGGATCCAACACAAACTTATGTGTTGTATGTGATCCTTGTTTTATCGTTGCTTTACGGTGTACTTTTTGTGTTGCCCATTGGTGGTGCAGATATGCCGGTAGTAATATCGTTGCTCAACAGTTTTACCGGTGTGGCAGCTGCTTTCGGCGGATTTTTATACGACAACAAAGTGATGCTTACCGGTGGTATTTTAGTGGGCGCTGCAGGTACATTGCTCACCATACTGATGTGTAAAGCGATGAACCGTTCGTTGTTGAATGTGTTGGTGGGTTCGTTTGGCGGAAATAAAAATGCAGCCGCAGCAGGTGAGTCCGGAGCACAGGGTAATTATAAAGAAATATCATTGAGTGATACGGCCATGCTGATGAGTTATGCCAATAAAGTGATCATTGTGCCCGGTTACGGACTCGCTGTTGCTCAAGCGCAACATGCTTGTCATGAATTGGAAAAAATATTAAATGAAAAAGGGGTAGACGTAACTTATGCTATACACCCTGTTGCTGGTCGTATGCCAGGCCACATGAACGTATTACTTGCCGAAGCCGATGTGCCGTATGAAAAATTGAAAGAGATGGAGCAGGTAAATGAAGAATTTAAAAATACGGATGTAGTGCTGATATTGGGGGCCAATGATGTGGTAAACCCCGCGGCTAAAAACGATCCTGCATCACCCATTTACGGCATGCCGATCTTAGAAGTAGAATTAGCCAAAACGGTGATCGTGAACAAGCGTAGCATGAAGCCTGGTTATGCCGGCATCGAAAACGAACTCTTCTTTCAACCGAAAACTTCGATGTTGTTTGGCGATGCTAAAAAAGTATTGCAAGATTTATGTGCGGAAGTGAAGGCTATTTAACGGGAAGTTTTTTTTTCAATTGCAATAATTTCGGATGGTTGTAAATAGCTTCCAACGAAATACTTGTTTCCATACTTTTTAACATAAGCTTTTCGCATAACTTTTTGTATGCTCTCAACTCCCACAGCATATCATCGTTTTAACCAAATGCTTCGATGCCGATATTTTCGTCATCCATCAAAATATAATTCCTATGTGCAGGAATTGCGCTGTACAACTTAAACTTACCGCCACGGTTGTAGTTTTTAGTAGTTTCGGATAAAATTTCGATGATCATAATTGGATGTGTGGCCGCATATTCATCATCACGAGTAGGAATGATGCCTCCGTAAGCAATACTGATGTCTGGATAAGTGTACCATGTATTTTCGGGAAAATAAATGCGGAGATCGCTGCCATAAGGCGATAAGGTTTTTCAAATAATGCCTGGTGAAAATACCCAAAAAGATTGCTGAAAATTATATTATGTCTGGGACCTGCCCCGCTCATGGCAACTATTTCTCCTTTGTAGAATTCATGTTTTACACCAGCTGTTTTTCCATCTCTAAATATTCGGCTGCCGTAAATTTATTTTTTCCATCAGCCACGGCAGGATCTCTGAAATCGTGCATGGTTACAAGCTACAAAATAGCAATATGAATGCTGTATGATCAATTTAAAACTGTTGCGATTACAACTTGTTGTGTCAGCTGTTGTTTTTTGCTCAACATCGCCCTGCCGGCAGTTTGTCACTCACTTGTGCGGTATACTTATGTGGAGCTGGCTAGTCATTTAAATTTCCAATCTATCATTTAAGTAAATTTTCTTCAACAATCTTCAGCAGATAATCCCCGATTCCTGTTTATGTTTGCTTTATTAAAAAATATAATTTGTCAACAGTATTACCAGACTCACTGATCCAATCATTACAGTCGGCCACCGGCTTTGATGAAGTTTCTTTCAAAGAAGTACATGCTTCCGGAAATCAAATAGTATCAGTACGTTTGAATCCTGCGAAAGTAAAAGAAGCGGCAGCGGTTCCTTTTTTACGCGCCGTGTTGGCAGAAAAAGTACCTTGGAGCCAGCAAGGTTATTATCTTCAACAACGTCCGCTTTTTACCATCGATCCCCTGTTTCATGCAGGCGCTTATTACGTGCAAGAAGCTAGTAGCATGTTTCTGGAACAAGCCCTCCGGCAAAGCTGCGATCTAACACAACCCTTGCGGGTATTGGACCTCTGTGCTGCACCTGGTGGTAAATCAGCCCTGATACAATCTTTATTACATCCAGAAAGTTTGTTGGTGAGTAATGAAGTGATCAAAACACGTGCGGCGGTGTTGGCAGAGAATATTACCAAATGGGGTGCTGCCAATGTGGTGGTTACCAACAACGACCCCAGCCATTTTAAGAAGTTACCCGGTTTGTTTGATTGTATTGTGGTTGATGCGCCATGTAGCGGCAGTGGTTTGATTAGAAAAGATCCAGCAGCTATTTTAGAATGGAGCGAACAAAATGTGGCACTCTGTAGTCTGCGCCAGCAAAGAATTATAGCCGAGGTATTGGATGCTTTAAAACCTGGCGGTATTCTTATTTATTCAACCTGTTCTTATTCTATAGCAGAAGATGAAGCCATGGCGGATTGGGTAAAAGATTTTGGTGGGCTCAATAATATTCGGTTATCGATTTTGCGAGAGTGGGGGATCATAGAAACGATTTCGGATAAGCATCACTGTTATGGCTATCGTTTTTATCCCGACAAAGCAAAAGGGGAAGGGTTTTTTATCAGCGTTTTTAAAAAAGAGGTAAGCGATACAATTGGGAGCAACAAAAAAGTTCAGATCAAGCCACCTCTAGCCAGTAAAATGGAACAGGAAATTGTATCAGGTTACTTGAAATCGGATATAGCTTTCAGTTTTATAAAATGGCAACAAGATATTTTAGCCATCCCTTCTGCTATCCTTGAAGATGTGCTCGCATTGCAGCAAAACTTGTACATTAAAAAAGCGGGGTTAAATTTGGGCAGCATTATCCGCAACGAATTGATACCATCACATGAGTGGGCGTTGAGCAGTATGGCCGCTCCTGTTCTGCCCTTTGTAGCGGTGAACGACGCTACCGCATTGGATTATCTTCGGCGGAAAGACATCGTGCTAGAGTCCGAAATAAGGGGCTGGGCCGTGCTTACCTATGAGGGATTAGCACTGGGGTTGGTAAAAATACTATCCAATCGATTGAATAATTACTATCCCAAAGAGTGGCGGATTCTTAACAAATAAGCGGAGTATCTACCAACTAATTTTTGCATCTTTGTAACTGTACTTAAATGAAATAAATGAAACGTATCATCATATGGATGTTGTTGACTATGCCGTTTATAGCTTCGGCTCAAAAAACGCATACAGTAGCGGCGAAGGAAAGTTTTTATTCTATAGGTAGATTGTACAATGTACATCCCAGAGACCTGGCCACCTATAACAATATCGATTTTGATAAAGGGCTTGCCATTGGTCAAGTCGTAAAAATTCCACCTGCATCCAAAGCAGCCCCCATGCCAACTGTTCCTGAACCAACCAGCATACCTGAACCAGTTTCGAAAGAGCAGCCCAAGCAAAAGGCAAATGCACGTACTGCACCAATTTACCACATGGTTGCGCCCAAGGAAGGATTATATGGGATCAGTAAAAAATACAATGCTAGTATCGATGATATTAAAAAATGGAATAACCTCAGCAGTGATGCATTGAGCATTGGGATGAATATTATTGTGGGTTATGGCGCAGGCACTGCTCCGGTAGTAGTTTCACCCGTTACAGAAAAAAAAGCACCTGAAACCACCAAAGCAGAAGATGTGTACGTGGAACCAAAGCCTCAAGTAACAATAACTGCCCCAACAGTTCCTAAAGAAGTGGCAGTTCAGAAAACTATTGATGGTTTTAACGGTGGGTTTTTCAAATCTTTTTACAACAATCAGGTTGGTTCAAAAACTGTTAGGGAAGACAATGGATCGGCAGGTATTTTTAAAAGTATGAGTGGTTGGGAAGACGGCAAATACTATTGTTTGCACAATGCTGCCCCCGCAGGCTCTTATGTAAAAATTACCAATACGACCAATAACAAAGTGATATATGCCAAAGTATTGGATTTAATTCCCAATCTCAATCAAAACAAATCATTGGTGATACAAGTTAGTTCCGCAGCAGCTGCAGAGTTGGGGGCTACCGGTAATAGTTTCGATGGTAGCATCGCATTTTAAGAATTTCAAAAAAATATTGACAGGCTCCACTTGTGGAGCTTTTTTTTGATCTATCTGCAGTGAGCACTTCGCTTAATTAAAACGATAACCTCTCAAAAAATCTTGCACAGGCATTCTATTTTTTCCTTCCAGTTGCAGATTGAGTACACTGATATAGCCGTCCATACAGGCGAAATATAAAAATGTTTTTTCGTCGGTGTGAACAATGCCGGGTTCATGCGTAGGTTCCGTCATGATTTTTTTGGCTGTAAAAACTTTTATTTTTTTACCGTGTAAAAAACTAAAAGCTGCAGGGTAAGGCGATAATCCCCGGATGAAATTGTGTACGGCGGCAGTTGTATGATTAAAATTTATTTCACAGGTTTCGGTAAATATTTTAGGCGCATGTTTTAACGAATCTTCAGATAAATTTTTAGAAATGGATTGAGCTTTTTCGTGGATGCTACCATCTGCTAAACCCACCACTGTTTTAACCAACACCTTCGCGCCCAATTCCATCATACGATCGTGTACGATGCCCGCATCGTCATCGGCTGCAATGGGAAAGGATTCCTGTAATAAAATATCGCCAGTATCAATTTCGTGTTTGAGTTTAAAGGTAGTAACGCCTGTTTCTTTTTCACCATTCATCACTGCCCAGTTGATGGGCGCTGCGCCTCTGTATTGTGGGAGTAAACTACCATGAAGGTTTACAGAGCCCATGGCTGGCATGTTCCATACCACTTCAGGCAACATTCTAAAAGCAACCACAATTTGTAAGTCTGCTTTAAGGGTACGGAGCTCTTCAATAAATGCAGGATTTTTTAATTTCTCCGGTTGCAGCACGGGAAGCTGGTGCTCCATCGCATATTTTTTTACGGCACTCTCTTGCAACAACATGCCTCTTCCTCCGGGTTTATCGGGTGCTGTTACCACGCCCACAATATTACAGCCGGATTTTACCAGCGCATCCAACGATGCTACAGCAAATGCTGGAGTTCCCATGAAAACAATTCTGAGAGCGGTAAAATCTTTGCCTGCCATGTAAGTACACTTTGATAAGCGGCAAAGTTATTATTTTTCAATTGGTATCAGAAGGCAGATTTAATGTTATTCTAACTCCGATTAGAGACGCACTCACTTATATGGTGTCCGACGTTGTAAAAACGAGTTTATTATTGAATTTTTTCCGTGGTATAAATGAAATAATTTTTTGATTCATCTAATCGGGAAAAATCATGGAAAAAGGGGAGATGCTTCCACGGTAAGAATTTCTTTATTTGTGATAACAATTCAAAGGATTATTTTGTAGGATGAGAAAATTTGTTCCCATATGGCTGTTGTTCATTTTCCAATCTTTTTCAGTTGCGGCACAGGTAACCATAAAAAAGGATAGTTTGTTTTCTGCAATGCAATCCATGAAAGAAGACAGCATCTTGGTGGAACAGCTTTATATATATGGAGAACTATTTGAAGATGAAATACCCGATACTGCTGCGTTTTATTTTAAAAAAGCAAAAGCGCTAGCGCAAAAAATTGGTTACAAAAAAGGCGAAGCGGCATTTTCGAGTCGATATATCGTACTACTCAATAAACAAGGAGCATTTAGAGAGGCGCTAATTGTAGCAGAAGAAGCCTTAGAGATGTATAAAACCTTCGGAGATAAAAGAGAGTTGGCTGTGGCGCATTTAAATGTTGGCAGTGAATGGCAATACTTATCCGATTTTGCACAAGCATCGCAATATTATCTGATGGCCAAAAAATGGGCAGATGA
The DNA here is from genome assembly GCA_038249665.1 of Chitinophagales bacterium. Taxonomy (GTDB): domain Bacteria; phylum Bacteroidota; class Bacteroidia; order Chitinophagales; family Chitinophagaceae; genus Ferruginibacter. Next base: position 130,389 of record JBBSDF010000001.1, read on the forward strand.
AATCAAGGATAAGAGGTTACAACGAATTACCAATAACAACTTGGCTTCTGTTTTTATAGAATTACAACAATATGACAAAGGAATTCAATACGCTGAAACTGCTTTGTCTATTGCAAAAGAACTTAAAAACGATTATGCCATTTCATCTTCAATGTATAACATCGCTACTGCGCGGATGCATCTTAAACAGCATGCCCGGGCATTGGCTATTTATAAAGAGATTGAATCTATCGGCATTAAAACATCCGACGATATACTTCTATTGGATGGTTGGCTGGGTATCGCCGATGCTCACAGTGCTATGAAAAACGATGTGCTGGCAGAACAGTTTTATAACAAAGTGATTCAATTTTCTAAAAAGAAAAATACACCTGAATATGAAATGTATGCATGCATGGGTATGATCGATCTTCAGGTGCGTCAAAAAAAATATGAGTCAGGTGAAACTTTTATCCAGAGGGGAATTGAACTGGCCAAACAGCAAGGGTCAAAATTAGAGCTCAAAGATTTGTATTTAAAAGCCTCTATTTTGTATGAAGAAAAAGGGAATACATCGCTGGCATTGAATTTTAGAAAAGATTTTGAGTTACTCAATGATTCCATCATAGGTGAAAAGAGCAGGGCGTTGGTAACTAACCTGGAAGCAAAATATGAATTTGAAAAAAAGGAGACTACCATTCAACAACTACAAGCAGATAACGAGGTAAAAGCACTTACGATTGGTCGTAAAAATTTATTGAACTACCTCCTTATCGGCAGTGCTGTTACATTACTCCTCCTCCTTTTACTTAGTTATCGCAATTATAAACAAAAACAGTTGTTGCAGCAGCAACAAATCAATGAATTAGAAACCGAAAAAAAATTACTCGCTACAGAAGCTATCCTCAAGGGGGAAGAACAAGAACGGTCGAGATTGGCCAAAGACCTGCACGATGGTTTAGGAGGAATGCTCAGTGGCATAAAATATTCGTTTAATGCTATGAAAGGAAATCTAATTTTAACGCCCGAAACTGCACGGGCATTTGAACGCAGTATGGATATGCTCGACAGTTCTATTAAAGAAATGCGCAGAGTTGCTCACAACATGATGCCCGAGGCACTTGTCAAGTTCGGTCTCGACACAGCCCTAAAAGATTTCTGCAATGATATGAACCAGACTGGCGCATTGCAACTCTCTTATCAATCAATCGGCTTACAAGAGCCGGAAAATATAGATCAGACGGTAGCAATTACTATTTACAGAATTGTGCAGGAACTGGTAAACAACAGCATCAAACACGCAGCAGCAAAAAAAGTATTGGTGCAATTGTCGAAAGAAGGAAATAAACTAATGGTGACTGTAGAAGACGATGGTACCGGATTTGACGCAGCCACTCTGCAACATTCAAAAGGAATGGGTTGGAGTAATATTCAAAACAGGGTTGAGTTTTTAAAAGCGCAGATAGATGTTGATGCTAAGCTAGGTACCGGTACTTCTGTGAATATTGAAATAAATCTTCCGTAATTTTAGTCTACAAATCATTTATGGCTATAAAAGTTTTTATTGTAGATGATCACCGCATGGTGATTGAAGGCATCCACTCCTTGTTGCAAAACGAGCCGGAGATTGTATGGGTCGGACAAGCCACCACCGCTGCGTCTTGTACCGATTTTTTAAAACACCACTCAACGGATGTAATACTTATGGATATTAACCTGCCTGATAAAAGTGGTATAGAACTATGTTCAGAAGTGAAAGCAGCTTATCCCGAAATTTACATTTTAGGGTTGAGTACTTTTAACCAGCAAAGTTTTATTGAAAAAATGCTCGACAGTGGTGCATCCGGTTACGTATTAAAAAATGCCACAAAAGAGGAATTGTTGGATGGTATTCAAACTGTAATGAAAGGCAAACAATACCTAAGTTTTGATGCCGCCACTACACTTCGGCAAATACCCCTCCAATCTAATGTACCTCTTATTACCCGAAGAGAAAAAGAAGTACTTGGGCTCATTGCAGACGGACTTACCAACAATCAAATTGCTCAACAACTGTTTATAAGTGTGGCCACCGTTGATACGCATCGGAAAAATCTGCTTGCAAAATTTGACGCCAAAAATATTGCATCGCTCATTAAAGTAGCTGTAAAAGTGGGATTGATCTAAACTGCTTATTCAACATCGTCATACAACAAATACTTTTTTCTCATCGCTTTGTATTGCGACAAAGCAGGTTCCCAACCCGCTCTGATCTGAGCCTCCGTTTTCCCTTCAATGACTTGTTTTCTAAGTTCATCGGTGCCAGCTAGCTTATCGATAAAATTATTTTTTAGAAAGAAGCTATCCTTCCCGGGAAAAAGTTCATAGGCTCTTAATAAATGCTTTAATTGCAATTGGTGATCTACCTCTTTTAAAACAGCTTGTTTGGGACCACTCAGGTTCCAGCCATAACATTGCTGATAAAAACATTTACTATTTTTAGCGCCAGCATTGGGTTTGGGTGTAAAAGCGTACAAGTTTTTTGGTAAAGCAGGATGGCCAAAAATTTGAAATGGTTTATCGGTACCTCTGCCTTCACTTAACACCGTACCCTCAAAAAAACAAATGGAGGGATACCAATATATGCTCTGCATGTCTTTCAAATTAGGTGAAGGCATCACTGGTAAATCGTATAGAGTTTGATGTGTGTATCCAGTGCACTTGATCACCTGCACATGAAAAGGAGTATCCAAACCAGGCTTTGTAGATATGTTGTAACTGTTTATTTGATTGGCCTTTTCACTGAGCCATTTTTCGCCCATCAACATCATGCTGTATTCACCAATGGTAAGCCCGTGCACCACCGGAATAGCTTGCATACCTACAAAACTTTTGAATTTTTTATTAAGTACGGGTCCATCTACATAAAATCCATTTGGATTTGGCCTGTCGAGGATCACCAAGGGTTTGTGCAATTCTATACAGGCTTCGAGTACATATTCTAATGAAGAAATATAAGTGTAAAAGCGAACACCCACATCTTGTATATCAAACAGCACAACATCTACGTTCGATAAATCTTCTGCAGTAGGTTTTTTATGATTGCCATACAAACTCACGATTGGAATACCTGTTTTTTTATCCACCTGATTGCCCACGTGTTCACCCGCATCTGCATCGCCTCTAAAGCCGTGTTCTGGACCGAAAATTTTCACGATCTTGATACCAGACTTCAAGAGCGTATCTACCAAATGTGTTTTGCTTACCACACTGGTAGGATTGGCAAAAATGGCCACTTTCTTATTTTTTAATAGTGGCAGGTACACTTCCATTCTGTCAGCACCCGTTAGCACTTTATGGGCAACATTCGATTGAGCCTCAATTGTTACACAATTGATTGTCAATACAACAGCAAGTATCAATGATTTCATTTTGCTAAGTTGCAGAAATCTTTTGAAATGGATTAGCCTTTTATCATTTACTTTGCATTCTCAATTATCTATTTCAAAGATAAATATTTATCAACTATCCGGCCCTGCCGGGGTTCCGGAACAAAAAAACAATTATGGCACAAGTAAAACAAGGAGATGTAGTAAGAGTGCACTACACAGGTAAATTGGTAAGCGGCGATCAGTTTGACTCCTCTGTGGGCAGAGAGCCACTAGAGTTCACAGTTGGAGCAGGCATGATGATCAAAGGATTTGATGATGCGATGCCCGGCATGGCTGTAGGTGAAAAGAAAACTGTGAATATTACAGCAGCAGATGCTTATGGCGAAAAAGATCCCACTGCCATCATTGAGTTTCCAAAAGAAAACGTACCAGAAGATATGAAACTGGAACCTGGGATGCAACTTACTTTGAGCAACCAGGAAGGTCAACCCTTTCCGGTAATAGTGGTAGAAGTAAAAGAAGAAGTGATTGTTTTAGATGCCAATCATTTTTTGGCCGGGCAAGAACTGGTTTTCGATATTGAATTGGTTGAACTAGTAATCGAATAAATGATAGTATCATAGTTTTACAAAAGCAGCTCTTCTATGGGCTGCTTTTTGTTTAAGCAAAAAGTAATTTCCCGGCTTATTCATTATTTTGCAGTTAAAAGAATGCTAGATATGATACAAATAGATAAAGCAGCACTCACTCAACGTTTTATGCGTTACGTTCAAATAGATACGCAAAGTGATCCTAACGAAAACAGCCACCCCAGTACCCAAAAACAAAAAAATCTAAGTCGTTTACTGGCAGAAGAACTAACCACTATGGGCATTCAGGAGGTGGTAACCGATGAATTCGGTTATGTATATGCCTGTTTACCCGGCAACAGCAGCAAAAAAAATATTCCTGCCATTTGTTTTTGCTCTCATGTAGATACCGCACCCGACTGTAGCGGAACAAACGTAAAGCCGATCTTGCACCAACATTACGACGGGAATGACGTTGTATTGCCAGATGACCCGTCTCAGGTATTGAGCACTAAATCATTTCCATATCTTCAGCATCATATCGGACATGATATTATAACAGCCAGTGGACTTACGCTATTGGGTTCGGATGATAAAGCCGGCGTTGCCATTATCATGCAAACTGTGCAAACGCTGATGGATCAGCCAGCCGTTTTACACGGCGATATTCGAATTGTTTTTACACCAGATGAAGAAGTAGGCAGGGGTACTGCGAAAATTGATATGCAGAAAGTAGGCGCCAGATTTGGTTATACTTTAGATGGAGGCGAAGCGGGTAGTTTGGAAGATGAAACTTTTAGTGCCGATGGCGCAACCATTACCATCGAAGGTGTGATCACTCATCCTGGCTATGCCAAAAATAAACTGGTGAATGCCATGAAAATTGCCGGTGAAATTTTAGCAACGCTTCCAAAGAATGAATGGAGTCCGGAAACCACGGATGGTAAAGAAGGTTTTGTACATCCTGTATCGCTGAACGGCATTTCAGAAAAAGCCAGCATCGGTTTTATTGTACGCGACTTCTCTACCGCCGAACTAAACAATCATCATAAAAGATTGCGTATCCTTGCTGAATCAGTGCTGGCAAAATATCCCGGTGCTGCAATGCAGTACCAGGCCCAGGAGCAATACAGAAATATGTACGACGTGTTGCAGCAGTATCCGCATGTAGCGGAGTATGCTGCCGAAGCGATTAATCGAGCCGGGTTAACCGTAAAAAAAGAAAGTATCCGCGGCGGAACAGATGGCAGCCGGTTAAGTTACATGGGATTGCCGTGTCCGAATATTTTTACCGGCATGCAAAACATTCACAGCAAACTAGAATGGGTAGGGGTAAAAGATATGCTGAAAGCAGTGGAAACGTTGGTGCACCTAAGTGCTATTTGGGAAGAAAGAACCGTGTAAAGCAAATAGACATTTGGCTTACGCTAAAATGTATTACCTTTCAAAAAAAAACTAAGTTATGATGGATTTTTTAACCAGTTATTGGTACATCATTGTAATCATATTTTTGATCACAAGTGGCCTGTTTACCGTAAATCAAGGCACCATTGCCGTAATCACCCGATTTGGTAAATATGTGGGCAACCGTAGGCCAGGCCTGCGTTTTAAAATTCCTGTGATAGACCAGATCTACAAAAGAGTAAGCATCCAGAACCGTTCTGTTGAGCTGGAATTTCAAGCGGTGACCATCGATCAGGCAAATGTGTACTTTAAATCGATGTTGTTGTATGCCGTTCAAAATGCAGACGATGAAACCATCAAAAAAGTGGCCTTTAAATTCATCAGCGATAAAGACCTGATGCAAGCCCTGGTACGCACTATTGAAGGCAATATCAGGGCCTATGTGGCAACCCGCAAACAAGCAGAGATACTAGGGCTCAGAAGAGATATCGTAGAGTTCGTAAAAGAACACGTGGACGCTTCTTTGGAAGATTGGGGGTATCACTTGTTGGATCTTCAGATCAATGATATTACGTTTGATCAGGCTATTATGGAAAGTATGAGCAAAGTAGTAGCGAGTAATAATCTCAAAGCAGCCGCAGAAAACGAAGGACAAGCGATGTTGATCACCAAAACCAAATCTGCCGAAGCTGAAGGCAACGCCATCAAAATTGCTGCTGAAGCTGAAAGACAAGCGGCACAACTTCGCGGACAAGGCGTGGCATTGTTCAGAGAAGAAGTAGCACGTGGTATGAGTCAGGCGGCAACAGAAATGAAACAAGCCAATCTGGATACCAATGTGATTCTGTTTAGTATGTGGGTAGAAGCCATCAAAAACTTTGCAGAATATGGCAAAGGAAATGTAATCTTCCTGGATGGTGGAAGCGATGGAATGGAAAAAACCATGAAACAAATCATGGCCATGACACAATTGGAGAAAGAAAAGAAATAAACTGATCAAATTTTTTATAAATGTGCTGTATTTTTACAGCACATTTTTTTTATACCATTATGCCACATTTCGTACAAACAAAACCATTCGTTGTCCCAACTACCGATGGTAAATTGATAGAAGAACACACCGGTTTAACCAGCACCGGAGAATCTAACTATAGCATAGCCAGAATGGTAGCACCACCGGGTTGGGCAGAGCCATTTCAACAACCCGCATTTGACGAATATACCCTGGTGAACAAAGGTAAAAAACAGTTTGAAATTGATGGAACAACGGTTGTATTGGAAGCCGGTCAAAGCATGCTGATAAAAGCGGGTAGCCGTGTACGTTATAGCAATCCCTTTGATGAACCTTGTGAATACTGGAGTATTTGTATTCCGGCATTTTCAATTGAAACGGTTAACAGAGATTAAGGAGAGGTGTCCTTCAATGGGTTTATTAACAATTTATTGTGCAGCGTTTCACGAATTGTTTCGTTTCATTGCAGAGCTTTAGAGCAAAATGGCATAATATTGACCTTAATTGAAAGTAATCTTTAAATAGAAATTTCCTCATATGTTTGACATCTTCTTACAAACAGATAGTACTGCCGCAGCATCCGCCGTTATTCAAACAGAATCCGTTTGGACTTTGCTTACCAAAGGAGGCCCTTTGATGATTCCCTTGGGAATATTGTTTGCAATGGCCGTTTATTTTTTCATCGAAAGGTTGATGGTGGTAAAGAAAGCAGGACAACTGGACGAAAATTTTATGAGCATCATCAGAGACCATGTAGTGAATGGGAATGTGTCTGCAGCCAGGAGTTTAGCAAAAAATACCAATAACCCTGTTGCCAGAATGATTGACAAAGGATTGCAACGCATCGGAAAACCAATTGACGCCATCGAAAATAGTATGAACAATGTTGGGAAGTTGGAGATGTACAAAATGGAAAGAAACCTGACCATGTTGTCGGTGATTGCCAGGTTCGCACCTTTGTTTGGTTTTGTGGGTACGATTGTAGGGTTGGTATTGTTACTGAAACAATTTGCTACGATCAGCAATCCATCTATCAGCCAAATTGCGGATGCGATGTATGTAAAATTAATTACGTCTGCTACCGGACTCATCATCGGTATGTTGGCATACCTGGCACATAGTTATTTGGATACACAAATCAATAGAACAGCCAACAGAATGGAAGCTGCCAGCAGCGAATTGATTGACATTTTACAGGAACCTACAAGGTAGGAGGGACCAGACATAAAAGGAATCAATCGTTAAATATCAAAGAAATTCAACAACATGAGTTTAAGAAAAAATAAATTACGAGACGAACATTCTGAAGTAGATACGGGCCCTCTCAACGATATTCTGTTCATACTTTTGATGTTCTTCTTGATGATCTCCACCCTGGCCAATCCCAACGTGATTAAGATGAGCGTGCCCCGTTCTAAAAGCGATACCAAACAAAAACAAAGCGTGGTGGTGAGCGTAGATAAAGATAAAAATATTTATGTTGGTTCTAAAAGAATCGAGCATGACTCCTTAGAATCTGTATTGAGAAAATATATCAACGAAGGGGATAGTATTAAACCTGCGGTAGTGATCAACGCCGACTCTGTTGCACCATGGGGCGAAATTGTAAACGTGATGAAAGTAGCTCGTAAACTGGGTGCCACTACTTCTGCTACTGTTACTGGCGGCGAATAGCTGCTACGATCCTTTCTTTATCGAAAAAATCTTTTATTACCCTGGCTTCAAACCCATGCGCCATAAAATGGGCAGCTACTTCGTATGCATATTGCCAATGCGTTTCCATAAATATTTGTCCACCCGTTGCTAAATGATCTTGAGCAAACAAAGCTACTTTTTCATAAAATATCAGGGGCTTCTCATTCTCTACAAATAAGGCCATTGCTGGTTCGTAGGCTGTTACATTTTTATCTAACAGGTCTTTTTCTCTTATTGGAATATATGGAGGGTTACTGATGATGATGTCGAAGGTCGGTAAAGCCCCCCAATTTTTTTCTTCCAAAAAATCCATCTCTACAAAAGTAACGGGTGTTTGTTGCTGCGCTGCATTTTCTATTGCTACTTCCAGTGCCTTTTTGCTGTAATCGATTGCGGTTACCAAAACTTGACTACATTCTTTTTTAATACTCACCGGAATGCAGCCAGAACCCGTACCAATGTCTAGTACCGATTTTTTGTTTTCTTGTTCGATAAAATCAATGGCCAGTTGAACCAATTCTTCGGTTTCTGGCCTGGGTATAAGTGTATCGGGTGTTACTTTCAAATGAAGGTTCCGGAACCAGGCTTTGCCAGTGATGTGTTGAACGGGCACATCACTTTTCAATTTTGCTAAACCATGTAGCATGGCAGTCTCCATTGCAGTTTCCACCAGCTCATTGCCATTTGCTAATATAAAAAATCGGTCTTTCCCAGCCATTTCTTCGAAACAAAGTCTGCTGATGGCCGCGGCTTCATCCATCCCATATTTCAGAGTAAGTTCATTTAAAAAAAGTTGGTACAATTCTTTCCAGTGCATGCTCACAAACTTAGTTTATTTTTGCACACTTTGGCGAATCATACACTATACATGAATAGGTGTCTGCAACTGGCTCGTTTAGGAGCAGGGCATGTTGCACCCAACCCCATGGTGGGTGCTGTACTGGTGCACGGCGATATGATCATTGGAGAAGGTTATCACCAGCGTTTTGGGGAAGCCCATGCCGAAGTAAATTGTTTCAACAGTGTTTCTCCCGAAAATCAGTCTTTAATCAATAAAAGTACTTTGTATGTATCGCTGGAACCCTGTGCTCACTATGGAAAAACGCCTCCCTGTGCAGATTTGATCATACAGTATCGGGTTCCGCATGTGGTGATTGGGTGCAGTGATTCATTTGCTGAGGTGAGCGGAAAAGGGGTGGCCAAATTAAGGGATGCTGGCATTGAGGTAACAGAAAATATTTTAAAGGAGGAAGCCCTTGAACTCAACAAACGATTCTTCACTTTTCACGCCAGCAAACGTCCGTGGATTTTATTGAAATGGGCTCAAACTTCCGACGGATACATAGCCGGTGAAAATTTTGAACAGCTAACTATCAGTAACGCCTACACGAATCGTTTTACCCATCAATTAAGGGATACTCAAACTGCTGTTATGGTGGGCTTTCGCACTGCATGGCACGACAATCCTTCGCTTACCAGCCGCTATGGTTACAAGAATCATCCAGTTAGAATTGTATTAGATACGCTGTTGAAGTTGCCCGGGTCGGGAGCCATCTTTGCAGACACTGCTCCCGTAATTGTGCTCAATCGATTGCAAGAAAAACAAGCAGCATACATACACTATGCCAAAGTGCCGGAGGGAAGGGATACGTTACATTTTCTGATGGAATTGCTTTACAAAAAGAAGCTATCATCGCTGCTCGTTGAAGGAGGTTCCTTTTTACTCCAATCTTTTATAGACGCCGGTTTATGGGATGAAGCGCTGGTAATCACTAACCAATCCTTCCTTCAAAAAAATGGCATCAAAGCTCCTTTCCTGCATCACGAGCGTTTAATACAACAACTTTCCATTGAAACTGATTTACTTTGCACGTATAAAAATTCCATTTCATGATGTATTTGCTGGGAAGCATTGTGCTTTCTTCTTACCTCACCATTGCATTCAAATTGTGCGATCGGTTCAACATCAATAAACTCCAGGCCATTGTGTTCAATTACCTGGCCTGCGCGATAACTGGTAGCTTGGTGATTGGGGCGGTGCCTGATTATTCCGGATATACTGCAGAACCTTGGTTTTTTTATGCACTGATGATGGGTGCATTGTTTTTTGTGACCTTTAACCTGATCGCATTGGCGGTACAAAAAAGCGGACTGGCTGTGGCATCCGTAGCCAGTAAATTATCTTTAATCATTCCATTTACCGTTTCCATTTTTTTATACAACGAAACTGCGGGATGGATGAAAATTGCTGGAATCTTACTGGCTCTGGTTGCAGTGCTTTTTACACTGTATCCTTCAAAAACAAACAACAGCCCCACTCCAAACCCATCTAGGTTAACTTTTGACAAAATAATTTTGCCACTGATTGTTTTTATTGGAACAGGTATGGTTGATACAACCGTGAAATATGTGCAGCATCATTTTATTACCGACGCAAATAATGATGATTACCTCATTAGCAGTTTTACGGCCGCGTTTGCAGTTGGGTTTTTATACCTCGGTACATTGCTGCTGCGGAAAAAAGAAAAGTTTCAACCTATCTCTGTTCTTGCAGGTATCGCCATCGGTATTCCCAATTATTTTTCTATCTGGTGTTTGGTTCATGTTTTAAAAAATTTTGGCGATAGCAGTTCAGTGATCATCCCGGTAAATAATATGGGTATTGTGCTTTTCAGTGCACTGGTGGCTTGGTCGATCTTTAAAGAAAAATTAACCCGTACCAACTGGTTTGGTATAGCTTTATCGATAGCAGCAATCTTGTTGATCGCATTCGGAAAATAACGGAAGTATGGAGTTTTACAACACAATAGCACAGGAGGGGCAAGCCGAATTCAAGGATAGAGGAAGCAAGTTTATTGCTTATGTATTTCCGATCGTAACCACCAATGATGTAAAGAAAGCACTGGCCACTTTAAAAAAAGAACACGCTAAGGCGGTACATCATTGCTTCGCATACAGAATTGGCTTAGATGGGAATCAATTCAGGGTAAGTGATGATGGCGAACCTTCTGGCACAGCGGGCAAACCTATTTTGGGTCAGATAGATAGTAAGCAAGTCACCAATACCTGTATTGCGGTAGTCCGCTACTTTGGGGGTACATTATTAGGCGTTCCCGGTTTGATCCACGCATACAAAACGGCCGCCTCACTCGTATTGCAGGTGGTACCTGTGGTGCAAAAGCGTGTGATGAGAAAGTATGCCGTACAATTCGATTACACCCAAATGAACGATATTATGCTGGTTGTGAAACAGTTAAACGGAACTGTGCTCCGTCAGGAACAGCAACTCTTTAGCAGTATGGATGTTGAAATTCCTATAATGCGGGTGGAGGAATGGGTTTACAGAATCAATAATCTCCGCAACGTTACGATCTCCCTTTTATTTTAAATGTGCCTATTTTTTCAGACATCTGTAGCAGTTTTAACATTTTGTTATAAATTAGCCTACAACAATCTGCAGATAATGAAAAAATTTACCTCTCTACTTTTACTCTTGGGCGGCCTTAACAGTAACTGCTCCCACGCGCAACAACTTCATTTTACCAGCCAGTACCTGCAGCATAATGCTATGTATAATCCTGCTGCGGCCGGTATCGCCAATAAAAATATGGTGGGTGCTTCTTACCGAAGTATGTGGTCATCTTTCCCTGGTAATCCCCGAACGTTTATGTTGTACGGGGATGTGAAACTCGACAAACTTAAAGCTGGTATTGGTGCTTACTTGTACCGCGATGAAACGGGTCCAACCAGTAGAACGGGGGCTCAGTTTGCTTTCTCAAAGCACATTGTTTCTAAAGATGGTAAACATAAAGTAGGGCTTGGTTTAGAGTTGAGGGCGCTACAATTTGCCATCGACAAAAACAAATTAGTGGGTTCGCTGGGAAGTGATCCGGTGTTGGCGGGGGCAGAAAATAAATTTGGTTTGGATGCTGGGGCGGGTGCTTACTATACCAACGACAAACTGAGTGTAGGCGCCGCCGTTAGTCAACTCATTCAATCAAAATTAGAACTGGCCAATGTACCCAATTCAAAACAAGGAGGGAAATTGTATCGCCATTATAATTTTACGGCTAATTACAGAATCAATACGGGTGCCAATATTTATTTAATTCCCAATGCGTTGGTAAGAGTGATAGAAAATTCTCCCAGTGAGTTTGAATTTGGGATGAATGTAAATTACCAGAACATGATTTGGTGGGGGCTTAACTGGAGGGTAGATCAATTTTGGAGTTTACAGGCAGGTTTTAAACTGGCGCAAGAGATTGGACTTACCTATAGTTATGATTATTATCAAACGCCGATCAGCATTTTTACAGGAGGTTCTGGCGCACATGAAATTGGACTTCGCTTTGATTTTAAAAGACCCAACGATTAAATACTAAATCGAGCGCTGACAACATTTTGCCGGCAATCTTATAAAAATTATACAATGAATACATTCCATTCTTTATTTTACAACTTTAGAAATTTGAAAAGTAGCTTTTTAATCCTGACGGCCCTGTTGTTGTCATTCATAACTCAAGCGCAAGCACCTAATAACGATGATCCCTGTGCTGCGGTTACCCTCACCGTAGCTGCTACTTGTACTTATCAAACTTTTACGACCCTGAATTCAACGCCTTCTACAGGTTATCCTGCACCAGGTTGTGCACAATTTCAGGGGGATGATGTTTGGTTTCAAATTACCGTACCTGCTGGCGGCGCAATTATTATCAATTCTATTCAAGGCGGTATTACAGATGGAGGGATGGCACTTTACAGTGGCGATTGTAATACGATGGCCTTAATAGAATGTGACGATGATGACAGTGAAAATGGTTTGATGCCATTGATCAATAGAAGTGGACTTACACCCGGAAGCACTGTATTTGTGCGTTTCTGGAAATACAATGGAGGAGTAGGTGGAACCTTTGGTATTTGCGTAACTACGCCACCGCCTCCACCTGCCAATGACAACTGTGCAAATGCAGTTGGCTTATCGGTGAATCCTTCTTTTATGTGTACTGCAACCGCTACCGGAACAACCATTTCTGCTTCTCCTTCCACAGGCGCACCTGTACCTGGTTGTGGAGCTGGAGGTGTGGGAGATGATGTTTGGTATTCATTTGTAGCCACCAATGCGGTACACCAGGTATCGTTGACCAATGTTACTGGAACAACTACAGACATGGTAATGGCAGTGTACAGCGGAACCTGTGCCGCACTTGCGCAAGTAGCTTGTTCTGATCCTAATATTTTAAGCGTGACCGCACTTACTGTGGGTCAAACCTATTATGTTCGGGTATGGACATTCCCGGCCACCAATGTAGGAGCCAATTTTACCATTTGCGTAGGTACACCACCACCACCACCTTCTAACGATAATTGCACCGCAGCAACGCCGCTTACTGTAAATTCAAATTTGCTTTGCACAATTACCGCACTGGGAAGTACGGCATCTGCATTGCCTTCGACGGGGATTCCTGCACCAAGTTGCGGTGCTACCGGAGTTAATGACGATGTGTGGTATTCCTTTGTGGCAGTACAAGCTTTTCATACCATTGCTTTAACCAATATCAGTGGTATTGTAACTGATATGGTGATGGCCGTTTATACGGGTGCCAACTGCGGTACCTTAACTCAACTACAGTGCTCTGATCCTAATACGATGTCTTTGAATGGGCTGGTACCCGGACAAACCTATTATGTTCGGGTGTGGACTTTCACTGCTTCCGCGGGTAGTTTCGCAAACTTCACGATTTGTGTGGGAACGCCTCCTCCGCCACCTGCAAATGATGATGCCTGCAACGCCATCACTTTAAATGTTGCTGATAACGGGGCTTGTAATTATCAAACCTTTACCAATCAAAGTGCTACAGGCTCTAATGTTCCGGGCCCTGGTTGCGCTGCTTATTCTGGTGGAGATGTTTGGTTTAAACTAACTGTTCCTTGTACAGGTTCCATCATTCTGGACGCTCGTCCTGGGGTTATGACCGATGGTGGTATGGCCATCTATAGGGGTACTTGCGATAACCTCACTTTAATTGAATGTGATGATGATGATAGTCCGAACGGCCTAATGCCCAGGATCAGCAGAACTGGATTGGTACCAGGAAGCACCCTTTGGGTTCGTTTCTGGGAATTTGGTAACGACAACAATGGTACTTTCGGTATTTGCGCATCTGTACCACCACCTCCACCACCAGCTTCTTCTTGTCAAACAGCCCAACCTTTTTGTACCAGTACTACTATGTTTACCGTTCCTAATATCACCGGGCAACCTAGTTTGGGAGGTGGAGGTGTATACGGTTGCTTGCTTACGACTCCTAACCCTACTTTCTATTATTTGCAGATACAAAACGCCGGTAACATCGATATTACCATTTCACAAACCAGTACTACGGGCACCGCTTTGGATGTAGACTTTATCGTATGGGGGCCTTTCAATAGTCTTGGTGCAAGTTGTACGGGTATCTCTGCGGCTAATATTATTGACTGTAGCTACTCTCTCGCCAACGTCGAAATTGCAAATATTCCGAACGCAGTAGCTGGGCAGTTTTACCTTTTTTTAGTGACCAATTTTAGCAATAACCCAGGAACTATCACCTATCAGCAAACAGGCGGCACAGGTTCTAGTAACTGTAACGTTATTTGCACACTGAATGCGTCTAACAACGGACCAATTTGCACAGGCGGAACTGTGAATTTATCAGCCAGCAATGTACTAAATGCTACCTATACCTGGACGGGTCCAAACTGTTTTAGTTCTATTATACAAAACCCGACAGGGGCTTCGGTTCCAACTACACCTGGTCAATACACTTATACCGTTATTGCAACCGGACCAGATGGCATCACTTGTATTGATACAACCATTGTAACTGTGAATCCAAAACCATCCATTGCTGCCGATACATCTATCCTCAAATGTGCTGGTGATCCAATCAATTTAACAACGCTTTATAACACGACCGGGCTTACGCCTGTTTGGAGTTTAAATGGAGTTGCAGTGAACAATCCTGCAGCTGTAACTGCAAGCGGGAATTACAGATTAATTGTTAGCAATGCAACCGGATGTACCGACACCGCTTTTGCAAATATTATAATTAGCACCGTTTCTGCAGATGCAATTGCTGCTGAAATCGTTTGTACACAAACAGGACGCATCACAGTAAGTAATGTAACCGGAATACCACCGTATCAATACAGCATCAGCACCAACCCTGGGGTGTTCCAAACTTCCAATCAGTTTGTAGTGCCTGCTGGCACCTATACCACCACTACCAGAGATTCTATGGGATGTATCACTACGGATGTAGTGACGGTAACAGTGAGGCCTCCGTTTACGGTTAGCGCTGGTGCAGATATTAGCATTTTTTCTGGCGATGAGGCACAAATATTTGGCTCCGCCAGCGAACCAACCAATAGCATTTTATGGTCACCAGCCACCAACCTGTCTGCTGCTACTACCATCAATACTATCGCAAAGCCTGCTTCCACGACGCTCTATACCCTTTCTGCTACCAACGGTTTGGGATGTATTGCAACAGACGATGTATTAATTACCATCATACCTTATTGTGTGAGAGTGAAAAATGCATTCACTCCGAATGGTGATGGTAACAACGATCTGTGGCAGGTGTACGATGATTACGGTTGTTTAAAAAATATCACCGTAATAGTGTTTAACAGGTATGGTAACAAAGTATTTGAATCCAGAGATTACCGCAATAACTGGAATGGCACTTATAGTGGTAAACCAGTTCCGGATGCTACTTATTATGCAGTGTTGAATTTCACTCTCATTACCGGAAGGATAGTAACGGTGAAAACTGACCTTACCATCATCCGATAAAAAAATAAATGGTTAATAATACAAACGCCCTCCTTCAAAAGAGGGCGTTTTATTTTACCTTTAATGCAAACAGCAGAATGAATACGGAAGAAATAAGAAACTATGCATTACAAAAACCCGCCGTAACAGAGGGGTTTCCCTTTGGAGAAGGTACCCTTGTTTTTAAAGTGAACGACAAAATTTTTTTGTTGATGGGATTGGATGAGCCTGATCTTCGATTCAATGCAAAATGTGATCCCGGCAAGGCAATAGAATGGAGAGAGCTGAATCCCGACCAAATTTTGCCTGGTTACCACATGAACAAAAAACACTGGAACACCGTTAGGGTAGAAGGTTTAAAATGGAGTTTCATAAAAGAATTGATCGATCATAGTTATGAACTGGTAGCAAAAATGAAAAAGAAAATAAAGTCAATATGAAAAATGGAGTTGTTATTTTATTGGTACTGCTGGTAGCAGGTGCGTTTTATTTTTTGGGAAAGAAAAACGGAGAGGGACAAACGAAAACAGATATCGTACAAAATGTTGCCCTGATAAAAGAGATTGCTGAGTTGGCTTCACTGGAAGTGGACGGTGAAACAAACATCAAAATCAGCAACAAAGGAGATAGTAAGGGGGTATGGAGTAATGTAAAAAATTATTTTTCCGAAAATACCTTGCAGCTTGCATTGCCTTATGAAGCCAAATATGGAGTGGATATGAAAAACCACCAGGTGACTATCAACGCAAAGGACAGCATTGTTACGATTGTACTTCCCGCAGCCCAATTACTTAGTTTACAACTTAGGCTAGATAGGTTGGAGAGTATGAATAAAACGGGCTTGTTTAGTTCAATCACGATGGAGGAATTTGTGGATGCCCAGAAGCAACTCTACGCTGCTGCCAGTAACGCTTTGGAAGGCAATCAGAGCTATTTAAAATTAGCAGAAGACAATATCAGAAACACATTAGGTAAATACTATCGGCCGATGGGGTATAAGGTGGTTTGTGTGTTTGGCAGCCATTCTTTGCCTTAATGTATGCCTATTATCTTCAGTCTGCTTAACTTATAAGTGCACATTTAAGAAAATCTTAAAGAAACTTCTGTAAACTTTCAGCGAATGGGTTACCCAAGTGAGTCCACCGCCCACCTCTTACTGGGGCATATTTGTGCGAACCAAAAATATTATACCATCGAATACCGCTATTTACATGAATACCAAATGTAAATATTCGGCAAAACTGCAATGCAATTTGAAGTAAGAAAATTCAAAAGACACAAACAAAAAACCCGCTGATTGCGGCTAATCCTTTTTTGTGAGTCGAAAAAGAGTTCCCAATTAAAGCGATCAATATTGAATATCTTACAAATTCAAACTTTCTTCAAAATTGACCAGATAAATTTACAGGATGAAATTGTTGCTTATAGAAGATGAAAAGGAACTCGCCTTAAGTATCCAACAATACTTAACAGGCAATGACTTTGTTTGTGAATGGGCTGACTACGTTACTGCTGCCGTTGCTAAAATTTCTATTTAAGAGTACGATTGTATTTTACTAGATATTATGTTACCAGACGGCAATGGTTTTGAAATCTTAAAAGAATTGAAATGCCAACAGAAAACAGATGGCGTTATTATCATTTCAGCAAAAGAAACGTTAGAATCAAGAATTGAAGGTTTTAACCTTGGTGCGGACGATTATCTCACAAAGCCATTCCACCTATCTGAATTACTTGCGAGAATTGTGGAATTAATTAGAAGGGAAAATTTTAAAGGAAGTAATATAGTTTCATTCAATGAAATTAAAATTGATATTCTTTCGAAATCTGTAAAAGTGAAAAATCAGCTGGTTAACGTTACTAAAAAAGAGATGGAGTTACTACTTTATTTTATTGGAAACGAAAATAGAGTGTTGTCTAAAAGTGCGATTGCCGAGCATTTGTCAGGCGATATGGCAGATATGTTGGACAGCCACGATTTCGTATATGCGCATATTAAAAACCTAAAAAAGAAATTAAACGATGCAGGAAGTGGCGATTATATTAAATCAGTTTACGGCTTAGGATACAAATGGAAAAATGAGTAAAAAACTTTTACATAAAACCTCCGGGGCGTACCTGATTTATGCTGTGTTGATTTTGATTATATCAGCGCCAATATTTTATTACGCTACAGATAGGCTTTATATTAAAGAGGCAGATGACACATTGTTATTACACAAAAAGGAATTTCTTAAATATACTGTTCCGGGTTTAAACATTGCTGATATACCAATCTGGAACAATTTTAATAGAAATATAAAAATCAGGAGCGGAAATAGGGTTACCAAAGATACCCTTTTTTTTTGCTCTTATTTCGACACTTTAGATGCCGAAATTGAACCTTACCGCGAACTTAATTTTCCTGTAAGCATACAAGGAAGACCCTACACTTATTCTGAAAGAATTAATTTGGTAGAAACAGAAGACCTTATAAAAAATATAGCTTTTTTATTTTTGGCAATCATCTCCATTTTACTAATCGGCTTATTTTTTATCACAAAAAGACTTTCGTTACATCTTTGGAAGCCATTTTATGCTACACTTCAACAAATGGAGAGCTTCGAAATTGACAAAACCAAACACCCGTCATTTTCCAAAACTGATATAGAGGAATTTAATCGTTTGAATACCAGTATTCAAAAGTTGATAGAGAAAAACACCACTATTTTTAAAAGTCAAAGAGAATTTATAGAAAATGCAGCCCACGAATTGCAAACGCCTTTAGCAGTATTTCAAGCTAAAATTGATACGCTGAGCCAGCGTACTGATGTTACCCGGGAGCAGGCAGAAATTTTAAGTTCATTGAACGACAGTATTTCTCGTTTAAACCGCTTGAATAAAAACTTATTATTACTTTCTACTATTGAAAATGATCATTAGGGCAGTAAGCAAACCATTTTACTGGCCAGCCATATTGAAAAAAATCTTGCCTTTTTTACTGAACAGGCAAATGCAAAAAGCTTAACTATTCAAATTGAATCAGAAAAAGATTTTACAATTAATTCAAATCCAATATTAGCAGATGTATTGATCAGCAACCTCTTTTTGAATTCCATAAAGCATAATTATTTTGGCGGAAAAATCATTGTTGCCATTAGTGAAAATTCGCTAGTGTTTCGCAATAGTGGTCAAATGCAACCTTTACCTGCTGTAAATATGTTTAACCGATTTTCTAAAATATATCCTTCAGAAAATGGAACAGGATTAGGCTTGTCCATCATTAAAAAAATTACTGATATCAATCAATGGGGAGTATTATACAATTATGAAAATAATCTTCACTCGTTTACGATTACATTCTAAAATTCAAACTTTCTTCTAAATCATGTTGCAGCTTTGTGTTATAATATTTTAATTCACTAATAAATGAAACAATGAAAAAGTTAGCAGTAACCGTCGTAATCATGCTTTTTACAACAATTAGCTTTGCACAGAAAATGAAGCAAAAAAATATTCCTGCAAGTGTACTATCAGCATTTCAAAAAATATATCCAACAGCCAAAGAAATTAACTGGGATAAAGATGGAGATAAGTATGAAGCAAGTTTTGACCTTAATAAAATCGATCACTCTGTTTTAATGGATGCACAAGGCAATCTGATTGAATCCGAAGTGGAAATTGATTTAAACCAGCTTCCAAAAGGAGTTTTAACGTGTGTAAAAACAAATTATCCTAGTAGGCCTGCAAAAGAAGGAGCAAAAATTATTGATGCGAAAGGGAATGTAACCTACGAAGTAGAAATCAAAGGAAAGGACCTTATTTTTGACAGCAATGGTACATTTATTAAAGAACTAAAGGATAATTAAACGGGTTAAGGATGCGGATAAAAATAATTGTGGTATTTTCTTTTATACTTTTTGCGGGTTCAACGTTACAAGCCCAAATTTCGACTGTTACTCTATCAGGTTTAATAAAAAGCAAAGCGAATAAAAACGTTTTACCTTTTGTAAACATCGTTTTGAAAACTGAAAAAGATAGTGCTTTTGTTATTGGCACTGTAAGTAATGAAGAGGGGAGGTATACATTGGCAAATATAAAATCTGGTAGGTATATTTTGCAATGCTCTTATGCAGGGTTTGAATTGCAGTCACAACCGCTTTTAATAGGTTCACTTAGTGCCTTCTTAGATCTTGGCACAATAGAGCTTCAGCAAGATGCAAAAAAGCTGGAAGAAGTAGTGGTTATCTCAAAGCAAGACGATGTGAACGATAAGATGGATAAAAAATCTTATGCTGTTGCTGCAAATATCAGCCAAACAGGCGGATCTGTTTTACAAGTTTTAAAAAATTTACCCGGGGTCACCACCACTCAAGATGGAAAAGTGGAATTAAGGGGAAGTGATAAAGTAGCCGTTCTAATTGATGGAAAACAAACTGCACTAACAGGTTTTGGAAATCAAACCGGATTGGATAATATTCCTGCTTCGGCCATAGAACGTATTGAAATCATTAATAACCCATCTGCTAAATATGATGCAAACGGCAACGCCGGTATCATAAACATTATCTATAAAAAAAGTAAACAACAAGGGTTTAATGGAAAAGTAAGCTTCACTACTGGTTTAGGTGCGCTGTGGCAGAAAAAGGAAAATCTGCCAACGATACGTCCCCAATACCAGGCAACCCCAAAAATCAATCCCTCCATTTCATTAAATTACCGTAAAAATAAAGTAAATGCATTTTTACAATCAGATTGGCTTTACACAGAGACGCTCAACAAAAATGAGTTTGTGACCAGAAGTTTTGATGATGGAACTGTTATCAACCAGCAAACAAAAAGAAACAGGAATACGCATTTTTTTACTAACAAAGCAGGGTTTGATTGGAACATTAACCAGCAGGATATATTAACTATTTCAGGTTTATTTGGTATAGAAAAAATAATTGACCGTGGTGACCAACCTTTCTTTAATAAAGATTCTTCTAACAGACAACGACTTTGGCAATTTGTAGAAGATGAATTAAAAACTACGGCTGCAGCTTCAATAGCTTATCAACATAAATTTAAACAGGCCGGCCACTTATTAAATATTGGCTTCAATTATACTTTTCACAGAGAAGACGAGAAATATAATTTCGTAAATACCTTGCCCAGTTACACTGGTTTGGATTCTTTTAAATTATTGTCGGATGAACATGTGGCTGATTTTAATATTGATTATGTGAAGCCCTTAAAATATGGCCGAATAGAAGCAGGTATAAAGTTTCGTTACCGTGATATACCTACTAATATGCAATTTAAACCCGGGTTTAATTCACCGCTGGATACGAGTGGGGGTGGTGAAGCCACTTACACAGAAATTATACCAGCCGTGTACGGCAATTATGTTTTTGAAAGTAATAAGATAGAAGCCGAAATTGGTGTAAGAGTGGAGTTTGTGGATTTAAAATACAAAGTAAACCCTAACCATAATACTTATAAAAGTGATGGATACAATTACACGCAACCTTTCCCTAATGTAAGACTAGCGTACAAAATAAATGATCAAAATAAAATTTCTTTGTTTTACAATCGAAGGGTGGATAGACCCAACGAAGTGGACATTCGTATTTTTCCGAAATACGATGATGCCGAAATTATTAAGGTTGGCAATCCCGCGCTTCGCCCCCAATTTACTAACACTTATGAGTTAGGTTATAAAACCAGCCTTAAAAAAGGCTACTTCTATTCAGCATTGTACCACCGTACAACTCAAGGAACTATTACAAGAATAGCCACTCAGGTTCCGCCGAGCGCTTTAATTTACACCGTTTTTCAAAACGCAGGCTTTAGCAGTAATACTGGTATTGAATTGGTATGGCAGCATGAATTTTCAAAAGTGATTTCATTTAATACCAATGTAAATGTGTATAAAAATGTTATTGATGCATTTACTGTAGAAAACAAATATCCTGTGCCATCTATTTATACCGCATCAAAACAAAAATTTACTTCTGGCAATATTAAAATGAATGGTATTTTTCATTTGCTTAAAAAAACAGACATTCAAATTACGGGCATTTATTTAGCGCCGGATATCATACCCCAAGGAAAAATTGCCACCAGATTTTCGGTAGATATGGGTATAAAAAAGCAAATACAACAAAGTAAAGGAGAACTGTTTTTTAATGCCAGTGATATTTTTAATACACTAGTAATCAAGAAAACATTAAACGGGAATGGGTTTAAATTATCCAGTACCGATTATTTCGAAACACAGGTTTTCAGGTTAGGGTACAGCTATAAATTTTAAAATTTAATTGGTACGGCACCCGATGTGCAAGAATAAAAACCTCCGCGCCAACCGGATTGAAAACCGCCCGTTAATCCCATCCTCGACTTTCTTTCAAGTTGAATTTTTCTTTTCAATTTGTTTAGGCCTCAAAATAATTTGTGAATAAGTTACACCAAGGCAATGGCTGTTTCCAGAAATATTTCTGGTGTTCCTATTATTTCTATGAAAATAAAAATTTGTAGGATTAGGTAGAACGGTAACAAAGCAAATATAGTACTTGTTTAAAACTAAATAGTTTAGTATTTTTATGGCTAAATATATTAGTTATGTTCAAAGGGATAAATGCAATTGATTTTGGTAAACGGTTTCATGATAATGAA
>JBBSDF010000002.1:0-134518 GCA_038249665.1 Chitinophagales bacterium
AAGCTTGGAAATATTGTTAGCTGGTAAGTCGCACATAGCTTGGTAATGTACAACCGATCGAACTTATTTCATTTTACACCCGATGATTGATTTTTAGCTTTTTTTTCTGCAGCCCTTGATTTTTGTTTCTTTTCATCAAGGAAAAAAAAAGCCCGCCGCAGGCGACAGAAACATGCGAAGCAAAAAGCTTTGATGTTAAAATAAATATTATTCATCCAACCATAGCCGTTTGCTGAAAGCTAAACGGCGGCGACCTCTTTTTATATTTGTTAGAGAAACGAATTGTGCACAGATACGCTGCGCTGCCTGGCTAAACCGCAAAACTGCCCCAGGAAAAAAGGTCAAAAAAAGTACTAATTTTTACTCATCAATTGATCCCGGTTATAAATATCAGCAACGGCTTGTAATTTTTGCGTAAGATTACCCTGGTTGTTTTTGCTGTTTAATGCATTCAACGCACTTGGATGATCTTTTAAAATGGATGCCATCAATTCTGGCGTATAAGGAACAATTTTCCCATTGTTTCCATCCTGAATAAATAGTTCATCCGCAGCATTTTTGCCATTGTAATATTTACGACTGTAAACATTGAGTTTCCCTTTTGCAACCCTAACGGCAAAACCAGGCAAAGAACCGATAGCCACTTTTGCCTTTCTTTCTCCCTCAATATACTCATCTGAAATGGCGAAATGGTCACTGTTTTGATAAGCCGCAACGTCTTTTGATTCTATTTTAATTTTTCCGTCGGCCAGTAAATGGGGCGTTTTAAAAACACCGGTCACTAATTTCAAACTTTTAAAATTTTGCACAGACCCATCTTTTTTCTGGATGAAGAAATCGGCTTTAGATTCCTTGCCTTTTTTGGAGTCAACTCCCCTATCAAACATTCCGCTACTCATGGTAGCGCATGAAGATTGGATGCAAACTATTGCCAATAGCAATAGGTTGCATAGTAATTTTTTTTGCATACTTATGGTTTATTAGGTTGGCCATAAAACGCATATATGAAAACAATATTGTATGCAAAGTCCGTTCTTTTGTTGATAAGTTCGGATAAATAACCAGGCTCAGTGCGGGCTCTATTCAATTGACCTGCTGTTGCGCGCCGTTTCGCCTGTCCGCCCCACTTTGATTGCTGTAAATTTTGCCAAAGGGTTCATTCTGCCTTTGCTGAGCTGTCATTCAAAAGCAATGATATCATAACTATCGGCTATTTCAATTGCTTTAAATTATTGTATTGGCGCCAATTGGCCTGGCTTTCGAAGGTTACTAGTCGATGGGATGTATCTCTTTAGGATCGATCGACAATAGAATCGTTTCTCCGATGTTGACAGCATGACGGATTGTTTTCACTTTTAGCATAGTGCCGCCAACCTGTACGTGCAGCAAGCTAGAAGCACCCATAAAATAAATCGCGGTAATGGTTCCTTCAACATTAATTACACCAGGAGCATTGATCAATATTTGTTCTGGACGGATGATCCATGAAGACTTTCCTGAAAAATGTTGCTGCAATTGCGGAGCAACAGAAGTGGCGGCGTCCAACAAATTAAAATCGCCCAACAAAGCGGCACAATAAGCGTTTATGGGATATTTGTACAATTGTGAAGGACTACCCTCCTGAAGAAATTTGCCGGCTTTCATCAGGAACAGATGATCTGCCCAGGAAAGCAGGTCTGCTGCATCGTGCGAAACCATAATGCAGGATAGTTGCATTACTGCTGTGATGTCATAAATAACCTTTTGCAATTGGCTTTTGTGGATGGCATCCATATTTGAAAAAGGTTCATCCAGCAAAAGTAAACCCGGCTTTGCCACTAAAATTTTGGCCAGTGCAATGCGCTGTTTTTCTCCGCCCGACAACTCGTCGGTCCACCTTTGTAAAAAATATTCAATATCGCAAATCTGATAAATGTGGGCTGCTGCTTCATCCGATAACTTATTCGACATTTCCAGTAACTCATATACCTTGTAATTGTTGCGTAGTTCAAAATGCTGACTCAAATACCCGATGGAAGGATGCCCGGCAATCAATCGTTCATCTGGTCCTTCGACCCTTTTTTGTTGAAATAAAATTTGACCTTCATCAGGTTGCATTAAGCCTGCGATCATTTTAAGCAAACTTGATTTACCGGATCCCGTTTCGCCCGCAATGGCAATTTTTTGGCCCTGCTGTTGAGTAAAACTAATTTGCTTCACTACAAAATCTCCTCCCGTTATTTTACTCAAATCTTCTACCTGAAGTACATCCATGCTACAAAATTATTGAATACCATGATGGCAACTTCATAAAGTTTTGGGAAACCAAACCTTCCTGTTTCAACACAAAATATTACCTTCAAGCATCTGCATTAACACAAATGAAGCATAATATGAATATGAAAAAAAATAGCATCGTCCTCTTTTTTTTATTGGCCAGCTTTGCAGCCAGTAGCCAAACGGGTGAGCAAATAGACGGTAATTATATAGTGAGAAAAGAAAGTTTGTCTATCGAACTCACTGAAAATGGTGCCGCTATTTTAGCAACCCTTCCTTTAAAATGTATTACAAAGGAATTCCCCAATAAAACAAATCATATTTCTAATACCAAAGAAGATCACATACTAACCCCCGTTGAATTGCACCCTGCATTTTATGGTTGTTTCGATTGGCATTCTTCCGTACATGGGCACTGGATGCTGATAAAATTATTGAAACAGTTTCCCGATTTGCAATCGGCTACCAACATCAGAGCCATCCTCTCCAATCATTTCACGGAAAGAAATATGGAGGAAGAATTAAAATATTTCGACTTACCACTTACCAATAGTTGGGAACGTACCTATGGTTGGGCCTGGCTGTTACAGTTGGATGCTGAACTGATTGATTGGGACGATGCCGACGGTAAAGAATGGAAAAAAAATCTGGAACCACTAACTCAAAAAATAATAACGCTTTGGAGAGATTTTTTACCCAAACAAAGCTATGCTAACAGAACGGGTGTGCATCCGAACACTGCATTCGGACTGAGTTTGGCGTATGACTATGCCGTAAACAGCAACCAGGAAGTATTCAGAAAAGAGATCGTAGAAACAGCGATGCGTCTTTTTGGAAAAGACAAAAATGCACCAGCCACGTGGGAACCGAATGGATCTGATTTTATTTCCCCCGCATTGCAGGAAGCAGCACTGATGAAAAGAGTGATGCCTAAAAAAGATTTTCTCCTTTGGTTCAATCAGTTTCTTTCATTGGATGACATCAAACATCTCACGCAACTTCCCATTGTATCGGATAGAAAAGATTTGCAAATTGTACACCTGGATGGGTTGCATTTTAACCGAAGCTGGTGTATGAAAAACATTGCTGCCATGCTGCCGGATACCGACCCCAGAAAAAAGATGTTAAAAACAGCAGCGTTCACTCATCTTGAAAAAGGGATGGGGCATGTGATCACTGGAGAATACGGTGGAGAACATTGGCTGGCTAGTTTTGCCGTGTATGCTTTATTACAAGAATAACTTTTTGCTATTCGAATTGTTGATCATACTATTCGTTCACAGCCACTTTATTATTCACGTTTCTACTGATCATTAGTGTACATCGCTTATCACCCCATTTACGCGCATCCATTGCCGGAAGGTCACCGCTTTCCCATGCTCAAATATGAGCTGATACCCGGGCAATTGTTACATGAAGGGAGTATTTGCCCAGAAGAATTGTTGGCGCCTTCCCCCTGTGCTGATGAGTACTTGCTGGCCGCACATACAGCCATTTATCTGGAAAAAATAAAGCAACAAACTTTGAGCGCCAGAGAACAACGTGTGATTGGTTTTCCTCAATCGCCCCAACTTAGTTTGCGTGAATTCATGATCACACAAGGTACCATCAACTGTGCCACCTATGCCCTGCAACATGGGGTGGCATTAAACATCGCAGGTGGCACCCACCACGCATTTGCCGACAGAGGCGAAGGCTTTTGTATGTTGAATGATTTTGCAGTAGCGGCCTATTATTTATTGAATCAACAGTTGGCAAAAAAAATACTGATCATTGATCTGGATGTGCACCAGGGAAATGGCACCGCGAGCATATTTGGCAATGAACCTCGCGTATTTACTTTTAGTATGCACGGGGCGCACAATTATCCTTTTAGAAAAGAAAAAAGTGACCTCGACCTTCCATTGCCCGACGGCATAAAAGACGATGCCTATCTTGGTTTACTGAAAGATCATCTTCCCCGCTTGCTAGAAATTGTACAACCTGACATGGCATTTTATTTGAGTGGGGTGGATATTTTAGAAACGGATCAGTTTGGAAAACTAAAGGTAACCTTGCAAGGCTGTAAAAAAAGAGATGAACTGGTATTTTCATTGCTGAAAGCTAAGCAAATACCTTGTGCCGTTTCAATGGGTGGTGGCTATTCTGCAGATGTAAAAATTATTACAGAAGCCCATTGCAATACATTTAGACTGGCCAAAGAATATTTTGAATGAAGTTTACGGTCGCTCCGTTAAACTTTTGTACCTAACAGTTTTAAAAGTGAGAGGGTGCTGCCTATATTGACGACCGGAGATTATGTTCCAATCCTGCTCAATCCCCTTTTAATTGATGCGCCAATATTTTTAAATAAGCCGCATATTCAAGTGTATAATTATCGCGTTTCGGATACGGCTGCGTTTGAAGGCGTAGGGCGTTTTTCAGTAAAATCAAGGCTTTTTCAGCATCTGCTTTGTCGAAAAACAATTCTTCAAATCCTGGTGCCTTTTCCAAAGATTTAAGTCCCACCCCATGTGCGTAAAATTTAATAGGCAGTGGGATTCTCCAGGTCATAAAAAAATCGGATTCCTCAGAAACCAACTCAAAATAATCGGCATAATAAGCTAGCATCATACTCAATTTTTGTTGCAGCGTAGCTTCGGATTCTGGTGTGAGGGGTCTTTTTCTCCAGCTGTTGCTGCTGTCTGAAAACAAGTGAAACCAGCGATTTTCTGAATCAATTTTTTTGAACTGCCAAATAACCGGCACCGAATCATTTCCAACGCCTCTGTTGATTTTGTGGCGAAGTTCTAATAGTTGGTCAGATGGATCATACCCTTTAAATGAGCCCTTAAATAATTCGAATCCTTTTCCGGCTTTAGCAATGGCCAAATAATTGTTATCAACTACCAACCATTTGCCTTTGCGGTTAAACAAACTATCTACGTCTGTGAAAGCACCTCCCTTTTCTAAACGGATCATTTTATGGGTATAAATCCGGCTAATAGAATCTTCCATTTTCGTATAACTGCTATCATACAAGGGTGTTTCAGGTTTCATATCTAACAAAAACCAGTTGCCTTCCACAACGGCGTTCAAGTTTTCTGATTTTTGTTGCACACAACTTTCAAGCAATAACAATAATAGTAAACAGGGTAAGCGGAGCATGGTATTTTTCTTCAAACATACATCAATCGACAGATAGCGTAAACAAAATAGCTGATTTCAATAACGCTGGTTATTTTTGCAGAATGGAAGAACTTTTTTTTGAATCCAATAACCTGTCAGCAATAGAACAAAAAGTTTGGTCTTTACTTTCAGAGGGCGTTAAAAGTTATAAAAATCCGTTTCATTTTGGCACGGTGGCGAATATACAAGCCGGAATTCCGGAATTAAGAACGGTGATACTACGAAAAGTGTTGGGGGAAGAAAAAAAAATCTTTTTTCACACTGATATCCGTTCTACAAAAGTAGATTTTATTCAAAAAAATCCAGCCATGAGTTGGCTGTTTTATGATGAAAACAGCAGACTTCAACTGAGGATGCAAGCATCAGCGACGGTACATTTTAAAAACGAAGTGGCCGATCAGGGTTGGGCAGCTTCGGCACTGAGCAGCAAACTCACTTATAGCATTTCTAATGCTCCAGGTACCAAATTGGAGGCTCCCGTTGCCGTTAACATCAATGAAAAAAATCCACCTCCAGAACTGATAGATTTTGCAAGCAGCCATTTTTCGGTGATAGAAACACAAATAAGCAAGCTCGACGTCGTGTTCCTGCATCACCGAGGAAATAGAAGGGTTATTGTTGATTATGCCAGCAAGGAGTTGTATTGGGCACAAGCATAAAAGCACCTGAAAGATTATTAGAAAAGAGCGAAGATGCTGTTAGAACAAAGGTTGGCCATACCATGCTTGTAAGAATAACAAAGCTGTGACTATAAAATAAATGAAGCCTGCTATGATGCTGTTGTTGGCAGACTTGCTCCTGTAAAATCCATACAAAGGAAGGATTTGCAAAGCGTGCATGCCTACAAAATGAGCCACCCTTAAATCACCAAACTGGGTACTCCAATTGGTGAGCGGTAAACCTGGGCTACCGTCTGCTGCTCCCACGGTATGCGTTAATTTCGCAGCCATGATACCTCCTTCAAAGGCAAAAATCACGAACAATAAAATACCCAATCTTATTCCCCACAAGTAGGCTGGCGCTAGTGATGGAAAAGGTTTTTTGAAAAATAAGTAACCAACATAAGCCGTGCATAAGGTGAGCAAACTAATCGCAATCCCCATGGCTGCATACATGATTCCTGCAAACGGTGTAGCAATATTAAAATGTGATAACTGACCCTCTGCTGCTTTTAAAAAAATATAAACAAGTTCAAACCCCAGTACTGCGATCAACATCCAGGAAAACCATTTTGTGAGACGGGCGTTTTGAAGATAGTGTAAGTACCAGGCCAAAGTGGCGGCGTAGATGGCTGCTGACAAGAAAAATTTTAGTGGTTTGATCCAAGCACTAATTCCGAGCACTTGCTTCGGTACCAACGGGATCAATGCAACGCACCCAACGGCTGCCAGCAGGCATCCTGTTACAAAAATAGTAAGCAGCAGATTTCGCTTTTTGAGTGTTGCAAAAAATGAACCAATCATACTCTTTTCGTTTCTGGATAATTCATAAAGTACCGCCGGGTTTTTATCCAGCGGATGATGAGGTACAATAATAAACCTGCAGGACCGAACATAAAAGATCCTAACAATGCGGGAATGGTGATCCAATGTTTGATATTGTTTTTGGCCGCATTGCTTACAATGAACATACCCACCATTAAATCAAAAGCGAGGTAATGTATCCAGCCAGCCAGCACGGCCGTTTCATTGGTAAACAAGGCCATCACGCCACCGAGCCTGCTAAAACTTTCCATCACCGATGGATCAAAAGTGATGGCGATGGTATATACATACATAGATGCCAACAAAACGATGATAAAACCCATCACGGTTCTGCCGGTCCATTTCCAACCGGGTAAAATAATCAGCAGCAACCATCCGAGCAAAGCGAAGGCATTGGCAATGTTGAACATTAATTGATTAGACATAAGTTATTTTATTTGAAGTATTTATTTGAAGCAAAGTTTCGTTCGAAAATTAATACATCATCCATTCATTTGCAAGTAGAATGGTGAAAAGCTTTCCTGCACACCGTTTTTCGAACAAAAAAAGAAAGAAAGCCGCTATTCTACTAAATCAACAAAAAGTTTTTCCAGGGTTGTTTCCGGATCGTCGCACAGTCCGGGATGAACGGCGGAAGATTGAATGATGGTGCTTCTTTTGGCCGTCAACCATCTGAATCGACTCGCGGGTTCGAGGAGTGCGATAGGACCTGCATCGGCGATCCCTTCGCTTATTTTTTGCAGAGAAATCAAATGTGCCTGAACCGTTTCCATACACAATATTGGAAAAAACTGTAGTAGTTTTTCTTTCTCGAGTTTGAAACGGACGCCTAAAAAAGCTGGTTTTCTGCAATAAAGGATCACCCCCACATTCAGGAATTCTTCCCGCTCTACACGGGGCACGATTCTCAAAACCGCATACTCAAATAAGTGTTTGTTTTGCATGCAGTGCTTCGTTTAAAAAAATGGAGGAATGAGCGCAGCGGTTGGTCAGAAACTGACGGTACATGGCTCTTTTTTCTTCTGGACTATTTGAATCGGATTCAGTTAGCAACCAGCTTTCTGGAATCAATGATATAACCTGATGAATGACTTCGGGTGTAAAAATAGTTTTCATTTCAGCGTCTACTTCTTGTAGCATTGTTGCTTGCGGCAGCAGCACATGATCTTTGATGGCTGCGAAGGGTTTCAACGAAGCCTCTTCCCATTCCATACCCGCATGGTGAAAATAGAGAGATGCGCCAAAATCGATCAACCAAAGATCTTTGTTCCAGATCAGCATATTGGTGTTTCGAACCGTGCGATCTACATTGGTGATAAAAGCATCGAGCCATACAATGCCAGAGGCCAGCAAGGAGGAAATTTTCATCACCGCCGGATCGAAGGTGATGGCACCGGATAAGTAATGCAAAGCAAGGTTTACACCCTGGCTGGCTTTTAAGAGGTCTTGAATTTCTTCATCGGGTTCGGTTCTGCCAAATGCTTCATCGAGTTCAGCAAAAACCAACTCAGGTACTTTGAAGCCAGCCAATCTTGCCAATTCTGCACCAATTAAATCGGCGATCAATGCTTTTGGCCCCTGCCCTGCACCCCGAAATTTGAGCACATACAAAAACCCATCATCCGCACCAGCAATGGCAGGCAGCGATCCTCCTTCTCTCAAAGGTGTAACATATCTGGTGACCTGTACTGTTCTTAGCATGGGTAGACTTACAACTTAAATGATGAATAGTTGATGGCTAAATTATTCTAAAGTTTTTATTTGAGCAGAATTAAAAAAGTATTTGTAGGATTGGGCTATTTTTTTATGGCCCCCGGGGCTTTTACAATAAAAATAAAAAGTGGTGGATAAAACTATTCGGTGAAGCTCTACGACCTGAATATAGATCAACATCTATTTAGTTTTTAAAAAAATGTACGTATTCTATTGCATCACTAATTTGTTATTCTTTCAAGATGGGTTACGGTGTTTCATACTGAGCGCTCATTGTTATTTCCAGCACGCCCCCATTTAAAATATCGCTGTGAAAAAGCGAATGCTTTTTATAAATCTTACCATTCAATTTTTTTGAATGAATATATTTATTATCAGCACTGTTATTGTTCACCAGAATTGTAAACGTTTGGTTACCGGGCAATGTAATCACTGCCTTATCTATAAGAGGGCTTCCAAAAATATACTCGCCGGAGGCGGGATTTAATGGATAAAAACCCAATGCACTAAATACGTACCAAGCACTCATCTGTCCACAATCTTCGTTACCGCTCAGCCCTTCGGGTGTTGTTGTGTAAAATGTTTGCATAATCCTTCTCAGTTTGTCTGCTGCTTTATTAGCCGATCCTGCAAGGGTATATAAATAAGCAATGTGATGGCTCGGCTCGTTACCGTGAGCATATTGACCCAGCAAACCACTGATATCAGAAGGGGCGTTCTCCGTTTTAATAGATTCTATTGAAAACAAAGAATCTAATTTGTTGATATAAGAGAGGCGGCCACCCATCATTGCGATGTGTTCATTTACTGCGTGCGGAACAAACCAATTGTGTTGCCATGCATTGCCTTCAGTGTATGGACTAGCCCCGGGAAAATCTGAACTGTATGGATTAAAGTTTTTAACCCAATTACCAGCGGTGTCTTTTGCTCTGAAAAATCCAGATGCTTCATGAAACAAATTTTTAAAGTTGTTTGATCTATTTAAAAAATATTGATAGTCGCTTTTCTTGCGAAGTTTTAATGCTACCTGTGCAATGCACCAATCATCAAAAGCATATTCCAGGGTTGACGTCACACTTTCACCATGGTTATTTACCGGAATGTAGCCGTATTTTCTGTAATCATCTGTACCCCTAATATTTTGCATTGCGCTTGCTTTCATAGCATCGTAGGCAGTATTAGTATCAAAGCCTTTTATATTTTTTAAAATGGCATCTGCCATTACAGGCACTGCGTGGTAACCAGTCATGGTATTTGTTTCATTAAAATGCAAGTCCCATACCGGAAGCAAACCATGTTGTTTGTAAAAAAGGAGGTATGAATTGATTACATCTGCAATCATTTGAGGCTGTGTTATAGTCAACAATGGGTTAGCAGCCCTAAAAGTATCCCATAAAGAATGGGTACTGTAAACTGGTGAAGTTGCATGTTCAATTGTACCGTTTACCGATTTAAAATTACCCAATGGATCACTGAACATTACGGGAGCTAAATAAGAATGGTACAAGGCTGTATAAAAAATCTTTTTGATGCTGTCATGATTGGCTTCGATGTTTACTTTTTGTAGTTCTTTTTCCCAAGTCAGCGCTGCCTTTGATTTTACCTGATCAAAATCCCATCCCTTTATCTCATCTACAGCAGCCAGTGCCCCTGCCTCACCAGCCATGCTCAGCCCTACTTTTAAAATAATTTTTTCATTTTGTACAGTACTAAAAATTAAATGGGCTTTAATATCTTTTGCGACTTCTTCAGTGGAGGTTTTTATTTTCTTATCTGCAATTATCACCAATTGTTGAATTGGTTTAGAAACTTTAACTGCGAAATAAACACGTTGGTCGTTTGCCCATCCTGATGAAAAACGATAACCTGTAAACAAACTATCATTTATTTTTTTAAATGAACAATTTGTAGCCCAGTCCCAATTGATCGCAAAACCTAGATCGAACCGAATGGTAGCATCAGAAGCTGCTGGAAATTGATATTGGTGCCATCCGGCATGATGGGTAGTAGTGAAGGATGCTTCAATGTTGTACCTGTTTAAATGAACGGAATAAAAGCCTGGGCTAGCTTTTTCGCGAGCATGATCAAAACTACTTTCTACAGATCCAGTATCAGGCTGCAAGCCAACTGTTGGCATCACAGAAATATCGCACAGGTCGCCGATGCCTGTACCACTTAAATGAGTATGGCTAAAACCTGTAATTACAGAATCGCTGAAATGGTAGCCGCTACTCCAATCCCAACCGTGGGTGCCATTATCCGGACTCAATTGTACCATTCCAAAAGGTAAGGTTGCGCCAGGATAGGTGTGACCATGCGCGCCTGTTCCTATAAAAGGATCTACAAAATTTACCAACTTTTGCTGTGCAAAAAGTTGGTTATTACTGCAGATGAAAAACATCACCATCGTCTGTTTAATAGATTTATTCATTATTGTAACAGGTATTTTTTTTCTTTATAAACCTTTAATACAAATTCGCCAAACAAAGTATTGGCCCAGGCAAACCATTTGCGCGTAAACTTTTGAGCATCGTTTTTGTGAAATGCTTCATGCATAAATCCAGTTCCAGCATTAGCGTGGATTAAGGTGTTCAGGCATTGTTTGATTTCCATATCATTATCAGATGTCAATCCCCGCATGATAATGCTCAAGGGCCAAATCATATCGATACCTACATGAGGCCCGCCTATTCCTTCACCTGCCGTTCCTTTAAAAAAGAAAGGATTGTTTTGACTAAGTATAAACTTGCGGGTGTTTTGATAAATGGGATCTTTTTGGGAAAGCGCACCGAGATATGGTAATGAAAGTAAGGAAGGTATATTGGCATCATCCATTAAGTTGTAGCTTCCGTAACTGTTTACTTCGTAAGCATAAATAGTATTTTTTTTGTGCTGAACCATACTGTTTTTTTCTAAGGCTGATTTCAGTTCTTTGTGTAGAGCAGCCACCTCACTCATCAAAGATGCGGAAACGTGCAAAGCTTTGTAAATTTCTTGTAGTTGTTGTAAACTCACCAATGCAAAAAAGTTAGAAGGTATTAAATGTGGAAGCATCGTTGCATCATCGCTTGGCCTAAACATAGAAGAAATTAAACCAGAAGGTTCAGACGGGTAACCATATCCGCCTAATGGTACGGTATCAATAGCCCATCCAGTTATCCGCTCAAACTTATAGGGGCCCCTGCCATTTTTCCGTTGCTGTTCTTTAAAAGTTTTTAGAATGGATTTCGTGGCTTTTAACCAGTCTTGGTCAAAAATACCTATTTCACCTGTTTGCTTCCAATAGCCATAACTAAGCCTTATTGGATAGCAAAGACTGTCTATTTCCCACTTTCGTTCATGAATGCCAGGCTTCATATCTGTAAGGTCTTTGCTCCATTCACTGACCTTATTTTCATCTTTAAAAAAAGCATTGGCATAAGGATCGAGTAAAACACATTTCACTTGTCTGTTCACCACCCCTTGAATCATTTTTTTTAATGTTTCATCTTGTTGAATATAGGGAAGGTAAGGCCACACCTGAGCGGTGGAATCTCTTAACCACATTGCATCTATATCGCCTGTAATGACGTAACTGTCTGGCTTACCATCTATTAATTCATAATCTACGGTGGTATCTAATGTGTTGGGAAAACAGTTCTCAAAGAGCCAGGCCAATTCTTTGTTACCTATACTTTTTTTAACGTTCACAATAACATCTTCAATGACTTTACTACTAAATTTTCGTTGTGCCAGTGGCAACCTCACTTGGGGGAAATCGTTTTTGGTTGCAGCAAATGATGAATGATTCACCCATAAACCCGCGGTGGCGATTGCTGTTGTTTTAATAAAATCACTTCGTTTCATACTATAGATTTTAAAAGTGTGTCAAAGCTTGATATGGGTTAATGGTTTGCTGTAACGATGTGATGCAATCTGGCTCCCTTCACCAAAATCGAATGATTGATGAACCATTCAGAAAAAGGGTGTTCATTGAGTGTTTTTTCTTTTATAAAATAATCTGCCTCATTTGTTGATTGCTTTGAAATGAAAATGTTTTTTCCTTTGTAATAATCAGCATTTAATTTGATCCTTACGCTATCAAATAAAGGGGCAGTGATGGTGTACGCGGCAGAAGAAGGATCTGCAGGATACAATCCCATCATGGTAAAAATCACCCATGCACTTAATGTACCACAATCGTCATTACCTGGTATACCATCGGGTTTATTAAAGAAATGTTTTTTTAAACTTTGATAACTTTCTTTTTGGCTGCGCCATTCTTGTCCACCACAATAATTAAATAAAAACGGGTAAGCCATGTCTGGTTCATTCCATAAAACAAAATAGCTGCTATCGAAACATTTTTGCAGCTTCGAAACAAATTGTTCTTTTCCTCCCATCAATTTTTGTAATCCATACATATCATGAGGTACCATCCAGGTGTATTGCCATGCGTTGCCTTCGACAAATCCTGGACCGCCACTGGGATTCCAACTTAATTCTCCGTTTACTGCCAGGGGATCGAAAGGGTGAAACCATTCACCATTGCTTAGTTTAGGTCTGATGAAAGAAGTTGTAGTATCAAAAAGATGTTGATAACGGGCAGCACGTTTTTCAAAAGTTATAGCATTTTCATCATCTCCCAGCGCTTTTGCCAGTCTTGATATACTAGCATCCGCATAATTGTATTCTAATGTAGTAGCTACGGAGCCCCAAACAAATTTCCGCCCAGTATCTTTGATGTCATTTGGGATATAGCCGAATTGTTCGTAATGTTCTAAGCCCGGTCTCAATGGATTGTAGGGCAGTTGAACACTGGCATTTTTTAACATGCCTTTGTATGCAGTTGCAACATCAAAATGACGAATGCCTTTGAGATAGGTTTCTGCTATTACAGCAGCGGCAGGATCACCAACCATGACATAAGTTTCGTATCCGGCCAATTCCCATTTAGGAAGCCAACCACTTTCACTGTACATATCTGTCATACTTTGTACCATATCTGCTTGCCTTTCGGGATATACCAAACAGAGTAATGCGTGAAGGTTTCGGTAGGTATCCCACAAAGAAAAAACGGTATAACGATTTCGTCCCTTTTCCGTTTTTTTGATGAGCTGTGCGGTCATACTTCGATATTCTCCATTCACGTCATTGAATACATTGGGATGCAGCAGGGTATGGTACAATCCTGTATAAAAAATTACTTTATCATTTTCATTTTTTCCAGTAACCGCAATCTTGCTTAATTCTTTGTTCCATTCTTTTTGAGCATTTTTTTTTACGATGTCGAAATTCCAGCCTGGTTGTTCGGCTTTTAAATTGATTCTGGCGTTGGTAGTACTTACATAGGATAGTCCTACTTTTACTTCTATACTTTCTCCAGCTACAACTTTAAAAGTAAACCAGCACAAGGGATTAATGGAATCGTTGTTTCGTAAAATCCGGACTTCTTTTTTTCGAACTTGTACCACAAAATAAACTCGCTGTTGGTTGTTTGCACCGCAAAAGCCGCCTGCTTGTTTGTATCCTTCCACTTCCGAATTGTTTACTTTTTGGATAAAGCCCCCTGATTGAGTGCTAAGTCCTCTTCCCAGATCAAGCAAAACATGTGCATTTCCTGCTTTATTGAATTTGTATCTGCTAATACCGGTTCTTGTTGTAGCAGACATTTCGGCCTGTATGTTGTATGTTGAAAGTGTGTTGGCGTAATATCCAGCTGTTGCAACTTCATTGCTGTAAGCCGATTTATACATTGAAGTAAAAGAACTGGTGTCTCCCTGAGATGGCATCAATAAGATACTTCCTAAGTCTGCGCAACCCACTCCGCTCAAACTAGCATGACTAAACCCTGAAATGGACGGTGCATTTTTTTTATAGCTGGTCGTATTATACCCGCTTACAGATGGCTCAAAGCTGTAAGGATTAACATATGCCATGCCCCACGGTACCACCGCTCCAGGGTATGTGTTGCCATCACCCGCAGTTCCAATAAATGGGTTAACGTAAGTTGTATAATCAAAACCCCTATCCTGTGCTGATAAAATAGTAGAAAAATTCAAACTTAAAAGAATCGCGAAGAAATAAGAAAATTTCATACTAAACTATATTACATAAAAAAGATTTCTTAAAAAATGGGGTGCCTGTAGATACAAGCACCCCGACCAAAAACGAATGCTAAAAAATTAGTAACCCGGATTTTGGGTGAGCATGCTCACTTGTTCTTCTCTTAGCGGAATAGGTAAAATGAGTTTGGTAGTATCATTCAAATTGTTACCTGTAGATCTTCTAACGGCAGCCATTGCTACATTTGAACCATACCTAAGCAGATCATACCAACGGATCCCCTCTAATGCAAATTCTCTTCTTTTTTCATCTCTGATGATTTGACGGAATGCCTCTTTGGTTGAAGGCAATATTATGGGGGGTAAGCCGCTGTACGTGACATTAAAGAGCACTCCTCTTGCTCTGGCCCTGATAAGGTTTACGTAATTCAGTGAAGTGTTATTAGGACCTTGCAACTCATTTTGTGCTTCCGCATTTATCATCAAAGCTTCCGCATATCGGAAAATGATGTAGTTATCCGGATCAGCATCTCCAAAAAATTTCGTGTATTTAACTGCGTAATACGGTCCGCCAGCAGGTCCAATATTACCAGCACGCCTGATATCTCTGGGACCATTACCATTAGTAGTATCATATCCTAAAAAATAAAGATCCTCAGTAACGCCAAATGGTGGAGGAAAAGCCCCCAGGTGAAGAAATACAAAACCGCCCTGGTCTATCTCATTTTGAATGTTTTGAACTTCTAAGATAGATTCCTCTGTATTTTGCCCACCAAAAAAAATTCGTCTATAATTGTTGTCTCTGGCAAGATCATTTGACAATTGAAAAATAGTAGAAGAAATAACTTCTTGCGTTTTTGCAGCGGCATTTGTATAATCTTTCAGATCTAAAAATAAGCGCGCTTGCAACATTTTTGCTGCCCATGTAGTAGCCCTTCCCTTAGTATTCCGCAAATTATCAGCAGCTAAAGCTGTGGCTACATTATAATTGGAAGGAAGATCCCTTTCTGCGTCTTGTAAGTCTAACAATATTTGTGCATACACTTCCGCTTTGGTGTTTCGTGGGATGGAGTTTTCCCGTATTCCAGTACTTTTAGGAAATTGTAAAACCAAGGGAACTCCCCCAAAGATGTGTAGCAGATGCCAATAGGTGTAAGCCCTAAGGAACTTACCTTCTGCTATAATTTGTTGCTTTCTGCCAGGCCTTAAAAAAATATTATCAGGAAGGAGTGCTACTTTTTCGAGCAATAGGTTAATGTTAGCGATGGCATTGTAGCCTACTGACCAGATATTTTCTGCAGGATTATTGAATTTAGTGATTTCGATCCTTGTATCATATGGCGAGCCGAACAAATAGCCTCTTTCATCATCTGAACTCACATCATTAAATATGAGCAGGTTGGTATTAAAATCGCTACCAAACACTCTATTATAGCACCCCAGTAGTGCAGTTTCGGCATCCGAAGATGTTTTGTAAAAAGCATCAATATCTACCGTACCTACAGGTACACGTTCTAAATCTTTTTTACAACTTAAAAATGATGCCGCAACAATGAGTATAAATACGATTAGTTTATTATTCATAAAATGATTTTATAAGTTTAGGTTAATTCCAAACACAAATGTTTTCGCTTGGGGATAAGTACCAAAATCTTCACCTACACCAATACTAGTGCCTGTTCCCCGTCCGGTGGTTCCGCTTACTTCGGGGTCGAATCCTCTATAATTGGTAAATGTCAGCAGATTTTGTGCCGTGAAGTAGAGCCTGGCACTTTCAATTTTCAACCTTTTTAATACATTCGGAGCAAAACGATAACCAAACTGTATATTTTTAAGTCGTAAATAGGACCCATCTTCTAAAAACCTGCCGGAAGGAAATCCGCTATTGCTACCGTTCCATGAAACCACGGGTACCTCTGTTTGATCGCCTACGTTTTTCCATCTATCCAACACTACAGACGATTGATTGTTTCCTCTACCCATTTCTTCGATATAAGCCCTGGTAGAGTTGTATATTTTATTACCATAACTCCATTGAAAAAATACGCTCAAATCGAAATTTTTGTAAACAAAATCGTTATTAAAACCACCCGTATGTTTCGGGAATGGGCTACCTTGATATACTCTATCAGAGTCATTAATGGAACCACTGTTGTTTTGATCTTTTACTACAATATTACCGGTTTGAGGGTCAACGAATCTTTCTAATTCAAACATGTAATAGCCAATATTTCGCCCTACATCTGCCCGGATAGCGAACCCGAATGGCCCTGCAGTGATGTCATCAATATTTTCATTTTTTCTAAGTAGCTTAATCGTGTTGAAACCAATATTAAAACTACTTGTCCATGTAAAATCTTTTTTACTAATATTCGTAGTTACAAGTCCTAACTCTACACCTTTATTTTGTAAATCACCGGCGCTTGACCTTGCAGAACCAAAACCGGTTGTTTGGGGTATCCGGGAGTTAAACAGAAAATCTTTTGTTGTTCGTTCATAATAATCAGCAGAAACGTTTATTTTATCTTTTAAGAGGGAAGCATTAAATCCAATGTTTAGTTGTTCTACATTTTCCCAGGAATAATCTAAGTTGGCAAAATTAGAAACCAGTACTCCGGTTCCTCCCAGATACGCCCGGATAGGATCGAGCCTGGCTCTCCAATCATAATTGCCCACTTCCGCATTTCCCACTCTACCGAAACTGGCTCTCAATCTCAGATCTGTAAACAAATCCTGATCTTTCATAAAGGCTTCATTACTGATGCGCCATGCAGCGGAAACAGCCGGGAAAAACCCGTACTTATTATTGGGGCCAAAGCGAGACGATCCGTCAGACCTTGCACTGAATTGCAACAAATATTTATCGGCATATTCGTAATTAAGTCTGCCATAAAAAGAGGAAAAAGCATAATCTTCTATAGTATTTCTACCAAAAAGATCTCGGTTTCCTGCTGCTAATATCCTGATTGCGGGCAAACCGATGCCACTAATACCTGTTATCGAGTTTTGAAATTGGCTGTATTGATAACTTTGACCAGCAATGACTGTAATATTGTTTTTTGAGTTTAGTTGCTTTGTGTACGTCAAATAATTTTCAAGTACATAATTCCTTTCATTGTATCCACCTACGGTTACCCTGCCGGAACCAAATGCATTGGGTATGGGGGGGAAATAAAAATTTTCTTCTTCTGTTCTAAAATCGTAGCCACCGTTAAACCGATACTTTAAACCCTTTATAATATCTATTTCAACATAGGCATTAGCGATACCCCTAAAGTTGTTAGAACTCAAATCTGCCTCCTTTGCTAAGCTCACCGGATTTTGGTTATTGGTGCCAATCAAACTAGTATCACTGCCATAAGATCCATCTGAATTAAAGGGCCTGTAAAGTGGACTGGCCACCAATGCAGATGAAATTACATTTGGCCCGAATTGGTTATTACCGTTGAAGTTATCCTGAAAGTTGGGTGAACCATTGTTTCTGATCCGATTGTTTACGCCGGCGCTCGCATAAATATTGATTCCAAATTTGACGTGTTTACTAGCTACATGGTCTATGTTGGAGCGCAAGGTAGCGCGATTAAAACCAGATCCGATTACTACCCCGGTTTGATTGTAATAGCTGGCGGAAACAAAATACTTGGTTTTATCTATACCACCTTGTAGGGATATATTGGTGCTTTGCGTGAGCCCTGTTTGGAAAATTTCATCTTGCCAGTTGGTATTTATATTGGTATTTAACCGGGTAGTATCCACGTTCAAAGCAGGATACCTGCGAGCCGCATCTTTTACCAGGTCGGCAAACTGAATGCCATTGAGTAAGTCGTATCTGTTGGTAAAGGTTTGAAAACCTGTAAAAGAGTTTAAGCTAATGGTAGCTTTCCCGGTCTTCCCTCTTTTTGTGGTGATTAATACCACACCATTTGCGCCCCGGGATCCATAAATGGCTTGAGCAGCAGCATCTTTTAAAATTTCTACTGAAGCAATATCATTGGGATTAACACCAGCCAATCCGTTGATTCTATCCTGGCCACCTTGATCTGAGCCTGTCTGTTCATTGTTGATTGGAAATCCATCAATCACATATAAAGGTTCATTACCACCCAAAATAGAGCCTGTACCTCTTACACGAATTTGAACGCCACTTCCTGGCTGTCCGCTATTCGAAATTACTTGAACACCCGGCGCTCTTCCCTGTATGGCCTGTTCGATACCTACTGACGTACTTTTCTCTATTTCAGCCGCAGAAACTGAAGCAATAGAACTGGTAAGATTTTTCCTTTTTTGTGTACCATAGCCCACTACTACCACTTCCTCTATTTGTGTGGTGCGTGGCTCCAAGGTTACGTCGATGGTGGCACTTCCTGAAACCGTTTTTTCAACTGTTCCAAATCCTATAATTGAAAAAACAAGCACAGCACCATCAGGCGCGGAGATCGAGTAACGGCCATCGGCATCTGTAGAAGTGCCGGCAGTGGTTCCTTTTACCCTGACGCTTACGCCGGCCAATGGCAATCCATTAGCAGCGCTCACTTTTCCCGAAATTTCTGCCTGCGTTGATAGATATTGAGATGTGCCAATAACGACCAGGTTGTTGTTGAAAAAACGGTAAGATAAAGCTGACCCTTTAAAAAGATCATCCAATATTTTTTCGACAGACTGGTTGTTAGCGGTTACACTAAATTTTTTTCCAGAAGGAAGTAAATCATCATTGTATAAAAAACTAACACCAGATTTTTTTTCGATCGCAGAAAATATTCGGGGTAATTCTGCATTCGAGATATTTAATGTAATTGGACGCTGCCCCAAGCCATTTGAATAGGCGTGCGTAAGCATGGTAAACATGATGATCGTACATAATTTCATAATTCGCAGCAATTTTGTAAACCCACGGGAGGTAGGGGTTTTCAAATGACGGTTGTCATTTTTTTTCATATTTTTACATTTAGAATTTGGTAAATGAGATGGTATCCGGTCAAAGATGTCCATCCTTTGCAATCTTTCGATAGAGGGAATGTTAGCGCATTTCCTCTTTTTTAATGGGTTGTTAATTTTTCTGCATAATAGATTTAGTTGGTTTTATGGTGATTTGGGTTTTGTTGATAGTATAATCAAATTTGAAATTGCAACTAAATTGTAAGGCTTTTAAAGCCTGTTCTATGTTCTGATTGTCTAATACACCAGTGAATTTAATTTGACGGGAAGCGTCGCTTTGGAATTGGAACGATACATCGTACCATCTTTCCATTTTTTTGGCCAACATTTCAAATGTTTCAGATTTGAAAATTAACTTGTTCTCCATCCAGGCAATATCTTCTGCAACACTATCTATCTCACTGAACTGAACTGGCACAATGCTGTAAAGATTGTTTATTACTTGTTCTGTATTCCTACTGAATTCTTGAAGACTATCTGATTTAACCAGATTGAGATTGCTAACAATTATTTTTTCATTTGGTTTGAGAAGAAATTTTCTTTCAGGGTCATTGTCTGTATTTAATTCAATTAAACCTCTGAGCAAACAGGTTTCAACGGTGTTGTCGTCTGAATAAGCTTTTACGTTGAAGGCTGTTCCCAGTACTTTAATGTTTACTTGATTACAACGAATAATAAATGGATTTTTTTCTAAATGAACTACATCGAAGAACGCTTCTCCCGACAATTCTATTTCTCTATTCTGTAAAAAATCCTTCTTATACTTAAGTTTAGTGCCTGAGTTTAGCCATACTTTGGTTCCGTCGGGTAATAAAATATTGGTTTTAGAACCCGGCCTTGTATTCACTTCATTTTGAACCAAATGGAGTGATTGGGTCACCGTGTGGCTATTTTTTGTGTAGAGAATGTATCCGCTGAATAGCATTAGACTGATAAAGGCAAATGCCAGCCATTGCTTGGTAGAGGATTTCAAAAACTTAGCTGAAATTTGATCTTCTGTTTCTGCTTCGTCTTCCACTTTTAAGGAAGTAATTGATTGAATAAGTATATTAGAAGACAACCTATCCCAGGCCTTGTCGGCGCTGTTGTCATCGGTGTTCGAAGTGGGTAGCTGTAATATTTTTTCCAATAACTCCAGCATTTGTGGAGCATCAGTGCCTTCTTCTGTTATCAAGAACTGCAGTTCCGATAATTCTTCTGGTGTTGCCTCACCAGCCATTTTTTTAGCTAAAAGCACCCATACTTTGTTATTGATCATTCAGCAGACAATTTTGTATATAGACGGGTAAATTGGGTTTTACCCCCAAAAAGTTGGAATATTTTACTTTTTGGTGTGCTGATGAAGAGAACTGTAGAGCTTTTTTAAAGCAATGGCAACCTGATTTTCAACAGTTTTAAGCGAAATGTCGAGAATTTCTGCTACCTCTTTGTATTTTAGATTTTCCTCTTTTACCAATTGAAAGATGAGCTTACACTTGGGTGGCAGCGTTTGCAGTGTAGCATTAAACAAATTCAACATTTCAGCGGAAATCATTTTATCGTCAGCAGCAGCCACCGTATTTCCAATGGATATTCGAAGTTCATCTAACTCAAAGTGGCTGAGGATATTTTTTTTCTCTAAATAATCAAGGCATTTATTTTTAACGGATTTAAACAAATACACACGCAGATTTTGTATTTTTTCTATTTCTTTTCTATTCAGCCATAATTTGGTAAAAACATCTTGAATAGCTTCTTCGGTTAACTCTTTATTATGGAGAAATGTAAACCCAAAACGAAACAGGTCTTTGTAGAAAATATTGTATATCTCTTTAAATGCCAACTCATCGGCATGCTTTGCTATACGAAATTGTAGATGAATAGTACTGCGGGCAATCATACTTAAAAGTAGGAATATTTTAAAAACTTTAGCAATTAATCTGGTTTCAAAGTTTTATAAAATTGCAAACATCCTACCTACTTACCATAATTGAAGTAGGGATATCCTAAAAAAATAATAGCCTCATCTCATAGTGCTGAAAAAAGTTAGCAGCGTTTTGAAGCCTTCGTACTTATTCTGAAGCACCTCAACAACCCTATCAAAATATGCTCCTCACCCAGCATTGATAAGAGTTAGATCTTTTCTGTAGTCGCCACGCCTCACTGTTTCTCAAAAAACCTAAAAGTAAGGTTCTAAACTTTCTCTGCAACATGGTTGCAGTAATAATTAATCAAATTTTTAATCATTCTGCTGCTTTGATTGTTATTAATCTACAAAGTTTATAGACTAATAAAAAATCAAACTCATGCCTACAGAACAAAACG
The DNA here is from genome assembly GCA_038249665.1 of Chitinophagales bacterium. Lineage (GTDB taxonomy): Bacteria > Bacteroidota > Bacteroidia > Chitinophagales > Chitinophagaceae > Ferruginibacter. The sequence goes on from JBBSDF010000002.1 coordinate 21,905, forward strand.
TAACCAATCTGAGCCAAGTACATGGAGAAGTGCTTGCTGCCAATGAAACCTATGCTGCTGATTTCGGAGAAAAGGCAAATTTACCCTTGCCTCCGGGGCGAAAATTTGCGATCCTTACTTGTATGGATGCGAGGTTAGATCCCGCAAAATATGCTGGGCTGGCAGAAGGGGATGCGCACGTAATTCGCAATGCTGGAGGCAGGGCCAGTGATGATGCTATTCGCTCTTTGGTGATATCGCATAAATTATTGGGGACTGCAGAGTGGTTTGTGATTCATCATACCGACTGTGGTATGGAATATTTTACAGACGATGTGATCAGAAATTTATTGGGCAAAAGTTTGGCAACTGCCACCGTTGATGCCGAAGGTTGGAAAAATGTAACAGAAGAAGGGGGATCGGAAGAAGCCCAACATATTTCGTTCTTAACCATCAGCAACCAAGCACAAAGCATTGTTGAAGATGTGAAACGCATCAAAAATCATCCATTGGTTCCTTCTTACATTACGGTGTATGGTTACATCTATGATGTGAAGACAGGTAAACTGATCGAAATTCAGGAAGCAACTACGCTTGGAGCCGCAACCTAAAATCTTAGGTTCCGTTGAATCTGTAAAAAAGGCTGACATGAGATCGTGTCAGTTTTTTTATGTTGATGAACTATCCTTCTTTCGGAAAATCGGCTCCTTCCGATACTTCCGCCCACGTGTCAAAATCTTTTTTTAATTCACCGAGTTTGGCCCTGCCGCCTTTAAGTGCAGCGGCTCCCAACAACAGACGTAGCGGCGGATTTTCGGTTTCAGTTACTAAGATCATGGCCTTAGCAGCACGAACAGGATCACCGGGTTGATTTCCGCTATACCCTCTAATATCTCCGGCGTTTTTAGCAGCAGTATTTGCATAGTCCTCTATTTCTGCCGGGGCATTTTTAGCAGATCGGCCGGCCCAATCAGTTCTAAAACCACTAGGCGCAATGATGGTAACATGTATACCCAATGGAGCTACTTCTTTGTACAAAGCTTCACTCAATCCATCCACTGCATATTTAGTGGCATTGTAAAACCCTACTCCGGGAAAGGAACGCAGCCCGCCAATAGACGCAATATTTAGTATATGCCCCGATCTGCGTTTACGCATAAACGGTAGTACGGCTTGCGTTACTTTGGCCAAACCAAATACATTGATCTCAAACATTCTTCTAACTTCCGCCTCTTCACTTTCTTCGATGGCACCAAAATATCCAATTCCTGCATTATTGACCAGCACGTCTATTTGTCCGAACTTATTGATGCAGGTTGAAACAGCCTCCGTTACTTGTTCAGGAATGGTTACATCTAATTTTACCGCTAGTGCAGTAGCTGGATAAGCATCCACGATATCTTGCACATCCGCAATGTTGCGGGAGGTAACGGCTACCCTGTATCCTTTGGCCAGGGTTTCCTGGGCGAGGTTTCTACCAAATCCTGTTGAACAACCGGTAATGAACCATACTTTTTCCATAATTTGCTATTTTGTACAAAATTAAGTGCAGTTGCACTTTATACGGAAAATAGTTATTACGAGAAAAGGTAAATTTAATATTGTCTTTTCTCACACAAAACAAAGTATATGAGCCAAATAAATCGACAAGCTAGAACTCATCATAATCTGCGTTATCACAAAAAATGGAATACTATTTTTCAATGACCATATCTGGTTGATCCCTTGTAAAAGAAATGCCTTTATACTTTCATCAAAAGTGCGACCAGCCCGGTTGCCTCACAGTTTACTTAAATTAAATGTACCTTACTGTATGTTCAAACATCAAGGTAAAAACAGGACCAATCGCCATAACGTTGGCATAGCTTCCCTTTTATCTTTTATAGCTGGCATCGTAAATGTGGCCGGTTTCTTAGCCGTGGCAAAACTCACCACCAATGTTACAGGTCATTTCGCCTATTTTGTAGAAGAAGTATTTCAATGGAGGTTATGGAATGGCTTTGTATATTTTTTATACATTCTATTTTTTTTCCTGGGATCTTTTTTTTCAAATTTGATGGTAGAAATCATTTCGAGAAAAAATGAAAACAATATTTACAGTTTACCAGTAGTGATAGAATGTGGTATATTATTTTTTGTAGGAATTTTTGGAGAAGTGTTAATTGCCAAACACCCGGATGTACTTGCCTATGCATTGTTGTTTGCGATGGGGCTTCAAAATTCTTTGGTAACGAGCATATCAAATGCAACTGTAAGAACCACTCATCTGACAGGTTTATTTACCGACCTGGGCATAGAATTATCACAGTTGTTTTTCTACATCCGGCCCGAAGAGAAAATAAAATTATTGTCGTCGGTAAAACTGAGGCTTACGATTATCGGATGTTTTTTTACTGGTGGAATTGTAGGTGGAATTGTTTACACCAGTATAGGTTTACTCGTTCTGAGTGCAACAGCGGGTTTACTCTTACTGGGTTTGCTGTACGATCAAATGCTCATCAGAATACTGTTGCTAAAAAGAAAAATAAAACAATAAAAGTTAGTTTAATAAATCCTTTCTTCTCTTGTTAACTGTCCAGCTTCATTAATCCCTTCAATAATCACCCTTATTTTATTGCCATTGTCGTTGTTGAAAACGGGTATAGTCAACCTTTTGTTTTTGGCATCCATCAACACAAAGGGATTCCAATATAAAGTGGTTCTAAAATCGGGGCCAGCCGCATTTTCTGTTTCGTAATCAGGTTTATAAAATTCTTTGATAGCTGAATAACCATGCAACGTAGTCATATTTAAACCCTGAATACTGGCGTTGGAGGCTGCCCCCTTTTTGGTGTACACTGCTACTGCTCCTCCAGGCCCACCTCCTGCTGCTCCAAAGAAAGGCGGATCAAATACTTTGATCATAGCAACTTGTGTCATGGGCGTAGATTGCAATAATTCTACATCCGTCACCATTTCATTTACAAATATGCTGGTGGCGCTTCCTCGCCTTGTAATGGAGCCTCCCGAAGCCCCGTCTACGGTAATTTGCAAGCCAGGCACCCTACCCCGGAGAAAATCTAAGACGCTAAAAGAAGATTGAGCAACGGGATCATCTTCTACTGCAAAAATCCTTGCATTGGATCCGGAAAACATGCCGGAAGCATACAATTTATCCAACTTTTCTTCTGCAGATTTTTGCGTTGCAATAACCGTTACCGTTTCCAACGTTTTAATTTTTTTATTCAAACTAGAAACATACAATTTCTGTTGTTGCAAGTTTTGTAACAACATTTTCTCAGGAGGCAACTCTCCGAAATAAAGTTTGTTCAATGCAGTAGCAGAGGATTTGCTTGCTTTTAAAGCCCCTGTGTTGAAACTGAATCCAGCTTTGTTGAGAAGCAATTTATTTTTATCATTGCTAAACTGGTAATATAATTTTACCGTATCAAAAAAATACACGCCGCCTATTTTGAAGTTGCCGTCTTTTTCTACAGGAATGGTAATGAAATTTTTTCCTTCCTGACTGGATGTTTGCAAAATTCCGGTGAGCAATTTATTGGATAGTTCCCCTGAGCTAAGTCCAAATATATTTCCTTGAATAGACAAATAATCTTCTGGAGCATAACGGATTCGTGGCCACTGATTGGCGAGTAATTGTTCCCAATTAAATCTTCTCCAGCCATTGGTCATCATCACCAAATCTAGTTGCTGTTTCACAGAATCTTCATCACTTGCGAAATAATACCCTGCATCATAGACATGACCTTTAAGATCACCAGATAACAACAGCTCGCCCAAAATATTATCCTCTGCACCCACCGTAGGATTCAATCCGGCATCTGTAACCGCTACAGACAAGTTGCTCCTCAAATCTCCCCCAACGTCTAACTGGATCGTGTTTTTTCCCCTTGGTTTATTGGATTGTTCTTTGATGCTAAGATCTGTGATAAAAAAGAAGTTGTTATTGTTTATAAATACCAGTCTTTCTGCCAATGGCTGATCGAGTTTATTGAACAACGTAATTTGCATAATACCGTCCGGCAAACTATCTGTTGGGATAGGCGCTGTAGCGGTAGTAACGTTCCGTAAATTCAGTCTGGCAGCATATACCGTTTGGTGATTAATTTGCGCTAATACTACTAACTCCTTTAAGTCATCTTCTGCATTTGCAGCACGTTCAACGGTATACTTCAACAATCCATTGGTAACATTCGTACGAAGAATAGCACCGCTCCTTTTACAGTTTGGTAACATAGTTTCGTGTTGCACCCCTTCAGGATCTTTCCAAACAGCTTTATAAATGGAACCTGGTTGAACCGAAAGTTGAAAATAACCAGTGCCAAGGTGATTGCTATTAAAATTACAGACAACGGATCCATCAGGGCCAATTACATTCCCCTTAGCCGCAAATGGTTTCCCTTTTGCATCGTTCGTTTTAAATGCTACCCTGCTGGTGATATTTTCGATCAGATCGCCTCCCTCGGGAAACAGGCTGAACGTATAACTATTTTTCTGGGGGGCAACCTTCTTGGTATTTTTAATAACGTTGATGGGCCTATTGTACAAGAATGTTGAGTCGAAATTCAACATCCATCCGGTATATGCTTTGATAAAAAGGGAGGTAAATTTTGTACTATCAGGTATCTCAAAATGAGAGGCAGCACCCGCTTGCAGTACCGGCAATGTTTTTTGATCGAGCACATCGCCCTTTTCATTAATGAGTTGAGCGTATAAATTGGTACTAATTTTTGATGCCTGATTGCCATTGCGTATATAAGCTTTGAACCAGACCGTTTCTCCGGAAGTATAAAACTGTTTGTCTAACTGCATATAGATCTTTTCCTGCGGAAAGCGGGTACTCCATTCCGTTAGCAGTGAATCGTACAATGCTTGCGCAGGTAATTTTAGAGCAATCACCACAATAACAATAAGAAGGAGTAATTTTTTAAACATATTTAAACAGGTTTAAAGATGGCAATCAAAAGTGTTTTATTGACTACCAAGTATGGTCTTAATTATTTCAACACAATCCTCAATGGATGTTTCATTGGTATTGATGCCCAAACTTTTTTTTCGATAGGGCTGGTAAATATTTTTATCCGTTACAGAAAACAATGCAACTGTTGGAACTTTTGCGGCTTCTGCCAAATGTACGATACCGCTATCGGCTCCAATAAAAACGGCCATATTGTATAGAACGGCACCCATTTCCCGCACATCCATGCTATAAAAAGAAGGCGCTTTGAAATTTATTTGAGAAACATTTTCTGCCGGTAACATTTCAACAATATTATAATTGGGAAATTCTTTTAACAGCAGTTCATAAAAGGGCTCCCACCAACCGGGTGGGTAACATTTATCACCAGTGGCAAATGTGAAAATACAAATGCTTTTGCGGTCATTCTTTACCAAATCTGTTAAAATCTTTTTACCAGCCGCAATTTCTTCGGTAGTCAGCCGCATGTCCATGGCTGGTATCGGCCGGGCTTCATTACTTTTTCCAAAATAAGGAAGAATATTCCTGAAATTATAAATCGGCTGTTTGGCAATATGCTGGTAGTCTGCAAATAAAATAGGTCCTTCTTCAAATTCATCACCAAAAACCTTACAGCCAGCATTGGCGATATTTGCAGAGATTCTGCCAGAAGAAGATCCCTTGTCTACATTGATAACAATATCATATTTATTTTTTTTCAACGCCACCCAAACAGCTAGATATTTTCGCAATTCCTTCATGGGCTTTCGTGGCAATGAAATGATTTGATCTACGGCCTCATACTCTTTAAAAATTAAGGGGGCAATGCCTCCCTTTACAAACAAATCTATTTTCGCATCAGGAAAAGTGAGGATGACTTCTTGCAGCAGTGGCGTAATGAGTAACAGGTTTCCCAATCGGTGATTGGGCCTGCTAATGAGTACCCTGTTCACCTTTGAAGACAAGAATTTCTGCTCCCCTGCACGATTGCCTTTCCCAATATTTTTGGTTAAGCTGCGCATGAATTCCCTTCTTGCATTGTTCAACCTTTTTTTAACACTCATTCCTTTTCCATTAATTGACGCTATAAAAATAAAAAATAGTTAGCAATTTTCGGTAACCCCTCTTTTTTTGCCTCCTATGTTCATTTAAACAAGGCGATCAGCCTTTTCCACCTTGCTTTGAAGGCTCTTTTCTTTTCAATACTTTTCCAGAATGCTGCTGTTTTTTGTTCAATGATTTGCATAGTAGCTGAAGCTGGTTTGCCCAGCAGCAATGCGTACTCATCATTGATGATCCTTGTAACCATGTCATTGCTCGTCATCCTCGAAAAATTTTCAAGCCTTTGTTCTACATTCATTTTTTTTCCAAAAGCCATTCTATTGAGATCTACCAGGTAAAAATGATAATTTTCCCCCTCTTTTTCAATCAAAAAATTGCCTGCAGAGTTGTCTTTGAAATAGATCTGTTTTTCATGCATTAAATACATTAAGCGGGTATAGCGACGAATTATATTTTCGGCATCCGGGTAATCGTCTCCATCAATCACTTCTCTTAAAGTAAAACTTTTGCTCAGGTGTTTACTGCAATAAAAGCTGGAAGTGATGCCCAACCATCCCCGTATTTCGAAATAGGCGATCGGGGCAGGTGTGCCGATCCCATGTTGCAACAAGGTTTGTGCGTATTCAAAAGAACGCCGGGCCTTTGATTTACGAATATACCGGTACACCCATTTATTAAATGCGTTGGGTACTTTAAAAGATTTAATGTTAACAGTCAAGTCGCCCAATGGAAAATACTTTACCATATTGCGCCCGCCATTGTACAAAAACACGCCTTCTGTATTGAAGTGCTCGATCAATTTTTCCACTGCCGGCTTCAAAGCTTCGTATTGTTTCGAGTAAACTCCTTTCATAAAAGATTGCATCGCTGTAATGAATTACTATCCAAATCTATTCTCCCCCTTATATTTTTTTATACCAGCACACATCAATGTCTGCCGCATCCGCAACCCTCTTCGATGGTACCATCGTGCCATGGAAAACTACTGGCGAACTTCCCGGTTTCCCAATAAAAAGCCGGTCGCACTTTTTTGCTATTGCCCACTTCATTCATTTGCTCAGCATCAAACAACCTTCCATTGATCATAGTGTATCGTATGCTTTCCGTGTGGCGAATATTTTCCAGCGGATTTTTATCCATCACCAACAGATCGGCTAGTTTACCTGGTTCTAACGAACCGATAGATTGATCAAAACCCAAACTGATAGCGGGATTGATCGTAGCCGTTTGCAGTGCTTCCAGGTTGGTCATTCCTCCCTGTTGCATCATCCAAATTTCCCAATGTGCACCGAGCCCTTGTAACTGACCGTGTGCGCCCATGTTTACTTTAACCCCTACGTCCGTCAATTTTTTCAAACTTTTTGATACAAGTATATGACCATTTTCATATTCTTCTTCAGGTGCCATGGTGCGGTGCCGGCTTCGGGTATCGATAATTGAACGGGGTGTAAAACGCATCAATCTTTCTTTTTCCCAAACATTACTGTGCTGATAAAAATAAAATTCACCGTTGAGTCCGCCATAATTTACAATCAGGGTTGGGGTATAGGCCGTTTTGCTATTTTTCCAAAGCTCCACCACATCATTGAACAAAGGTGCAGGAGGCAGATTGTGTTCGATGGTAGTATGACCGTCCAATATCATGGTGATGTTATGGTAAAAAGTAGAACCCCCTTCTGGCACTACTTCCATTTTTAATTCGCGTGCTGCCTGGAGGATCATCTGGCGTTGCTCTCTTCGAGGTTGGTTGTAACTTTTTACAGAAAAAGCACCGAAGGCCCTGGTTCTGCGCAATGCACTGCGTGCATCCTCTAACGAATTTACGACAGCTTTAAAATCGCCGTCCGCTCCATACAAAATAGTTCCTGTACTAAACACCCTTGGACCAACCACGTTGCCTGCTTTTACCAATTCACTTAATCCAAATACGTATTCACTGTTAGCGCTGGGATCGTGCATAGTGGTTACACCATACGCCAGGTTGGCATAATATGGCCAGTGTTTTTGGGCCATCAATCCACTTCTAAAATGGCTTCCATGTGCATGTGCATCGATGAAACCCGGCATGATGGTTTTGCCATTGCAATCAATTTGGTTGGCTCCTTGCGGAATCATCGTTTCACCCATTTTTCCTACCGACTTGATGATATTCCCTTCGACTACAATTACGCCATTTTCTATTACTTCAGTTCCCTTCATAGTAATGATCCTTGCATTGGTAAAAGCTACTACTCCCGATGGTTTGTCTCTTTTTAATTGCAATCCTACGTCTAATCCTTTTTCGGGTATGCGAAACAGTGAGTCGGGCTTGCCAGCAATAAATTCAAAACGTTCTTCTAATTTGATAGAAAAATATTGATTACCCAACATATATTTTAACTCTTTGCCATCGCCGCTCCAATGCAGGTTGGTACCAGCATCCTTGCTCACCAATTTAACCGGAAAATCTTTGGTACCACTCCCCAAATCGATGCTTCTCCCTGTTTTAGGAAAGGCCGCTATATATACATTGTGCAGATCAACAAAGCCTGCCCATTTTTCGTCGGGAGAAATCGTAAACTGACTTCCATACATACTTTTTAGATGCACTCTTTCGTCCCTGCCATCCACCAGATTGCTCACCAATGATTTGCTCAACCCTCCACCTACCTGATAAAAAATTCGGGTACCAGTTGAATTAAAACGAGGTACGTCGCCTCTTTCGGCCACAAATTGTTGGTTGCTACCATTGGCCATCATTGTGTAAATACCCGGCTTTGCGGTATAGCCCGGGCCCATGGCATCGCTGCCGACTTCCTTTCTAAACAGGATCGTTTTGCCATCTGGTGAAAAAGATGGCTGACGATAAATACCTTTCCCTTGCGTAAGCTTTATTGGGGTTGCTTTTGAAACTGTGGCCAGGCTGTAAATGGCTCCTGTTTCTGTATCACTCCAGGTTACGTAAACGATGGCTTTCCCATCGGCACTAAACGAAGGCTCCGATTCAAAACCTGCATTCCGGTAAGTTGCATCATTGGTTTGCACCAATCTTTCTGGTTTCCCATCTGGTAATTGTTTTTTATACAAATAACCGGCTGCATTAAATACCAATATTTTTCCATCCGGGGATGTAACTGCATGGCGCAATACATGAACGGTAAACATGTCGTCGTTCATTTGTTGCTGGTACCGTGGAACTTCGTATATGCGTTGGCGTACGTTGCAAGAAAACGGGATTTCGCTGGCTATGCCCGGTTCACTGGCATTGATGCGAATGATTTTTCCATTACTCCATATAATGATTTCTTCGTCGTCTGGGGAGAAAGCATATCCTGTATAACTTCCAAAAACCGTCCAGGCTTCTTGCTGATCTTTTCCAAGGTTGTCGAACAAGGGCCACTCTTCTGCTGTTTCAAGATCCCTGATGAACAACACAGATTTGGTACGCACTCTTTTTAAAAATGCCATCCATTTGCCATTGTGCGAAATTTGCGGACGAAAGGCTCCTCCCGGGCCACCGGTGACCGTTTCATTGGTACCCTTTTCCCGATCAAATCGTTTGATCACAAATATTTGATTGTTGGGATCTTTATTATATTGAAACGCACCACCGGGGTACATGTCTTCGCTATAATAAACGTATTGACCATCGGGAGAAAATACGGGTTCGTTTACATCTTGTTGATCATTTTTCCGTACGGTCAATTGCAAACCTCCACCGCCACTGATATGATACATCCACATTTCGCCTGCACCGAGTGAGCGCGTGCTGGTAAAATGTTTACGAGCTACAATGTACTCTCCATCAGGGCTCCAGGCTCCGTTGTTGAGCAATCGAAAATTTTCTTTTGTTACTTGTACGGCATTGCTCCCATCTCTATTCATTACCCAAATATTGTCACCACCCCCTGCGTCGGAAGTAAATAGGATTTTTTTCCCATCAGGACTGTACCTTGGTTGCACCTCAAAAGCATGTCCACTCCTCAGCACCTTTGCCGTTCCTCCTTTGTAGGGCATCGTATAAATATCACCTAATAAATCGAAGATGATTTCTTTTCCGTCGGGTGATACATCCAGGTTCATCCATGTGCCTTCATTTACAGTAAAAATGGCTTCTGTGTAATTTCCTTCCGGTTTGTTGACGTCCCATTTTTTGGCATCCTTTTTTTCTTGAGCAACGGCATTTAGTGCTATAAGAAAAAAAAGCACCGACAGACTATTTTTAGCAAATCGCATGGTCGTTTTATTTTGTGTGGAAAGTTACGCAAAGGTTGGCATACATCTATAAAGCAATACTTGCCAAAAAAAGAGTTCAGTCAGCTTCACCTATATTCAAAAAATAGTATTTATTGTTGATGTCACTCCATCATACCGTTCTGACTTATATAAAAAAGAAGCTTGAAAGCTTCTCTTTATTTCACTTATTGAAGGTAAATGTTACAAATGAATGTATATATTTTATTGCATGAATCAATTCATCATCATTCCACTACATCCAGGCCCCAGTCTCTACCTTTTTCGGTAGCTGGTAACCCTTCTGTCATCCATCGAGCAGGTTTAGCGCCTTTGAGATAGTGGTCAAAAAACTGGCTTAACCGAACCGACAAATCCTTTCGGTTCTTCCTTTCTACCAGGTTATGGTCTTCGCCATTGTACTGCAGCAACCATACTTTTTTATCTAGTCTTTTTAACGCGGTAAAAAATTCAATACCCTGGTACCAAGGTACGGCACCATCTGCATCGTTGTGCATCAGTAGTATGGGTGTATTAATTTTATCGGCAGTAAACAAGGGTGAATTTTTGATGTACAGATCGCGGCGTTCCCAGAGGTTGGCCCCAATTCTGCTTTGGGTTTTCTCATATTGAAACTGGCGATTTAAACCGGTACCCCATCTGATCCCACCATAGGCACTCGTCATGTTGGCCACCGGAGCTCCTGCTCCTGCTGCCCGAAACATATTGGTTCGGGTAACCAAATAAGCTACTTGATAACCTCCCCAGCTCTGGCCCTGAATACCCATTTTGGTACTGTCTACATAAGGTAGGGTTGACAGATATTTTGCTGCACTTACCACACTATTGTAAGCGCTTTCACCCGGCTCGCCTTTTTTATAATAAATATTGGGATCAAATACCAGGTAACCATTACTTACGAAATATGGGATGTTGATAGTGGATGCACTTGGTGCTGGTACTCGATAGTTGTAAAGGCCGTCGGAATTGCGTTCATAAAAATAAAATACAACGGGATATTTTTTCTTCGGATCAAAATCGGCAGGTTTAAATAAAATGCCTTCACTCATTTTTCCGTCGAACATCTTCCATCTTACCAATTCTGTGGTTATCCAATTGTACTCTTTCTGTTGCGCCGCTACATCGGTTACTGCAGTCAGTTGGGCCATGTCTGTTCCAACATACAATTCAGAAGCAGCGGGGGTTGCTTTCTGCAATAAATACACACTGCTGTTTTTCGCTTTTGAAAGGGGGCCGGTGGCATAGGCGCCCATATCTAATTTTACAGGATCAGCAACCGTGTTGAGTGAAGCACTAAAATAACCTCCTTCTTTATTCACTTTGTTTTGAGCCGTCAATAAAATAGTTTCGTTGGCTTCAAAAAATCGTTGATCAGGATCTAGTTTAACATAATTAAACTCCGTTTTATTTTTCCTGCCGTAGCCATTGCTGATATTTTTCGGTTGTTCGTTGCCGTTAGGATCTACCAACCAAAGATCATATTCATCTTTTATTATAAAATAACGATCATTTTCTACCCAACCAATAGCACCAGCTGCAGAAGGGAAATCAGGTACGTCATTTTCAGTATCGTACAAAGGCACTTTAATTGTAGCGGTGATATTATAGATAGCACCATTGGCAACATTGTAGGTAAAGTATTGTTTCATTTCAGGGTTGTACCAATACACATATTTTCCAGCGGCGGATGCCTGGTAGTTCCCAAAACTATTGTTCTTGATATAAGTACGCTCCCCATTGTTGGTATTGATCACAAATGCTTTGGCCTTTGCCCTTCCTTCCCACATAATAGTACTACGGTTACCTTTGGTAGATTGTGCCAACACCCAATCTGCGTTGCCTTCGTCCACCATCATTATATTTTCAGTATTCTCATCACCTAATTGTAACAGCTTTCCTGTCACGGGTTTTATAACGCTGAGGAAACTCCTGCGTTGTTCCTGGGTCAACTGGCGCAACTGTTGTGGTTGCAAATAATCGTCATTGTAATGCCAAATATCTAATCTGGCCAGTTCAAAATCTACAAGAGTGGTGTCTTTTGCCGGCTGAACGGGTGCTACTCCAAAAAATAATTTCTGCCCATCTTTGCTAAAACGTAACACTGCATTTTCGCTCACTGTTTGACCAATTTTCATGCCCACTGTATTTTTATCTGCTAACAAAGAGGCGCTGTCTGAACCATTTTTATAATACCATAATTTATAGAATTTTTGTAAAGATTTTGCACTACTGTCGCGCTCTGCAACAAATGACAACTGTTTTCCGGCCTCATCGAAAACATAATTTTTGGCATCGTTGAAACCACGTAACACTGTATCTGTTTTCCCGGATTGCATATGAAATAAGATCACCATAGCTTTGCTGTTGCTGTCTTTGGCAGCCTTCCCTATTTCTAGCATTAGAACATTGGCTTTTTCATCAAACTGATATTCGTTCACTTGTTTAAAGGATTGCCTTGTTCCTGTGAGGAGATTTTTCAATATCAATTCAGTGCCATCAATGGCAGCCGCAGCCCCCGGCACTTCGTCGCCATCTGCATCAGCTATGAACAAACTTTCTTCCAGCTCGTCGGCTTTTTTGTAAATTTCTCTGACGGCTTTTTTGGCTGCATTGATCACTTCTTCTTTCTCGATATTTCCTTTTATAGAGTCCAGCGATTTTCGGATCAGGGAATCTGCTAATTTGGAAAGCATATCTATTCGCAGTTTCAAACTATCTACGGCAGGCTTCTTTTTTGCACTGGTATCTGGCAAAGGTTTTTCCAGATGATATGCTACCCATCCAGCTGCTTTTTCGGGTACTTTGAAAGATTTTACCCTGCTGATTTTAACAATACTGTCGGTACCCAACTGCACGATGACCAATGAATCTTTGGGCATATCATCTGGCTTTTTTTTCTTAATTTTTGCCTGGCGGGTGTCCTGAAAAACGGGTTTTATTTTGAAGATAGCGTACTTGCTGTCTTCTGTAATCACAGCGCTATATCCCCTAGAAATGGTTTTTTTATAGCCGGAACTCACATGCTGCACTACCATCTCACCATCGCCTTCCTGCGGATTAACGGCATACACGATGTATTTGCCATCATTACTGATCTTGCGTTCGCCAACAGATTTCCATCCGTCGTATAACGAGTGCGTTAAAGGTCTTGTATTTTGAGCGAAGCCTGGAATGGTTAAGACTGACATTAAAAGAGGCAGTATAATTTTCTTCATGTGCGGTTGTTTTGAAGCTATGAAGTTATTGTAATCAATGCATTTATTGAAATGAAATAGATGACCGGAAGAAATACGGGCGAACGATTACCCTTCTGCAGATTCATCGAGGAAGCCCCACTCCTTGCGCAATGTTTCATAAGCAACTGAATCTAGCTCCTGTTGATCGTAATGCCCGGCAATATTTTTTTGACGGTATGCTTCATATACAGAAACCGCACAGGCAACCGAAATATTGAGCGATTTGATAATCCCTACTTGCGGAATGGTGAAGTTTCCGTCGCTTAGTGCAATTGTTTCTTCTGAAACCCCTCCATGTTCATTTCCAAAAACAAGCGCTACACGTTCTGTGAAATCAAGTTGATGCAACGAAGCGGCATCTGTACTTAAATGGGTGGTGTAAATTTTATCGTAATGCTGACGTAGTTTTTCGAAACAGGCAGCAGTGTCTGTAAATTGATGAATGGTGAGCCATTTGGCAGCACTGGAAGAGCTTTTTGCTCCCCATTTTTTATGGGGAGGAATTTTTGTGTTTAAAATATAAATATCCTGAATACCCACAGCATCGCAGGTACGCATCACAGCAGAAATGTTATGAGGATCGTGTACGTTTTCTAACAAAACGGTGAGGCCGGGTTGCCTTTTGTTCAATACGTCCTGGAGTCTTTTGGTGCGTTCTGGTGTCATGCTGCGAAAATGAGTAATAAGTCAACAACCTCAAAATATATTTTCTACAATTTGAGGAATATTTTTTTGGTACGATTTTATAAGTTTCTTCTGTGAACAACTTAAAACAAACAATATGAATACCATTGTTACTGTAGTAATTACTCTCATCATAGTAGGGGTTATTTTATGGCTTATCAACCGTTTCATCCCTATGGCTAGTCCAATTAAATCAATCCTTAACGCTGTGGTGGTAATTGCCGTTATCATCTGGTTGCTACGCGTATTTGGTATCTGGGGCGGGACCTTCGGTTAAACCAATAGGCGCAACAACTTGCTGAAGACGCTGTGTGCCTGAGGAAGGCAAACAGCATCTTATTACTTTTTTTCTGCGTGTCGTTGCTTGAGCACATTGGTTACCTCACTTAAAGAAAACCCCTTTGCCTGTAACAAAATGAGGTAATGAAAGAGCAGGTCTGCTGCCTCGCCTAAGAACAAGGATCGATCGTCGTCTTTGGCTTCAATCACCAGTTCAATCGCCTCTTCGCCTACTTTCTGTGCAATTTTATTGATGCCTTTTGCAAACAAGGAACTTGTGTAAGAATCGTTTGCTGGATGTTGTTTCCGATCCGCAATGATCTGTTCGAGGGTAAATAAAAATTGGCCACCTTCATTTATTTCTGCCCAGCAGGTATCCGTTCCCGTATGGCAAACCGGACCAACGGGTTTAACTTTCAATAACAAGGTGTCATTGTCGCAATCTGATGCCATGCTGATCAGTTCTAAAAAATTTCCACTGGTTTCGCCTTTGGTCCATATGCTGTTTTTAGAGCGACTGAAAAAGCTTACCCTTTTGTTGGTGAGCGTAAGTTGCAGCGCCTCTTCGTTCATAAAACCCAGCATCAGCACCTTTCCGGATTCATTGTCTTGTACGATGGCAGGCACCAATCTATCAGCGTATTTTTCAAAATCAGGTGAAATATTTTCCATATTTGGGGAATTGATGCCAAATGGCAAGTTTAAATAATTGATTGATCGTTATTTTTTTAACCAGGCAATTCTTGGTCGCTTCTTTCAATTTTCACTGTCCAATCTTTAAATTAATTTGCCTTTGGTTTGTGTACTTTTAAAATATACAAACAAAGTTAGCACGGTCAGTAGTGGCAAATCAATATAAATGTTTTTTCACAATCTTATTTTAATGTGTTGCTCGTAAAGGTATTGCTTTAGTTCAGGGATGGGTATTTCTCCAAAATGAAAGATACTGGCTGCCAATGCCGCATCTGCATGTCCTTGTTCGAAAACATTTTTGAAATGTGCTTTGGTTCCTGCCCCACCTGATGCAATCACTGGCACAGGCAAAGCGTCTGCTAGCATTCGAGTTATGTCGATGGCAAATCCATCCTTCGTACCATCGTTGTTCATGCTGGTGAGTAAAATTTCACCCGCACCTGCATCCACTCCTTGTTTGGCCCAATCGAGTGTTTTGATACCTGTTTGTAAACGTCCGCCGTTGAGGTACACATACCACTCCCCATCTGCCTCTTTTTTGGTATCAATTGCCAATACTACACATTGGCTGCCAAAAGCATGGCTCATTTCTGCGATGATGGCAGGGTTTCGAACAGCTGCAGAGTTGATGGAAATTTTATCGGCACCATTTTTCAACAGGAGTTCTACATCGGCCACCTGACTAATGCCACCACCAACTGTAAAAGGGATGTTGATAGCAGACGCAACTTCGTTCACCAGACCTGCCAGGGTTTTTCTTCGTTCTACCGTAGCCGTTATGTCTAAGAATACCAGTTCGTCGGCACCCTCTTTTGCATACTGCATGGCCAAAGCCACGGGATCGCCTGCGTCCCTGATGTCCACAAAATTGACACCTTTAACGGTTCTGCCATCTTTGATATCTAAGCATGGAATGATCCGACGGCAAAGGGAACCCGTTGCCTCAGCTCTGCTAAATATATGATCGTTGTCTTCTTGCATAACGGTGATGGTTAGTTGTATGGTTCAAGTTCCCGTAACGAAATCAACCCTTCATAAATGGCTTTACCGATGATGGCTCCGTTGCAACCTGCTGCCTTTACTGCTTCAATATCAGCGACGGAGGACACGCCGCCGCTGGCCGTTAATTGCAAACCAGGGAACTGCTGCAACATCTTTTGATACAAAGCCAACGAAGCACCTTGCATGGCGCCATCTTTTTGAATATCTGTACAGAAAAAATGCTGTATACCGATGGCTCGCATTTGCGTTAGAAACTGGTACACATTGATGCCACCATCTTGCAACCAACCACTGATCTTAATTTTTTCTTCTAACACATCAGCCCCGATAAAAAAACGATTCGTCCCAAACATCAACACCCATTCTTCTAGCAGTGTAGGTTGTTTCACCGCCAAACTTCCAATCGTAACCATGGTGGCGCCGGCATTGATGATATCTTTTACATCCTGTACATTTTTTACACCGCCACCAAAGTCAATTTTCAGAGAAGTATGGTTGGCGATGGCATCCAGCACTTTAATGTTAACGATTTTTCCTGCCTTGGCCCCATCCAAATCTACCAGGTGCAATCCCGTTAAGCCGGCTGCTTCAAATGCTTTGGCAGCTTCCAACGGATCGTTGTAATAAACTTTTTTGCTCTCATAATCGCCACGGGTGAGCCTGACCGCTTTGCCTTCGATGATGTCGATGGCAGGTAAAATAAACCCTCTCGTCACAATTTCGGTTTCTATGTTAGATGGAATGATAATCACTATATAGAATTTATAAACTTAAGAAATTAGATAAAATCGCATCGCCGGCACTGGCAGATTTCTCCGTATGAAACTGTACCCCGTAAAAATTATTTTTTTGTAGGATGGCACTGTAAGGCAATGTATAGTATGTTTTGGCTACCGTATTTTCACAGAGCGCGGCATAATAACTGTGCACAAAATACACATAACTATTTTCGGGTATGCCTTGCAGTAAGTTGCTCTGGTAATCGTAGATGCTGTTCCATCCCATCTGCGGCACTTTCACGCCCGGTTGTGATTCAAATTTTTTTACAACGGTATCAATGATACCCAAACAGGGCGTATCGCTTTCTTCAGAATATTTGCAAAGCAGTTGCATGCCCACACAGATACCCAACACTGGTTGTTGCAGGGTGGGAATGATAGTATCCAACCCCGTTTCCTGTAAACTTTTCATGGCTGCTCCAGCATTGCCTACGCCCGGAAAAATTACTTTGTCTGCGTTGCGCAGCAAGGTTTCATCTGCAGTGACGGTAGCCGTAAAACCCAGTCTTTTCAATGCAAACAATACACTTTGTACATTCCCTGCGTTGTATTCAACAATACAAATCCTTTGTTGCCGGTTGGTAGTTGGAGATATATCCGTCATACTTAAAAACTATTTTACAGCATCCCCTTGGTGGAGGGAAGTTGGTTGTTATTGATATCACGTTTAACGGCCATTTTGATGGCTTTTGCAAATGCTTTAAATACACTTTCTATTTTATGGTGTTCGTTGTCGCCTTTCGCTTTGAAGTTCAGGTTGCACTTCGCTGCATCTGTAAATGATTTGAAAAAGTGTTCAAACATTTCGGTAGGCACGTCCCCTATTTTATTTCGTTTAAATTTTACTTTCCACACCAACCATGGTCTCCCGCCGAAATCGATGGCAGCCTGCGCCAAACAATCATCCATCGGAAGTAAAAATCCGTAGCGCTCGATGCCCCTTTTATCGCCGAGTGCTTTTGCAAAAGCTTCTCCCAAAGCAATAGCAGTATCCTCTATGGTATGATGTTCATCAATTTGGAGATCACCGTTGCAAAGCAATTGCAGATCAATACCGCTATGCCTGGCTACCTGATCGAGCATGTGATCAAAAAAATGTAAGCCTGTTTTTATATTTGCTTGTCCGGTTCCATCCAAATTTAATCGGACCGAGATAATGGTTTCGTTCGTTTTTCTACCGTGCAATGTGATGCGTGGAGGCATTTTTAAAAACTCATAAACGTCTTTCCAATGGGGCGTAACCAGGGCAACCGTATCCTTTTTAAGTGCTTCCACGGTATCCTGAATTTCTGCAGCACCGAGGTTTTCATCAATGTTGAGCCAAATTCCCTTGCAGCCTAAATTTTTAGCCAACTGAATGTCAGTAATTCGATCTCCGATCACAAAAGAATTTACTAAATCATAGGCTGGATTGTTGATGTATTCGGAGAGCATACCCGTGCCTGGTTTTCGGGTAGCAGCATTTTCGTGGGGAAAAGTTTTATCAATCAAAACTTTGGAGAAAAATACTTTTTCCGTTTCAAAGCTTTTCACCACAAAATGATGAACAGGCCAAAAACTATGTTCTGGAAAAATATCGGTACCCAGCCCATCTTGGTTGGTGATCATCAACAACTCATAATCTAACTCCGTAGCTATTTTGGTCATGTACTCAAAAACATTTGGATAAAAACTGAGTTTATCAAATGAATCGAGCTGATAAGTAGGCGGAGCCTCATTGATTAAGGTTCCGTCTCTGTCTATCAATAATAATTTTTTTGGTTTCAAATGGTTATCCACTGATTTGAAGCTGGTTGTTTCAGGATGCATGGTATTCATTTAAAAGTTTAATAAGTGTGTTGTTTTCATCTGCTGTTCCGATACTCATGCGCAAACAACCTTCACAACCCGGTTCTTTGCTTCTATTTCGAACTACTACTTCATGTGCAGCAAGGTAATCGTATAATTGGTTAGCATTGTTAACTTTCACCAATAAGAAGTTAGCATCGCTGGGAAATATTTTCTCCACAAAACAAAACTTAGGCAAGGTTTGCGCCAGCAACTTTCTTTGCTCCACTGTTTCTCTGATCCAATCATTGACCGTATCGGTGTGTTGCAAGGCTTTTATACCCAACTCCTGCGAAGCGATGTTGATGTTATAGGGTGGTTTTACTTTGTTGTACAAATCAATCATTTCTAAAGATGCAAAACAAAGGCCAAGTCGCAATGCAGCCAGCCCCCATGCTTTTGACAAGGTTTGCATCACGATCAAATTGGGATATTCTGTGAGCTCCTGTATGAATGTTTTTTGATTTGAATAGTTGATATAAGCTTCATCAATAATGACGATGCCGGGAAAATTATTCAGCAATAATTCTATATCAAACCGGTTCATATTATTGCCGGTAGGATTGTTGGGAGAACATACAAATAATAACTTGGTATGTTCATCTATGGCATTCAAAACAGCTTCTGTATCCAATTGAAAGTCGGCGGTGAGCGGTACTTTCTTTGCTGTTACATCATTGATACCTGCGCTCACTTCATACATCCCATAAGTAGGCGTACAAATGATCACATTGTCTTTGGCAGGATCACAAAAAATACGGTACGCCAAATCAATCACCTCATCGCTGCCATTGCCTACAAAAATATTTTCGGCAGGAACCCCTTTGATCCTGGCCAATTGAAATTTCAATTGCCATTGCAGGGGATCAGGATAACGGTTAAAATCTACCATCTCCGTTACTGCCCCATTGCCTGGCGAACCAAATGGATTTTCGTTAGCGTCCAAAAATACGGATGCCTTTCCTTCAAATTCGTGCCTGGCAGATGAATAAGGTTTTAAGGCCTGAATGTTTTTACGTACCAGGTTATTCAGCCCTTTGAATTTATTGGTAGGAGTAATTTTTTCTTGTAACATGTATGGTTGCTTTTTCGATTCTGGTATACATAATATCTTTTATCCTTTTCTTCTGATAGCTACTGCATTCCGATGTGCCTCCAATCCTTCAGCTGCCGCCATTAACTCAACGGTATTTCCAATCAAAGCCAGCCCTTCTTTACTCAACTGTTGAAACGTAATTTTTTTTACGAAACTATCAACAGATACACCACTGTAAGCCTTTGCGTATCCATTGGTCGGCAACGTATGGTTGGTTCCGGAAGCATAATCCCCCGCACTTTCCGGAGAATAATTGCCAAGGAAAATACTACCTGCGTTGATTACTTTTTCACTCAGTTCCAATGCCGCATCGGATGCGATGATCAAGTGTTCGGCTGCATATTCATTTAAAAAATCAAAGGATGTATCGATAGATTCCATCACAACATAACGGCTATGTGTAAGCGCTATTGCAGCTAACTCTTTTCTGGGAAGATCCTGGAGTTGTTTGTTCACTTCTTCCTGAACGGCCAATGCAATTTTTTCAGAACTGGCCACCAGCATAACCTGACTGTCTACTCCATGTTCTGCCTGGCTCAGCAGATCTGAAGCTACAAAAGCTGGAACTGCTGTTTCGTCTGCATATACTGCCAACTCACTCGGGCCAGCGGGCATATCGATGGCGGTACCTTGACGGTTCACCATTTGTTTGGCTGCGGTTACATACTGGTTACCCGGACCAAATATTTTACTCACTTTAGGTACAGAGGCAGTACCGTAAGCCATTGCACCGATGGCTTGTACACCACCTAATTTGAATACATTTTTTAAACCTAGCAAATGAGCTGTGAATAAAACCGCTTCATTAATTTTCCCTTCTGCATTGCTAGGGGTACACAATACTATGTTGCGGCATCCCGCAATTTGGGCAGGAATACCAAGCATCAATAAAGTTGAAAATAAGGGAGCTGTTCCCCCAGGAATATAGAGTCCTACATCGCTGATACCAACAGATTTGCGCCAGCATAAAACGCCTGGCATAGTATAAATTTGTTGAATAGTTTCTTGTTGCGCTTCGTGAAATAAGCGAATGTTTGCTGCAGCCTGCGTTATGGCTTCTTTTAAGGCAGCTGGAACGTTGGCTGCAGCAGCGCTGAACTCTTCTTCTGTTACCTGTAGGGCATCCAATTGTACTTTGTCGAATTGAGCCGCATATTTTCTAAGAGCGGTATCTCCATCATGTTGAATGTCTTCTAAAATAGGTGCTACCAAACCTTCGAGCGATGAATAGTCAAACGCGGGTCTGGTGCACAACTGTGGCCAACAACTTTTTTCAGGATTGATATACATTTGCATAACGGATGTTTATAAAATCATTTTTTCGATAGGCACCACCAATATTCCTTGGGCCTGTAATTCTTTTAGTTTTTCGATCACTTCCCAAAAATCGTTTTCGTTTACCACGCTTTGTACGCTACTCCAGCCTTCTTCTGCTAATGGAACAATGGTTGGACTTTTACTACCCGGTAACACCGCAGCAATATTTTCTAACTGGTGGTTGGGAGCGTTGAGTAAAATATATTTGTTGTTTTTAGCTCGCTTTACTGCGTTGATGCGCATCAACAGTTTTTCCAAGATGACTTTTTTATCGTCAGTGAGATCTGTGCTGCCGACCAACACCGCTTCTGATTGCAGGATCACTTCTACCTCTTTGAGGTTATTGGTAAACAATGTACTTCCACTACTCACCAGATCGCAAATGGCATCTGCCAAACCTATCCCCGGCGCTATCTCAACCGAGCCACTGATTTCATGAATCTCAGCGGTTATTTTTTGTTGATTCAAAAACATTTGGGTGAGGTGTGGATAAGAAGTAGCGATTTTTAATCCATCTAAATCTTCTACTTTTTCATATTGCATGGCTTTGGGCACTGCAATACTAAGCCTGCATTTTCCAAAACCAAGCCGATAAACCAGCTCGATGTTTTTGTTGGTTTCCAGCCAAACATTTTCTCCAACGATACCGATATCCGCCACGCCGTCAAACACATACTGAGGAATATCGTCATCTCTTAAAAAAAATATTTCTAAGGGGAAATTTTCGGCAATGGTTTTTAATTGTTTGTTACCGTTGTTGATTTGTATCCCACATTCTTTGAGCAGTTTTACCGATTCTTCGTACAATCTGCCCGATTTTTGAATAGCTATTTTTAGCATGATCTCGTTTTTTTTGGTCGTAGCAGTTAAAATGCTGTTTACCTTTTTTTGTTTTAAATCGCCTTGTAATGTAACATACCTGGGCCTTTTTTGTTGCGTATTCCGTTTTGTATTTACTGTTCTTTGTGGCAGTGAAATGCCCAAAAAACAAAAAGGGCCTACATTGCTGTAAGCCCTTTAATTATGTGCTGTACACACAAATCAACATAGCCTACCTTGCGGGTAACATATGATGATGATGTGTATGTATGAATTGATTCATTTGAAAGGCAAAGTAAGGAAGGATATTTTTTTTGACCAAATTTATTTTGTTTCTGTATCAAAGTTTAGCATTTCAATTCCTAAACCAGGCAGATCATTGTAAATAATTTTGCCGGCTTCAAACCCAACACCACGGGCAATATCTTCTGCGAGTAATAAAGGACCGTCCATATCCACCATATCTGACAAGGGCGCCAGTTGTGCGATGGCCGCTGTGCCAACGGAGGTTTCATTCATGCAGCCCATCATCACCTGCAATCCTAGTTTTCTGGCGGCTACAATCATTCTTCTGGCGGGAGTAATACCACTGCATTTGGTGAGTTTGATGTTAATGCCATGAAAATGACCGGCGCATTTGGCCACATCCGATTCTGACACACATGACTCATCGGCAAACAATGGAATAGAAGATTGTTCATACAATATTTTCATTCCCTCCCAATCATCTTTAGCAAGGGGTTGTTCTACCATTTCAACTCCCAGTTCATTTAAAATGGGAATTTTGTGTAGGGCCTGTTCCAGCGTCCATCCGGCATTGGCATCTACCCTTAATAGGGCGTCGGTTTCTTTTCGCAGCGCAGCCACCATTTCAAGATCATGATCGGTTCCTACTTTCACTTTGTAAATGGGCCAAGGTTGCGCTTTCATTTTTTGTACCATCAGCTCCATATCAGCGATGCCGATCGTATAATCGGTAAGAGGTGCAGTAGAAGTATTTAAACCCCAGAGATCATGCAATTGCTTCCTTTTCAGTTTGCCATAAATATCCCACCCGGCCATGTCTAGTGCACAAACCAAGAAAGGATTTTGCGGAAATAAATGATGCAAATAGTGCCAATATCTTTCGGGATCGGTAAGAGCGAATTTTTCGACAAACATTTTTTTCGATTCCAGATCTGCGGCCATTTTTTCAACTGAAATATTGTAATACGAAATTTCCGGAGCTTCTCCATAACCTTTGATACCAAAGTAATCGAGCTCTACAACAAAAGTAGGCTGTGCAGTTTTGGTACCCTTCGAAATGGTAAAAGGATACTTAAAAGGGAGATGGTATATTTTATAAGAGACCGTCATTTTTTTATTGAATACATGATAGAATATTTACAAAATGTTTCCCCTTTTGGCAAGAGAAAAATACATTTCAGTTAAAGCCTGCAACATGAAAATGGAAGCACCAGAAAAGCCCGGTGCAGGTGCTAGCCTCTACCAGATTCCGCTACCATATTTTTCATAGTCACTAAAAATCCAACCTCTTCGCGAAGCGCTTCCAAAGTTAGGTGCATCCTGTAGTTCCAGAAATGATCTGGATTTGCGGGATCATTAATGCGCTCTGTTCGGGGGTCTTCTTTTCGTAACTGATCATCTATAGAGAGTAGGTCCTGTAACAGAAATACTGCCCACATGGCGGGTGATTGCAAATGCTGTTGTAGAATACTTCTGCACACCCATGATTCTGCATAATAAGGAGCATCACCCTGCTGCTCTAATTGTTGGTTATAAAATCGTTGAATGGTAATTTTATCCTCTTCCCACCATTCTCTGATGGTAGCCATATCGTGGGTACCAGGTGTAACTACACTGAGGTAAGGAGAATAACGTGGATCAGAAAACTCATCGGTGGCACGTTTTGGCATACGCTGTACTTCCAATGCGAGCATTTGCATATTGTTGAGTACACCTTCTACCATGGCGGGCACCATCCCGAGGTCTTCGGCACAAATCATCATATTGGTGCTGCGTTTGAGTGCCGTTAGTTTTTTAATGCCTTCTTCTTCCCACAACTTATTTTGATTATTGAAAAAATAATCTTCAAACAATTTATTGAGTGCAGCTTGTTCGTGATAAGGAAGTGCCTTGTAAGAATCCGTACCATGTATGCCAATCCGCAAATGATAATGCCCTGGGTTTGTTTCATCTTTGAAGGCGATTACATTACTGAGCAGATCAAACAACTTATATTGTAAGTGTGCATGTGCTTCATGAGTTGCACAGTAGGCAGCAATTTTGCGTTGCGTATTAAATTCTTCTTTGAATATATATTGATGCAAAAACACATCTTTCACCACAGCCGCATCGCTTCCAAACCAATCGTACAACAATTGCTCTGAAATGTAAGGCAGGCAGATCCTGTCTTCGGTGAAATGAAAACCTGCATCATTAAAATCGTGGTAACTCAGCGGCCATGCCGGAATAAATCGACCGAGGATACCTTCAATAGCGTGTGCAGGAATACTCCAAATGCGAAAGAAACCCAACACATGATCGATTCGAATGGCGTCGAAATAATTACTCATGTGTTCCATCCGTTGACGCCACCAGGCATAATCGTCTTCCGCCATTTTTTCCCAGTTGTAAGTAGGGAAACTCCAGTTTTGCCCTTTGGTGGCAAATGCATCTGGTGGTGCTCCTGCTTGCATGTTCATGTGAAACAACGAGCGGTACATCCATGCATCACAGCTATGTCTGCCAACTCCAATCGGCAAATCACCTTTGATAACGATGCCTGATTTATGTGCGTAATCTACGGCATCTTTTAGTTGAAGATGAAGATGGTATTGCGTAAAATAGTGAATAGCAATGTGATCGTAAAAATCATTTTCCGGGCTCACCAATTCATGTATCTGATCTTCATTATAGGAAGAAAAATCTGCCCAGGTATTGTAATCTGCTGTTTGATTTTTGTCTCTCAAATAACAATAAGCGGCATAAGGAACCAACCAGTGGCGGTTAAGATCAAAAAAGCTGAACCAGCCAAAATCATCTTTGAACAGCGCTTTATCTTTTTCGTACAAATGACTGATGGCTTCTTTTTTGATAGCCTTGATTTCTTCGTAATGCAAAGTATCTGTAGTATTGAATTCAACTACTTTGTTCAACATCGCTTCCGGAAATTGAACCGACAGCGATTTTGCCAACTGCTGTACGTTCAGAAAAATGGGATGTAAAGCAAAAGCCGATACGGCTGAATAAGGGTAAGAATCTTTGTTGGTATGGGTAGAAGTAGTGTCGTTGATGGGCAACAATTGGATCATCCGAAGACCCATTTCTTTTGCCAGATCTGTGAGCAGGTTGAGGTCTGTAAAATCACCTACTCCCCAACTGTTCTCCGATTTGAGGGCAGAAACTGGAATATTGACACCCGCCCCACGCCAACGATAACGAACAGTATCGATGGTATGGTTCAAAATAGTAAGCGTGTCTTTTTCTGCAGATGTGGGTAATACCCGATTGTTTCCATCTTCATATTGCATGTTACCAGATGCGATGTCGTAAATCCCTAATTTATATTCGATCGGGAAATGTTCTTTGCTGAGATTCAGTTTTAATACCCAATATTGTTTTTTTTGCTCCAGAAATAAAGGGTTTTTAGTATCCCACTCATTCATTTTTTTATTGCCCCCCGTCAGACAGATCACCTTACCCGAAGCCATAGCAGGCGTCTTTACTTTAAAAATATGGGTAGGGTTTTTGGTATCGGTTACCTTGAGTTTGTGTGCGGTTGAATGAAAAACATGTGTAAAAGGGATGGATGAGAAAACGTCTTTGTATAGTTCTACATCATTCCATTCATCTACAATATCTACACGTTTTACTTTGTGTTTCTGTAGGTTGACGGAAGTATTTTTACAGAATTCTTTTTCTTCGTTTTGGTGGCTGTCCCGGAATATATAGCTGTACTCGAACTCATCAGAGAGCTGCTGTGTAGCGGTATCCAAAGTCAAATGCCAATAGCCATCATTCAGAAAATGAAGGGGTAATTCAATGACTGTTAACCCCCCTTCTTTGGTAAAGTCAACTATCTTAATAGCAATCGATTGGCCATGTTCTGAACGGAAGCCAACATAAAAATGAATCATCATGCAATGTGTATTAATTACGCAATTTACAAATAGCCTTTTTATATTTTTAAAAAGTTTTTAAATTCAAAAAAAAAGCACCGATTTATCGAGGCTGCATTATATTTGCAAAAATATTTTTTATGACCACAACTAAGAAAAGATCAACGGGATTATACTGGATTTTATTTTTAATATCTATAGTAGCTTTTTTTGGCGTGTACGCTATTGGTGGCGGCTACTGTTCGATGGTTTTACCCTTTAATGTTACTTTTTTTGCGTTGGCTTTAGACTTAATGTAATTCACACAACTACTTTTTATAAAGCAAGCCCCACATTGTGGGGCTTGCTTGTTTATATTAGATTCGATTGAGGATAATTCTCTACAAACCCGCCAGTAAGGCTGTTTCATGATAAAATACAGGATACCACTTATTGCCTCTTTTCACGTAAGTGGTAGATGCTGCCACTTGTGGCACCCATTTTTGCCCCTCAGGATCGGTAGCGTCTTGTAGCACTTCGTAATAGATAATAGCTACATCTTCACTCACTTTTTTGGTCCGGATATTTGATAACCTGTAAGCGTTGATGTTGCTTCGTTGAAAAGACAACAGCACATCCTTTTTGTCCATCAACACTTTCCCGAAAAAAGCTTGGTAATCGTCTGCCAGTAAGTCTTTTAACTTATCCACTTGCTTTGTTTTGGCAAATTCCCAACCAGATATTTCTATGTTGGTAATGCTCGTTATGTTGGATGTGGAAAGTTCTGAAGCGGCATTGTTGGCTGATGTTTGTTGGTTAACAGCAGCTTTGGGCTTACACTGCATCAATATAAAACTTAGCAGCAGTGTAGCTATGATGTTGAAAGATGGTCGCATGTTCATTTATTTTGGGTGATATAAAAACCAATCAGTTGGTTCAATTAAATCATACAAATTCGGTACCACGGCTATGCTATCCATGAATTCAAATTAACAATACTTCCAGAAAAAGAAAATGGTAGCGATGAGGCTACCATTTATTTGTAAAGAATGATCTTATTTAACCGGTCTACACTTTTTGTAATGGTTATTGGCTGCTTGTTGAACCGTTACGGCACGGCTACATGAAATAGCTAAAGTAGCAATTGCCATTAAGGCAAAAAATGATTTTTTAAATCTCATATAAAGTTGGTTATTGTGGTTAAACGATACGATTAAACGAAGAAAACCCCACTTTAGTATCAACACAAACAATTTACAGTTGAACCAGCGACTTTTTTGAATGGAAACGCACCATATTACTGTTAGAAAATAAAAAAGGCCGCTGATGAGGCGGCCTATGTCGTATACTGGTATAAATTTACTTCACTTCTTCAAACTCAGCATCGGTCACATTTTCGTTGCTGGCATCTTCATTGGGAACTCCTCCCCCGTCAGGTTGCGCGGGTTGGGCTCCTGTATCTTGTGTAGCCTTGTACATGTCTTCGCTAGCTGCCGTCCAAGCTGCATTTAAAGCTGTAACTGCAGTATCGATGGCGCCGATATCCTGAGATTTGTGGGCTGTTTTCAACTGCTCCAGATTGCTTTCAATCGTTTCTTTTTTATCAGCTGGTATTTTTTCGCCGTACTCTTTCAACTGTTTTTCTGTTTGAAAAATCAGGCTATCAGCCTGGTTGACTTTCTCTACTTTTTCTCTTTCAGCTTTATCGGTTGTTTCGTTGGCTTTTGCTTCGTTTTTCATCCTTTCAATTTCTTCAGGACTTAAACCACTACCTGCTTCAATTCTGATTTTTTGCTCTTTGCCTGTGCCCTTATCTTTTGCCGTTACATGTAAAATACCGTTGGCGTCAATATCGAAAATAACTTCAATTTGAGGTACTCCACGGGGTGCTGGTGGGATACCATCTAAGTTGAACATGCCTAAGCTTTTATTTTGAGAAGACATCGGACGTTCGCCTTGCAACACATGAATTTGCACACCTGGTTGGTTATCGGCGGCTGTACTAAATGTTTCGGATTTTTTGGTAGGGATGGTGGTATTGCTTTCAATTAACTTGGTCATTACACCGCCCATCGTTTCTATACCCAAACCCAATGGAGTTACGTCCAGCAACAAAACATCTTTCACTTCTCCTGTCATTACAGCCCCTTGGATAGCCGCACCTAATGCCACTACTTCGTCGGGATTAACGCCTTTATTGGGTTTTTTACCAAAATATTTTTCTACGATTTCCTGCACTTTAGGTATGCGTGTACTACCCCCTACGAGGATCACTTCGTCTATGTCTGAAGTGCTCAATCCTGCATCTTTCAATGCAGATTCACAAGGTGTAAGGCAACGCTCGAAGAGTTTGTCTGCCAGTGCTTCAAATTTAGCACGGGTCAGTTTTTTTACCAAGTGTTTGGGAACACCATCCACTGCGGTAACGTACGGCAGGTTGATCTCTGTTTCTGATGAAGAGGATAACTCTACTTTTGCTTTTTCTGCTGCTTCTTTCAAACGCTGCAATGCCATGGGGTCTTTGCGCAGGTCGATGGCTTCGTCCGCTTTAAATTCGTCTGCTAACCAGTCCATGATCACTTTATCAAAATCATCGCCGCCCAGGTGAGTATCACCGTTGGTAGATTTTACTTCAAAAACGCCATCGCCCAATTCAAGTACAGACACGTCAAATGTACCGCCACCCAAATCGAACACCGCTATTTTCTGATCTTTTCCTTTTTTGTCGAGTCCGTAGGCAAGTGCTGCTGCGGTTGGTTCGTTCACAATTCTGCGAACATTTAAACCCGCAATTTCACCGGCTTCTTTGGTAGCCTGGCGTTGTGCATCGTTAAAATAAGCTGGCACGGTGATCACCGCGTCGGTTACCTCTATGCCCAGGTAGTCTTCGGCGGTTTTTTTCATTTTTTGCAACACCATCGCACTAATTTCTTGTGGGGTGTACATTCTGCCATCTATGTCAATGCGAACCGTATTATTGTCGCCTTTTGCCACTTTATAACTCCAATGTGTGGTTTCTTCTGTTACCTCATCAAATCTGCGACCCATAAAACGTTTCACACTGCTGATAGTATTTTGCGGGTTGGTGATAGCCTGGCGTTTTGCAGGATCCCCTACTTTGCGCTCTCCGTTTTTTAAAAAAGCAACTACGGAAGGGGTTGTTCTACGCCCTTCATCATTTGCAATTACCACTGGCTCGTTTCCTTCCATAACAGCAACACAACTGTTGGTGGTTCCTAAATCTATTCCTATGATCTTTCCCATGTTTTTTCGTTTTTTTGTAAATGTAAATTGTCAATCTTTATGCCAAGGCGTAAAAGGTGAAAAAATGGCAGATTTTTCAGAAATAGGGAGCAGCGGCTTGATATGCAGTAGTGAAATGTCATTAAATAAACTTTGACTGGCAAAACTGTCAGATGACGACGGCCGTTTAGGTGCCCCCAAACAGAATGAGTTTAGGCTCGTGGGGTGTAATGCTGTTGAAATGAATTAGTTGGAGATGGCTCTTTGGTATCTTATTCGAGTTCTGAGAGCGATGTACTACCATCTTTATTTACCCGAAAAGTGAAGTGACGTTGGGTAAGGTAGCTGATGGCTATTACGATGAGGATGGTGATCATTTGACTGATCAATGGATGAACATGCAAGACTTCCACTAACAACTTTAAAAGGGCAATATTAACCAACAGGTTAAAAGTGAAAGACAAAAAATACCTGAATAATTGGATGCGGCCGCGTAAGTTGGATTCCACAAAAACGATGTATCGGTTTAGGATAAACCCAACCAAAAAAGTGATGAAGGAAGAAAGGAGCACGGCTGCGGTATGTGGTTTGAAAGCATAAAAACCGAGATCGAAAACAGTTCCATCAAAAATATATTGGTAGCCTATAAAGTAGGTGATCAATCCAAAAACAGCGTTTCCTCCTCCGCAGGCAGCATAGCGAAAGGTTTGCAAGGGCATCATCTTCCGGAAAGGAGGATAAAAAAAATCAATAAGTCGGGTGATCAGTTCTTTCATCTTTGTGTGGCGGCAAAGCTAACACTTGGATGCCTATTAAAATACAAAAAACCTGTTGTAGACAACAGGTTTTTAAAATATTTTGATATTTTGTTAGAATACATATCTCACTGCAAAACCACCCCAGTTGCCTGAGAAACCAGCGCCATCTCCAAATTCAAAGGAAGGTTGCCAATCGAGTGATAAATTGATGGGGGCGGTTCTGATCTTGTAATCTAAACCAATAACACCATCCAACCCAAAGTAGCTTTTACCATCATAATATTTGTTGTTGTAAAAAGCAATGTGGGCACCCGGGCCGATGTACCATTTTAAACCTGCAGCGCCTTCAATGTCCCCGTGAATCTCGTACAAACCAGTGATCCTTGAACCACGGTTCCAGAAATAACCTAGTATTTCCACCGCGTTCTTTTGCGTCAGAAAATGTTTAAATGTAATAGCCCCGGGATAAAATTTTGCGCCCAGTGCAGTTTTGTAGTCAGAAGAATTGGTATTGGTTTGAGCAGATGCTGGCGTAAGCACGATGATTACAAAAACGAAGCTCAGCAGAATTATTTTTTTCATACGTTGATTTTTAACGCGCGGCCAATAGGCCGCTTTTTTAATTATTATATGGAATCCTCAATGACCATTTTAATGGGTGTGCAACGTGCCAGAGGATTTCATATTTTTTATATTTTGTTTAGAACAACATAGACTTTGTAAAAACCATGCCAAAGAAATGTTAACTGTACATTTCTGCTCTTTGCGCTTGAACTCTTTCGTCTGCCAGGTACTCATCATAAGTCATCAGTTTGTCGATCATCCCCTTTGGTGTGATCTCAATGATACGATTGGCAACGGTTTGCATAAACTGGTGGTCATGCGTTGTAAACAAAACTGTTCCGGTGAATGACACCATACTATCGTTGAATGCAATGATACTTTCCAGATCAAGGTGATTGGTTGGTTCGTCTAAAATCAGCAGATTGGGGTTTTGAATCATCATTTTACTCAACATACACCTTACTTTTTCCCCACCGCTGAGTACGGAGGTTTTCTTTAATATTTCATCCCCGCTAAACAACATTTTTCCAAGGAAGCCTCTTAAAAAATCTTCATCTACATCTTTTACATAATCAGGTACAAACTGACGCAACCAATCCATCAGGTTCAAGTTACTACCCTCAAAATATTCTGTATTGTCGTTTGGCAAATAGGCAGTGGTAATGGTAGTACCCCATTCGCGTTTACCAGTGTCTGCTGAGATTCGTTCGTTAATGATTTCAAAAAAAGTGGTGAGCGCCAGAGGTTCCCTACTCAAAAGAGCGATCTTCTGCCCTTTCTGTGCATCGAAATTTAATTTGCTGAATAGCATTTTTCCATCAAAAGCCTTCGAAAGATTCTCCACTTTCAAAATATCGTTCCCGGCTTCTCTTTCTTGTTTAAAAATGATACCAGGGTATTTACGGTTACTCGCTGTAATATCTTCGAACACCAACTTATCCAAAGCTTTTTTCCTGCTGGTGGCTTGTTTGCTTTTAGAGGCATTGGCACTAAACCGGGCGATGAACTCAAGCAAATCCTTTTTCTTTTCTTCCTGCTTTTTATTTTTATCGGAAGCCTGTCGGGCAGCCAATTGTGAACTCTCATACCAGAAAGTATAGTTACCGGTGTAGACCTTAATTTTCATTTTGTCAACATCCGCCACGTGCGTACAAACGGCGTCTAAAAAGTGACGGTCGTGACTCACCACCAGTACAATATTTTCGTAATCGGCTAAAAAGTTTTCTAACCAACTGATGGTTTCTACATCCAGGTTGTTGGTAGGTTCATCCAACAACAAAATATCCGGATTGCCAAACAAAGCCTGTGCTAACAACACCCTTACTTTTAAGTTGGCACTGATATCTTTCATCAACTGCTGGTGCAGTTCGTCTTTTACTCCCAATTCACTTAAAAAAGTAGCGGCATCACTTTCAGCGGTATAACCACCCATTTCGCCAAATTGCTCTTCCAACTCTCCAGCTTTAAGACCGTCTGCTTCTGTAAAATCTTCTTTAGCATAGATGGCATCCCGCTCATGCATCACTTCCCACATTTTTTTATGGCCCATCATCACCGTATTGAGTACGGAATAATCATCAAACGCAAACTGGTTCTGGTTTAGTACCGCCATGCGTTCGCCCGGAGTGATGGAAACCGTTCCTTTGTTGGGTTCAATCTCCCCGCTAATAATTTTTAAAAATGTGGATTTACCGGCTCCGTTGGCACCAATTACCCCATAACAATTTCCTTTGGTGAAATTGATATTTACTTCGTCGAACAACACCCTTTTGCCGTAGGCCAGGGTTACATTATTTACACTAATCATATGAATAAAATGGGCGCAAAGGTATTGTTTTATTGCCATTTTTCCAGCAACTTTTTAAAGCATTTTATAGGGGTTCTATTTACCCCACTTTGAGGCTTGCGCCCCTTGAACTATATTTGCGCCATGTCTATCGTTTCACAAATACAAAAAGCTGCCAGCCAAACCCTTACCCAACTCTACCAGCAACCCTTTACTGAAAATGATTTTCAGGTAAATCAAACCAAAGAAGAGTTTGTGGGCGATTATACCGTCGTATTATTTTCACTGCTGAAAAAAACAGGTCAAAACCCCGCAGCATTGGGTGAAGCACTGGGCAATTCATTGCTGCAAGAATTTCCAGGATTATTTGCCGGATACAATATCATCAAAGGTTTTTTAAACTTAGAAATAAAGGATGACTATTGGCTCCAGTTATTGAAAGCACAATACAACAGTGTTTGTTACGGACTTTCGCCCAAAAACGGGCAACGGGTAATGGTCGAATACTCGAGCCCCAATACCAACAAACCCTTGCATCTCGGACATTTGAGGAACAATTTTTTAGGCTGGAGTGTAGCAGAAATTCTGAAGGCAGACGGATATGAAGTTTTTAAAAGTTGTATCGTAAACGATCGGGGTGTTCATATTTGCAAAAGCATGATCGCCTGGCAACTATTTGCCAATGGCGCTACACCAGAAAGCACGGGCACTAAGGGTGACCATTTTGTAGGGGAATACTATGTAAAATTCAACGAAGCGCATAAGAAACAAATCAAAGAAGGGATGGCTGCAGGTTTGGATGAAAAAACGGCTGAGAAAGAATCGCCCATCATGAAAGCTACTCAACAAATGTTGCAAGATTGGGAAGCAGGTAAACCTGAGGTGATGCAACTCTGGGAAACCATGAACAACTGGGTGTACGGCGGATTTGATGTGACTTACCAACGCATTGGTAGTGATTTTGATAAAACCTATTACGAAAGCAACACCTATCTGTTGGGGAAAGACATCGTGCAACAAGGTTTAGAGAAAGGCGTATTTTTTAGAAAAGAAGACGGAAGTGTTTGGATAGACCTAACTGCAGATGGATTGGATGAAAAAATTGTTTTAAGAAAAGATGGCACTTCTGTTTACATCACACAAGACATTGGTTTGGCACAACAGAAATACCAGGAATATAAAATTGATCAAAGCATTTACGTTATTGGTGATGAGCAGAATTACCATATGAAGGTTTTAAAACTAATCGCTCAAAAATTAGGCGAACCCTATGCCGATAATATTTTTCACCTCAGTTATGGGATGGTGGAATTACCCAGCGGGAAAATGAAAAGCAGAGAAGGTACGGTAGTAGACGCAGATGAATTGGTGGGTGAAATGATTGCTACTTCTAAAAAACATACCGAAGAATTGGGTAAAGTGAAAGATTTTGAAGAAGAAGAACTAACAACATTGTACCAAACGCTGGGTTTAGGCGCCATGAAATTTTACCTGCTCCGCGTGGATCCTAAAAAGAAAATGGTATTTAACCCCGAGGAGAGTATTGATTTCCATGGCTTTACCGGGCCATTTGTACAATATACCCATGCCAGAATCAAAAGCATATTAAGAAAAGAGACCTTGGTAGAAGAGGCGCCGATATCCGCAGATCTGTTACCGCTCGAAAAAAACATTCTGGTAATGCTCGAACAATTTAATGCGGTTTTGGTAAAAGCGGCGAAAGAATTAAACCCGTCTGAAATAGCCATTTATGTGTTTAACCTGGCAAAGACTTTCAATTCTTTTTATACTGTTCATTCGATCGCCAACGCCGAAACAACAGATAAAAAGCAACTGCGTTTAAGGCTAGCCGTTATGACTGCTGGCGTATTAAAAAAAGGAATGCAGTTACTAGGCATTGCGGTTCCGGAAAGAATGTAATCAATCTAAAAATTAATAAAAAACCCCACTTCGCATTGCTGCGAAGTGGGATTTTTTATTAATGTTATTTCACTAAAAGTTTGGTGTAACACCCATATTGTAAAATATAAAGGAATAAATATCAGCTGTGGTTTCCAATCCTTTTTTTAGATTGCTGGCACCATGGCCGCTGTTGACATCTACCCTGATCAATACCGGATTATTGCCCTTGTATTGTTCCTGAAGGGAAGCAATGTATTTAAAGGAATGGGCCGGTACTACCCTATCATCATGATCGGCGGTGGTTACCATAGTGGCGGGATAAGTTTTAGATGGAATATTGTGCATGGGCGAGTAACCATATAGATTTTTAAAATCTGCTTCAGATCTTTCGCTGCTGCCATATTCAGCAATCCAGTTGAACCCAATGGTGAACTTGTGAAAACGCAACATATCCATCACACCTACTGCAGGAATGGCTACTTTGAACAATTCTGGACGTTGGTTGGCTACTGCTCCCACCAATAAGCCTCCGTTAGAACCGCCATAGATAGCCAAATAATCTTTACTACAATAATTTTTAGAAATCAGGTATTCACCAGCGGCAATAAAATCGTCAAATACATTTTGTTTGTTGAGCAACATGCCTGCTTCGTGCCATTTTTCTCCATATTCGCTTCCGCCTCTTAAATTGGCACTGGCATAAATTCCACCCTGATCTAACCAAGTAATGCGGGAAGGACTGAACCCGGGATTGGTACTGACGTTGAAGCCCCCATAAGCATACAGCAGGGTAGGGTTTTTCCCGTTCATTTTCAATCCCTTTTTGTACACAATAAACATGGGTACGTTGGTTCCATCTTTACTTGTATAAAAAACTTGTTCGGTAGTATAACCTTCGGGATCAAATTTAACTTCTGGCTTACGAAAGACTTCACTTTTTCCACTGGCAATATCATATTTGTAAATGGTAGGAGGAAACGTAAAAGATGTGAATGTATAAAATACAAATTTGTC
Source organism: Chitinophagales bacterium (assembly GCA_038249665.1). Classification (GTDB taxonomy): domain Bacteria; phylum Bacteroidota; class Bacteroidia; order Chitinophagales; family Chitinophagaceae; genus Ferruginibacter. The sequence goes on from JBBSDF010000002.1 coordinate 57,235, forward strand.
CTCTCTTTCTCCACCAAACCCGCCTGCGGAACCTAAGGCAGGCAAAGGTACTTCTCTTTCTTTTTTACCATCGTAAGAATATACGTACACCCGGCTGGTTACGTCTTTGAGGTAGGTTATAAAAAATTTTCCTCCCGCTGCAGAAATAGAAGTGATGTTTTCTGGCTGCTCTGTTACCAGTGTTTTCCAGTTGGCAGGTGCAGGATTGGCCGGATCTACCAATACTATTTTTTGATTTCTGGCACCGTCGTTGGTACTCATAATGAATTTTCCTTTGTGCTCGTCAACGAGTGAATATAAATAATCGCCTGGTTCTTTGATAATGGGTTTAAAAGTTTTATCTGCTGATTTGTTATCGTAATACCAAACGGCATTCCCTGTCTTTTTACTTCTATCAGAAATATTTAAAAAAACAAAACGTTCATCTTCCGTAGTTCCTATATTGTGAAAACGAAGCGGATTGGCAGCATCTTCGTACACCAATTGATCGGCCGATTGAGAAGTCCCCACTTTGTGGTAAAACACTTGGTGGTTTTCATTTTTGGTACTCAATTCTTTACCTTTTCCCAAAGAAGGATAACGGCTGTAAAAAAACCCATCTCCCAACCAACTGGCACCTGATACCTTTACCCAGGCCAATGAATCGGGTAAGTATTGAAGCGTTTGCATATCCATTACAAAAAATGTACGCCAGTCGCTTCCTCCGGATGATTTTCCGACAACAGCATAGCGTCCATTTTTTGACAAAGAAAAAGTTGCCAGGCTGGTAGTGCCTTCTGCAGAAAATTTGTTAGGATCCAATACCATTTCAGGCGTCCCGTTTATTCCTTTTTGGCGATACAGGATAGATTGATTTTGTAAGCCATCATTTTTACTAAAATAAAAATAGTCGCCGCCTTTTGAAGGAGAAGAGTAGCGAGGGTAATTGTTCAACTCCTCCATTTTCTGGTACCATTTTTCTCTGTAGGGAATTTTATCCAGAAAATCGAAAGTGACTTTATTTTGTTGGGTCACCCAATTTTTAGTGGCTTCGCTGTTATCGTCTTCCAGCCAACGATAAGGATCCGCTACTTTGGTGCCGAAGTATTCGTCGGTTACATTTTCTTTTTTGGTGGTTGGATAAGTGAACTGGCTCATAGTAATTCCCCCCGTGCACATCAGTAATGCAGATAAAATCAAGGATTTCATTTGTTTCGTTTTAAATTTAGCAGTTATAGTTACAACGATATTAGGGCACGAATATAATCTAAATGTGAACGATGTAAGAATTACACAATAAGTCTGTATTTTTGACGCAATTGAAAACCCGCCATATAAACATTTAACCTAATAGTTTATAAAAATGAAAAAAAAAGTTTCGAGAATTGGGATATTAAGTAGTGGCGGCGATAGTCCTGGTATGAATGCTGCAATAAGAGCGGTGGTTAGAACGGGGATTTACCATGGATTAGAGGTGTATGGCATTCTGCGTGGTTATTCTGGGATGATAGAAGACGATATTTTTAAAATGGAAAGTAGAAGCGTAGCCAATATCATTCAAAGGGGTGGAACCATATTGAAGACTGCCCGTAGTAAAGAATTTTTAGAATACGAAGGCCGCAAAAAAGCCTACGAAAATTTAAAAAAACGTGGTATTGATGGCTTGGTGGTATTGGGCGGTGATGGTAGTTTTAAAGGCGCACAGATCTTTAGCACCGAATTCGACATTGCATGTATTGGCTTACCGGGAACGATTGATAAAGACATAGCGGGAACGGATTTTACCATCGGATTTGATACGGCGGTGAATACTGCAGTAGAAGCCATCGATAAAATCAGGGATACTGCCGATGCGCACGACCGGTTATTTGTGATTGAAGTAATGGGCAGAGACGCTGGCTATATTGCTTTACATAGTGGAATTGCCACCGGTGCAGAAAATATTTTGATTCCAGAAAGAAAAACGATGATAGATGAGATCGTGGCTTCTTTGGCAGAAAAAGAAAAAAGAAAAAAATTAGTGAACCTTATTGTAGTAGCAGAAGGAGACGAATTTGGAGGCGCTCAGGAAGTAGCTACTTTCATCAAATCAAAATTACCGAACCAAAGTGTGAGGGTTTGTATTTTAGGTCATATCCAAAGAGGTGGCTCTCCTACCTGCATGGATAGATTGATCGCCAGCAGAATGGGTTACCACGCCGTAGAATGTTTAATGGAAGGCAGACACAATGTATTTGTGGGCATTGTAAACAATAAAATGCATTACACACCGCTGGACGAAGCAGTGAAGAAAAAACAAAGGATTAGTGAAGAGTGGCTTAAAATTGTAAAAATCTTATCCAGCTAATCAACATCATTTAAAGCAATCTTTTAATAATGAGTAAACATTTAAGCAAATACCTGCACCAGGGAATGGACAAAACTGCAGGTAAATCACATTCGCAAAAAAGAACAAAAATTGTTGCCACCGTTGGGCCGGCATGTGATACTTACGATAAATTATTGGATCTGGTAAAAGCGGGTGTAAACGTATTTAGACTCAATTTTTCGCATGGCACCCACGAAGATAAAAAAACAGTGATCGAACATATTCGCAGGATCATAAAGGAAGAACCCTACAACATTGCCATACTTGGCGACCTGCAGGGACCTAAGCTGCGGGTGGGCGATTTACAAGATGGAAAACTGGTATTGACTGAAGGACATGAAATTATTTTTACCACGCAAAAGATGGTAGGAACGCTGGAAAAAATATACGTTTCTTATCCCAACCTCACTACCGACGTACAACCGGGTGAAAGAATCTTCTTAGACGATGGTAAAATGGAACTCAAAGTGTTAGAGATCCTCAACGATACCGAAATAAAACTCAGCGTTACCTTGGGTGGCGTACTCACGCCTAAAAAAGGGGTGAATTTACCAGACAGTGAACTCACCATGCCTTCTTTAACGGAGAAAGACATCATCGATCTGGATTTTATTATCGAACAAAAATTGGATTGGGTAGCGCTGTCGTTTGTAAGAAAAACAATCGATATTATTGAGCTGAAAAAAATCATCCAAGACAGAGATAGTAAAATAAAAGTGATCGCGAAAATTGAAATGCCAGAAGCCTTAAAAAACCTGCGGGATATCATTGTGGAAAGCGATGGTGTGATGGTTGCAAGAGGCGATTTAGGCGTTGAAGTGCCAATCGAACAAGTACCCATCATACAAAAAGACATTATCCGCAAGTGTATGCACAGAGAAAAACCTGTTATTGTGGCCACACAGATGATGGAAAGTATGCTCGACCGCACCAAGCCCAACAGAAGCGAGGTAAGCGATGTTGCCAATGCAGTACTGGAAGGTGCAGATGCAGTGATGCTCAGTGGCGAAACTGCCACAGGCTCCTACCCTACACTGGTGGTAGAAACCATGAGTAAAATTATCATGGAAGTGGAGAAAACGGTATATGAATACGATAAAGACGATATTTTGGCTCCTCAGCCACACTCGCCTTCTTTTTTAAGTGATGCCATTTGTTACAACGCCGCACGTCTTGCCAAAGATTCACATGCACATGCATTGATAGGAATGACACAGAGTGGTTACACTGCGTTTATGCTTAGTAGTTATAGACCTAAAACACCGCTTTATATCTTTAGCAAAGAAAAAAGTTTAATTAGCCAGTTGAGCTTAAGTTGGGGGGTCAGGGCTTTTTATTATGGAGAAGAAGAAAGTTTGGATGATATCATTTTTGATCAAATCAATATTTTAAAAGAAAGAGGTTTTGTAAATACCGGAGATGTAATCATCAATACGGGTAGCACCCCTGTGAAGGAACATCTTGCTACTAACACGATCAAGATCACGAGAGTAGAGTAAAGAAATTTTTTTACAAAAAATCATAGCATGATCAGATGCAAAAGAGCCGGAAAATAAACCGGCTCTTTTTTATATTTTTCGTTTTGCTGATACTTAAAATGAAAAGTTACAGTTTCTTCATGCATTGAACGGGCGAAATGAAATTTAAAGTGTGGATTTAGTAGAAACAATAACAGCCAGGTTTTAACATTATTGCACTTCCATAAATTTCAATAAATTTCGTTTGGCTGTATTCTTTATTTTTTGCTGAAAAAAACTATTCCACCCTAGCAGCCAACCCGAAAACCCAATTGCCTGCGTACTCCATCTGTGCAAACTAAAGGCATCACTGTGTTCTTTTATTTGTCCTTCTTCAATTTTCATGTGCGCTTTTACATTGTTTACCACTTTACGGCCCGTTTTTGAAAAAGTGTAGTGTGCTGTCCAGTCGCAATTATAATAACCATCACCCAGGTCTTTTACGTTTTGAAAAGACAATGAAAACTCTTTTGCATTTTTGCAAAGCATTTCCCACATGGCTTTAACCTGATCGCCCTGCAATAACTCAAACGCTGGATCATAAAAAACAACATCATCGCTGTAGCAAGCATTCATGGCCGCAGCATCCTTTTTGGAAAATGCCGTATAAAAATTGGTGATGAGCTGTTCAGGATTTGTCATGGCATGTCATTTTGTTTCGGTAAATTTAGCCATCTAAAATATAATGATCATGATTAATTGCAGACTGCTACTATTTGTATTACTCATCAATGTATCAGCAACGGCACAAAATGCCGACAGCCTTTGGTTTGCTGATAACTACAGTAAAAATGAACTATACATCCCTATGAGAGACGGCGTAAAATTATTCACCTCCGTTTACACGCCCAAGGATAACCAAGAACAACACCCTTTTCTGATTACCCGCACACCCTATTCTTGCGCCCCGTACGGAGCCGATAAGATGACCGGTGCCATTTGGAGTTCGTATAAAATGAAATATGCCAAAGAGGGCTATATTTTTGTAACGCAGGATGTTCGGGGTCGTTACATGAGCGAAGGGGTATTCGAAGATGTTCGCCCATTTAATAAAAACAAAAAAGGAAAAGAAATAGATGAGGCCAGCGACACTTATGATATGATGGACTGGCTTGTAAAAAATATTTCGAATAACAGCGGTAAAGCTGGTGTAATGGGTACATCCTATCCTGGATTTTACAGCACCATGGCTGCGCTTAGCAATCATCCGGCTATTGTTGCAGTGAGTCCGCAGGCACCCGTTACAGATTGGTTTATAGGAGATGACTTTCACCACAATGGTGCTTTTTTTCAAATGGATGCTTTTAGCTTTTATCCTGTTTTCGGTAAACCACATCCAGCACCTACCCAGAATTATGGAAGTGGTTTCAGTACCTCCAGTAAAGACAATTATGATTTCTATTTAAAGGCAGCAACGCTAAAGAACTTGAGCAAAATGATGGGAGACAGTATTCAATTCTGGCACCAAATGATGGAACACCCTACTTACGACGATTGGTGGAAAGCCCGCAATGCAAGAGTGGGGTTGTACAACATAAAGCCGGCGATGCTGTGGGTAGGCGGCTTGTTTGATGCAGAAGATTGCTGGGGCGCATGGAATGCTTACAAAGCAGCAGAGAAACAAAGTGTAGGTACCAACAATAAAATTGTAATGGGACCCTGGTACCACGGACAATGGAGCAGAGAAGGCAGCTATTTGGGAAATGTTCGTTTTTTAAGTAACACCTCTGCTTACTATCAGGAAAATATTGAAATACCGTTTTTTCAGTACCACCTAAAGGGCGAAGGCAATTTGGCTTCCCTGGCAGAAGCGAATATATTTTTTACCGGAGAAAATAAGTGGAAAAGCCTGCAACAATGGCCTCCCGCCAACGTAGAATACAAAACGATGGTCATCTCTACCAACAATGAGTTGGTTTTTAACCCCGCCTTTGTAGCAAAAAAAACGGCTACGGGTATGCGTTACAGTGAGTATGTGAGTAATCCGGCAAAACCAGTCCCTTACACAGAAGACGTACATTTTCGGCGTACAAGAGAGTACATGACAGACGACCAGCGATTTGCAAGCAGAAGACCAGATGTGCTCAGTTTTGAAACCAATGTACTCATGGAGAATCTTACATTGGCAGGACCAGTGGTAGCGAATTTACTCACCAGCATTTCAACTACTGACGCAGATTTTGTAGTAAAACTGATTGATGTTTTTCCAGATAACTTTTATTATCCTGCAGATAGCAAAAACAACGGCAACAACTACACCATGGGTGGTTACCAGATGATGGTTCGCGGAGAAATCATGAGAGGAAAATTCCGCAACAGTTTTGAAAAGCCTGTTGCATTTGTACCCAACGTAGCTTCCACCGTTTCTTTTGAATTACCAGATGTAGCGCATACTTTCAAAAAAGGGCATCGATTAATGATCCAGATCCAAAGCAGCTGGTTTCCCTTGGCCGATAGAAATCCTCAAATATTTACGGATATTTATAAAGCCAATGAAAGTGATTTTCAAAAAGCTACTATCAAAATTTACAAAGGAAACAATGCCAGTAACTTTGTATTGCCTGTTTTGAAATAAATGAAGCAACGGTGCTGCTTTTTTTAAAATGAAAGATCAGAAAGTAATAGATATGAAAAAATGGTTTGCTTACGCGTTTCTACTGTATTCCTTCAATGCTGCTGGTCAACTCAATCTGATTCCCCAGCCTTCTGAAGTGAACATATTACCAGGTAATTTTATCTGGCCAACATCTATGAGTTGTGTTTACAATGATGTGTCTCTAAAAAATGAAGCTGATTATTTGGCGGTTGTTATGAATGACCGTTTTAAGTATGTACTTGAAACTCCAACAACGGCATTAAAAAACGCTGCTGCTGCAACCACTAAAAAGAAGTTGATCCAGCTCATACTTTTGAAAAAAGAGGGAGCCAGTGCAGAATCTTATTCGCTCAACATCACTGATCAAACCATTCAAATATCAGCCACGCAGAACAAAGGAATATTTTATGGCATTCAAACCCTCTTGCAATTGTTTCCTATAAACAGTACTGACGCGTTATCCTCAGGTAAGGTCAGCCTTCCTCAATTGATCATCAGCGATGAGCCCAGGTTTGCTTACAGAGGAATGCATTTAGACGTAGCAAGGCATTTTCAGCCTGTTGCTTTTATAAAAAAATACATTGATTACCTGGCAGCCTATAAATTTAACAGCTTTCATTGGCACCTCACGGAAGACCAAGGTTGGAGAATAGAAATCAAAAAATATCCGAAACTTACTCAAATTGGTGGGTACAGAAATGGCACCATCATTGGCAGGTATCCGGGTACTGGCAATGACGGTTTAAGATACGGCGGTTTTTATACCCAAGAAGATGTAAAAGAAATCGTTCAGTATGCATTGGAACGACACATAGACGTAATCCCGGAAATCGAAATGCCCGGGCACTCTTCTGCTGCCATCTCAGCCTATCCTGAATTGAGTTGTTTTCCTGCAGAAAGCACCGAAGTGTTGGAAAGTACGCCTTGGACCGGAAGCAGAAGCGGCAAACAAGTACAACAAACCTGGGGTGTTTTTGAAGATGTGTTTTGTCCAACAGCATTCACCTTTCAGTTTCTGGAAGATGTGATCGATGAAGTAGCAACCCTTTTTCCCTCCAAATACATCCACATAGGTGGCGACGAATGTCCAAAGGAATCCTGGAAGCGATCTCCGTTTGCACAACAATTGATCAAAGAAAAAAACCTGAAAGACGAACACGGTTTACAGAGCTATTTTATCCAAAGAATGGAAAAATACATCAATAGTAAAGGAAAAAAAATTATTGGCTGGGATGAAATCCTTGAAGGCGGATTGGCACCCAATGCCACCGTAATGAGTTGGAGAGGAGAAGAAGGTGGTATCACCGCAGCAAAAGAACAACACGATGTAATTATGACCCCTGGCGGCTGGGTATATTTCGACCATTCGCAGAGCACCAACGAAGACAGCATTACTATCGGTGGATTTACTACACTCGAAAAAGTGTACAGCTACGAACCTGTTCCAGCCACGTTAACCAGCGAACAAGCAAAATATATTTTAGGCGCGCAGGCCAACGTATGGACAGAATACATGAACAACGAAGCGAAAGTAGCTTACATGATTTTTCCCCGAATAGCTGCGCTGGCAGAAGTATTGTGGACTCCAAAAGAAAAAAGGAACTGGAAAGATTTCGAAAAAAGAATCCCGGGAATTTTTGAGTATTATAAAAAAAATGGCATCAACTTCAGCAATGCCTACTACGATTTACAATCGAAGGTAGTTACTGCTGGAACCAACGGACTCGCCTGGCAGTTAACTTCCCTCCATCCACAAGGAACCATTTTTTATCAAGCCGATAATGGTGAACAATTAAAGTTTAATGAACCCATAGTGGTTACCGGCAACACCACCCTACATGCTGCCCTGAAGGATGAAAACGGAAAAAATATTAGCAATCAACTCAGTCAATCATTTTTATTCAACAAAGCCAGCGGTAAAAAAATATCACTCGCTGAACCGCCATCAAAAGCTTATGCAGGAAATGGAGCGTTCTCTCTTGTAGACGGCGTGCAGAATACCATGGGTATGAGTAAGAGTGCACAGTTCCTTGGCTTTTCTGGAAAAGACTTAGAAGCCATCATTGACTTAGATAATATTACCAGTATTGATAACATCATTTTGCATGCTTTTGAACAAACGGGTAGTTGGATTTACAGACCAGATGCGGTATCATTTTATTCAAGTGCCGATGGAAAAAATTTCACGCTGCTGGAAACTGTCACAACCATAAATGATAACCGTCATTTGAAGTATGTGTGCCGCACAAAAACGCAAACAAGATTTATTAAAATTTTGGCAAAAAACAAAGGTACCATCGCAGATGGCTTTCCAGGTACTGGCAACAAAGCCTGGTTGTTTGCTCATGAAATAGAAATTAATTAGTTAATCCATAACTTATCCGAAATGCTGACCCCTATTGAATTGTAAGTACTCTTTAGGGATGTGCATTTAACCAAACCGCTGAGAAAATTTAAAAAAAAACAATCCCACATCTCTTCTTTTTTTGACCCTGTTGAGTTAAAAAATACTTTTGAATAAAATTTAAAAAGTGTGCTAAATATAACCTGTTTGGTTTGGTGTACATTAAATATTCACCTACATTTACCACGATCTCCTTTCACATTTTACACCTTTTTGATTATGACAAAAATTGATTTAACAGACTCGTTAGAAAAAATTCCAGTAAAAATATTCCCTTCTCCAAAAGATGGTTCGGCATACGTAGCAGGAATTATAGCAAATCTCATCAAAGAAAAAAATGCCGAAGGCAAAAAAGCGGTGATCGGATTGGCTACAGGAAGCAGTCCCAAAACGTTGTACGCAGCATTGGTAAGGATGCATCAATTAGAAGGATTGAGTTTTAAAAATGTGATCACTTTTAATTTGGATCAATACTATCCAATGGAAAAAGATGCCTTGCAGAGTTATCATTATTTTATGCGCAAATATCTTTTTGAACATACTGACATCGATCCCAATAATTATTATGTTCCCGATGGGATGATCTCAAAAGAGGACGTAAAAGAACATTGCAGAGATTATGAACAAAAAATTGAAGACGCCGGTGGGTTAGATTTGCAAATTCTGGGTATCGGACAAAACGGTCACATCGGTTTCAACGAACCTGGCAGTGGCATTTACACCAAAACCAGGTTGATTACTTTAGACAACAGCACCCGCATTGCCAATGCTTATGAGTTTGGTAATATGAGCCAGGTACCCCGGATGGCCATTACCATGGGCATCAACACCATTTTAAAATCTAAAAAAATAATTCTGATGGCCTGGGGCCAAACCAAGGCACCCGTGATACAAAAAGCGGTAGAGTTAGATGATACCGAAGACATTCCAGCATCCTTATTACAGAATCATGACGACTGCAGTTTTGTGTTGGATGATGCCGCCGCCTCAGAATTGACGCGCTTTAAATATCCCTGGCTCACGGGCGAATGTGAATGGAATGACAAGATGATCAAGAGAGCAGTGATCAACCTTGCACTGAAATTGAACAAGCCTGTATTAAGTTTAACCAACCACGATTACAACGACAATGGCTTAAACGATCTCCTGACCGAAAAAGGAGATTCCTATGAAATAAATCTGCAAGTGTATTATTTATTGAGAGACAGCATCACCGGCTGGCCGGGTGGTAAACCTACAGAAACCCGCTTGCATCATCCAGAAAGAAATACCCCTTTCCCGAAAAAATCGTTGATCTTCTCCCCTCACCCCGATGACGACATTATCAGCATGGGCGGCACTTTTATGAGACTACAGGATCAGGGACACGAAGTGCACGTGGCCTATCAAACCAGTGGAAACATTGCAGTAACTGATGAGTTCGTGACTCGTTTTTTAGATTTTGCAGTTGGCCTCGATAAGATGTTTGAGATGGATCATAGCAAAAGCAAACAACTGTTAACGGAAGCCACTTCTTTTTTAGCACAAAAAAAATCTACTGAAAAAGATACCGCCGACATTAGGGCCATCAAAGGCCTTATTAGAAGATGTGAGGCGAAAGCCACTTGTAAATACGTGGGGCTTACAGATGACCAAATTCATTTTCAAAACCTGCCTTTTTATGAAACAGGTACCATCGAAAAAAATCCGATGGGCGAAGCAGATATTGTTCAAACCATGGAGCTTTTGCAAAAACTGCAACCCCAACAAATATTTTGTGCCGGTGATTTTGCAGACCCACATGGTACCCACAAAGTTTGTTTTGATGTGGTGATGGAAGCTTTGGAAAGATTAAGATCAGAAGGGCATGCATGGTTAAACGAATGTTGGCTCTGGCTTTACAAAGGTGCTTGGCAAGAATGGGACATTACCGAAATTGAAATGGCTATTCCTATGAGCCCAGACCAGGTAGTAAAAAAACGCCATGGTATCTTTATCCACCAATCGCAGAAAGACAGCGTACCATTTCAGGGGAACGATGACAGGGAGTTTTGGCAAAGAGCTGAGGAGCGAAACGGCAACACAGCCAAATTATATGCACAGTTGGGAATGACCCAATATGCTGCGATGGAGGCATTTGTGCGATGGCATTATTAAAACTTATCTACAAATACAATCGGTAGTTTTAACATTTCTTTTTTTTTATTAACTTTATGGCACACTTTCTACCGATAACTATTCACGATGATAAAATTTTTACAACTGGCTTTTGTTGGACTGCTCACTTTTTTCTACCTCACAACCCAAGTTTTTGCACAAAGTTGCATCCCTACCAATTTAAACAATACCGTCATTCCACTATCCTGCGGTAATCCTTGTACAACTTTAAGTTTTCAGGTGCCGCATTTGAAAGAAACAGACCAATATGTTGTTACTAGTATTCCATACAGTGCATTCCCGTACAATGTGGGCACGGAAATCACATCGGTTTATACTGATGATCAATATTCGGGCTTAATTTCAATGACTTTCCCTTTTTGTTTTTACGGCCAAACTTATAACAACATTATTGTTGGATCAAACGGTATTGCCACATTTGAAACCATTTGCGCAAATGTGGCAAATGCATATACCCTAACCTCGGGTGGGGCGCCTCAACCTTTACCTTACAATTCACCAGCAGCACCAGGAGGTATCGGAACTACCTATTACCCAAGAGGCGCTATCATGGGTGTTTATCATGATATTGATCCAAGTGCAAGCCCACTACCAACCCGGAGAATTGAATACAACATCATCGGAACTGCGCCATGTAGAAAATTTGTTATAAGTTTTTTAGACATCAGAATGTTTAGTTGTACACCCCTGATTGCTACTTCTCAAATTGTTTTACATGAGAGCAGCAGTTTAATTGAAGTTTTTGTACAAAACAAACCAATTTGCCCAACATGGCCTAATGGAGCAGGTGGTGGTTTGGCAATATTAGGAATTCAAGATGAAACCAGAACTAAATTTGCAGCTCCTGCAGGTAAAAACTGTACACAATTTACAGAGGCGAATACTGGCTACCGCTTCACACCAAGCGGTGGTGTTTCAAAATTCGTAAGCTCAGAACTTTTGAGCATAACTGGTACCTTGTTGGCCACTGCCGATACTGCCACCACTACTACTGGTTTGTTAGATATTTCTTTTCCGAATATTTGTCCACCACCAGGTGCCACACAATACGTAGTGCGTACCACCTTTGGTGCCTGCCCTACAGGTGCCAACCTGGTGAGTTTGGATACCGTAACCATCAGCAGAAACAATACCTTACCGGTTACTACGGCCATTGCACCTACCACCTGTAACAACACCAATGGCTCCATCACGGTGAATGTAGCCACGGGTGTGGGAACAACGCCTTATCAATTCTCTTTAAACGGAGCACCCACTCAAGGCAGCAATATTTTCTCCAATTTAGGAGCAGGCACCTATACTGTTTTTGCCTCAGATGCTACCGGTTGTGATACTACCTATCAGGTAACGGTATTGGCCAGCAGCAACCTTACGCATACTTTTACCAGCACCAATGCCAGCTGCCCAGGACTCAACAATGGCAGTATAACGATAACGCCTACCAGCGGTGTAGCACCCTATACCTATTCTATCAACGGCGGTACTGCTCAGGCATCCAATACCTTCACCGGATTGGCGGCGGGTACTTATAATATTTTGTATGTAGATGCACTCAATTGTAATGGCAGCTTTAGTGTTACCATCAGCCCCGGCATTTCCATCACAGCCACTAGCACTGCCTCGGCCACCTCCTGCGCTGGCGCGGCCAACGGCAGCATAACGGTTACGCCTACCAGCGGAACAGCCCCGAATACTTATTCGTTGAACGGAGGACCATTTCAGACATCCAACTTATTTACCGGGTTACTCAACGGACCATATACTATTGTGGTACAAGATGCCAATGGTTGCACTGTTACCATCAGCAGAACCGTGAACGCAGGTACTGGTTTGGCCGGACAAATTTTTCAAACCCCCGCCAGTTGTCCGGGCGTAAATAACGGAACCGTTACACTCAATCCAACAACAGGAACAGCACCTTATACCTATAACATCGACGGCGGACCATTTCAGGCCTCCAATATTTTCACAGGTTTGGCAGGTGGCTTTCGTGCCGTTATTTTCAGAGATGCCAATGGCTGTCAGGGCAGTAGAAGCATCAACGTAGGCACTGGACTACCAGCTACCAGCACGGCAACCAGCGCCAATACCAGTTGTCCGGGTGCAGCAGATGCAACCATCACTATTGCTCCGGCAGCAGGTGCAGTTACTTATACCCTCAACCCCGGAAATATTACCAACACTACTGGCATATTTACAGGTTTAGCCGCCAATACGTACACTGCTACTTTCTCGGGTAGTGGTGGATGTACCGGAACAGTAACCCCTGCTAACATTGTGGTTGCAGCCGGGCCTGCCATCATCGGAACTGCCACAGCATCTACTACGAGTTGCGCCACGGTGAGCGATGGCATCATTACCATAAACACCCCTGCTACCCCAGGAACCAGCTTTACGCTGAACCCAGGGAATGTAACCAACAGCACGGGCATATTTATAGGCTTGGCACCTCAAACCTACAGCATCAGCTTTGTTACGCCGAGCGGTTGTACCGGAACCATCACTGGAACAACCGTTATTGCTGGTCCATTCCTGACTTCAACCTTTACCCAGGTAAATCCCGTTTGCGCTAACATCAATGATGGCAGTATCCGTATTACGCCACAAGCTGGCAGCATAGCCCCATATAACGTTACACTAACCGGACCAGGCGGGCCCTTCACACTAACTGGAAATTCGCCCATTACCTTCAGCAACCTTGCTCCGGGCATATACAATTATAGTTTTAGCGCCGCCAATGGTTGTACAGGAACAGGTGCACCAGTTACGCTTACCAGCAATCCTCCATTGATGATGCCGGTTGTTCTTACAATGCCGCTTTGTAACGGCAATGCGAACGGTACCGCCACTTTCAACGCGTTTGGTGGCGTAGCGCCTTACCAGTTCTCCACCAATGCAGGTGCCACTTACCAAACCAGTAATGTGATTACAGGCCTGGCTAACGGACCACAAAATATTCGGATCAGAGATGCCGTAGGTTGTATTAAAGACACCGTGATTGTATTAATTCATCCATCCGTTTTAACCTCTTCTGCAGTCAGCAACAACACTGCGGGTTGTAGCAATAACGATGGAACGGTAACCGCCACTCCAACTGGTGGAACTGCTCCTTACGCTTACAGCATCGCCGGACCAACCCCAAATACTTCAGGTACAAACAATGGCAACTTCGCAGGGTTGGCCAACGGCAATTACACCGTAACCGTAGTTGATGCCAACGGCTGTACTATTACCGCCACTACCAGCGTCCTGCTAGTTGATAATATGTTCCTCACTTTAGATGATGAACTGACTATTTGCGTAGAAAGCAGTGTTACCTTTGATCCGCAAACCAATCCGGAAACCAACCAATTTACCTGGACCAGTCTGGATTTACCAGCCAGTACCATTGCCAATCCGGCAGTTAAAAATGCAACCGCCACTCCTACCGATACCGCCCGTTATGCTTTGGTAGCACAATGGGGAACCTGTATTAGAAGAGATACTATATTGGTAAATATTTTGGCGAAACCAATTGCCAACGCTGGCAGGGATACTGCTATTTGTGATATCAGTTATGCAGTGCTCACCGGCAGCGCCGGTAATGTTTCCGGACCCGTTAACTATGTTTGGTCACCGGCTGCAAATGTTGAATTTCCCAATCAGGCTGTAACCAGGGTGTACCCCGTTGGCAACAATACTACTTTCACCTACACACTAACGGTTACGGATAACTATGGATGTAGGTTTAGCGTAACCGATCAGGTAAATGTGAGGGTGCAACCACCCGTTCCAGCTTTAGCAGGCAATGATACGATTGCGGTGACCAACGTGCCACATCAATTGTTTGGCAGTGGCGGCGACGAATATGTATGGTCGCCATCCGCTCCGTTGAACAGTCCATTTGCCCAAAATCCATTGGCCACTTTGCAAAACGATACCAAGTTTATTTTACAGGTTACAGACTTTGCAGGTTGCATTGGATATGATACCGTGTTCATAAAAGTGTACAACGGACCAACCTACTATGTGCCCAATGCGTTTAGCCCTAACGGTGATGGATTAAACGATGTATTCCGTGCGGTACCTTCGGGAATAGTAAGAACAGAATACTTCCGCATCTTCAATAGATATGGTCATTTGATTTTCGATACGAGAGAATTCCTCAGAGGTTGGGATGGTAACTTCCAGGGTAAAAAACAACCCATCGGCGCTTATGTGTGGATGGTAAAAGGAATAGACAGAGATGGGAAAACGGTAGAAATGAAAGGAACGGTGTTGTTGATACAGTAACTTGTTCTTTAACATCAACTGATTCGCTCACGCTTATTTTTGAATATATTTAATACAAAAAGCCAGCATGCAGTCAAACAAATGCATGCCGGCTTTTTTTTATGAGTTGAGATTCTTTGCATTTAAAAAAATATTCCCGAAAATCAATATCGTTTGTGCAGCATGAGCAAATCTGCCAAAACGATGGCTGTTACTGCTTCCAGCACTACAGGTACCCTTAACGCAATGCAGAGATCGTGCCTTCCTTTCACAGAAAATGTTTCTATTTGTCCGGTGTTGATATTCAGCGTTTCCTGATCTTTGGGCGTGGAAGAGGTTGGCTTAACGGCTACCCTGAAAATGAGTTCATTGCCATTGGTGATTCCTCCCACAATACCACCTGCAAAATTGGTGGCAGTTTTTCCGGAGCTGTTTTCGAGTGAATCGTTGTGTTCAGAGCCAAACATTTTGGCCGCTGCAAAACCAGCACCAAACTCAATGCCTTTGATGGCAGGTATCGAAAAAACAGCCTGGCTTATCAGAGATTCAACAGAGTTAAAAAATGGTTCACCCAAACCAATCGGCAATCCCTTCACCACACATTCTACAATTCCGCCAATACTATCTTTTGCATCAATGGCTTTTTGCAGTCCTTTTTCCAGATCAGTTTCTCCCCCAATTTCTTTCAGCATTCCTTCTACAAGAATAGGATGTGCTTGTTGTGCCAATATCTTTTTTGCGAGCACGCCTGCACCTGCCAAACATACCGTGAGCCTGCCACTAAAATGACCGCCACCTCTGTAATCTTCAAAACCCTTGAATTTTTGTGATGCCACAAAATCGGCATGACCGGGTCGGGGAAAACTGCGGAGCTTTTCGTAATCAGCACTTCTGGTATTGTTGTTGGCAAAAGTGATCGTTATAGGAGCACCTGTGGTGGTATCATTAAACACACCTGATAAAAAAACAGGAATGTCATCTTCTTTACGAGGCGTGGTACCTTTTTGAACGCCGCCTTTTCTTCGCTCAATGTCTACTTCAAAATCTGCAGCAGTTAAGGAGATACCGGGTGGGCATCCGTCTATCACGATACCAACTGCGGGCCCATGCGATTCACCGAAAATGTGTACTTTAAAAATGCTTCCTATACTATTCAAAATAAATAATTTTAAGATGGATAAATCAATGCTGCACCCAAAGACGCGAGGTGTTTGTAAAAATCGGGATACGATTTGTTGATGGCTTCCGCTTCTTCTATGCTGGTTGCTCCGGTTGCACCCAGGGCCGCTACTGCCAATGCCATCGCAATTCGATGATCGTGGCGGGAATGACCTTGAGTTCCTGTTAAAGGTAACCCTCCTTCGATGATCATCAGATCGTCTTGCAATTTAATGACCAGTCCCATTTTTCCAAACTCTTCCTGCAACGTAAGTGCCCTGTGGCTCTCTTTGTGTGCCAGCCTGCCGACTCCTTCAATCACCGAAGTGCCAGCGCAATATGCTGCCAGCGCCACCAATGGAGGAAATAAATCCGGACAATCCGTAGCATCAAAATGAAAGGGTTGCAATATCCCTTTTTTGATTTCGATGCTTTCAGGCGTAATACTAATGATGGCTTTGCTGGCGATCAAAGCTTGTAAAATCGCCTTGTCTGCCTGAGCAGAAAAAACGTCTAACCCTTTCACCGTAATATCCCCGGCAATGGCACCAGCTACCAACAAAAAGGCCGCACCACTCCAATCGCCCTCAACGGTATAATCAATCGTAGCACTTGGTTTTGTAGCGGGCAAAATGGTAAAGGTTTCATATCGATCATGGCTAATGTTGTGCCCGAATAATTCCATCATTTGCAGCGTAAGATCAATATATGGCTTGCTTTTTAAATTACTAACGGTAATGGTTACAGGTTTTTTTGCTGTGGTACCATAAGCCATCAACATACCTGTTAAAAATTGTGAACTCAAAGAGCCGTCCACCGTAACGGCTGCAGGTTGTAATGGACCCGTGACTTTTAAAGGTAGTTTACCTTCGTTAGAAATAATTTGAACACCCAGTTGAGGCAATATCAAATCGAAAAAATCCATTGGCCTCGTTAACAAACTTCCGCTTCCGTTTATTTCGATTGTTTCATCAAAACTTGCCGCTATGGGCGTAAACATGCGAATGCTTAATCCGCTTTCTCCGCAATGAATTACTTTATGGCTGATCGCATGTTGGTTATTATTTGAGGCAACCGATGCTCCCAAAATAGTAATAGTTCCATCTTTATTTTTTACTACACTTGCGCCCAGGTCTTGTATAATCGACAATGCTGCCTTGTCGTCGTTGCTCACGCCAGGATTTCTAATCAGCGTTGTACCCGCATGTAGCAAAGCCAGTGCACATGAACGTTGCATGGCACTTTTTGAAGCTGGGGCTGTGATGGTACCGGTTATAAAAGAAGGTTGAATAGCTAACTTCATAGTTGAATTTCCGTAATTATTGAATCAATAAATCTTTTAATTGTTGTAAGGGTATGGTACTCACTTTTCCTTTTCCAATAGCATCCAGCAAAATAAAACCCATTCCTTCGCTGTTTCTTTTTTTGTCTAATATTAATATCTCCCAGATTTTTTCCGGATCAAAATCGAGCTGAACAGGTAAACCGTATTGTTGCAGTAACTGGAGCACGCTTAACCTGTCGGAGGAATGAAATTGATTGATCTCTTCACTAATGCGACAGGCTGCTGCCATACCAATGCTGATGGCAAAACCATGAGAAAGATCGTACCTGTTTTCAATGGCATGGCCAATGGTATGCCCAAAGTTGAGCATCTTACGATCCCCTGTTTCAAACTCATCATTCAGTACGACTGATAGTTTTAATTTTACATTTTGTTCTACCAAGGCAGCAATCAAAGCAGGATCTTTTCTAAAATCAGCAGGTACCTTGCCTTGCAAAAAAGTAAACATATCCGCATCTTTGATGCAGGCATGTTTGATGATCTCTGCAAACCCATTGATCCATTCTATCTCTGGCAGCGATTGTAAAAAACTGTAATCGTAGAGCAGCACATCGGGCTGGTAAATGGTTCCAACCATATTTTTACAAGGCCCAACATCTACTCCATTTTTGCCACCCACTGCCGCATCTACCATTCCCAATAAGCTGGCGGGCACTTGCATCAGCCGGATGCCTCTTTTGTAAATACTGGCTGCATAACCAGCCATGTCTGTAACCACACCACCGCCCACGCCTACAATGATGCTTTGCTTATCTGCTTCGAGTCGTAACAAATCGTAGATAATTTTATCCACGGTCGACTGCTGTTTATGTATTTCGCCAGAGGGAACCAGTATAGTTCTGAACGATTGAAAACGTTGCTGATGCGCTTCAAAAACGTTTTCATCTGTAACGACAATCATTTTTGAAACATCCCCCCAATTACTGATGGATTCAAACGAACCATCAAAAACCAGCTCCACTGTTTTATTGGAAAATTGTATTTTTTCTACTCGCATCTTAAAATGGATTTACTGTTGCCCACCGCAGGAAATATTTTTACATAAATATAATGGTTCTGTTTGTTGAAAGCGTGCCGTTTGTTTCGAACCCTGATCGTTATTTGTCATACATCACTTTGTTTTGGTGACTGATACTTTCCAGATGCACTGCATCAAAATAACGGATGATAAATTCTTTACTCAACCCCAAAGCCTCTCCTTTAAGCACCGCACGATCAAGGATTTCGTTCCAGCGGTTGGTTTGCAAAATGGTAACGTTGTTGTCTTTTTTATAAACACCGATTTTATCTGCGATTTTCATGCGTTGCCCGATGAGCGTCAACAGTTCGTCATCTATATGGTTGATCTGCTCCCTGAGCGTGGCCAAAGCATTGATGAACGCTTCTTCGGTAGCATATTCACTTCTCCAAACAAGATCTGTCAACATTTCTAACAAACGTTCAGGGGTAACCTGTTGTTTGGCGTCACTCCACGCATTATCTGGATCAATGTGTGATTCAATCATAAGACCACCAAAATCTAAATCGATGCTTTTCTGTGCTATCGATTGCAGCATGTGCCTGTTACCGCAGATATGAGAAGGATCGCAGATCAGCAACATTTCCGGATAACGACGTTTCATTTCGATGGGCAAGTGCCACATTGGGGCGTTCCTGAATTCAGTGTTGCCATAATTGGAAAAGCCACGATGGATCATACCAATATCTTTCACACCCGCTTTTTGCAAACGCTCAATACCGCCACTCCACAATTCTAAATCGGGGTTGATTGGATTTTTGATCAACACGGGCACATCAGTGCCTCTGAGTGCATCGGCTACTTCCTGTACGCTAAACGGGTTTACGGTAGTACGCGCACCGATCCACAACAGATCCACGTCAAACTGCAACGCCACTTCTACGTGTTTGGCGGTGGCCACTTCTACCGCAGTGGGCAAGCCCGTAGCTTTTTTGGCCTGCAATAACCAAGGCAAACCTTTTACACCAATGCCTTCAAACATGCCGGGTTTGGTTCTGGGTTTCCAAATACCAGCTCTGAGCATGTCAACCTTTCCAGTTGCGGCCAAGCGTTGCGCGGTTTCCAACACCTGTTCTTCCGTTTCGGCACTGCATGGGCCACTGATGATCAAAGGACGTTTGTTCCAAATTTCCTGAAGCTGTTCTTTCATATTGAGTTACTGTTAGTGAATGGTTTAAATGGATGAATGTTGATTTATTTATTTTAATATCCTACCAATGGTGTTGGCATTTCCTATCAGCTCGGTTAAGTATTCGCTGTTTTCTTTTTCCAAACATGTTTTGAATTTGCGCAACTGACTGATGTGCTCATTTAAAACGTCTAATACGTTTTCTTTGTTCTGCATAAAGATGGGCACCCACATGGCAGGATTACTTTTTGCCAATCGCACTGTACTTTCAAAACCACCACTGGCCAGTTCAAAAATGGCATTGTCTTCTTTTTCTTTTTCGAGCACCGTATTGGCGAGGGCAAAAGAAGTGATGTGTGAAATATGGCTCACGTAGGCGGCGTGCACGTCGTGCGATTTGGCGTCCATGTACACAATGTGCATTCCAAATGATTGGTAGATCAGTTCTACTATTTGTAAAGCATCCGCATCGCTGCTGTCTTTTTCGGTGATCACCACCGCTTTGTTTACAAACGCTCCGGTAACGGCTGCGGCAGGTCCGCTAAATTCAGTTCCCCACATCGGGTGTGTGGCTACAAATCTTGAGCGACTGGCCAAGCCACTTACCAGTTTGCAGATGGCTTCTTTGGTTGAACCTACATCAAATACAATTTGCCGATCTATCTTCAATAAAATAGCGGGCAATAGCTTGCAAGCCACGCCAACAGGTACTGCCAGAATAATAAGATCGGCTGATTCTAATCCTTCTTCTAAGCTTGCCATCCGATCTACCAATCCTAATTCGAGCGCTTGTCGTTGATGATCCTTGTTATCATCCACGCCAATGATTTCGGTCGTCAGATTTTTTTCTTTGAGTGCAATAGCCATGGAGCCACCGATCAAACCAAGGCCTATGATACAAGTTTTCATTTTCTAATTTGTTTAATTCTGTTGATGGCGTTGGTGATTTTTTCGACCGAACTGCACAAGCTTACCCGAATATAATTATTCCCATTGCTTCCGAATATACCGCCGGGGGTGATGAACACGTTGGCCTGTTGCAGCACTTCGTCGCTTAGCTCATAGCCAGAGGAATGGGTGGCCGGAACTCCTGCCCAAACAAACATACCTGCCTGTTCCCTACTAAAATGGCAGCTTAGTAATTCTAACAATTCAAAAACAAGGGTTTGCCTTTCCCGATAAATCGCATTCAGTTCCTCGTGCCATTCATCGCCCAGTTCGAGGGCTTTAGCTGCCGCGAGTTGCACCGGTAAAAACATGCCACTGTCCATATTACTTTTAAACGTAAGCACTTCTGCAATTCTTTTTTTGTCACCGATCAGCATACCCACTCTCCAACCAGCCATATTATGACTCTTACTCAAGGAGTTAAGTTCTATTACATACTTTTTTGCGTTAGTCGAAACGAGTATACTCTGAGGACGATTATTTAAAATAAAACTGTAGGGATTATCATGTACGATCAGGAGTTGGTTCTTTTGTGCAAATGCTACCAATTCATCAAAAGTATCACTCAGAGGTAGCTGACCAGTAGGCATGTGCGGGTAATTCACAAACATGAGTTTTACTTTTCCGTTGCCGGGGATAGATTCGTAGGTTGACAATGCGAGTTGTAACACTTCCAAATCTGCCATCCAGTTATTATCCTTTGTAAGATCATAACTAATTACTGTTCCCCCAGTCAGTTCCACTGCAGATTTGTAAGTGGGGTAGCCGGGATTCGGAACAAGGGCAGCATCTCCTGCATCAAGGTAGGTCATACAAATGTGCATGATGCCTTCCTTACTGCCAATAAGGGGCAACACTTCAGACTCAGGATCGATGTTTACCTGGTACTGTCGTTGGTACCAAGAGGCGATGGCGTTTCTTAATACTGCGCTGCCTTTGTAAGATTGGTAAGCGTGGTTACCAGGCTTTTGACTTTCAGCGTGAAGTATTTCGATGACTTCCGGGTGAGGTGGCAAGTCGGGACTACCAATACCCAAATTGATCACATCTTTGCCGGCTTTCTTCATGGCCTCTATCTCCCTTAGCTTTTGAGAGAAATAATATTCATTAATGCCTTCTAATCTTTTAGCAACAGTCATGTTTTATTTTATTTTAGATTTCCAGATGCATATACTCCATACACTTTTAATTCGATTACATCTTTTAACAATGTATGAATGAGTGAATTAAAATCATTTATATTTTCAAATTCCATATCAGCATGAAAACTATAGAGCCAGTTAGAACCAGGTATCGGAAAGGATTGGAGTTTACTTAAATTGATGCCGGCTTCAGAGATGACAGAGAGTACTTTTGCCAAACTACCCTTAGAATGGTCTGTGCTGAAAGTTATGGATGCTTTGTTGGCACCTGGCAACAAAGCGGCTTCAGAAGATCTTTTTAATACCAGAAAACGGGTATAATTCTTTTTTTGGGTATGAATAGAAGGTACCAGAATATCCAATTCGTACAATTCTGCGGCTAATTTACCGGCGATGGCAGCAATATGTTTGCTTTTGTGTTGTTTGATGTGCTTGGCGCTCAGGGCAGTATCTTCGGTTTCAACCAGTTTCCAATTGTGTTGATCTAAAAATTCTGCACATTGTAAGATGGCCATCGGGTGGGAATGCACTTCCCGGATATCTTCTAACTGAATACCAGGATTTACCAAAAGTTGTTGTTTGATTGGTAGATAAACTTCTCCAACTATTTTTAAATCAGAGGATTGTAATAAATTGTAATTAGGTAGTATGCTACCTGCAATGGAGTTTTCGATAGCCATCACAGCAGCAGACGTTTGTTTTTTATCCTCTGCTTTTTTAATCAATTCTCTAAAACTGTTGCAGCACAGCACTTCCACTTTTTTTCCAAAAAAACGGCGGGCAGCCGACTGGTGAAAACTACCTTCGAATCCCTGGATGGCTACCGCTGGTGCAGATACTAACATAAAGTTATTTTTGTACTATTATTTTGATAGAAAACACAAAAAAATCCCGGCTTTTTGAGCCGGGACCTAATGTATTTTAAAAATTCTTTTCAGCTTTTATATACACACGCCCGGCTTTCCACTAAAATAATAGTAGAAATAAACTGGCCAGTTGTATGAGGTATTGTTATTCATTGTTTGCAACAAAGCTAATGGCTGTAGTTGAAAGTAAAAAAAATAAAAGTTGTTATTGTAGAAATTTTTTAAAAAACGGGGCTTTGTGTAATAAGTGAAGCCCCTAAAAAGGGGCTTTACTACGATTGTTTGCTTTTTAAATACTTGTACAATAAGGAGCAACCCTCATTGTGCACTGATAAATTACTTCTTCAGGGTGTCTGTAGTAATAGTAGTAGTAACAGTAGTGTCAGTAACAACTTTCATTGTATCAGCAGCAACTGGAGCAACTACAGTAGTTGTATCAGTTGAAGTGGTAGTTGTTTCTGTTTTTTCACCTTCGTTACAAGCTACGAAAGATGCTGAGATGATTGCGATTGCAAAAAACTTTTTCATTTTGTTGTTTGTTTAATTTTAAATTATAATTTGTTATTAATACCGCAACCGAAAAAAGGTAACCCAAGTGGCCAAACTTTTTTTTAGAAACTTTTTTTTCGTTGTTTTGGGTTACTATTGGGTAAAATAAGTATTAATATCAAGCCAGGTGAATATAATAGAAGAAGAAAAAGTTTTGCTGGAGGGCCTTGCCAAAGAAGATAAGCAGTCTATAGAAAAGATATACCGCGAGCATTACAACATGGTTCAATCCTTTGTTACCAATAACAATGGAACATCTGATGATGCAGCAGATATTTTTCAGGACCTGATGATCGTACTTTTCGAAAAAGCCCGGTCGGGCAATTTGGAGCTCCATTGCCAACTCAAAACATACATTTATGCGGTGAGTAGGCGATTGTGGTTAAAAAAGTTGACCCAGGCACAAAGATTTGCTCAATCGGATGTAGAACATATGGAAGAAGTGGCAAGTGTAGAAGAGGATGTAGAGACGCATGAAAAAAGACAAAACGATTTTACACTTATGGAAACCGCCATGAGTAAAATTGGAGAGCCTTGTAAAAGTTTGCTGGAAGCCTACTACGTTCAAAAAAAACAAATGCAGGCCATTGCCGCCGATTTCGGATATACCAACGCCGATAATGCAAAAACCCAGAAATACAAATGCCTTGTGAGATTGAAGAAATTGTTTTTTGCACAGTATAAAAATGCAGAGTAATGGAAGACGTTTTATTGATTGATGCCGTTGAAAGATTTGTGAATGGTGAGATGACTCCCCAGGAGAAAATTTATTTCGAAGACCTCAGAAAAAATAATCCCGAATTAGACCAAGCGGTGGTAGAGCACTTGTTTTTCTTAAACGAGATGAACAGCTACGGTGCTACCAAAAATTTTAAACACAGTTTACACGAAGTTCAAACCAAACTGGCCAATGAAGGTTTTGTATTCTGCGCCCCAGTTGTAGGTAAGACCAAACTAGTGCAGTTGTGGAACAAGTACAAAAAAACAGTTGCCGTAGCAGCCTCTATAGCCGGTGTGGTATCTTTGTTTATTGCTAGTGTGGTTTCTGCCGTTGCCAAAAAAGATCCTACCAACACTACCTTATTGGTTAACAAGGTAGATGCCGTTGCGGTGAAAAATGCCCAGATAGAGCGCAAGCTTAACAAATTGGAAGCAGATGCCAATGCAGAGGCAAAAAAGCCTATGATACAATCCAAATTCAATGGTACCGGTTTTTTAATTGATGTGAACAACAATTACATCATCACCAACGCACATGTGGCCATGGAAGCCAAAAATCAATTGATTGTTGAAAATAAAAAAGGCGACCAATTTGAGGCTCATGCGGTGTATGTAGATCAACAAAGAGATATTGCTATCCTGCAGATCAAAGATAAATCGTTCAAAAAACTGGCCCCCATACCCTTTCAAATTCGGAAATCAAGTGCTTACCTGGGCGAACATATCTACATGTTGGGCTTCCCCAAAAAGGAAATCGTTTACGGTGAGGGTTATGTGAGTGCAAGAAACGGTCACAATATGGATACGCTTTTTTGTCAGTTAAGTACCACCGCCAATGCTGGCAGCAGCGGCTCACCCGTGATCGCTAAAAACGGTGATTTGATTGGTATCCTGACCAGTAAAGAACCAAATACACAGGGCGTTATTTATGCAATCAAATCTGTAAATATCCTCAGAGCAATTGAAGATGCGAAAAAAATTGACGCCAATGCATCTATTAAAATTACTGCAGCACCCGGACTTAAAGGTTTAAAAAGAGAAGACCAGATCGAAAAGATGGAAAATTACGTTTTCATGATCAAAGGAAATTAAAAAATAATTACGATATAAAAAAGGGCTTCCAACTGGAAGCCCTTTTTTATATCGCTCGATCTACTGAATAATAACTTTTACAGATTAAGCCCAAAGTGATGTTGGGTATTCTCCAGCTGCTATCAATGCATCTAAACTGGCTTTTACTGCCGATGCATCTTCCTTGTAAGTAACACCAAACCATTGTGCAGTGGTAGGTACAATCTTGATATTATTGCCAGCTTTTTTGATGAACTCATCTCCAATGATGGGAATAAAAAATTCTGCTTTGACGTTGTCTTTGTTGTTTTTAGGGAATTCCCGAAACAATTCTGCACAAAGCTCAAATACCGATGGGTGCAGGCACCAGAAATTCATGGATACACTGGCGTTACCTGGCACTTCAATCACTTCATCTCCTTCTTCGTACACCACTTTTCCTTCTAAAGGATAGATTTTGGTTCTTTCGTTGATGGCCACTAAGTTGTTGTTTTCATCCACTTTACAAACGCCCCTGCTCACGGTGCCATTTTCACTCAGCGTTTTATCTAACTGATACCCAATAATACCATACGTGTGTTCATCACATTGTGTTGTTAAAAAATCGGCGGCTTTTTGAAAGGCAGCTTTGCCATAAAAATCGTCTGCGTTGATCACCGCAAATGGTTCTTTCACCTGGTCTTTGGCACAAAGGATGGCATGCGCTGTTCCCCATGGCTTTGTGCGATCTGCGGGCATATCTGAAGGATCCACAAAAGAAGTTATGTCTTGATAAACATAATCGACGGTTATTTTACCTTTGAATCTTGTATCGAAATTTGCTTTGAAGTTTTCTGCAAAATCTTTTCTGATGATAAACACCACTTTCCCAAAACCTGCTGCGATGGCATCATAAATGGAATAGTCCATGATCGTTTCTCCCGATGGCCCAAATCCTTCTGTTTGTTTCATACTTCCATACCTGCTAGCCATGCCTGCTGCCAGAATTAATAATGTTGGTTTCATCTAATGTATTTCTTTAAAAATTAAAACGGATGTTTGCAAGGCAAATGTAAAACAAACCCTCCTGATTATAATTAAATGCTTTTTGATACAAATAAGATAACAACACAAGCGCTCGCAGATGATTTTTTTACAGATCACGGCATCGAGCTTCACGTACTTCGACTCGATTTGATTCATGGAGTGGTGTCTGGCAATAAATTGTTTAAACTGCAACATTTCCTGGAAAAGGCATTGGCATCTCCCGAAAAAACAATCGTCAGCTTCGGCGGTGCCTATTCAAATCATTTGGTGGCCACTGCCTACGCCTGCCAGCATCTAGGATTAAAGAGTGTAGGATTGGTTCGTGGCGAAAAGCCAGCAGTATTATCGCATTCCCTGCAACACTGTATCCAACTGAACATGCAACTCATTTTTCTTTCAAGAGAACAGTACCAACAACAAGCAATGTTAGGTATTGCTGAATATCAAGGTACAGTTGTGCCTGAAGGAGGTTATCATCCATTGGGAGCCAAAGGCGCTTCAGCTATTATGAATCTATTTCCACTCCTAAACCCTACGCATGTTGTCACAGCCACAGGAACAGCTACCACGCTCACTGGTTTGCTACTGAATACAAATGCTTCGCAAACCATCATTAGTGTACCCGTCATTAAAGGCATGGATGATTTAAATGAACGGATAAAATATTTATCAGAAAACAAAACACTTCCTGCCTATGAAAGCTGGCCGGATGCACATGAAGGAGGTTATGCGAAACATTCTCCTGGCCTCATTGGGTTTATGAATTCATTTTATAGATCATATCAACTACCAACAGATGTTGTATATACCGGAAAAATGATGAAAGCGGTGATGCAAAAAATTGAATCTCACTATTTCCCGAGGGGAAGTCAAATTCTTTGTATCCATACAGGAGGGTTGCAGGGCAACCGTTCTTTTCCGGAAAACACGTTCCTTTTTTAAAGTATTTAACAGGAAGGATATTACGCTTATCACAGTTTAAAAAACTGCTTTTGTATATTTGCCAGATTAGGCAACAACAACTATGAAAAGAACCCAGTTACTTTTTTTCCTGTTTATCTGCATCAGCACTTCGCTAAAAGCACAGGAGGCATTGCCCGGGATCTCCGTAGCACAATCTGGGAATAAGGTAATTGTTAGTTGGAAAAATGAATATGAGAACCCAGTGGCAGCGTTAACCATTCAACGGTCCTACGATAGTCTAAAAAATTTTACCACCATTGGATCTGTACTCAATCCTCAAAACAAAGAGAACGGTTACGCTGATGCAAATCCGCCCTACCTTAAAATGTACTACCGCGTTTTTGTTGCATTTGAAGGAGGAACTTACATCATTTCCCCTTCTGTTACACCCACCATGGATAGCCTTTACAAGTACACTAAACCTTTGGTGTGGTACCCTTGGCAGTTGGGGCCGAACTTAAGTAACAGAGTTCCTATTGTGAGCACTCCAGACCCTGTTTTTGATCTACCGCCTACAAATCCAAATCTGTCGGCAAAACCAACGACCCACCTTCCGAGCAAATGGATCTACACTGCTAAAGACAATAATGTGGTGCTCCATCTACCTGCGGCAGCTACTAAAAAATATACGGCGGTTTTTTATGATGAATTAGATCGGAAAATTTTTGAGCTCAACAACCTGAAAGAAGAATACCTCATCATTGAAAAAGTAAATTTTGTGAGATCTGGCTGGTACAGTTTTGAACTTTTTGACAACGGCAAACTGGTAGAAAAAAATAAATTTTTTGTGCCCAAAGACGGGAAAATTTCCAGTGAAACAATGCGGAAAAATAAATAAAAGTTTTAGGAAAAGAGACTCACTTCAAAAACTTCTTCAAATTTTTGGCAGTAAATTCTTTTTAATGCTTCCAAATCAATAGAGGTTCCCAACTCTTTTTCCAAAGATGTCACCTGCTTGTTTTGAATACCACAAGGAATGATAAAATCAAAATAGGATAGATCCGTATTTACGTTCAACGCAAAACCGTGCATGGTGATCCAACGGCTACAGCGCACGCCGATGGCACAAATTTTTCGCTCCCTTCCCTTTACATCGGGTTCGATCCAAACTCCGGTTTCACCAACACTTCTTTCTCCTTTTACGCCATACTCAGCAATAGTTCTGATAACGGTTTCTTCTACATTGCGGAGGTACAAACCAATATCGGTGACCCTTTTTTCTAGATCGATAATCGGATAACCTACCAATTGCTGTGGACCGTGAAATGTGATATCTCCTCCCCTGTTGGTTTTAAAAAATTCAATTCCTTTGTCGGCTAACTCCGCCTCAGAAAGCAATACATTGTTCATGTTTCCACTTTTTCCTAAAGTATATACAGGCGGGTGTTCACATAAAAACAAATGATGATGGGTATTAATCTCGGAAGCTGCTGCAGTTGGTTGAAATTTTCTGGCTTCGCTTTTCAGCAATAAATTTTCTCCCAGCACAGTCTCCTGCAGGTCCCATGCATTTTTGTAAGAAATAACTCCTAAATCTTTATAATTTACCCGCTCCATATCGCATTCATTGTATTACTTTGCAAAGGTAGGGTGTAGAGCGTTATACTAAACGGGTAGAAAACAAAGAGGGTTTTAAATTCCCAATATTTCTTACTCCGTATTTTTACAAAATAACTACCCATAACAAATTACTATTTAAAACAGATGTTTACAGACGAAGAATTACCAGAATCAGAAGAACAGTTATACGAAAAATTATCAATTGTCATCGACAAAGGGCAGGAACCCCTGCGCATCGATAAGTTTTTAATGAATAGAATAGAAGGTGCTACCCGCAACAAAATTCAACAGTCTATAGAAAATGAGTGGGTACTTGTAAACGATAAACCCATCAAGAATAATTACAAAACCAGGGCTGGTGATAAAATAGTGATCTATGAAACGGATGCGCCTGAATCATCTGAGATCATTCCACAAGACATTCCCCTCAATATCGTGTATGAAGATGATGACTTATTCATTGTTAACAAACCAGTGGGTATGGTCGTTCATCCCGGAAGTGGAAACCCAGATGGTACCTTGATCAATGCGGTGGCCTATTACCTCCAACAACAACAGCCCGATTTGGATGAATCTACCCTTACCCGTTTTGGGATGGTACATCGCATCGATAAAAATACCAGTGGCCTCATTGTGCTGGCTAAAACACAAAAGGCCATGAGTGATTTGGCCAAACAATTTTTCAACCATACTGTTCATAGACGCTATGTAGCACTGGTATGGGGTAATTTTGATGAGCAAGAAGGAACGATTCGTGGACATGTTGGCCGTCACCAGCGATTTAGAAAATTGTTTACCACTTATCCTGATGGCGAGTATGGAAAGGAAGCGGTTACTCATTACAAAGTGTTGGAAAATTTCAACTACGTTACACTGGTAGAGTGCAGATTGGAAACCGGAAGAACGCATCAGATAAGGGTGCACATGCAACACCTGGGTCATCCTCTGTTTAACGATGATTTTTACGGGGGCGATCGCATCGTGAAAGGAACTGTGTACACCAAATACAAACAGTTTGTAGACAACTGCTTCAACATCTGTGCACGTCAGGCCCTGCACGCCAAAGAACTGGGTTTTATTCACCCCCGCACAAGAGAGCAAATGCTTTTTAAAAGCGAGTTGCCAGATGATATGAGCGAGGTAATCGAAAAATGGAGAAAATACAGTCAATTTAAAAATGCTGAATAAAGTACATGACCACGTTTATTAAAAAATATTTTGTTGCTGGTATCTTGTGTGTAGGAATGCAGTCTGCGTTTTCACAAACCATCATTCAAAGAGATCCAGCCATTGAACAAATGCTGAAAGAAGTTTCTGCAGACTCCTTGAAATCGTACATCTACAGTATGGTGAGTTTTGGAACCAGAAATACTATGAGCTCCGCTACCAATCCTAAAAGAGGTATAGGCGCCGCCAGAAATTGGGTACTGTCAAAATTCAACCAGTTTGCAGTGAACAGTAACGGACGCCTCACCGCTTTTATTGATACCACTACACTACAAGCAGATAAACGGCGAATTGACACTGCTACCCTGCTGGGCAATGTAGTAGCTACATTGAAAGGTAGCGACCCCGCAGATGATAGAATATTTATCATCAGCGGACATTTAGATAACATGCGCACCAGTGTGATGGACCGGCTTGGAGATGCCCCCGGTGCCAATGATGATGCCAGTGGTGTTGCCGCAGTGATGGAATGTGCAAGAATCATGAGCAAACGCAACTTTCCGGCTACCATTGTTTTTGTAGCAGTAAGTGGCGAAGAACAAGGTTTACTGGGCGCTTATTTTATGGCCAACAAAGCAAAAAGAGACAGCTTGAAGATAGAAGCCGTGCTCAACAACGATATTATGGGTAGCAACAATAGCAGCGAAACCAATATCATCAACAATACCCAAATACGCGTTTTTAGTGAAGGCTTGCCCGCTTTTGACTTAGAGAAAAAAGCCAAAAATATTCGTCAATTAGGTTTAGAAAATGACGGCGATAGCAGACAGTTGGCCCGATATGTAAAAGAAATCGGCGAACGATACGTGGATCATCTGGAAGTGGTGATGATTTACAGAAATGACCGTTTTTTAAGAGGCGGTGATCATACTGCGTTTGTAGATAACGGTTATGCTGCAGTGCGTTTTACTGAAATGAATGAAAACTATTATCGCCAGCACCAAAACGTCCGGGTAGAAAACGGCATTCAATATGGCGATTTACCTGAGTTTATAGACTTTGAATACTTACGCAAGAATACTTCTATGAACCTTAGCAACCTCGCTAATTTAGCAAAAGCCCCTGCTAAGCCTGAAAGCGTAAAAGTAGATGTAAAGAAGCTTAGCAATACGAGCTACCTCTATTGGAAAGCCCCCAAAACCGGCATTGTAAAAGGCTATTATGTGCTGGTAAGAGAAACGACCAACCCTGTTTGGCAAAAGAAAATTTTTACTGCTGATAAAGAAATAACCCTGCCTTATTCTAAAGACAATTACTTTTTTGCAGTACAAGCAGTCAATGAAAATGGAAACGAAAGTTTACCCGTTGTGCCTCTAGCAGGAAGGTAAAATTTACCACTGGGAATATTTATTGGTGTAATTTAAAAAGAGATGCTTCAACTTTTTTTGATAACAGCCCTAAACAACCAAAAAAATATTTAAATGATGGAAGAGGTACCAATGCCCGATGGCAAATTACTGGTAGATATTGTTACGATGCAAATGCCCTTTGGGAAATACAAGGGAACGATCATTAAAAATTTACCGGTTAGTTACCTAGAATGGTTTCAACGCAAAGGTTTTCCTAAAAGCAGATTGGGTAAAATATTGGAAACCTTATACGAAATCAAAATAAATGGTTTAGAAGATTTGTTATCGGGTATCAGCGGTGGTGCCAGATAATATTACTTTGTAAACGCAGATAGGGTCGCTGTAAATACACCTCTTTCTCTTTTTTTTGTGATTGCTTTCCAATCGCCATAATATCGTATCAAAGCGGGAACTGTTAGCTCATTAAACCTTGTCATCTGCACTTCCATCTTCACTTTAAAATCGTACAGACCGGCATCATAGCTCAGGGAGTAGTTTCTCGCCACTACATCAAAACTACGTTCATCAAACCAGGTGGTCATTTCATCTACCATCACAGCGTTTTCTTTTCCGGGTTTTACGGTTTGTTTAAACACGTAACAAAGTTGGCCTTTGTAATCTTCCAAATCAATATCCATATTATACTTGTCGGCCATCTCATCATCGTAAATGGCAGTCTTGTTACTCATAAAAGGAAGTCCATTGATTTTTTTACCCGGATTAAAAAACAAGGTTTTTAATTGTTCTTTGTGTTTATCCATTCCTTTTTTTCCACTCGCCGAAAATTCAGTCCCCGATACGATGTTGGTTTCTCCACAAACAGTATCTGTTGCAAAAAAAAGAGAAGCGTACATCTGGGCGGTGTAATAATTGTAGGATCTGTCGGAATTGTAAAAATCGCCGGTACTGGTTTCTTCGATCACCTGCATACTCCTACAATTATTTTGCCTAAGTTGTTTTGTTTTGCTGAACAAGGAAGCTTTTAATCCTCCCTGTTTATCCAGCATGCGAATATCGTTGATGGCGTTAAAGCCCAATACCCGCAGGTTTCTGAAAGCTTTGTAGTAGCTGCTGTCGTTTTTAATTTTATTGATAAAATCGGGTATGTCCAGTCTTTTATCGATCACCACATCACTTAAAGTAATGACTCTTTTGCCTGTAAAAAGTGTATCTTCCTGAGCAGCCACATCCGAGTAGATCAGCACAAAAAAAACAGGTATGAAAATATATTTCATACCTGCAAATTAGTTGATTCAAATAAGAGTAAAAGGTTAAGACTTCCTTATTTCGGGAATACCATGCGATAGTCCACTTTGATTTTCCCTTTGCTGATATCATCGAGCTTCCGCTTCATCAGTGTACGCTTTAGTGGTTTGATGTAATCGATGAATAATTTTCCATCAATGTGGTCATACTCATGAAGCAGAATGCGCGCTGTTAGGCCATTAAATGTTTTGAGCTGGGGTATAAAGTTTTCATCCACGTATTCCAGCGTTACAGATTCTTTGCGCAGGATGTCTTCCCTGATTTTAGGGATACTCAAACAGCCTTCGTTGTAACTCCATTCTTCGCCACCCAATTCTTTGATATGAGCATTGATGAATACGCCTTTAATGCCTGGTTTGTCTGGATAGTTCAGATCATCGTCCTCTTCTTCGTTTTCAAAGATCTGCTCACTGTCCATCACGAACAGTCTGATGTCTTTGTTGATTTGTGGTGCTGCCAAACCAACACCGTTGCTGTTGTACATGGTTTCCCACATATCTGCCAGTAATTTTTCCAAACCAGGATAATTGGGGGTAATGTCTGCACTCACTTTCCTCAACACTGGTGATCCGTATGCTACAATTGGTAAAATCATAATTCAAATTCCTTTTGGGCTTTTATTTTTTAATGGCGCAAAGTTACAATTTCTAAGGTAGACGAAAAGGGCCGGGTGAAGAAGATGTTGTTAAAAGATACTAAATAGATAACATGTATTCTTGTAACAGGATGGTAGCGGCGATCTCGTCAACCAGTTTTTTATCGCGCCGGTCTTTTTTCTTTAATCCCATTTCTAACATGGCCGATTTAGCCATCTTAGAAGTGAACCGCTCGTCAACAGTTTTAATAGGCATTGTAGGAAAGGCTTTCTCTAATCTTTTGATCGCAGCTTCAGCCAAAGGCGTACCATGTGTACCGGATTCGTCCAAGTTTTTTGGCAAACCTATTATGATCAATTCTACTTCCTCCCGTTCGAAATAAGTTTTTAAAAAAGCGATCAATTCATGAGAAGGAATGGTCGTGAGTCCGGTGGCAATAATTTGCAAGGGATCTGTAACGGCTAACCCGGTTTTTTTTCCTCCATAATCAATTGCAAGAATTCTGGCCATGGTGATTAAGATAAATATCTGGTGTGAAAAAATAGATCGGCTATTACAAACAATGCAAATAAAACCGAGGCAGTGCCATTGGCTGCCATAAAAGCAATATTAACCTTTGAAAGGTCTGCGGGTTTTACTATGGATTGCTGGTAAAAAAGCATGCCAACAAAAATGACCGCCCCTACCCAATAGAGGTAACCAAATTCTCCAAAAGTTGCTGCCAGAACCACTCCTGCGGCTGCTAACGTATGCAGTAAACGCGAAACTGCCAGTGCCTGTTTTTTTCCCAAAACGGCTGGAATAGAATACAGCTGATTGGCCTTGTCAAACTCTTCATCCTGCAACGCATAAATAATATCAAAGCCACTTACCCAGCAGAGCACGGTTAGAGAAAATACAATGGGCAACCATTGAAAGTCGCCAGCTACAGCAAGATAGGCGCCAATGGGCGCCAGGCTTAAACCAACGCCCAACACCAGATGGCAAAGGGGTGTAAACCTTTTGGTATAACTATAAAATAAAATGACAAACAAAGCTATAGGCGAAAGATAAAAACAAAGCTCATTGATAAAATAAGTGGTAACAATAAAAAACAAGCAGTTGATCATGGTAAACCAGATAGCATTTTTATCAGATATAATGCCTGAGGGAATTTCACGGATCGCTGTGCGTGGATTTTTTGCATCAAAATGCCGGTCGAGGTAACGATTGTACGCCATGGCAGCGGAGCGTGCAAATACCATACAGAGCAATACCAATCCTAATTTTTTAACCCAAAACCATGGGGTTGACATCACGCTGTGGTCGGTTTCAGTTCCTGCGATAAAAGTAGACAGATCCAGGTAATCATCTGCTGCTAAGGAAAACCCAATGAGTGCAAAAGGCAGCGCAAAAATGGTATGCGAAAATTTAATGAGCGAGAGATAATTTTTTATAGAGGCCATGTAGGAAAAATTCGAGGTGATCAATCAATGGGAAGGGGTGGAAAATCTGCGTCTTGGGTCATCATCCTGGTTCTAACAATCTCCCATAACACCACACCTGCTGCCGTTGCAATATTGAGGGAATGTTTCATCCCCAGTTGGGGAATTTCGATACAGCCGTCGCATTGCAGAATCGTATCTTGTTCTACGCCGGTGACTTCGTTTCCAAAAACGACTGCAATCTTTTCATCTTTTTCAAATGTTATTTTTTCGAGCGACCAACTATTGGCCACCTGTTCAACTGCATACACTTTAAAACCATTGCTGCGTAGTTTCTGGATGGCTTCTATTGCATTCGGGAAATGTTTCCAGGCTACGGTATCTTCTGCACCAAGTGCTGTTTTGCGTATTTCTTTGTGGGGAGGTGTTCCGGTGTAACCAGTTAGGTAAATGCCTTCTAACAAAAAAGCATCAGAAGTGCGAAATACACTGCCCACATTATAAGAGCTGCGAATGTTTTCGAGCACCGCTATCACGGGCGTTTTTTCCGAACGCTTAAATTCTTCAACGGTTTTGCGATTCAACGCATCCATACTTAATTTCTGCATATCCTTCAT
The DNA here is from genome assembly GCA_038249665.1 of Chitinophagales bacterium. Classification (GTDB taxonomy): domain Bacteria; phylum Bacteroidota; class Bacteroidia; order Chitinophagales; family Chitinophagaceae; genus Ferruginibacter. Next base: position 92,481 of record JBBSDF010000002.1, read on the forward strand.
TAGATCAGCTAATTAATCAGCTAGTTAGATTGCTTTTCCATGAGCGGGCTCATCACACCGATTTTTGTGTCGGAGTACCATTTGGCAGCTTGAACAAAACTGACAAACAGTGGATGAGGATTTTCTACTGTACTTTTCAATTCGGGATGGTATTGTACCCCAATGAAGAAAGGATGGTTGGGCAGTTCTACAATTTCTACCAATCCATTCTGAGGATTTTTACCGCTAGCTATCATTCCGGCATTTTCAAGTTCTGCCAGATAATTATTGTTGAATTCCCAGCGGTGCCGATGTCTTTCACTAATCTCTTTTTGATTATATATTCTACTCGCCAGTGTACCAGTATCTATCACGCATGGGTATGCACCCAAGCGCATAGTGCCGCCTTTTTTCTTTACTTTTTTTTGTTCGTCCATTAAAGCAATCACTGGATGAGTGGTATTAGCGTCCATTTCTGTTGAATGCGCATCCTGCCATCCCAGCACATTGCGTGCATATTCGATCACGGCCATTTGCATGCCCAAACAGATACCGAAAAACGGCATCTTGTTTTCTCTGGCATATTTTACAGCAGCAATTTTTCCTTCTACACCTCTAGAACCAAAACCTGGTGCCACCAACAACCCATCCAATTCTTTTAGCTTATCTCCCACATTTTCATTCGTGATGTATTCACTGTGGATATTCACAATTTGAACCTTACACTGGTTTACCGCACCTGCGTGTACAAAGGCCTCCAATATAGATTTATAGGCATCTTGTAATTCTATATATTTTCCGATCAAACCTATTTTAACCCTGCTTTTTGGATAATTTAGTTTATCTAAAAACGCTCTCCATTTACTCAGTTCGGGAGCAGAGTAACCATTGATCTGTAATTTTTTGAGAACGATTACATCCAGCCCTTCTTGCAACATTTTTAGGGGAACTTCATAGATAGTACCTGCATCAATGGCCTCTATTACGGCATTGGGCTTCACATTACAGAACAAAGCAATTTTTCTTTTTAATTCTTCATTCAAAGGATGTTCTGTTCTGCATACAATCACATCTGGCGTAACGCCTTCCTGACTGAGCATCCGAACACTGTGTTGGGTAGGTTTTGTTTTTAGTTCTTTTGCGGCTTTCAGATAAGGAATTAAAGTGAGATGAACTACCAGGCAATCTTCTTCGGGCATTTCCCATTGAAGTTGGCGAACGGCTTCAACAAATGGCAAACTTTCAATATCTCCTACAGTTCCACCCAACTCGGTTATAACAATATCGAACCCTTTTTCACCCAACAGCATCATTCTACGTTTGATTTCATCAGTGATGTGTGGAATTACCTGCACAGTTTTCCCCAGGTATTCTCCATCTCTTTCTTTATTAATGACTGTTTGGTAAATGCGGCCGGTAGTAACGTTGTTGGCTTGAGACGTAGGTGTATTTAAAAAACGTTCGTAATGTCCCAAATCAAGATCCGTTTCTGCGCCATCATCCGTAACATAACATTCCCCGTGTTCATAGGGGTTCAAGGTACCCGGATCTACATTCAGATAGGGGTCAAATTTCTGGATGGTTACCGTGAGGCCCCTGCTTTGCAATAATTTGGCAAGCGATGCCGCAATAATACCTTTACCTAATGATGATGTAACGCCACCGGTTACGAAGATGAACTTAGCCATTGTAGAATTTTGTATGTAAAACAAAAAATAACGCCATCACTAAATACTGCCGTCATATATGTAGAAAATGACTACAGAATAGCAAATAGCCTATTTAAAGCAAATTTTTAATCAAGAATTGTAAAGAAAATTACATTTGACCGGAGGAAAAGTATCAAAATATCCAAGAGGTCATGCAAAGATAAGGCGAATTATCGGCTAGAGAAAATTTGAGAAAGGTTTTTATGTAAAAAAGCCACTTTTCATAAAGTGGCTTTTTTAAAATAGGTTGATTTTGATTACTTCTTACCCCCAAAGTTTTTAGAGATACCGAAGTTTACTTGTTGGCCAAAAGTGAGGTTAAAAGAATTAGAACTGTTTGCACCTGGAGCGTCTACTTTAGAACTACCGTATTCGATACCGCCAAACCCGAAGTTCAGGGCAAAACCATTTTTAACGTTCATTTGAACTGCAGGGATTATACCAACGTTAAAGCCATTCACCGTGGTACTTGGGTTGCCAAATGGCGTAAATTTTGAACTATTGTAGTTCACATCTGCTTGTCCAAATAAACTAAACAAATCACTTATTTTGTGGGTGTAACGTACAAACGGGCCAACACTGAAGCCGTTAATTTTATTAAAATTACCAGTGGTTCCAAGTTCACTTCTTGAACCATCTACACCAAAACTCAAACCAGCAGTCCAGTTTTCTGAAAACTGATAACCTATTCCGGGACGAATCGAGTAAGAAGAACTTTTAGAGTCGTTCGCATTTTTGTTGCTAGATAAACCAGCGTTCCCGTAAACCAATACGGATCCTTCTTGTGCTAGCGCAGCTGTGGTAATACCTGCCATCAGCATCAGCAATAAAATTGTTTTTTTCATAATAGGGTTTTGATTTTTTTAATGAAGGCGCAAGTTAATTCGAGTCATTGTTTCTTCCATCAGCACCTCAACGTTTTTATAAAATGATTAACAATTTTATATTTTTAAAATGGAGTCTTACTAACGTTGAAGCATAACGAAATTGCTGTAAAAAGAAAATTTTATATTTAAGTGATTGCGCACCGTTATAAAAATATGACCAGACCGTATCAATAAAAAAAATAAAGACAAGACGTATCCTTATTTTATTAGCCAGCAATAATTACTCGCTTCTAACAACTGTTTAAATAATACCAAACTATGATTAATTGCTTAAAATATCGCTGATAGCATTTTCATATTTGCTTTTCCATGCAGCAATTGTTCCCCAATCTTCTCCATCTAGGTTGACAGAAGATGTACTAACGGTACCCAATAACGAAAAAGGAACTTTGTTCGATTCAACAAATGAAACAAAGGCAGCATCCTGCTCTGCAGAAACAGACAGCACTACCCTGCTCTGGCTTTCGCCAAACCAAAAAGCATCTTTGCGAATAGCAGCGTCGGTAGTATTTACCGTAAAACCAAGATTACCCGGGAAGGCGCTTTCCAACAGGGTAATGGCTAATCCTCCTTCACTCACATCATGTGCGGAAAGGACCAGCTTGTTTTTAATAAGCGCTAATAGCTGTTGTTGTAATTCAAATTCTTCTTCCAGTTCAAAGTGTGGACAAGGGCTAAATTCTATGCCGACAATTTTATGCAGGTATTCAGAAGAATGAATATCATTTCTGCTGGTGCCCAGCAAATAAATTTTATCTCCTGCTTGTTTAAAATGCAAGGTCATTTTATCATCTGCACTGTTGAGCAACCCTACCATACCGATTGTTGGGGTTGGATACACGGGACCATCGGGCGACTGGTTGTAAAAACTGACGTTACCACCTGTAACAGGTGTATTAAATTTTAAACAGGCAGCACCCATACCTTTAATGGCGTTGGTGAATTGGTAATAAACTTCGGGATCGTAAGGATTACCAAAGTTCAAACAGTTGGTAACACCCAGCGGCTCTCCGCCGCTACACACAACGTTGCGGGCAGCTTCTGCAACTGCAATCATTGCGCCTTTGAAAGGATCTGCAAATACATAACGGCTGTTACAATCTGTGGTGAGTGCCAGGGCTTTGTTGGTAGGTTTGGCTATTACGATGGCCGCATCACTGGGAGCATTAGACGAAGTTGTGCCGGTGCCTACCATACTATCGTACTGTTCGTAAATCCATTTTTTGCTGGCGATATTTGGAAAACAAACCAATTGCTCAGCAATTGCTTTGATATCTGTTGGAACGGGTACCGTAGCGGCATCAAATGCTTCCACCATATCTAAATAAGCAGGGCGTTTTACTTCACGATCATATTGCGGAGCGCCTCCACCCAAAACCAGTTCTTCTGCTGGCAATACCGCTTCCAACTCTCCGTGCAGGTAAAAATGTAGCAGACCGTCGCCGGTTACATCTCCAATATGGCTACAAGGAAGATCCCATTTTTCAAACACATCTATCACCAATTGTTCTTTGCCCTTTTCTACTACCATCAACATTCTTTCCTGGCTTTCGCTAAGCAACAACTCCCAGGCTTTCATATCTTTTTGACGGGTAGGTACTTTATCGAGCTGAATATTCATGCCCGATTTTCCTTTGGCACTCATTTCGGCAGTAGAGCAGATAATGCCCGCTGCGCCCATATCCTGCATACCTACCACTGCTCCTGTTTGAATCACTTCCAAACAAGCTTCTAATAATTTTTTTTCTTGAAAAGGATCTCCCACTTGCACCGCTGGTAAATCTTCTGCACTGTCTTCTGTGATTTCTGCACTGGCAAAACTCGCCCCGCCGATGCCGTCTTTGCCGGTGGCACTTCCTACAAAAAACACGGGGTTCCCTACACCTTCTGCTGTAGCAGAAACGGTTTCTCCATTTTTTAAAATACCCACACTCATGGCATTTACCAAGGGGTTGGTATGATAACATTCTTCAAAATATATTTCTCCTCCAACCGTAGGCACGCCAAAACAGTTTCCGTAATGTCCGATCCCATGAACCACGCCTGCTAATAAGTGTTTCGTTTTGGCATCCTTTAAATTCCCAAATCGTAAGGAGTTCAAAGAAGCAATCGGCCTGGCACCCATGGTAAAAATATCCCGATTAATTCCACCTACGCCTGTAGCGGCGCCCTGAAAAGGTTCGATGGCAGAAGGGTGATTGTGCGATTCTATTTTAAACACCACTCCATAACCATCCCCAATATCCATCAACCCAGCGTTTTCTTCCCCGGCTTTCACCAACATCTTTTTTCCATCTCTGGGCAATGTCTTCAACCATTTAATTGAGTTTTTATAACTGCAATGCTCACTCCACATACCGCTAAAAGCACACAACTCCGTAAAGTTGGGCGTACGACCCATCTTCGTTTTGATCATGTCAAATTCTTCTTCCGTAATCCTGAGTTGTGCTGCGGTGGCGGCTGTAATTTCCATAAACGTAAATGAAGAGGTTATTTAGAAAACGCAAATGTACGACCTCCCCCCTTTTATACCAGCGATGATATGTAATTATTTTAACTAACTTCCCACATTAAAAAAACAAGATTGGCTTACATCTTATTTGCATTATATACCGTTATTATTGGATATTTCTTACCCAAAATAGCCTTTATAAAAAAAAGTGGATTGCACCCAATTACCATCAGGGTTCTTTACGCGATAAAGGTATTGGTATGTGTAGGCTGGGGCTACATCAACATTCATCATCTTGATGGAATCAGCGACCCTGTGGCGTTAAATGACCTGGCAAAGATGGAATACCAGTTTTTAACAACAGACCCAAAAGGGTTTATCGTAGATTTATTTTCAAGTCCCTACCATCATTACGGCAATTTTTTTGGATCGGTCAATTCATACTGGAACGATTTAGATGTAAATATTTTAGCCAAAACAATTGCTTTGTTCAATTTTATAACCTTGGGCGATTTTTATGTGAATGCTTTATTAGGGGTGCTTTTTTCTTTTTTTGGCAATATTGCCCTGTTTAGAATGTACACATCTAATTATGCTACCATTTCTTTTCCCCTCCTCTTTGGCTCATTTTTAATTCCCACGATGCTGGTATTTACCGCCAGCAATAGCAAAGACAATGTGTGTTTCACGCTATTGGCATTGTGCAGTTTCGGATTTTACCAATGTCTGAAATATGGTTTCACCGTTAAAAAAATCATCTTAATTTTTTTAATGTTCGCTGGTTTGCTGCTACTCAGAAATCACCTGGCTTTGTTACTGGTACCTGCATTCGTGGTTTGGTATATGATTGATAAAAAAAATACACCGGCTTTTAAAACCACTGTTGTTGTGTATGGATTGATGGCATTACTCCTATTGCTTTTAAGCATTTTGAAACCAACATTGAACCCTGCACAAGTTATCGCCAACAAACAGCAGGCTTTTTTGGCACTGCCCGAGGCAAAGTCACAACTTCCAATGGATACGCTCCAAGGCAGCTTTTCAGAAATAATACAATTTGCTCCTAAAGCTATTAACCATGGTTTTTTCAGACCTTATATATGGGAGGTGAAAAATGTGTTTAACACGCTATTGTTGATCGAAATCTTAGCTACTTTATTTTTGATAGCAGTAGTTGTATATGCAAGAAGAGGGCACCCGCAACGACCCTCTGCGTTAGTTTTGTTTGGAATTACCGTCGCAGTTACCATGGTGATTCTTACTGGTTATACCACGCCCAACTATAATACAATTGCCCGTTACAAAAGTATTTTGCTCCCCTTCTTACTGATCCCCTTCCTTTTTCATTTTCAATATTGGCCAAAATGGATTTTACGGATTAAATTTTAAAATATGTATATTTTTTAAACCAAATATTAATTTTTTTAGCCTAAATGAATCTTAAAATATTTTTATTGAGAAATTTTTCTTTTTTTTGTGCCTTAAAACCAAAAAAGAAATGAATTCTTTAAGATTTAATGCCATCAACAACCTCACCAATAATGCAAAAGAGGTGAACGTTGCCACTACAACAAGAATTACGGGGGTATTCAATGAAAATGTGTTTACCTTAAAAACAGCTCGTCATTACCTCAGCGATGAGGCTTATAAAAGTTTGTTGGCCAGTGTTAAAACAGGCAAAAGAATCGACCGCTCCATGGGCAACCAGATAGCGAATGGATTAAGAGCCTGGGCGGAAAGCAAAGGAGTAAGTCATTACACTCATTGGTTCCAGCCGCTCACGGGTTTATCGGCAGAAAAACACGATTCATTTTTTACTTTAAAAGGAGACGGCACGCCGATCGAAGAATTTGAAGGGGGTGCATTGATCCAACAAGAACCGGATGCATCTTCTTTTCCCAATGGTGGATTACGAGCCACTTTTGAAGCAAGAGGTTACACCGCCTGGGATCCTTCTTCACCTGCGTTTATCATGGAAATTGGGCAAGGAAGAACACTTTGCATACCCACCATATTTATTTCTTACACCGGAGAGTCGCTGGATACGAAAACGCCCTTGATCAAAGCATTGGTAGCTTTAGATAAAGCAGCGGTGGATGTTTGTCAGTATTTTGATAAAAACGTTTCTAAAGTAACCGCTACCCTAGGTTGGGAGCAAGAATATTTTGTTGTAGATGCAGGCTTAGCAACTGCTAGGCCAGATCTTACCCTAAGTGGTAGAACCGTTTACGGACATGCCCCTGCAAAAGGCCAACAATTGGAAGATCATTACTTTGGTGCCATTCCAGAAAGGGTGTACGCCTTTATGAGAGATTTTGAACAAGAATCCTACAAGTTGGGTATTCCGCTGAGGACTCGTCACAACGAAGTGGCACCTGGCCAATTTGAGTGTGCGCCAATATTTGAAGAAGCCAATCTCGCAGTTGACCACAATACATTGCTGATGGACGTTATGAGCCGCGTAGCCAAACGCCACAATCTAATGGTGTTGTTGCACGAAAAACCTTTCGCGGGCATCAATGGCAGTGGTAAACACAACAACTGGAGTATGAGTACAGATACCGGCGTAAACCTTTTAGCGCCAGGTAAAACACCGAAAACAAACTTGATGTTCCTCACGTTCTTTGTAAATACCATCAAAGCGGTATATGCTTACGCCGATTTATTAAGAGCTTCTATAGCAAGTGCTGGTAATGATCATCGCTTGGGTGCCAACGAAGCACCTCCGGCCATCATCTCCATCTTCATCGGAAAATACTTAACAGATGTGTTGGATGAAGTTGAAAAAAGAGTAGGTGAACAATTCGATGAACAAGATGAAGCCATTCTCAAACTAGATATTCACAAAAGCATTCCGGAATTGATGCTGGACAACACCGACAGAAACCGTACTTCGCCGTTCGCTTTCACGGGAAATAAATTTGAATTCCGTGCAGTAGGATCTGCGGCCAACTGTGCAACGCCAATGACCACACTGAATACCATCATGGCGCAAACATTGCATGAATTTAAAGTAGATGTAGACGGACTGATCGAAAAAGGCGAAAAGAAAGAAGTAGCCATCATGCAAGTGATTCAAAAGTATATTGTGGAAAGCAAAGTAGCGTTATTTGAAGGCGATGGCTATTCTAAAGAGTGGGAAGAAGAAGCAGAGAGAAGAGGATTGTCAAACGTAAAAACAACGCCACTAGCACTTGATTTTTATGTGAGTGAGAAAGCAAAAAAATTGTTTGAATCCAATCACATCTTCACACATGCTGAATTGGAAGCCCGTCATGAGATCATGTTAGAAGATTATATTAAAAAGGTTCAGATCGAAGCAAGGGTCATGGGTGATCTGGCTAGTACACATATTTTGCCTGCTACTGTTACTTATCAAAATGAATTGATCCAAAACCTACTGGGATTAAAAGAAGCTGGCTTACCTGCCAGCGCTTATGCCAATCAACTACAGATTCTGGAAACACTGAGTAAGCACATGAACATCGTTGCAGATAATGTAGAACAAATGATCGAAGCTCGTAAAGTTGCCAACGAACTCACTGATACAAGGGCCAAAGCCATTGCTTATTGCGAAGAAGTAAAAGGTAAATATTTTGACCTCATCAGATACCATGTTGATAAATTGGAACTGATGGTGGGAGATAAATATTGGCCTCTGCCAAAATACAGAGAATTGTTGTTCCTGAGATAATTCATCGATTTCGTTTGTACAAAAAAGAGCTGCTCAATGGAGCGGCTTTTTTTTAATCAAGGATTCCTCAGCGTAACATTGATTTTATTTTGAATTCCTTAACGAAAAGGTTGCCTATTTTTAAGGTATGAAACAAAAAGTACTTACCCTTATAACATTGCTATTTGTAAGCTGGTCGCTGATGGCACAAGACAAAGAAAATAAATACGAAAAAGCAGATGAATTTGTCACGAGCCTCGGAGCGCTTACAGATAAAAATGTGTCTTCCATTGCAGATACCCTCACCCGCGGCCTTGGTAGCAATGAACTAAAAGCAAGGGCTATTTTTTTCTGGATTGCCAATAACATTGCTTTGGATGCAAAGGCCATCAAATCGAACGACAATAGAAAAACATTACCGGAAGAAGTGATCAAAAACAGAAAATCATCCGCACTCGGGTTTGCAAAATTGTTTCAGGAAATGAGTAGCATTGCCAATATCCGCTGCCTGGTGGTAGATGGTTTTGTAAAAAACAGTGTAGAAGAAATCAACGATCCGGCAGACGAGATAAACCACTCCTGGAATGTTTTGCAGTTGGGCCAGAGTCCTGAACAATGGTATTACATAGATGCAGCAAAAGCAAGCGGAACATTGGATAAAAAAATGAGTGGCTTTATTAAAGACTTTACCGGAGAATATTTTTTTGCAGACAGAATACTTTTTAATCTGGATCATTATCCGGATAACGGAGCCTGGCAACTTGGGCCTGGCCCTAAAAGTAAAAAAGAATTTTATGCTCTTCCCCTTGTGTACAATGCTGCTTATACATATGGTTTCAAAAAGTTAGCACCAGCTACCGGATTTATCAAAACGAAAGTAGATGCGAAAGTACTTTTCAGCATTCCTTACACATCCGGCAAATCGATCGGCTCTGTTTCTTTGTTGATGGGCGATGGCAGGCGGGCCATTAAACCAGAGCCCATGAATTTCACCTCTGGCAATGGTGCCATTACCTTTTCTTATCAATTTAAAACAGAAGATAGTTTTCCGGTTAGAGTACAAGTAAATGAAAATACGGTGCTAGAATATATGGTAGAAGTTAATTGATGTTCTTGCCCTTCTCTTCTTGAATGGTAGCACCAACATCCATATTTTTCGACAAAGCGTTCACCGCTTTTGCAATACGGTTTGTAAGGGTACTGGTTGTTTTAGCTTCCTCGATCCATTTGAAATAATACATCTGGTGAGATGGAGGAAGTTTTGTAAAATTGGCCAGTGCCAAAGGTTCAGCTGCCGGGCACTCCATTAGCGATAAATTGACTTTTCTGAGACTCTTATCTAACGAAAGGGAAAAGGATACGGATACCTGCCATCCTACGATTTTACAAATACCTTTTCTCAGGGCAGCATTTATAGCAAGGATAAAAGTACCTCCCCCCATTGGCACCAGGGCCACTTTTATCGAAAAATAATCTATACTACCTTTTACCCTAAATGCTTTTTTTGTTCCAGGGCTTAACTTAGTTGACACGTTCACGGGAACTTCTATGTGAGTCCAGCCTGTTTTTCACCCATGGCTCCAAACTTTTTCAACAAAGCATTAAATTTCAGTTCCATTTTGAAATACTTTGTTTAAAATTACAGAAAGTATTGATTAGATAATATCAACCAATTTTGATAACTGCTGTTACACAAACTTATGAATATACTCATTACTGGTGCAAATGGATATATTGGCCAACGATTGATTCCGGTTTTACTGGAAGAAGACCACCATTTGTATTGTTGTGTTCGACAAAAGAAAAGATTTGACGCTGCTTATACTCATGAAAAAATTACCGCTATTGAAATTGATTTTTTAGAAGAAGACCCCGAGTGTTTCCTGCCAGAAAATATTGATGTTGCCTACTACCTTATTCATAGCATGAGTAGCGGTGATGACTTTGAAAAAAAAGAAGCTTTTACGGCTCATCGCTTTTTGCAACTATTGCACCGAACCAAATGCCAGCAAATAATTTACCTCACTGGTATCGTTAACGAAGCCAATCTATCCAAACACCTCGACTCTCGATTTGCAGTGGAGAAAATACTGCAGGCCAGCCCCATACCACTCACCGCTTTAAGAGCGGGCATCATCGTGGGGAGTGGAAGTGCTTCCTTCGAGATCATCAGGGGTGTTGTGGAGAAATTACCGTTTATGGTCGCCCCCAAATGGTTAAATACATTGTGCCAGCCTATTGCCATCAGAAATGTCATACAATTTTTAAGAGGAGTTGCCCTTCGGAAAGCCTGCTACGATCAACATTACGACATTGGTGGACCAGAAGTGTTGAGCTATAAAAAAATGTTGTTGGAATTTGCAAACATCAGAGGGTTAAAAAGATGGATTGTTACTTTGCCGGTGATGACCCCTAAGTTATCGTCTTATTGGTTGTATTTCGTTACCTCCACTTCTTACCCGCTGGCGGTAAACCTTGTGAATAGCATGAAAGTAAATGTTATATGCAGTCCAAATCAATTGGCCGAAGAGCTGGGCATTGAACTATTAACTTACAAAACAGCAGTGGAACTTGCGTTCTCCAGAATTGAACAACAAATGGTATTGAGTAGCTGGAAAGATGCTTTTAGCAGCAGTAATACCAGTTTAGATTTATTGAGCTTCGTAGAAGTTCCGGTGCATGGCTGTTTTAAAGATACCAAATGGAGGATATTAAAAGACGAACCCGCCAAAGTATTGAACAATATCTGGAGCATAGGGGGTGAAAAAGGTTGGTACTATGGAACCGACTTATGGAAACTGCGTGGACTGATGGATAAATTTGCCGGAGGGGTTGGTTTGAGAAGGGGGCGTACGAATGCCACCGCCATAGAAGCTGGTGATGCACTTGATTTTTGGCGGGTTTTAGTGGCCGACAAACAGCGCAGCCGGCTTTTGTTGTTTGCCGAAATGAAGCTTCCTGGCGAAGCGTGGCTGGAGTTTCGCATCATGAAAAAACATCAGCAATGGCAGTTGAGGCAAACCGCCACGTTCAGGCCCAAAGGGGTTTGGGGAAGGTTATATTGGATAGCAATGTTACCCTTCCATTATTTTATTTTCAATGGTATGATTCGAAATATTGTAAAAACTGCACAAAAAAACCCCGAATAAATCGGGGTCTTGTTATGTTAGGCTCTTTGTTTCACCGGAGCTTTTTTCTTTACTTTTTTAAGCGCCGCTTCAATCGCTTTACTTAATTCGTCATAAGTGTTTTTAGTCATGCGCTCCCCGTTTACAAAGAAGGTCGGCACGTCTTTTACACCACGATTGATACCTTCTTTCAGATCACCTTGTACTTGCCATCCGTAGGTAGCGTTTACTAGATCATCCAGAAAACGTTTGTTGTTTACCCCGGCTTCTTTGCTGTGCAATTTTAAGCTGGTAGTTCCCAGGTTTTTTCGGTTAGCAAACAGTATGTTGTGCATTTCCCAGAATTTGCCTTCTTGTGCAGTAGCAACCGCTGCTTCACCTGCTTTTAAACTGCGCTGGTGAATTTTTGTCATCGGAAAATGTCTGAAATTAAAACGGATCTTGCCGTCATAATCTATCAGCAATTTTTTTACAATTTCATTTGCCTTTGCGCAAATTTCGCTTTCATATTCGCCAAATTCTTCTAGTGTAACTTCTGCTTTTGGGTTGCCAACGAACACATCTTTTGGTTCGATGATCTCAACCACATCTTTTTTAAATGCCATATATAAACTCCTTTTTATTAACTGTGTGCTGCGTTGGGGAGTGCCGTAACAGCTATTTGTGATATAATATTTACCCGGTCAGTATCAGGAATTGAATGAAGATAGGTTTTTTTAGGTTCGTTTAACAATGGAATTAAAAATATTCCGTATTTAGCCACGTATCCACTTGATATTCATAGACTTAGCATTATGTTAACTTTTTTTAACTTTTATAAGGCACTCATTATTGGTTCAGCCGCTGCTTCATTTCTAAAAACAACCACCCCATCAAAAACATCCACCAAAACTGGCCGGCTTTTGTCGATATTTCCGGCTAGTATTTTTTTGCTCAACTGATTTACGATTTCTTTTTGAATCAACCTTTTTAAAGGTCTTGCTCCAAATTGAGGGTCGTAGCCATTTTCTGCCAGGTAATCAAGTGCATATTCGCTGAATTGAAGGTCAATGCCATTTTTTTGAACCAGCCGATGCAATCCCTCCAATTGTATCCGAATGATCCCTTTGATCTCTTTTTTCATCAACGGCTGAAACATAATGATCTCGTCGATCCTGTTCAAAAATTCTGGACGAATGGTTTGCTTCAATAACAACATCACTTCTACTTTTGTTTTTTCTACCACTTCCACTTTGTTCGAATCGGTTACGTCTATAAAATTGTCCTGAATAATCTGACTTCCCATATTACTTGTCATGATGATGATGGTATTTTTAAAATTCACCACCCTACCTTTATTGTCGGTAAGCCTGCCATCATCCAGTACTTGCAGCAACACATTGTACACATCAGGGTGTGCCTTTTCGATCTCGTCTAAAAGTACGACGGAATAAGGTTTGCGTCTAACGGCTTCCGTTAGTTGACCGCCTTCGTCATACCCTACATAACCCGGAGGAGCACCTACCAATCTGCTCACCGAATGTTTTTCCTGGTATTCACTCATATCGATTCGGGTCATCATGCTGTCATCGTCAAAAAGGTAATCAGCCAATGCTTTCGCTAGTTCTGTTTTACCTACGCCTGTTGTTCCCAGAAAAATGAAGGAGCCTATTGGTTTTTTAGCATCCTGTAATCCAGCTCTGCTGCGTCGGATGGCATCCGATACCGCTTCGATGGCTTCTTCCTGACCCACAACACGTTTGTGCAGTTCATCTTCTAAATGCAGTAATTTTTCTCTTTCACTTTGTAACATTTTGGCAACGGGTATGCCAGTAGCTTTGGCAACACTTTCGGCAATATCTTCCGCATCTACTTCTTCCTTCAATAATCTTTTTTCCGCCAAAGTACCCAACGTATCGTTCAAAGTATCGATGATGGATTCTTGGTCTTTGATTTTACCGTATCGAATTTCTGCCACCATTCCGTAATCACCATTGCGTTCTGCCTGATCTGCTTCCTGCTTCAGTTGTTCAATGTTTGCTTTACCATTTTGAATTTTTTCAACCAACTCTTTTTCCTCTTTCCACTTTGCTTTGTAAGTGTCTCTTTCAACAGATAAATTAGCAATTTCAGTGCCAAGGTCTTTCAATTTCGCTTCATCACTTTCTCTCTTGATGGCTTCCCGCTCTATTTCGAGTTGTCGGATCTGACGTTCCAGTTGATCGAGTTCTTCTGGCATGCTGTTCATTTCCATACGAAGTTTGGCAGCACTCTCATCTATCAAATCGATAGCCTTATCTGGCAAAAACCGATCCGTGATATACCGGTGTGAAAGTTCAACCGCTGCAATAATCGCTTCGTCTTTAATGCGTACGTGGTGGTAGGTTTCGTACCTGTCTTTTAAACCGCGTAAAATAGAAATGGCGTCTTCGGTAGAAGGTTCATTAATATTTACTTTTTGAAACCTTCGTTCGAGTGCTTTGTCTTTTTCAAAAAATTTCTGGTATTCGGCTAGTGTGGTTGCGCCTACGGCCCTCAGTTCACCTCTGGCCAAAGCTGGCTTCAAAATATTGGCTGCATCCATGGCGCCGTCGCCTCCACCCGCACCCACCAATGTATGGATCTCATCAATGAATAAAATAATTTCTCCATCTGCGGATGTTACTTCTTTCACCACCGATTTCAGTCGCTCTTCAAACTCCCCTTTATACTTGGCACCTGCAATAAGTTGCCCCATATCCAGTGCATAAATGATTTTTGATTGAAGGTTTTCCGGCACATCTCCATTGATGATCCTCATGGCCAAACCCTCTGCAATAGCAGTTTTACCTACACCGGGCTCACCTACCAAAATGGGATTGTTTTTGGTTCTGCGACTAAGAATATGCAGTGTTCTTCTGATCTCTTCATCGCGACCGATCACAGGGTCTAACTTGCCGATGCGTGCCATTTCATTGAGGTTCTTGGCATATTTATTCAAGGCATTAAAGCTGCTCTCCTGTGTTTGAGAAGAAACCGTTTCGCCTTTACGAAGTTCTTTGATGGCTGTGGTTAACCCTTTTTCAGTTAAACCTGCATCTTTTAACAATTTCGCTACGGCATCATTTCCTTGCAACAATGCTAAAAGCAAATGCTCAACTGTTACAAATTCATCGTTGAAATTTTTCAGTAGAGCACCGGCACGCAGCATAACGCTATTTGCTTCACGACCCATCGTCTGTGCCGGTTCAGCGGTGGTTACAGGAAGTTTTGCGATTAACTCAGACAGTTTGCTTTGCACCAGGTTAATAGTGACGTTGTTTTTCTTCAATAAGTATTCGATGGGAGAATCTTCCAGTTCCAGTAATGCCTTTAGTATGTGCTCCGTTTCAATATTTGGGTTTTTATTATTGAATGCAACCTGCTGGGCTTGCTGGATGGTTTCTGCCGCCTTGATTGTAAAATTGTTCAGGTTCATGTTGTTTGATTTATTTATGAATCACAAACAACATACCGCAAATCAAACTCCAAACGGGATTTCAGGTAATTATGGCATAATTCGTTCATCAAAACTGTCTGCATTGCAGGTTTAGCAAAGCTTTCATGCTATTTTATCAGTTTTGAGTAGTTGAATATGGTATCTATTTTCAATGCCGGTAAGCGCTTTCTTTTCTGTAGTTTGTTATTTACCAATACTGCTTTGTATTTTTATGCGGAATCATGATCGGAAAAGAAAAAAATACTGTCCTTGTTCAATCAACAGCTGCACAACTTGGCTTCGATTTTTGCGGAATAGCTAAGGCTGTTCCACTAGATGATGATGCCAGAAGATTAGAGCAGTGGCTTCAAAAAGGAATGCACGGTTCTATGGCCTATATGGAAAACCATTTTGATTTGCGGGTGAACCCTCAACGGTTGGTGCCGGGAGCAAAATCCGTGATCACTTTGCTGTTTAATTATTTTCCGAAAACAACACAACAATCTGGCGTACCCAAAATTTCTACTTATGCTTATGGCGAAGATTATCATGACGTGATTCGTAAAAAGTTACATGAATTTTTGTGGCACTTGAAACAGGACATAGGTGATTTTAACGGAAGAGGTTTTGTTGATAGTGCACCGGTGTTGGAAAGAGCATGGGCGCAGAAAAGTGGTTTGGGCTGGATCGGCAAAAACGGAAACCTCATCAACAAAAAAAAGGGTTCTTATTTTTTCATTGCTACCCTCATCACGGATATCGAGTTGATACCCGACGATCCTTACGCAAAAGATTACTGCGGTAGCTGTACTAAGTGCATCGACAGTTGTCCAACTGATGCTATTCTTCCCAACAAAGTGATCAATGGCAGCCAATGTATTTCTTATTTCACCATTGAATTAAAAGATGCTTTGATACCGGATAGCTTGAAAAATAAATTCGACAATTGGTTGTTTGGTTGCGACGTATGTCAAGATGTTTGCCCGTGGAACCGTTTTGCTGAACCCCACCAAGAGCCTGCCTTTGAGCCAATACCTGCTATTCTGGATTTCATCCAAAAAGATTGGGAAGAACTCACAGAAGAGTCGTTTAAAATCATTTTTAAAGACTCTCCTATCAAGAGAACAAAATTTAGCGGCATTAAAAGAAACCTTCAATTCATTTCATCTCCATGAATAGAAACATTCAACAGCTCAGCACAATTGCTGCAAAGCCCGGCAGAAATATCATTGGTTTGATGAGTGGTACATCTTTGGATGGACTCGATATTGCCTTTTGCAACATCACTGGTGCTGGCTTGCAAACTCAGGTCAACCTGCTTCACTTTGAAACCATCCCCTATGAGGATGATTTTAAAAATGAAGTAAGAACCATTTTTTCCAAAGAAAATATCCGGTTACAACAGCTCTGTTTACTCAACGGATGGATCGCAACACAACATGCCAGCATGATCAATGAATGCCTGCAAAAATGGGGAATTCAAAAAGAAGAAATAGACCTCATTGCCAGTCATGGCCAAACCATTTATCATGCGCCTGTTTCACTACACGGAATGCCGAAGTACGGAAATGGCACGTTGCAAATTGGCGACGGGGACCATTTAGCGGTACAGACTGGTATTATTACCATCAGCGATTTTCGGCAAAAACACATTGCAGCAGGAGGAGAAGGTGCGCCATTGGCGGTGTATGGCGATTATATTTTGTTTAAAGAAAAAGAAAAGGATGTGATCTTGCTCAATATAGGTGGCATTGCAAACTTCACCTTTCTCCCTGCTGGCAACGACTTGTCTGAAATGTTCAGTACCGATGTGGGCCCTGGTAATACGATGATGGATGCTTGGATCAGAAAAGGCTATCCGGAAAAATATTTCGATCAAGATGCAGCCATAGCATTACGGGGACGGGTAAACGAGGTTTTGTTGGAAGCACTGTTGCAACATCCTTTTTTTACATTGCCTTTTCCAAGAACAACCGGACCAGAGCTGTTTAACCTATCTTACCTAGAAACTGCACTAGCTGCTACTAAATTAAATCACATTGCTCCAGAAGATGTGCTGGCAACGCTCAACAGGTTTAGCGCAGTATCCATTGTAGACGCAATAAAAAAAATAACAGCGAAAAACAACACTATCCTATATGTAAGCGGTGGTGGTGCCCACAATCCAATGTTGATGGATTATATAGGTGAACACATAAACAGTTTGAGCATAGAGAGTACCAACAAAAAAAATATTGACCCTGATGCGAAGGAAGCCATTTTATTTGCTTTGCTGGCCAATGAGGCCGTTTCCGGGAATGTGCAAGATTATCCAAAAAATACCAAAGGATTTCCAAGTATTACCATGGGGAAAATTAGTTTTCCTTCTTAAGGGCTGTGTTGTTCTGTGTAATTTTTTAGTCCTTGTAATGCAGCTTCATAGCCCGGACCGGTAATCTGACTAACAAAGATGCCTGCAAATTTTTCCCAGGGATACCACTTAGAAGTATTGAGTGCACGCCACTCTACCAAAAATTCAGTTGTTCCTTCCATTGGAACGATGACAATCGAATTTTCTACGGTTCGTTCTCCTTTGCGGTCAACATTAAACCGTACATCATCTGCCGTTTCAGATGTGATCATGATACGGTTTACTTTCTTATCGCTCTTCCACGAAATGCGGGCGTTTTTTCCTTTAGATGGACTAGATACTTCAAAAGCCAACCCCGCCTGGTTAAACACGGGATGCCATTTTTCCCATTCTTTCAAATCGCTGATCAGTCGAAGGATACTGTCTTCAGGCGCATTGATGAGAACAGATTTACTGGTCATTATCTTAGAGGGAATAAGGAGCGACAATAAGGTAACCACGAGAAACAGTCCTACGACACCAAAAGCAATTCCTCTCACAAATTTCATATACAATAATTTATTCCCATTTAAACAATTTGGTGGCGGCGATGTACACTACTACCGTCCACAACATCAATATCCCAATCTCGTTTTTAACTTCCCACAAACTGGCTCCTTCAAAAGCAACGGATCGCATTGCTTCGTTGAGATGCGTAAGTGGCATTGCACGGGAAATGGGTTGCAACCATTTAGGAAAAGCATCTATGGAAAAAAAAGTGCCCCCTAATAAAAATTGTGGCAACGTGATCAAGTTAGCAAAAGGTGGTATCGTTCCTACACTGTTGGCTACACCGCTGATGATAAAACCGAAACCCATAAAGAGTAACAGGCCTAAAAAGCTGAGTGCCATTAATTGAAAAAAAGTAATCCACCCGTTGATCAGGGTAAATCCAAAAAAGAAATATCCGGCTCCAACGATAACCACAGCAGTGATCATTTGAAAAATGACCCTGCTCAAGCTTTCTCCAAGTATGATATATGTTCGACTGATTGGCGTTGCAAAAAAGCGTTTTAAAACTAAAGTGGATCTTAGATTATAAAACATAAATGCCACGCCAAAAACACCTGCACTGAGCAAGGAAAAACCAAGTTGCCCTGGCAAAATAAAATCGATGGTTTTATACTGCCTGATTTCTTTGATGTCTTTTTCGTAACCAAAATTAAAAGATGCATATGCAGGTCGGTTGCTAAACATTCCGTTGCTTATTTCGTTGATCTTACTTTCGATCAGGGTTTTTAGCTGAGGCCATTTGTCGTTGCTAGAAGTAGTACTTGTGAGTCGAATATCATAAGGAAAAATGCCACCCGAATTTTTATTGATATGGATAATACCAGCCACTTTCCCTTTTTGCTGGTCCATAACAAGGTCTGTTGCGGCCGATTCGGGAATCATTTTGATGCCCTCTGTTTTTTTCAATGACTCATACAACAAGTTATTGGTATCTGAACCCGATGCAACAATTATATTAAATCGTTGTTTTCCACCACTGTTGCCGATAAAACCGAATACCAAAATAAAAACAAACGGAAAAATGATGCTGAATACAACCGTAGATGGACTCCGAACAATAGATCTTAAACTTGCCTTTGAGATAGCCCACATAGCTCTTAACTGGCTGTATTGCATACAGTAAAAATTTTAAAAGGCAAAGCTATTGTAAAAAAAGGATTAAAAAATTCGCATCTACAATGGGATGCTGTATTTTCATTTTTTAGGTGAACAACTCATTAATACAATAATAAGGCATAAAAGGAAGATGGAAAAAATGAATAAAACTTATTTGCTTTTGGGCAGCAATATTGAGAAGCCTGTTAAGCAACTTTCTAGAGCACGAGCATCCATCCGTAAAGAGGTGGGCAATATTTGCAGGGAAAGTAGTATTTACCAAACGGCGGCCTGGGGTAAAACAGACCAACCAGATTTTTTGAATCAGGTACTTATGGTAGAAACCCAACAATCGGCGGAAGAATGTTTGCAAACTATTCTTGGCATTGAGGCAAAAATGGGGCGCATTAGAACGATAAAAAATGCCCCCAGGGTGATCGACATCGATATACTTTATTACAACAAACAAGTGATACAACAGGTAAACCTGGTGGTTCCGCATCCGGCACTAGCCGATAGAAAGTTCGTATTAATTCCCTTGAATGAAATTGCGCCGGCATTTAAACACCCGGTGTCAAAAAAAAATAACCACCAGTTATTGCTCGAATGCCAGGACCCACTGAATGTGAAAAAAATTTAACAACGGGTATCTTCTTAACCGCTATTTTGCAGCACGAATGAAATACAATTTTATTACCATAGAGGGAAATATTGGAGCGGGCAAAACTACCTTAGCAAGTATCTTAAGCAAGCAGTATAATGCCAGGCTTGTTTTGGAAGAATTTGCGGAAAACCCGTTTTTGCCCAAATTTTATGAAAGTCCGGAGCAATACGCTTTCCCACTTGAGCTATTTTTTATGGCCGAGCGTTACAAACAATTAAAAGACCTGCTGCAAACCAAAGATATGTTTCAGCAGATCACCATTTCTGATTACCTCTTTACAAAATGCTTGTTATTTGCGAAAGTAAACTTACCGGATGAAGAATTCAGACTCTACCAAAAACTGTTTGATATCATCAACCCACAAATTATTCAGCCAGATATTCTGATTTATTTGCATACTCCTGTAAACAAACTGCAGGAAAATATCCGCAAAAGAAACCGGCAGTACGAGCAAAGCATCCCCAACGACTACCTGTTTAATTTACAAGAAACCTACACCCAATACATTAAACAACATCACATCAAAACATTATTTGTAGATGCCAGCAATGCGGATTTTATCAATAATGAGGCTCACGTAAAAATAATTATGGATGCTTTAGATAAAGAATACGAATACGGCCAGCATTATCTTGTTTTACCATAATTACAGCACAACAAAAACACCACCCATTGGCCATTACTGAAGGTTCAAAAAATCCATACGCACCGCTCAAGATTCGCGAGTTTCAGTATTTTATTGCCGGGAGGTTTTTATTCATCATGGGCCTGCGGATGACGGGCACCGTGATAGGCTGGTGGATGTATATTTTAACCGGGAGTCCGCTGGCACTGGGTTTGGTTGGCCTTTCTGAAGTGATCCCGGCATTATCACTTGCTTTGTATGCTGGTCACCATATCGATAAAAGCGAAAAAAGAAAATTGTTGCTGACCTGTGTGCTGCTGTACATTATTTGCATCTGTATGCTCGTTTTTATTTCTTCCGCCTACACGTTCCAGCATTTAAATAAATGGACGATTGCTGCGTGTATTTGTGGAGTAATTGCTGGCACCGGGGCTATCCGGGCATTTAGTGGACCCACTTTCAGTAGTATGATTGCGCAGATAGTACCAGAACAACAGCTTCCAACGGCAGCTTCCATCAGTTCTGCCACATGGCTAACTGGTTCTATTGCAGGACATGCAGTGGGTGGCATTTTAATTGGCTACCTGGGCATACACTATACATTTATTATTATCCTCAGTTTTGTGGTGACTGGATTTTTTTTATTGCGCAACTTATCCATAAAGCCCATCTTGAACAAAGCTGCCGGTAAAACCTGGCAGAGTGTAAAAGAAGGCATTGATTATGTATTTAAAACAAAAGAACTGTTGGGCGCAATGACGTTGGATTTGTTTGCGGTATTGTTTGGTGGTGCGGTAGCCTTGGTGCCCATTTTTGCAAAAGACATTCTGAAAGTAGGACCAGAAGGTTTCGGTTGGCTCAACGCTGCAGCGGACTTGGGTTCCATCATCATGGTCACCGTGCTCACCATTTATCCATTAAAGAGAAAACAGGGTAAAATTTTGTTTTTCGTAGTGGGTGGGTTCGGTGCCTGCATTATTCTGTTTGCAGTATCCAAGTTATATTGGCTATCGTTTTTTGCATTGATGCTCAGCGGTTGTATGGATGGCATCAGTGTGATCATCAGAGGTACGATTCTACAACTAAAAACCCCACCGGCACTGAGGGGAAGGGTGATGAGTGTAAGCAGTATGTTTATCAACTCCTCTAACGAACTCGGACAGTTTGAATCTGGTGTGGCTGCTAAATTGATGGGCACAGTTCCATCAGTTATTTTTGGAGGTTGTATGACGATTGCTGTTACCGTGTTCACCTGGTTCAAAGCCCCCTCTTTAAGAAAAATGGAATATTAAGCCGGCACAAGATTGAGTTTGATATAAATACTTTGAAACCCTTTCACTGCACAAAACAAAAGAGAGGTGGTCCCAAAACGAACCATGATTTTGTTACGATCAACTTTTCTAATACAAAATATACGGCAGGACAAAAACTGGCATTTTTCATGGTGATTTGTGGGCGCTTCAACAAAACATCTTCATTGGTGTAGGGAAATCTACTACAGTCAGATGGGCGCACCTCATAAATGCCACAAGCGTTATCTGTTTGTAAAAAGGGGCAGGGTTTCGATCGAACCACATAATCTCCGTCGGTGTCTAATGTTAAATAGGTTTCGATAAAAACACCCTCTTTTAATCGGAGATGTTTGCTGATGCGTTTGATATCGGGTGATTTAAAACGCGGTGAGTAGTTTTTACAGCAGGCGGCACAATCCAGGCAATTGATATTATCAAAAGCTGCTTCATGTAATGCAGGCAGCTGTTTGAGCACGCTGTTTTTATTGGCCCGTTGAAGGTATTGCTGATAGAGTTTAGTGTGCTCTTCAGATTTTTTTTTCCAGTTGTGTAAAATCGGATCGCTCATGTTGCAAAGATAGTTTTTGAATGAACGTTTGTTATACTTTTTGTTGCTTTAGCCAAAGATATCTATACCAATGCTTTTTCAAAATCTTAATTTAACCTACCGTGTAAATATAAATTCGTCCTTTTAAAAAATATATGGTAACTGTTGTTTAAACGATTGTCACTGTTTCATCTGCATATTTCCACAACCCTAGTGCTTTGTGCAAAGGGTACCAATAATGTAAAGGAGAAATCGTAAATTTGCGGCACTTTTAAATGTTATCCAATCGAACATATAACAATACAATTTGTTTTTCGCAACAGAGGGTATTAAAAAACATAAGATCACAATAAAAATTCTCCAAATATGAATCTTTTCGAACAGCAACAAACGGAGTTTCTACACAGGCATATTGGTCCGGATGAGATTGAAACGGCCTCCATGCTCCGGGCGATTGGCATGGGTAGTATGGAAGAACTTATCAATCTAACAGTTCCTGCTTCTATCCGTCTTCAAGCCCCGTTGCAAACAGGTAGCCCTATGAGTGAGTTTGAGTACCTCAGT
This sequence comes from Chitinophagales bacterium, assembly GCA_038249665.1. Classification (GTDB taxonomy): domain Bacteria; phylum Bacteroidota; class Bacteroidia; order Chitinophagales; family Chitinophagaceae; genus Ferruginibacter. The sequence continues at coordinate 115,434 of JBBSDF010000002.1, forward strand.
TCGTTAAAACAAACGGCTGCTTTGAACAAGGTTTATAAAAATTATATTGGTAAAGGGTATTACAACACCATCGTACCAAGTGTGATTTTAAGAACAGTTTTCGAAAACCCAGGCTGGTACACCCAGTACACCCCTTATCAGGCAGAAATTGCACAGGGAAGGTTAGAAAGTTTACTCAACTTCCAAACCATGGTGAGCGACCTTACCGGGTTACCCATTGCCAATGCTAGTTTACTGGATGAAGGAACAGCAGCAGCTGAAGCCATGGCGATGTTGTTTAACCATAAAAACAAGGATACAGATCATATTACAGCACCCAAATTTTTTGTTGACCAATTCGTTTTTGAGCAAACCAAACAAATACTAATCACCCGTGCGAAACCAATTCACGTTGAATTAGTATTCGGAGATTTTGAAACAGCTCATTTGGATGAAACTTATTTCGGGGCGATCATTCAATATCCAAACAGCCATGGTGCAGTAAATGACTACCGCGAATTTATCAACAAAGTTCACGAAGCGAATGCTTTGGTAGTGATGGCAACCGATTTGCTGAGTCTTACCCTACTCACTCCTCCTGGTGAGTTGGGAGCTGATGTAGCGATTGGAAATTCGCAACGATTGGGCGTCCCCCTGGGCTTCGGCGGACCACACGCCGCTTTTTTTGCCACCAAAGATGATTTTAAACGCAACCTACCTGGTCGTATTATTGGTGTAAGCCAGGATGCACAGGGCAATCGTTGTTTGAGAATGGCGCTGCAAACGAGGGAGCAACACATCAGAAGAGAGAAAGCCACCAGCAACATTTGTACGGCACAAGCATTATTGGCCAATATGAGTGCCATGTACGCTGTGTACCATGGAGCAGAAGGATTAAAAAATATTGCCAAAAGAATCAGTGTGTTGACACAAACCCTGCAGCATGAGTTGGCCGAAATGAGTTTTGTCAATCAGAATAAATATTATTTCGATACTTTATTAATCGAGGTACCTGATATTGCTGCTTTAAAAACGGCGGCAGAAAATAGCGGCATCAACTTTTACTATGAGGGCAACACCGTTGGTATCTCATTAGATGAAACCACCACACAACGGGATGTACTGAACATCTTGCATGTATTTGCGGCTAGCCGTAACAGTGATACAGCCCTTGTAAATTTTGATGCAGAAGGGATGCTACACAACATACCATCATCACTAACCAGAACTTCAGACTTTTTAACCCATCCGGTATTTAGCTCGCACCACAGCGAAAGTCAAATGATGCGTTACATTAAAAGTTTGGAAAACAAAGACCTTAGTCTGAATACCTCCATGATCTCTTTGGGCAGTTGCACCATGAAATTAAACGCAGCTACTCAATTGATTCCCGTGAGCTGGCCCGAGTTCAACCAAATACATCCTTTTGCACCTGCTGATCAATGGAAAGGTTATCAACAAATAGTTCGTGAACTCGAGGCATGGTTGAATAACATCACTGGTTTTACGGCCACCTCTTTACAACCCAATAGTGGTGCGCAGGGAGAATATACGGGACTGCTCACCATTCGGGCTTACCACGAAGATAGAAACGACCAACATAGAAATATCATCCTGATCCCAATCAGTGCGCATGGAACCAATCCGGCTAGTGCAGTAATGGCAGGTTTTAAAGTAGTGGTAACCAAATGCGACGAAGCAGGAAATATTGATATGGATGATTTGAGCGCTAATGTGATCAAACACAAAGATAATTTGGCGGGCCTGATGGTAACTTACCCAAGTACCCACGGTGTGTTTGAAGAAAGCATCAAAGAAATCTGCGCCATGATCCATGAAAATGGAGGATTGGTGTATATGGATGGTGCCAACATGAATGCACAAGTTGGTTTAACCAGCCCGGGAAATATTGGTGCGGATGTTTGTCACCTAAACTTGCATAAAACATTTGCCATTCCTCATGGAGGTGGTGGACCCGGTATGGGGCCCATTTGTGTGAATGAAAAACTAGCCCCGTATTTACCAGGTCATACCACATTGATCAACAGCGATAAGGCCATCACAGCGGTAAGTGCCGCTCCATATGGTAGCGCGAGCATTTTATTGATCAGTTATGCCTACATTAAAATGTTGGGAGCCGTCGGCTTGAAAAAAAGTACGGAATATGCAATTCTGAATGCAAATTATATGAAGACGCTTTTAGAAAATGATTTCAAAATATTATACGCTGGCAAAAACGGAACTTGCGCGCATGAATTTATTGTAGACCTCAGACCTTTCAAACAAACTGCTGGTATTGAAGCGGAAGACGTGGCCAAAAGATTGATGGATTACAATTTCCATGCACCTACGATGAGTTTTCCGGTAGCCGGCACCATTATGATTGAGCCAACGGAAAGTGAAGACAAGGCTGAACTAGATCGTTTTTGTGATGCCATGTTGAGTATCCGGGCAGAAATAAAGGCTATTGAAGATGGCCACTCGGATAAGACAGACAATCCGCTGAAAAATGCTCCCCATACTCAGGTGGTCATAACTGCAAATGAATGGAACCGTTCTTACAGCAGACAACAAGCAGCCTATCCGCTGGAGTATGTAAAAGCAAACAAGTTCTGGCCGAGCGTGAGCAGGGTCAACAATACCTATGGAGATCGCAACCTTATATGTACCTGTGAGCCGGTGAGTTCATATGCAGAACAGGAAGCATAATACTTTATAATAAATATTACTAAAAAAAGCGCTTTCGAAAGGGAAGCGCTTTTTTTTGTGCCATTAATGCCCAATTACCCCCCAAATATTACCACTCATACAATTCATTGTTTCAATTAAAGATTGAATAAAAGTATCCAGAAACCAATACAGTACTGAATTACAACATTAAAAGATCAAAAAAAAAGGGGAATAAATTATTTAACAAGCTACTTTGCATTGCATAGTACATTAGAATACCCTATCTTTGTTTTATCAAAGTAGCCAATCAAATTAAAACTTTAAAAAAACACAGTCATGAACACAAATCAAACCCAGCTATTTACTTTATTAAGTAAAGAAACTACCTGCAAATTAACCATCGTTGTAAAGGAAACGCTCGCATTTGAGCAAGCAGACAAAAAAGCTTTTACTGCTGCTGAACTCTGGAACATTCAACGTCGTCGTAAAACGGTTTTGCAAAGAAGGCATTTTGCGTGTTAAGTATTTTGCAGTTGTAACCCCCAACCTGGTAAAGTAACTTTGAGAAATGAGGCGAAAAAATATTGATTATTCCTTCGGAATGTTAAAGCGCTGTCTGTTTTCGTTCAGCATCAAGGAACAAATTTCGAAGTAGTACCAAAGCTCCATCAGGGTACCGCCGACAAACGGGGTGTTATCGTTTGGCGGGCTCCTTTTTAGCCGCAGGTCCCGACGAGAGACGGGATTATTTTTGGAGAAGCAAAAAAGAAAAGAAGCCCGCGGCAGGCGTTGGGAAGTTGCGAAGCAAAAAGCTTTTACGGTAAAATAAATCTAGTTCATCCAACCATAGGGGTTGGTTGAAAACCAGACGGAGGTGACCCTCTTATTATTTCGCAGCAGAGTTTTAGGGCAGTGAATGGCGAGCAACGAAGAAAAATTTTTCATGGGAAAATCAATCATTTACAATAAGTTTCTTACGGGTAAAAGAATAAAGCATAGCCTAACAAAAAGGCAACCTTTAAAGGTTGCCTTTTGCATATAGCTAAAAATAAGTTGTTAGATCCTGTAACAAATAGCGTTGATGTTCATCCCTGCACCTACGGAAGCAAACAACACCACATCGCCGGGAAATAATTGGTGTTGCTCCATTTGGCCTTTGCGTACCATGTCAAACAAAGTGGGTACCGTAGCCACCGAGCTATTGCCCAATTTATGAATACTCATGGGCATGATATTCGCTGGCAAATCGATTCCTTCATATAATTTGTACATCGCTTTGATGATGCCCTCGTCCATTTTTTCATTGGCTTGATGGATGAATACTTTTTTAATATCGCGTATGTCAACCCCGGCTTTATCTACACATTCTTTCATGGCGGCTGGTACATGCCTCATGGCATATTCAAAAACTTTTCTTCCTTTCATTTTGATATATCGAACTTTTGGATCACTGTCCGGGAAATTTGATTTGCCAAAATGCAGGTAATTTACTTCATCGTCGCAATGTGCAACAGCTGCGACAGACAAAATGCCACTCTCCCCTTCCGCTGCTGGTTTTGCTTCTAATACAGCAGCTCCCGCTCCGTCTGAAAAGATCATGCTGTCACGATCATAGTGATCTAACACCCGCGACAATGTTTCGGTTCCTATCACCAAACATTTTTTAGCCATTCCAGATTTAAAGTAAGCATCTGCCTGAATAACTCCTTGAATCCAACCGGGGCAACCAAATAAAATATCATAAGGAATGCAGTAAGGATTTTTGATTTTTAAAGCATGCTTCACCCTCGAGGCTAGGGCTGGCAGCACATCGGTTTGAATGGTGTGACTGACCACATTCCCGAAATTATGCGCAACAATAATTTGGTCAATCGTTTCCGGATCGCAATTGGCATCTTTTAAAGCTATTTGAGCAGCCAGCACAGCCATATCACTGGCATCCATATCGGCAGTTGCGTATCTTCGTTCATTGATACCCGTTATCTTTTCAAATTTATCAACTACTTCCAAAGGATCTGTGTTAATAGCCTGATGATCTTCTCCATAAAACTGGTGAACAGTAAAATCTTTGTTGGTCTTCACTACTGGTGGTATGTAGCTACCAGTACCAGTAATCACTGAACGTATTGAAGGCATCATGCGTACTTATTGTTTTGAGCGGTGAAGAATACTGAATCGTGAAAATACTCATATTGTGTGATATTTACACTTAGAAAGATCAATTTTATCGTTTAGAACAAAAAATCTAATGCCCTTATTACTAGTCAATTAGATAATAAATAACCTCAAAATTAAAATTTATCTTGTTATTAAAACAAGTAAATAAAGCCTATTCGGTTTTATTCCCATACATTTGTACATTATTAATACAATACAAATTTAAAAAAATGGACACTAAAAATCAAGGTACAGTTAAGTTCTTTAACTCAGAAAAAGGATTCGGATTTATTAAACATGAAGAATCTGACAAAGAAACTTTTGTACACGTAAGTGGTTTAATCAACGACATCAAAGAAGGCGACAGAGTTGAATTTGACCTGCAAAACGGAAAAAAAGGAATGAATGCTGTTAATGTAACAGTTATAGGATAATCTATATCATTTAAATTTCTGAAGGGTTGCTGCTACGCAGTGACCCTTTTTTATGTCTTTTTTTGTGGTAGTTATAACAATCGACCCTTTATACTGTTATAAAAGACCGTTACTTTTACCTTCTAAAAAAAACACATGAAAAAAAGTTTACTTATCGCCTTTCTACTGATCTCCGTCAATATTTTCGCCCAGGATCTACCGTTAAAAAAAGGACAAAAAGTTGAGATCGTAGTAACCAGCAATCAGGATATGGATATGAGTAGCATGGGTATGCAAATGCAAAACAATACCACTACACAAACGAAAGTAGAAGTAAAGGACGTTGTAAAAGATACCATCGTATCAGCTGTGACCATTGCAAGGATGCAAATTTCTGTTGACATGATGGGACAACAAATGAGTTATGATTCTGATAAGCCCGAAGACAAAGACAGTGAAATAGCTAAAGAAGTAGCAGACAAAATTGGTAAAGAATTGCTGGTTTACACCCACAAAGCAACGGGGAAAGGCCGTGCAGCAAAAGAAGAAAAGGCAAAAGAAGCAGATAAAAATCCTTTGGCTGGAATGATGCAATCTTTTGGTTCCACCGACGAATCTAATACCATTGAAAATTTGTTTTTCCTGGCAGCAAAAGACAAAAAAGAGGCGGATACCTGGACGGATACTTCATCTGTGAATGGTAACAAAGAATCAAAAACCTATATCATTAAATCCATCAAAGATGGCACTACCCTCGTCGGATTATTCACCACCCTCCAAACCGCCAGTACAGTAGAAACTGAGGGTATGCAGATGGACATCAACATGAACATAAAAACCGAAGGAGAGTTTTCAATCGACAGCAAATCGCTGATGATGAAAAAATCTACCAGTGTTTCCGATATCGATGGTACCATTGGAGTAATGGGTCAATCCATGCCGATGTCCTCTAAAGTAACGACCACCGTGCTGTACAAATAAGTTCAATTAATTGAACGCCTCCTTCCTATGATATCGAAATAGGAACAAAAAAAATTAAGTCGAATTATTTATTTTTCATTTTATAATATTAGAAAAGGGCCTGTACTCCAGGCCCTTTTCTAATTAACGACAACCTACACTTCTTACAATTTTTGATGTTGGTATAACCAGTAAAAGCCTCCTGCTGCGGTAACGCTTAGCAAAGAAGTGAGCCACCACAAATTATTGAACCCAATGTTACTAGCTACCAACGAACCCCCTGTGCTTCCAATTACTTGAGCGGCACTCCAAGCCATCGTGTACATCCCGGCGTATGCACCACGCGTTAATTCATTGCTTCGGCTGATGTAGTAACTATTCATAAATGGCATACTGACCATTTCAGCTACAGTAATTACTAACACCGAAAATAAGGCTACTATAAATCCACTTAAAAAAGGCAGGTTCAACATTAAAAATGAAACAGCCATCAAAAGCGTACCCAAAGAAATATAGCATAGATAGGGCTTTCGACCTTCCATTTTAAAAACCAATAACATTTCAAACAAGGCTATCAATAAACCATTTACTGCCAACACCCATCCAATATCGAATTCACTTAAGCCCAGGTTGTCTTTGAAATAAACCGGCACTGTGGTAAAAAGCTGAAAGAAACCGGATGCAAAAAATAAGATGAACAATAAGAAATATAAGAATGAGGTATCCTTCCAGGGCGATGCCGCCAATTTTGGGGTATGTACACCCGGCTCTTCATTAGAACTGCCCGGTTTTCTTTGAGCTGATAGAGGAACCCGTTTTAAAATGATGAGTAAAATAAAGGATGCGGCCATATTGGTACATCCATCTACCCAAAACAGCCATTGGTAATCTATAGAAGCCAAGATACCTCCAATTGCAATTCCAATTCCCCATCCTAAATTTACCGCCAGTCTCACAAGAGAAAAAGACTGGGTTCTGTTTTTAGTGGTGCTGTAATAGGCTATGGCAGAGGCATTGGCAGGCCTGAACGTTTCGTTAACTGCACTTAAAAAGAAAGTAAAGACGCAAATACTGATATAAGTTGTCATTTGCCCCAATGCGATGAACAGGGTACCTCCTAAAAACAAAGCCAGAAATTGAATGTTGTAAAAGCCAAACCGGTCGCTGAGTTTACCGCCCAAAAAAGCACCTAAGATCGACCCCAACCCATAAATGCCCACCACGTAACCACCCTGCTCCATGCTGTAGCCCTGTTGCTTGCAATACAAAGTTAAAAAGGCCAGCACCATGGCACCGCTCCTGTTAATGAGCATCACCGCGCTCAGCAACCAAATCTCTTTGGTTAACCCAGCGTAAGCGCGTCGGTATAAATTGGCCGTTGCATGTAGCATCAATGGAAAATTTAATCTAACCAGGCAAAATTTTCAGCCTTTGGAGCCTGTAGAAATATTTCTTTCAACCTATCTGGAGCTGCTGCCAGTTTTCTTAACCGGGTATCCAGCCAGGCGCCCTCAATAGTAATGATGGCCGCCAGCACATCCTCATTCTTATACAAATGATGTAATAGGGTCCATCGACTCACCTCTTTATTGAGTTGTAATAACTGAAGATGAACAGTTACCTTATCACCAAACAATATTTCTTTTTTAAAAACAGCCTCCTCTCTAAAGGCAATCATACCAATATGGTTTTCTGCCATCCATGCGGGGGTTAATGCATTTTCCATTAAAAATGACATGCGGCTGTAAGCACCAAAATCATAGTATCTAGAATGCAAAACATGGAAATTCGGATCGAGGTCGGCCCACCTTACTTCTAATTGTTTGATGTATTTTTCCATAAATAAATATATTGATAAAAAATTTATCGCAAAGATAGACGCCCGGGTGCAGCCATCACTATGTATGGACAGCATTTGTTTTTCGAAAGTACGAGCAAAAAAAAATCCTTTCCGATGTTGATTGGAAAGGATTTTTTGAAAGCTCACTATATTATTGATACATGATATCGTAATATTCTTTGGCCATTCTATTGCTATCAAACTGCCAACGCACATCTCGCATTCCGTTTTTTATGATCTGGCGCCAAACATTCGGATTATCGTAGTACATAGGCAGAATCTGATTCTCCAGAATTTCATACAATTTAATCATATCGTATTCATCCTGCTCATGAACAGATATGGAGCTATAATCGATAGGTGGAACCACAAACCCGTTGTTGCCATGGTTGATAAATTCACAGATCCATCCGTCGTGTGTGCTAAAGTTTACAGATCCATTCATCGCTGCTGTCATTCCACTGGTGCCGCTTGCTTCTCTTGGAACCCTCGGATTGTTCAACCATACATCAGAAGCTTGTTTCAAACGTTTGCTTAGGGTGAGTTCGTAACCGGTGCAAACCGCCACATTTGGGTATTCTTTACTGAGATGCACCAGCATGTTAAAGTCACTGATAGACGGATAATCTACCGGATAAGGTTTTCCAGCCCAAATAATTTGAACAGGGTATTTGGCATTGTTGAGCAAAGCACGAAATCTTTCTTCATCTCTGGTTAAAAGATCGGCTCTTTTATAACCAGCAAATCTCCGTGCCCATACGATTGTAAATACATCAGGATTTAATAATTTCCCGGTTTGATCGGCTACCAAATCAAACGCTCTTTTTTTCAAAAACCTTTTTCTATCAATAAAGGAATCTATGTTGTGATCATCCAAAAAACGATAGAGTTGTTTGTCTGCCCAGTAATGCCAGTTTTGAGCATTGGTGATGGATGTTATCGGACAAATGCCATCATACTTTCCCCACATTTGCCGGCTCACATCACCATGTAACTGGCTAACGCCGTTGGCAAGTTTTGCAAAGCGAAGTGCTGCCAAAGAATGATCGAACTGATCACCTGTAATGCCCGTAACTTCTCTGACTCTTTCTAACGACATACCACAGAAATAACTCATTCTTTCGCACAGGTGAATATCGTGTTTTTCGTTGCCCGCTTCTTCAGGCGTATGGGTAGTAAATACCAACTTTTGTTTTACCGCTTCTTTGTTTCCGAATTTGTTGTATAAATAAAATGCTGCGCTCAATCCATGGGCTTCGTTTAGATGATACAACTCAGGATTAAAATTCAACTCATCCATTAATTTCGCACCACCCACTCCGAGCAGAATAAACTGTGCTACTTTTGTTGCCACATTGGCATCGTACAGTTTGTGAGATATGGTTTGAGAAATATAATCGTTCTCTGGTAAATCTGTACTTAATAAAAAGAGGGGGGCTGTTTTAAACGTTTCCGGATTTAAGTAAAATGCTTTTACCCACACCGGATGTTCGTGTATCTGTATTTGGAATTTTATACCGGTGTCTTCCAGAAAATTATAAATTTTCTCATTCCACTGTACCTGAAGCGTTTGATCCTGGTTTCTTGCCTGATCGTAATATCCATACTTCCATAAGATGCCAACTCCCACCATATTTTGGCGAAGTTCATAAGCACTGCGGAGGTGTGATCCGCTCAGATAACCTAGGCCGCCACTGTATATTTTAAGCGATTGATGCACGGCAAATTCCATCGAAAAATAAGTAACTCTTTTATTATAAATGTGATCCACCTCGTAAGGAACCTGAAACTGCCTAAAATTCATCTTTACATTTTTGGTTTGGTTTGCAATATTAATGGAAAAAATTAGTCCTGTGTAATTTTCACACATTAAACTGAAATTAATAACGACTAACCCTCCTTTTAATTGCTCAAGATAAGGAATCTAAAAAAAGGGAATGCGTTTGTAGTCAATTGTTTGTATTTTTATTATTAGATTAATCTAACTTTATTTAGTAGACAACTAAAATATCATTGATTTCGTTTATTATTTATTTAAAAAGAGATAGGCGCCATTAACCTATTTCTGTAGCAATATGAGCAATAAAAAAAGAACCGCCGAAGCATCGTTGAGTGAGGTGCATGAGAGTGTAGATACTTCGCAGAAACAAAAAGGATGGAGAAAAATATTTTCCTTTCTGGGCCCTGCTTACCTGGTAAGCGTTGGCTACATGGATCCGGGCAATTGGGCCACCGATATTGCAGGTGGAAGCAAATTTGGCTATTCGTTGATATGGGTTTTGCTCATGAGCAATTTAATGGCGTTGCTGTTGCAGGGATTGTCGGCCAGACTAGGCATTGTCCGCGGCCGCGATCTTGCCCAGGCTAACAGAGAGGCCTATCCGAAGCACATCAATTTTATTTTATGGATATTGGCAGAAATCGCGATTGCTGCTACAGACCTGGCTGAAGTTTTAGGGATGGCCATCGGCATTCAGTTGCTTACCGGATTACCGCTAATTTGGGGCGTGAGCCTTACCGTATTGGATACCTTCTTATTGCTATACCTGCAAAAATTAGGCATGCGCAAAATGGAAGCATTCATTATCGCGCTGGTAGCCATTATTGCTATTTGTTTTTTGATACAAATCATTTGGGCGGCTCCATCTGCCGCAGAAGTGGCCAGCGGATTTATTCCAACCATTGCCAATGATGAAGCCCTCTTTATCGGTATCGGCATCATCGGTGCTACCGTCATGCCGCACAACCTATACCTCCATTCGGCACTGGTGCAAACAAGAAAAATTAATAAAACAGAGGAGGGGATTCGGCAGGCGCTGAGGTTTAATAGAATAGATACCACCGTTGCACTCAATATCGCGTTTTTGGTAAACGCCGCTATCCTGATATTAGCAGCCACCCTGTTTCATAAAACTGGCAATTCAGATGTGGGAGAAATCAAAGAAGCTCACCGATTGTTACCAGGATTTTTAGGCGATACGGCTCCTATCCTATTTGCAGTTGCCTTGATCGCTGCCGGACAAAGCAGTACGATCACCGGAACATTGTCTGGACAAATTGTAATGGAAGGATACCTGAGTTTACGACTAAACCCTGTGCTACGCAGGTTAATCACCCGGCTCGTTGCCATTATCCCTGCATTGTTGGTAATTGGTATTTATGGTGAAAACAGAGTAGATGCTTTGCTTATCATGAGCCAGGTGGTGTTGAGTCTTCAGTTGGGATATGCAGTGATTCCTTTGATTCAATTCGTAAGCGATAAAAAAACGATGGGTAAATTTGTCATCAGTCCCCTTACTAAAATTGGAGCCTGGGCCATCGCAACGGTGTTGGTTTTCCTGAACTTGAAAATGCTTTTCAATGAGTTCACCCCCATCTTCAACGATGAGGCACTATTGCCAAAATTTTTAATAGGAATAGCAATGTTATTTTTTGGTTCTCTCTTGCTGTACATTTTGCTTTATCCCTACTTTAAAAAATCTGAAAAAGCACAATCGATTTTAATGCACGATGAAAAGGTTGAAATTGGTATCATCCGAAAACCTGTATTCGAGCGTATTGCCATTGCTTTGGATTTTAGTTCAGATGATGCAAAACTCATTTCCTATGCTATCGGTCAGGGACACCCGAAAACAGCTTATTTGTTACTTCATATTGTAGAGAGTGCAGGTGCTAAAATTTCTGGTGAAGACACCGATGATTATGAAAGCAGGAAAGACAAAGAAAAACTCAATTTGTATGTAAGTCAATTACAAGGGCAGGGCTACGATTCAACCGGAGAGATTGGGTACAAAAACAGGGTAAAAGAAATTGTAAGAATTGTGAAAGACAACAAGGCGGATATGCTGGTGTTGGGTGCACATGGCCATAGTGGACTGAAAGATTTTATATATGGAACTACCGTAGATGCGGTAAGACACGAACTCAACATTCCAGTACTGGTAGTTACTTTATAAATTCTTGTAACCGTTCCGTTAAGTGTGTATCCCACGTGGCCTGTTCTTCGCGGAGCTGGCCATTTTTGGTTTGCGCATCATACTCTTTCTGCAACTTGTTCATGTATTGCATGCTTTCTGTGTATAAAGCGGCAAGGGTAGCATTGTAATTGGTAAAAGTAAAACTGGCGATTTTCAATTTGTTTATAAAAATATTGGCCGCAATAAAACTAATATCAAAATGATGCTGCTCGTGGTTGAGAATGTAGCTAGTGTTTTTACCAGTTTTCACCCATGAGTTGAGCTTGTTAAAAAAACAATACACCGCCACATTCAGTTGGCCATCGTTTTCTAATCTTTTGATATCTGCTTTGTACCCAAAACCAGAAGCCGTAATTGCTGCTGCAGGTGATTCCTCTGGTGGTTTTCCAAGAAAATCTTTCCACGACAAATGCCGGCGTGGACTGTAGTAAATAACATCCGTATTCGGGTAACTGGTTTGTTCTGTCCAATAAATATTGGTTTTCAGTTGAGCATTTGCTTCTGAAAATAAAAATACAGAGAGAAGTAGTGTAAAGAATCGCATAATAACAACCAACATTTAATCACAAAAAAACAACCTATTTCGCAGGATTACTATTAACAAAAATACATTTCCCATTACATTAACATTGGAAACAAAACAATAAAATTGATAAGGTACCTTACTGCTCAACATAATTCAGGTCTTTCCCAAAAGTTTCCTCTGTCAGGAGAGCTGCAACAAAACTAATGACCATGATCACAATTCCTGTTATCAGTCCGGCGTTGGCATAACTGGTAAAACCTTGTAACCAGTTGAATAGTATCAATATCAGTGGTAAAGCACCCCTCACCATATTGGGAATGGTGGTAGCGGCTGTAGCCCTCAGATTTGTGCCAAATTGTTCGGCTGCCATAGTTACAAAAATTGCCCAAAACCCAGTCCCAAAACCGAGTGCGGCACATATGGCATACATCCTTGCTGCGGAGCCGGCACCTTGGTTAAAATAAATGACGATGGCGATGAGTGTTAGGACGTAAAAAATAAGCAAAGCTTTTTTGCGGCTTTTAAGCCAGTGGCTCACAAAACCAATTAAAATATCTCCAATCGAAATGGCCACGTAAGCATACATCGTAGCTTCACCGGGATTGATTTTATCGGTGATGCCGAATTCTTTTGCAAAATTATTAGAGAATGCTACCAGTACGCCTATTACATACCAAGTGGGCAAACCAATTAATATGGCTAACACATATTTTTTTAGTCGTTTGGCATTATTGAAAAACATCAAAAAATTCCCTTTCGACACTGCGCCCATTTCTTTTACCTGGTTGTACATGCCACTTTCTACCACAGATATGCGCAACAACAACAAACAAAAACCCAATGCGCCTCCAATGATGTAACAGGTGCGCCAATGAAAATATTGAGAAATAAAAAATGCGGCTACTGCGCCTGTTAATCCTACACCAGCTACGAGTGAAGTACTCAATCCTCTTTTCTCTTTGGATGCAAGTTCGCTTACTAATGTAATACCTGCACCCAATTCTCCGGCCAGTCCTATGCCAGCGATGAAACGCACCAGCGCATATTGGTTGGTAGTTTGAACAAATCCGTTCACAATATTAGCAACGCTATAAATGATAATGGAACCGAATAGCACACTCAATCTACCTTTTTTATCACCAATGACTCCCCAAATAATTCCACCAATTAAAAGCCCAATCATTTGAACGCTGATGATGAACTCCCCGTCAGTTTTGATCAATTCTTCCGATAAGCCCAGGTCTGCTAAACTTTTTACCCTTACGATGTTGAAGAGCAAGAGATCATAGATATCAACAAAATATCCCAGGGCTGCTACTAATACAGCGATGTTAAAAATGGAATCAGTTGGTTGTTTAAGATTCATAGAAACTATGGTTTATCTATTTGCGTCTTTTTTTTACTAAAAAACAATTTATAGATGACAGGAGCTGTGGTTACAAATACGATTCCCAACACAATAATTTCGAGATGTTCTTTCAGGTCGAAATTAAATTTTTCGAGGATGATTTTATGAAGGTAATGACCCGCAAACAACATGGTGATCACCCATGCAATACAGCCCACCACATTGTAGTACATGAATTTTTTTCTGTCCATTTGTACGATGCCAGCTACAATGGGGGCAAATGTGCGGATAATTGGCAAAAACCTTGCGATCACAATGGTACCAGCCCCGTTTTTTTCATAAAATTCGTGGGCTTGCTCGAGGTATTTTTTCTTAAAAAAAAAGCTATCTTTTCGATTGTACAAAGCGGGTCCGCTTTTTCGTCCAAACCAGTAGCCTACCCCATTGCCAATTACACCGGCAATCACCACCAAAATACTAAGAAAAATAAGATGCACCACATCGCTGCCAACATTAATACCAAGACCTTTTGTAATGAGCTCGTTGCTGTAAATACCTGCCACAAATAAAAGAGAGTCGCCAGGCAGAAAAAATCCTGCAAACAATCCCGTTTCTGCAAATACGATGAACAAGAAAAGCCAAAGGCCTCCGTTGACGATATAAAACTCGGGATTCACTAAATCCCTAAAGCTGATTTCTAATAATTCCATTTGCAAATAAACCAATTATTTTTCAATGAAAATCAGTACCCGAATATGTAGTATAAATTTTTCGTAACTATTTATTCAATCTGTTTGCACATGGGCAAAGTCATTTGGAACAATGTGGTTCGTATTTCTGGCGAAATTATGAGGATGGTTATCATTTTATTAATTTATTGCTTACTTTGCCAATCTATTTTTATTTCACCAACTAAATAACTGTATGAGTTTATTCGCTAAAAAGTCGCTCACCCAAATGCTCGCACAAGCTGCAGACGGGGAGTCTGGACTGAAACGTACCTTGGGCGCAGGCAATCTGGTAGCGCTTGGTATCGGTGCAATTATAGGTGCCGGTTTGTTTGTTAGAACTGCAGCCGCTGCTGGTCAGGCAGCCGGTCCCGCAGTTACCCTCTCCTTTATTATTGCAGCAGTAGGCTGTGCTTTTGCCGGACTTTGTTACGCAGAATTTGCGGCTATGATCCCTATTGCTGGTAGCGCCTACGCTTACAGCTATGTAACCTTGGGAGAAATTGTAGCATGGATCATCGGTTGGGCTCTCGTGATGGAATATGCCCTGGGAGCTGCAACGGTTTCGATTGCATGGAGTGAGTACCTCAATAAGCTATTAGGAGGAGCCATCCCCTATGAATGGTGCCATTCGCCTTTTGAAAGTTTTACAGATAAATTGGGCGTTTTGCACCAAGGTTATTTGAACGCACCCGCACTGATTGTACTATTACTAGTTACCCTCCTGCTTATCAAGGGTTCATCGGAAAGTGCATTTGTAAATACAATTATCGTTTTCATAAAAGTTGCAATCGTTTTGTTGTTCATCGCAATTGGCTGGCAGTTTATCGATCCTGCCAACCATACCCCTTACATGATTCCTGAAGGAACGGCTCCTGTTACAGATCAGGCTGGTAAAGTAATTGCCGACTATTCGGGGGTGTTTAAACACGGATGGGGTGGTGTATTAGGCGGTGCAGCGATTGTATTTTTTGCCTTCATTGGTTTTGATGCGGTGAGTACTGCTGCCCAGGAAGCAAAAAATCCAAAAAGAGATATGCCCATCGGTATCCTCGGTTCGCTGGCAGTTTGTACGGTTTTGTACATTTTATTCGGACACGTATTAACAGGTGTTGCCAACTGGAAAGATTTTGTTGATCCTGAAAAAGGTCGTGAAGCATCAGTAGCCTATGCTATCTCTACTTATATGATTGGTTATGGCTGGTTAGCCAAAGCGGTTACGATTGCGATTCTTGCAGGTTTCACTTCAGTAATCCTGGTAATGTTAATGGGTCAAAGTCGTATCTTTTATACCATGAGTAACGATGGGTTGATTCCAAAAGCATTTGGCGTGTTGCATCCAAAATACAAAACTCCTTACAAGGCCAACTGGATCTTGTTTGTGTTTGTAGGCTTGTTTGCAGCATTTGTACCTGGGCATGTTGCCGGTGACTTAACCTCTTTTGGAACGCTGTTTGCCTTCGTTTTGGTAAGTATTGGCGTTTGGGTATTAAGGGTGAAGTCGCCCGAAATTGAGCGACCATTCCGAACTCCTTTTGCGCCGGTAGTTTCCGTATTGGGTGCGTTGATTTGCCTATCCATGATTTTTGCGTTAGATTTTCAAACACTCACCGTAGCTTTTGCATGGATGGCTGTTGGATTGGTGATTTACTTCGTATATAGTAAAAATCATAGCAAATTAAGAAAAACTGGAAAATCATAAATTGAAAAAATTCCATATCGAAATAGGCTGTTTTCGGACAGCCTATTTTTTTTGGCGGGAACATGCTCAAACGAAGGCGAGTTTATTTGTTAGGAAGAATTTATATTTTATTTGCGTAAACCTATTTTAGGACAAGGCACTCTTAAGGTTGATGTCGTTGGTGAGAACACCAAACGACGGGGTTTGCTGGTTGAGGCAGTCGGATAGAGCGAGTAATGAACACCAACAGTGGCGAAGAAGTTCAAGCCTTTAATTATTACTTGTATACCTCAAAATAGGTTTGGGTAGCCCATTTCTCCCGGAGCATCTTTTACAGAAATAACAATACTTCGCTGGTCGTTAAGCTTTAAAACCACTTCGTCAATAAGTGGGTTTTTAAGCCCTGTGGTAAAGTGTTTCTATTAAAGTAAAATACACCTGCCGCTATCTTAACTTCAACATCACCTATGAACCAAATATTTCCATTTGCGTTACCCAACAGCCCCTGTGCACTTTTTAGCTGTTTATTTAAATGTGGGATTAACCATCTCAATGATTGAAAATATGCGAGAACAGCTTTACTAATTGCTTGATCTGTGATGCTAGAAAATAATTGCGCAGTTCTTTGCGGGAAAGTATTGGTGACGGGAAACAACACAACATCCTGGGGTAATGCATCACCAATTTCAAACATGATTATACCGGGTACTTTTGCTATTTCCCGGTTTAAACTATTTGCGGTTCGCATATATTCTTCAAATGATTGTGGTTCCGAAAATTCTAATGCTGTGAAACTCATACACGATTAATAAGATATTCCCAATTGGTTGCATTAAGTCTTCTAGCCATTCATTCTACCAGCAATTTTCTCAATTTATTATTTGATAGTCAATATGCCCATTTTCCTTTTATCGCTTGCCAGTCGATAACGAATGCCTTCTATTTGTATTTGGTTGCTAGATATTCTATAGGATAAAGTAGGGTTTGCAATAAACTCGCTTTCTTTATTATCGTACACCAACTTTGTGATAACCTTTCCATCTGTGTCTATAATAGCAGCTGTAAGCAATGATTTACTGTAATAAAGAATTTTATCTGGCTTATCATTTATGTCTCTTTCCAAATTAGATCTATCGTCGTTGTACATGATGATGAGTTTATCGTTGTACAAAAAGGGCATGTAACTCATGTACTGCCTCAGGGATGCATTTTCTTGTTTTTTGGGGATTCTTGTAAATGTTGGTTCGCCTGCTAATGAAAAATTAACGGTGATAACATCGCCGAATAAATATTCCCACCTGCCAGATCGTGCATCCCCTCTGTACACTTGGTTGATAAATTCGGCTACAATATCTATGGAGCCATTAGGCCTATTAAAAATTCCTCCCAAATAAAATTTTCTCGAAATGCCTGGATCAGATCCTTTTTTATTTGCAAATCCGTCGTTGTCTATTAGGGCCAAGAACTCTGTTGGGAACGGTATTGATTTACTAATTATATGTTTTAAGGTTGTTAGATCTATTTTCTGATATATTACGCCATTAATATTTCCATTTTGGGCAGTTTTATAAAATCCCACTACGGTGATTGAGTTTCCAGAATCAAATGATATGCGTGCATCGAAGATTAGCTTTTCTTTACTAAGTTGAATTTTTCTTCCCTTCAAATTATCTTTGTCAAAAATATGCATCATAGCATTTTGCTGAAACGCCCTGCTATTTTGATCCTTCTCTCTAAAGATTACAAAAGCCCTACCATAGTTGCTAAGCGACAAGTTAAGCAATACTGTTTCTGCATTAGGCTGTTCAAATTCTACAGAGCTGCTCCATTGTTTTTCAAAATTTTTGTCAAACACTCCTATTGAAAACTTTTTATTCCCCTTATTGCCACCCTCTTCGTCTAAGAAAGCCAAAAGAAGGCTGCTATCCGCCGAATAAACATACCTAGTAGTTTCAGTTGGTATTGTGGCTGCAGTAAACCGCCTTGGTTTTTGGAAGAGGTTCTAGCCAATAAAATTTTATCTGTTACTGTAAGCGTTTCTTCATCAATTTTAATTGCATATGCAGCAGTGGTTGCCGTTTCTTCATCGTAATTATTGTATAACATGTTAATATTACCCCCTCGATTCATCAATTTTGCATCGCTAACGTAGTTGTCATTTATTGTTAACGCCACTTTTTTTAGCTCTTTCATATTAGGGTCGAAGAGTATTAATTCGGTAATATCCATAAACCGATTCCAATACTTTCTGGCTGTGCTTTGTTTTGTGTAAAAACTAATAATGTTTCCTGTGTTAGTGGTAACGCCTGTTTCGGTACTTATCAGCCGGTTTTTTTCGTACGCCTCTTCCCATATTAGGCTAAATTATTGTGCAGAAATCTTTTGAGGGTTACTTGCTAAAAACAAGAATAACAAGGAAAAATACATTTTCATATAGAATGGTTTAAAGGATACAACCCTGAAGATAATTATAAATAGTCTCCAAAGTCTTGTTTGTATAATTTTAGCATTAGATAAATTTACATAATTTACTAACGCCTACCCGACCCCAAATAATGACTATCTTACTTACCTAAATTTTTACACATGAAAAGTTGGATATTGTTGTTGGGAGGCTGCTTATGCTCGCTTACTTTTCGCCGCTGTTGGTGTTCACTACTCGTTCTAATCGACAGCCTCAACCATCACACGCCGCTGTGGGTGTTGTCACCCACGGCCATCCATGAAGCGCTAACAAATTATTGTCTTAACATGGGATTTTCTCCATGGTTAATAAACAAACGCCACATACATTAGGGGATGATAT
>JBBSDF010000003.1:0-131338 GCA_038249665.1 Chitinophagales bacterium
ATCCCATCATTCATTTAAAAGGAGAAGATATTGAAGTAGCCATCTCTCACGAAAATGGTTACGGTGAAGAATATTACAGTTTTGTAAACGGACAGTTCACTACGCAAGGTGGTACACACCTTGCTGCCTTTCGGGAAGGATTTGTGAAAACGATCCGGGAGTTTTTCAAAAAAGATTATGACGCATCTGATATCAGGGGCAGCATTTGTGCGGCGGTGTCTGTACGGGTACAAGAGCCAATATTTGAAAGCCAAACCAAAACCAAGTTGGGTTCGATGACGGTGAGTGAAGGCGGACAAAGCATGAAAAATTTTGTGAGCGATTTTTTGTCCAAAGAGCTGGATAATTATCTACACAGAAACCCCACTTTGGCTGATGCAATGAAAAAACGCATCGAGCAAAACGAAAGAGAACGCAAAGAATTGGCAGGCATTAAAAAATTGGCCAACGAGCGAGCGAAAAAAGCCAATCTACACAACAAAAAACTCCGGGATTGTAAGTTCCACTACAACGATGAGCCAACAGGAAAAGACAAAGACGCCATCGTGGAAAAGCAGAAAGAAACCACCATCTTTATCACAGAGGGAGATAGTGCCAGCGGATCTATCACCAAAGCCAGGAGCGTTAACACGCAAGCAGTGTTCAGCTTAAGAGGTAAGCCCCTCAACTGTTACGGGCTTACCAAAAAAGTAGTGTATGAAAACGAAGAGTTCAATCTGCTGCAACATGCACTGAATATAGAAGAAGGATATGAAGGCTTACGCTATAACAACATTGTAATTGCCACTGATGCGGATGTAGATGGGATGCACATTAGATTGTTGTTGATGACTTTCTTCCTACAATTTTTTCCTGATCTGGTGAAGAATGGTCACGTGTATGTGTTGGAAACACCTTTGTTTAGGGTTCGTAACAAGCAGGAAACTATTTACTGTTATGATGAAACAGAAAAACAAGCAGCAATGAAAAAACTGGGAACAAAACCAGAGATCACCCGATTCAAAGGTTTGGGAGAGATCAGTCCGAATGAGTTTGCCCGTTTCATCAGCATAGACATGAAATTGCAACCTGTGATCATGGAACAAGGTGAACACATTCAAAATTTACTGGAATATTACATGGGGAAAAATACCCCATCCAGACAAGATTTTATTATAGAGAATCTCAGGGTAGAATTAGACCTGATAGAAGAACCGATTATTGCAACCGAATAATTATTATTCGTTCGATGTCATTTTTAGAAAGGTTGTTTGTTTCAAAAGCTGATAAAATATGTACGAGTTTCATTCCGACTATAAAAAATATTTCGATATACAATTATCGAATGCCAGGCAATGGATCTTACCTTTCGTACGGGAAGCAAAGCCCATTAAAGCAGGGATGCAATTGTTGGAGATCGGCTGTGGACAAGGTTCACTGCTCCGTGCGTTTTCGGAGGCAGGCTGCATTTGTACCGGAGTAGAAATGTATCCACTCTGGTTAGAAAAAGCAAAGGAGTGGTTAGCCCCGGAAATAGCGTCCGGTAAAGTAAGGCTCATCAACAGCAATATTTATGATGTAGAGGCAGAGAAGGATCTGGGAACCAAATTCGACATCATTGTATTAAAAGACGTGATAGAACATATCCATGATCAGGAAAAACTGATTGGTTGGATGAAAAATTTTTTAAAGCCGGATGGCATCGTCTTTTTCGGTTTTCCACCCTGGCAAATGCCGTATGGCGGTCACCAGCAAATGTTACAAGGCTGGCTGGGAAAAACACCCTACTGGCACATGTTACCGATGCCTTTGTTTAAAGGATTGCTGCGCATGAATAACCAATATTCTGAAGACCTCGTAGAGATCAAAGAAACCGGAATATCCATAGAAAGGTTCGAATCCATTTTACACAAAACCGGATACCGTACTATAAAACAAAAACACTGGATGATCAATCCTGTATATGAATACAAATTTGGTTGGAAGCCCAAGGTGCAATTCGGACTCATCAAAGCTATTCCATTTGTACGAAATTTTTTTACCACAGCGGTATATTATATCATTACACCGAAAGACTAAACATTAATTAAAGATTCACATGATACATATTGTTTTTAACGAACCGGATGTAAAAGTATTAAACGAAGCCATTGCTTTAGACGAAACTGGCTCCATTAATGGCGAGGTCATCCTGATCAGAGATGATTACGCAGTGGGCCCTTTAGAAAACTGTTACATTGGCGAAGGCATTCAAGCAAGGCGCGACTGGTGGAAAGAAGTTTTGGCAGGTGGTGACTATGCAGCCAAGGTTGATACAGATGCCGTAGATGATTACAAAACCATTGCAGAAATAGTCGGCTCTCTGCGCCGCAAGGAAGACGAAGAAGTTTGGATATGGGCCGCTCAAAATAACCACGATGTTTCTGGTTATTATTGGTTGCTGCATTACATGAAAGAATTTCAGGGAAGGGTACAGATATTGTACTTGAATAACCTTCCTTTTTTCAACGATAAAGGCCATATATTTTATCCAAATTGGCTGTCGGAAATTCCGGCAAAAGAATTTTTGAAAGCAAAAAAACTGTCCAGGGAAATCACCCTCAGTGAGTTTGAAGTAGATCCGGATGAATGGACAAAACTTTGCAACGAAAACAAAGGCGTACGATTATTAGAGGGAGGAAAAAAACTTGTTCAGCAAACGTATGACTACTACGACATGGAGTTGAAGAAATTTGTAACCGCCGATTGGCAAAAAGCGTCGAAAATCATTCACCAGTTTCTAAACAAATCTAAACTAACTACCGGTGATGCCTACCTGCTTTGGCGTTTGAAAGAAATGATTGCACAAGATATCTTTGATGTTCAGGGGAAAGTTGAAGCGATGAAAGATTTTGAAATAAAGTGGAAATCATAATAGTCATGCTCCCGCCAATCAAAATTTCTTTTTGGTTGGTGTGCGCGTATTTAAAAGTTAAAAAATGAATATTCGTTCCATACACCATGTTGCCATCCTTACCGATGATTATGAAAAGAGCAAAACTTTTTACACTGAAGTATTAGGCTTCTCCGTGATCAGCGAAGTGTATAGAGCCGAAAGACAATCTTACAAACTAGACCTCGCCATAGCAGGCAGGTACCAAATAGAATTGTTCTCTTTTCCGGATTACAAAGAGCGGGCATCCTTTCCGGAAGCTAAAGGCTTGAGGCACTTAGCTTTTGAAGTAGAAGATATAGAATCTGCTGTACAGGAATTGATCGATCAGAATGCGGAAGTTCAAGGCATACGAACAGATGAATGGACGGGAAAAAGATGCTGCTTTTTTTATGATCCCAATGGCCAACCGCTTGAATTATATGAAACTGGGGAAGAAAGAATTTAAATTTCGAAAGAATTGAACAAATATTTATAAGTGTTTAAAAGGTATGAAAGCAAAAAAAGAAGAGTATGCACATAGTGATACCGGTGTAAGTGGACAGTATAAAACCTGGTTTCTTGATTATGCCAGTTATGTAATTTTGGAGCGTGCGGTACCCGCTATTGAAGATGGTATGAAGCCAGTGCAGCGCCGTATCCTGCATTCTATGAAGGAAATGGATGATGGCCGATACAACAAAGTGGCCAACATCATTGGACAAAGCATGCAATACCATCCACATGGTGACGCTAGTATTGGCGATGCTTTGGTGAATATGGGACAAAAAGATTTATTGATCGATACACAGGGCAATTGGGGCGATGTTCGCACAGGAGATGATGCTGCGGCACCTCGGTATATTGAAGCCAGGTTGAGCAAGTTTGCACTTGACGTGGCGTTTAATGCCAAAACTACCAACTGGCAATTGAGTTACGATGGTCGTAAAAATGAACCCGTAACCTTACCCATGAAGTTTCCGATGTTACTGGCACAGGGAGCAGAGGGAATTGCTGTTGGATTGGCCACTAAAATTTTGCCTCATAATTTCTGCGAGTTAATAGACGCTTCTGTCAAATACCTCAAAGGAAAGAAATTTGAAATTTTTCCCGACTTCCTAACAGGTGGCACCATGGATGCATCAGCCTACAATGAAGGTAAACGCGGCGGAAAAATAAGGGTGAGGGCCATCGTTGAAGAGCAAGACAAAAAAACGCTGATCATCAAAAATGTGCCTTTTGGGGTAACCACGAGCCAGTTGATGGAAAGTATTGTGAAAGCCAACGATCAGGGAAAAATAAAAATTAAAAAAGTAACCGACCATACCGCTGCCGACGTTGAAATCTACATAGAACTGGCGCCGGGCATTTCGCCCGATATTACGATCGACGCCTTGTATGCATTTACCGACTGTGAAGTGAGTATTTCGCCCAATGCCTGCGTGATTGTTAATAAAAAACCACAATTTTTAGGGGTATTCAAACTGCTGACCGATTCGGCTGACAATACCAAAACTCTGTTGAAACGTGAGCTTGATATTAAACTCAGCGAACTACAGGAAAAATGGCACTATACTTCGCTGGAAAAAATATTCTTTGAAGAAAAAATTTATAAGGAGCTAGAAAAAAAGCACGAAACCTGGGAAAAGGTACTGGAGGCGATCGACAAAGCTTTTGGTCCCTTTAAAAAACTATTGCGAAGAAAGATCAGCAAGGAAGATATTGTAAAACTAACGGAAAAGCCTGTACGAAGAATTTACAGACTGGATATCGATCAGCTCAATGAACAAATTAAAGCTTTAGAAGCTGATATCAAACAGGTGCTATTCGATTTGGATCATTTGACAGAATTTACCGTAGCTTATTACGAAAACCTGCTGAAGAAATATGGTAAAGGGCGGGAACGTAAAACAGAGATCAAGCAATTTGATGTAATACAGGCTAAAACAGTGGCCATCGCCAATATTAAATTGTATGCAAATTATGCCGATGGTTTTGTAGGCACCGGGCTCAAAAAAGATGAATTGATTACCGAAGTGTCCGAACTTGATGATGTGATCGCTTTTACAAAGGGCGGAATCATGAAAGTGGTAAAAGTGAGTGATAAAACCTTTATTGGGAAAGACATTATTCATGTAGCGGTATTTCAGAAAAATGATGAACGAACCACCTATAATATGATGTATATAGATGGTAAAACGGGCGTGAGTTATGCAAAACGTTTTAATGTAACAGGCATCACCCGCGAAAAAGAATATGACCTCAGCAAAGGTTCTGAAAAAAGTAGGGTACATTATTTTACTGCCAACCCAAATGGAGAAGCAGAAGTGGTAAAAATCATTTTGAGCCCTAACTGCAGTGCCAAGAAAAAAGAACTGGAGTTTTATTTTGAAGAACTCGAAATCAAAGGCCGTAGCAGTTTTGGAAACCAGGTAACTAAATATCCTGTTAAATCAGTGAAATTCAAAGAAGCCGGCCGATCTACCCTCGATGCTAAAAAACTTTGGTTCGATAATAAGTTTGGCAGATTAAATGCGGATGAAAAAGGTGAGTACCTGGGTAAATTTGATGCGGAAGACAGGCTGCTGGTGATTTACAGCGATGGTAATTATGAGATCGTGGATCAGGAACTTACGCAAAGATTTGATGTGGGAAAAATATTACTCATCGAAAAATTTGTTCCGGAAAAAGTGATCACTGCGGTTTATCTGGATCATGAAAAATTACAGTTCAACATCAAACGCTTCAAAATAGAAACCAGCACACTGCATAGTAAGTTTTTCTTTATCAAAGAAGGAAAAGACAACCGACTCGAAGCGGTGACCACTGAAGAAAATCCGATCTTAAAAGTACAAACGGGTAGAGGTGCACAGGTATCGAAGGCTAAATTCAAAGTGGCAAAAATGGTGGAAGTCATGGGGTGGAAAGCAGTTGGCGCTAAACTAACCGACTACAACAAATCGGTAGAAATGGAGTGGGACAAACCGTTGGGGGAAGGCGGACAAGCAGCTTTGTTTGAATAAAATACATTAAAAGTAAAAGGAGCTGCTGAGCTCCTTTTACTTTTATAAGTGAAATTGATGTGATCTTCTTAAGTAGAAAAATAATACAACTCCCATCTACAGGTTTTTAAAAAGTTTTAACCTTCTAAAGAAACACCAATTAACTTTCCAATACCAAATGTGATGGCGGCAGCTATCAACCCAAATATGACTTGTCGAAAGCCAGAGAACCAAATACTTTTACCTGTAAACAAAGTAATAGCAGCACCTATCAAAAACAATCCAGCGGCGCTGCTAATCACACTTATAACGATTGCAGTAATACCCGTGTTAAACATAAATGGAATAACAGGAATTACCGCACCAATGGCGAAAAGTACAAAGGAATAAATGGCCGCTTCCATAGCAGATCCTTTTAGCTCTTCCGGATTGATGCCTAATTCTTCCCTTACCAATAAGTCGTGCGCACGATTTTTATCCTGCATGATTTCCGCAGCCATCGTATTGGCCTGATCTTCGGGTATGCCTTTCGCCATATAAATTAACGCAATCTCTTTTTGTTCTCCTTCCGGATTGGTTTCAAGTTCATCCATTTCTAACTGCATCTGATTTTCATGCAATTCCTGTGAACTCTTTACAGAAATCCATTCGCCCAAGGCCATTGATAATGCTCCTGCTAATAATCCAGCAACGCCCGCCAATAAAACACCAGAACCACCTGCAGTTGCACCCGCAATACCCATTACCAAACTAAAATTAGAAACCAATCCATCATTGCCACCGAGCACTGCTGCTCGTAATGCATTACCACCAACAGATCGATGTTTCTTTTCAAATTTCGCTACATTGCCTCCGGTTACTTGAGATTCTTTTTCTAAAAGCGACCTCAATATGCTGACATGGTTTGTTTCGCTACCCGTGATAGGTAGCTTATTTTTATTTTTTGCTGAGATGATCGCATTGGAAATACTTTTTTCTGTATCCATCATTACCCCAAGTATATAGTCATACCCAAAGATTTTACCGATGGTATTCAGTATTTTAGCCCTCACAGACGGGGATGGAAATACGATTGGTATCGTAGGATTCAATTTATTTAAAAAAGCTTCTGCATGACTTCTTTCAATAGCACTCATCTGACGAAATACATTGGCAACTGTTGTATCAGTTTCTGCATCTGCCAGTTTATTGTATAGAAAACTGGCGTCCACTTCTGTTTGAATATTTTTATTGATCTTTGTAGGC
Source organism: Chitinophagales bacterium (assembly GCA_038249665.1). Lineage (GTDB taxonomy): Bacteria > Bacteroidota > Bacteroidia > Chitinophagales > Chitinophagaceae > Ferruginibacter. The sequence continues at coordinate 7,138 of JBBSDF010000003.1, forward strand.
ATTGTAGGATAATTGTAGATATAGTACAAAACAATATTCTTCATTTTTTTTGTAATAATTCAAATTCCCATTTGTTTGAGTATAAGACAAAATGTAATTTCTCTATTATTTATTTTTTTAGGATGCGCAAAAGTTGGGTTTTATCACTCATTTTTTTAACTACGAACCAATCTTATTATAACTCGCCACAATTCCTTTTATCAAAGAAGAACTAAAACCTTGGTGCTCCATTTCATTTAAACCGGCAATGGTACAGCCTTTGGGCGTGGTTACTTTGTCTATCTCCTGCTCTGGATGGGTATGTGTGGTCAATAATAATTCAGCGGCACCTTTTACCGTTTGTGCTGCGATTAAACTAGCAGTAGCGGCGTCAAAACCTATTTCAATTCCGCCTTGTATATTGGCCCTGATGTAACGCATGGCATATGCCGTACCACAGGCACCCAACACCGTAGCAGCGTTCATCAATTTTTCATCAATCAACGCAATTTTGCCAAGGTTCGAAAATAATCGTTGTACATATTTATTGTCATCTTCGGATGTAAACAAACTGCTAATGCAAGTGATGCTCTCCTGAATGGCAATGGCAGTATTGGGCATGGCCCTGAACAAGGGTATATCTTTTTGAATAACTGTTTTCATTTCATCTAAACTCACCCCAGTTACTACCGAAATGAGTAAATGATGGGGTTGCAATACCGGACTAATCTGCTCCAATACCTCTTTAATTTGAAATGGCTTGATGGCCAGTATTACCACTTCTGACTGTTGAACTGCGGAAATATTATCAGACCCAACATTTACACCAATCGATGCCAATCCAACAAGGGTACACGTATTTCTTTTGGTAATGCTGATGAGCTGCGGTGCAATAAATTCACTTTGTATCAAACCCTGCGCAATGGCAGTACCCAGATTTCCTCCACCAATGATGGCGATTTTTTTTGTTTGCATACTTTTTATTTTAGCAGATCATCTGTTACTCTTTTTTCTTTTTCCAATCACGATCAAACAATATTTTTAACCGCAGTTGAAAGCTATCCGACAATATTGTATTAATTGCTTTTTCATTGTTAAGATCTATTTCTACCAAATTAGCGGGGTCTTTCTCATCAAACAATAAGTTCTTGTCTCGGTCTACTGTAACATTCATGAGAATCTTACGGGTACTGGTAATGTACTTCCAGCTGCTCAAATGCTGATTGGCTGGCGATAATTGTCTGAAATTTTTACCTCGTCTGTCAGTTGCAAAAAGATAGGTTGGATCTTTTTCATCAAACAAACCGTCTTTATTGTAATCATAAGCTACAATCGAATACAAAATAAAACTGCTATCAATAGCATTTTTGCTTTCAGTAGATTCTAGTCCAGATCGATCCATAATGGTTTGAATCAACATTTTTTGTTCACTCAACAAATGATACTCCCTTGTTTTACTATTGTAAAAAACAATGTTCCAGCAACTATAGCCGGGCATCGATTTATAATAGGAGGATTCAAATCTACCACCACTGCCGCTGTTGGTCGTTAATGGCGACATTACGATGCCTGATTGGTCAATTTCTGACAAAGCACCAAAGTCAATTTTCAACTTTGCCAGTTCAGGGTTACTTACCATCACTGTGTCTTGCATCACTATAACATCCGGCGGTGGTGTAGGGGTTTGCGGTTTTTTGGATTGTTTGGTGCAGGATGCCAATATGATCAGCAAACCATACATCGTAGTTTTCATATTTCGAGTATTAAGTTGTTTAATCGTCTGTTGCGATGCCAACCTCACTTAACCTTCTAACTCCATGATCTTTTCAAACAGCAACTCATATTCTTTGTTGGCAGTTGCCAAATCTTGCGCAGCTTTGTTGTAATCGGCTTCTGCTTTTACAAATTTTTGTTTGTCACTATAAATGTCTGGATTGGCCAAAGCAGCTTCCAACGTGGTTTTGCTGCGGTTGAGTTTCTCTAGTGTTTCCTCCAATGTTTTAAACTTCGTTTTTAATTTTTGTAGTTCTTTTTTTGCATCATTGTTCAACTGCTGTGGCACTGGTTTTGGGGCTGCTACCGCTTTTGCCAGTTCAGTTTTTAAATTCCCTTTATCCGCTTTCGCTGCATCTGCCTGGGCTTTTGCACGGCGTTCTTTCCAATCTTCCCACTCCGCATAAGTACCCTTGAACTCTAGTATTTTTTTATCTTCAATTTCCCAGATCTTATTGGCGATACGACTGATAAAATAACGGTCGTGACTCACCAATATCAAACTACCCTCATATTTATTCAAAGCTTCTACCAATAAATCAACAGAGTGAATATCAAGGTGATTCGTCGGTTCATCCAGCATCAGAAAGTTGGCTTTGCTCACGATCGTTTTCGCCAATGCCACCCTGGCTTTTTCTCCACCACTTAATACTTTTACTTTTTTGTCAACGGCATCACCACTAAATAAAAAAGCTCCTAACAATGATCTAAGTTCCAGATCCGTTTTACCACTTCTGGCATCCTTCAATTCTTCCAGAACATCGTTGTTTTGGTTCAAGGCTTCTAATTGGTGCTGTGCATAAAATGCTTCAGCCACATTGTAGCCCCATTCTCTTTCTCCTTCAAATGGTTCGGTACCGGCGATGATACGCAACAAGGTAGATTTACCCTTACCATTGGCACCAATGAGTGCAATTTTATCGTTGCGATCTATTTCGGCACCCGTATCTTTTACGATTTCTATATCTTTAAAAGATTTGTTGATATGCTTGAGCGTACAAATTATTTTACCCGGTTGTCTTTCAACTGCAAAGTTGATTTTCATGTTGGGCCGCTCAATATTCACATCTTCGATGCGATCAATTTTATCGAGTCGCTTTACGATACTTTGAGCTTGCGCTGCCTTACTGGCTTTAGCCTTAAAGCGTTCTACGAATCTTTCTTGTTGACGAATATAATCCTGTTGGTTTTCGAAAGCCTTTTTCTGCATATCCACCCTTAATGCTTTTTCGGTTTCGTAATAAGAATAGTTGCCTGTATAAAAATGTAATTCTTGCTGATAGAGCTCCACAATTTTAGTCACCATTCTATCCAGAAAAAAACGATCATGTGATACAATCACCACCGCACCCTGGTAGTGCAAAAGGTACTTTTCTAACCACTCGATACTTGGAAGATCCAAGTGATTCGTAGGCTCATCGAGCAATAGTACGTCGGGCGCTTGCAAAATCATTTTCGCCAGCAATACCCGCATCCGCCATCCTCCACTAAAGTTTTTGTATGGTTTTTGCAATTCAGCGTTGCTAAATCCGAGTCCTTGTAAAATTTCTTCGGTTTTGTGGTGAATGCTATAACCGTCCAACACATCTAGCTCCGCCAACTTATCTGCATACTCCATGGCCAGGTCTTCATCACCGGTTTTTTCGAGTTCCAGCGCAATTTCTTCCAGTTCTTTTTCTAGCTTTTTAACTTTTTCGAAAGCACCTAGCGCAACGTCTAAAATACTGTCGTCGGTATCAAAGCCCAGCAAATCCTGGTGTAAAAATCCAATAGTGGTTTCCCTTCCTTTTTCAACAGTTCCTTTACCAGGGCTATATTGCCCGGTAAGCACTTTAAACAAAGTTGACTTTCCAGTACCGTTATATCCGATTAATCCAATGCGTTCGTTGGGTTGTATATGCCAGGTAGCATCTTCTACAATCGTTCTCGCTCCAAACTCAAAAGTCACATTCTGTAAGCCTAATAACATCTTTGCAAAAATATTTTAATATGTAAATTCCCGCAAAGCTAACTCAAACGATAAACTATTGGAAGAGTTTACTGTTATAAATTTTGGTTATTTAAAAGGGTTGGAACATGGTTTACCAATCCAATTGGTTTACAGACGTTAATTTATTCTCATCCATGCTGTTCACCGTTTATCAAAAGAGGGTATTTGAATGGCAGCCGGCCCATGCAAACACTTAACTTTGTGCAAATAACAGGAGAATATGAAGAAAATTATTAGTTTGTTAGTCATGTTGCTGGGGGCCTTTAGTGTGTATTGGTTTATACTAAGAACAAAGGAATCGAAACCCAAAGCCCCAAAGATGGCACCTATCGCTGTAAAACAGCATTCGGATAGTTTCAACCTTTCCATTACTAATTTGATGCATGCCTATTTTGGTATCAAAGAATCATTTGTGTCCGCAGATACCGCTAATGCAAAAAAATATACTGGCATCTTTATCGTTTTGCTGGATAGCATTCCGGTAAAAGAACTCGAAAAAGAGGATGCTATGATTGCTCAAACAGCTAATGCCAACATTGCAGATATCAAAGCAAATGCTGTTTCATTGTTACAGCAAACAGACATTACCCAGATGCGTGTAGATTTTAGAACAGTGAGTGATATGATGTATCCTGGTTTCTTTAAAATCATCAATTACGAGGGGGCAACTCTTTACTTACAAAACTGTCCGATGGCATTTGATGGTGAAAAAGATGCCAATTGGATCAGCAACAGCAATAAAGTAGTGAACCCTTATCTTGGTAACAATCATCCAAAATACAAAGCCGCCATGTTAAATTGTGGTGAAGTCAAAGACAGCCTCGGAATAGGCTATTAAAGAGTTCAGTAATTCTTTCCATGAAAAAAAATCTGTATTTCCTCTTTTTGTTGTTGCTGAACCTTCAGGTAGTTGCACAAAAAAAACACACCATTAGTGGATACGTTAAAGACGCGGCATCGGGTGAAACCCTGATTGGTGCTACCTTAACGGTGAAAGGAAATACTAAGGGAATCAGTAGCAATCAATACGGTTTTTATTCGCTTACGCTCGTAGAGGGCAGCTACGGATTTGTGGCCAGCTCTGTTGGCTACCAACCGTTTCCATTCAACCTCGAACTTTTAAAAGATACGGTAGTAAATATTTCACTCAACAGCGGTACAGCATTGAGTGAGGAAGTAATTGTAACCAGCCGCAAAAGAGAAAGCAATGTAAAAAACGCTCAGATGGGGAAAGTGAACTTACCCATCGAACAAATTAAATCGATACCCGCATTTTTGGGAGAGGTTGATCTGCTAAAAGTGGTTCAGTTACTGCCAGGCATCCGAAATGCAGGCGAGGGGAGTTCAGGAATTTACGTGAGGGGTGGTGGACCAGATCAAAACCTCATCATGCTAGATGATGCCGTTGTGTACAACACAGGTCACTTATTTGGATTTTTTTCCATTTTTAATGCGGATGCTATTAAAAATGTTACCCTTATCAAAGGAGGAATGCCAGCACAATATGGCGGAAGATTAAGCAGTGTTTTAGACATCACGATGAAGGAAGGCAACAATCAGGATTATCAAATGGAAGGTGGCATTGGACTTATCGCCTCCAGATTTAGTGTGCAGGGGCCATTAAAAAAAGACAAAGCCTCTTTTATCGTAAGTGGGAGAAGAACTTATGTTGACGCGGTGGCGAAACCTTTTATTAGCAAAAGTTCTCAGTTTTATGGTTCTGGATATTATTTCTATGACCTTAATGCCAAGATCAATTATAAATTCAGTGAAAAAGACCGCGTGTACCTCAGTGGTTATTTCGGGAGAGATGTATTTGATTTTGTAAACGGAAAACAAAGCTTGGATGTAAATATTCCTTGGGGCAATGCCACCGGAACGCTTCGCTGGAACCATGTATTCAACAACAAACTATTTGCAAACACCACCGCTGTTTACAATGATTATAACTTTTCATTTGGTGCTACACAAGATAATTTTAGTGTAAAACTGGCTTCTGGTATTCGGGATCTAACCGTGAAACAGGACGTTGATTTTTATCCGTCACCCAAACACAAAATCAAATTTGGATGGCTGTACACCCACCATCGGTTTACACCGTCGGTAGTAAGCGGACGGCAAGACTCTGTAGAATTTAATCCGTTGAACGCACAGGTAAAGTTTGCCAACGAAGCTGCTTTATATGTTCAGGATGATTGGGAAATTACCCCTAAGTTTGGCTTGAACGTCGGTTTGAGGTACAGTTCATTTCAACAGGTAGGAGCATACAAATTGTATGAAACGGACAGCCAGGGAAACCGAATTGATAGTACCAATTATAAAAAGGGGGAGCCCGTAAAAACCTACGGCGGATTAGAGCCCAGGCTCACTTTAAGGTACAGCTTCAACGACCAAACCAGTTTCAAAGCTTCTGTCACCAGAAACCTGCAGTACATTCACCTCGTGAGCAATTCAGGTACAACTTTGCCAACGGATCTGTGGGTGCCCAGCACTTATAAAGTAAAACCACAGATCAGTATGTTGTATGCTGCTGGGCTGTTTAAAAACTTTAAAGACAATACCTTCGAAACATCGGTAGAAATGTATTTCAAAGAAATGCAAAACCAGATTGAATACAGAGAAGGGTACACGCCCAACTCGATCGATGACACCGAAAATGATTTTGTATTTGGAAGAGGCTGGAGCTACGGAACGGAACTATTTATCAATAAAGTTAAAGGTCGACTCACAGGTTGGGTAGGTTACACGTTAAGTTGGACCTGGCGAAAATTCACTGATTTGAATTTTGGAGAGAAGTATCCCGCCAAATTCGACCGCCGTCACGATCTCAGCGTTGTAGGAATGTACAAACTCAATAATCGCTGGAAATTGGCTGCTACTTTTGTTTACGGAACAGGTAATGCAGCCACTTTGCCGCAAAGATTTTATTTAGTTGGTGGCGTACTCACGCAAGAGTACAGTCGCATCAACCAATACCGTTTACCTGCATATCATCGAATGGATTTAAGTGCTATCCTTCAGGGAAAAAAGAATGCCGGGCGCAAGTTAAAAACAGAATGGGTGTTTAGTTTATACAACGCTTACAGCAGGCAGAATCCTTACTTCATATATTATGACCAGGAAGGTACCGCATCAAATGGCACACTGAGGGTTCAGGCCAAACAAGTATCTATTTTTCCTGTGATACCCGCTGTAACCTGGAATTTCAAATTTTAAATGAAGCACTGGTTTTAGTCCTTTTTCCGACTGCAACTCATCGTTACCGTTAGCTCACCTTCTTGCTTAATCATCCGCAGTACCCCGTTATCTATCAAAAGGCTTAATTTTTCTTCGGGTTCATCTTTAGACTCTTTCATGGTAAGGGTTCCAGTGGCAGGATCATATTTTCCCATGATCACTACACTGTCAATTTTTGTAGTGTTTTCGTACATCACCCCTTCCTGGTCGATCTTAAAATTCATTTTTTCAAACTCCTTTTTCATATTTGTTTTCATAACCTCGAGTAACATCAGATTGGTGCTGCTATCCACATTTAGTTCTTCACCTGTTCCCAAAGTTTTGGGGTTCACCCATATAGAGTCCGTTTGACTATTGAAATATATCATTCCGGGAATATCCATTGCATACAAATTCCAATTGCCCACCAGTTCTTTTATGGAAGGATTCTTTTGTGCACTAACAGAACCTATAAACAACCCAAGCAGGAAGATGATTACGCTTATTTTTTTCATGGTTTTTTGATTTTTGTTTGCCATTTTTTTGTGTAAATATATGCAGCAGACATGATAAACACTGACGACCAATAAACAAATTCGTTGCTCCATGCCATCGATAGGGAGATGTAATTTACTTTCATAAAGTAATAAGTATAGAGAAGGTACAATGAAATGGCCACCACCTCAATCATTAAATTAATAGTTGTTTTCCCTGTTCCGGTAACAGCATTCAGCCAGATATTTGCTACGCTCATCAGCAAAAGTCCGAGAGATACAACGCGTATCACAGGAATTCCTTGCTCAATAAAGGCGCTGCTTTGACCAAAAAGGCGAAAAAACAGTTCAGGGAAAAGATTAAGGGTACCCACCATTACAAAACAAAGACCGATGCTCCAAAGCGTAATTCTTTTAACCAGTTTGATCACCTCCTGCTCTCTTTGTTGCCCCATCAAATTACTCACCATCGCACTGGTGGTGCTGGCGAATGCCCAAACAAACACACCTGCGATACCAAACACGTTGCGCATTACATTACTGATGGCTTTGGCCTCAATACCCCGACCTTCTATCAACAGAAAAAATATCAGCCAGGTGGTTACGCTGATCATATATTGTGCCACCAACGGCAATGACACGCGGATGATTTCTTTATTAAAAGTTTTGTTGAAACGCAGGTTGCCTGGTAAAGCATATTTTTTCTGCAGTCCAGTAAAACGTAGAACGGCAAACAGCACCAACATTCCGGTAAATTCTGCCAAAACGGACGCTACGGCTGCGCCACTGAATCCCATTTCAGGGAAACCCCCATTGCCAAATATCAGGAGATAATCGAGTAAAACATTTACAAGCGTTTCAAAAAGAAAAGCGATCATTAAGTAACGACTGTTGAGTGATGCCACCAAAAATGCATTCCCTAATTGAAAAATGTATAAGAACGGAAGCCCCAGTATGCGTATTTTCAAGAAATTCATTTCCGCATCATAATGTTTTGGATCTGCTACTTCCTGCATGATGAAGGGTGCAATCAGCCAAGTAAATGCAATGCCTGCTAAAGCAAATTGAAAGGCAATTCTTATGCCCTGAGAAAAAATAATTTTAAACAAATCGGGCTGGCCACTTCCAGCATATCTTGAAAAAACAGTTTGTAACGCATTGTTGAACCCATGCCCGGCTACTGCAAATATTAAATAAAATACACCTGTAATGCCCGCATTGCCCAATGCATCTGTACCCAAATGGCCCAGAAAAATACTGTTGGTCAGCATATTGATCTGTGGGATCAATATGGCCAAGGTGATGGGCAAGGCAATGGATAGGATCTGTCGATTGTTGATCTCTACCTTTAAATTATTTATAGTTCCAGCACTTTCCATAAAGCCGCAAAATTATCTTATTTTGCCAGCCTAAATCAATTATTTGAAAACAGCTTTTAAAATATTACCCGATTCTAGTTCAGAACCTTTGCAACTCCTCATAGAAGTAGGGTCCGAAGGAGTGGCATTTGTGTATTACCACGGCAGTCCGATCCATATTGCAGGTCTTTTTATCTATCAATACGATCAACCGGAATTAACGGCATCATTTGCAGATGACTTAAAAATATTTTTGCAAAATGAAGCCTTGCCAACATTTCATGGATGCAGCGTTTGCTTTAATTTCAAGGAGAGTAGTTTGGTGCCCAACCGTTATTTTAAGGAAGATGAAAAAGCCAATGTATTGGATATGTTGTTTGGATCCAACCCTAACAGCCACACTTTTGTACAAGATGTAAAAGGTATGCAGGTAAAGTTGGTTTATCGTATTTCGCAAGATTTTCTTTCGGTATTAAAACATACTTTTCCCAATGCGAAATATTTTCATTCAACGCCACTGCAATTGTCATTTTTAGAAAACAAAACAGATCTGTTGTACGCTATCATTTACCAGCAACATGTAAAACTGTTTTTGTTCAAAAATAACCAGGTTCAATTGCAGCAAAGTTTTGATTACAGCACACCTTCGGATGTGGCTTATTTTTTACTCAACGTTTGTAAACAGCACCATATAGCGGCAGATTCCATACTAGTAAAACTGGCTGGGTTTATCGATCACCAGTCGAACTTATACGATGAACTGTACCGATATTTCATGCATATTGGTTTTGATGACCAGAATCTAGAGGTATCAGTAGCCACGGCAATCGAGCAATATCCCGCACATTTTTTTAGTCACTATTTTCAATTGATCGCATGCGTATCATAAGCGGAACACATGGAGGTAGAAGAATTAGTCCGCCGGCAAACATGCCACACACCAGGCCAACTACAGATATTGCAAAAGAAGGTTTGTTCAATATTATTCAAAACAACCTTGAAATAGAAGCACTTAAAACCCTGGATCTGTTTGGAGGCACTGGCTGCATCAGTTACGAAATGGCCAGCAGGGGATGTAGCGATTTGACCATCGTAGAAAAAGATCCTTCCATGTACGATTTCATAAAAAAAACGAGTGAAGCACTTCAATTCGATCATTTTAAAGTCATCAAATCGGAAGTGTTTAAATTTATTGAATCTTGCAACCAGCAGTACGATTTTATATTTGCAGGCCCGCCTTATGCGCTTGCTACGATCGATGATCTTCCGAAAAAAATATTTGAAAAAGATTTGCTCAAACCCGGCGGCTGGTTTGTGTTAGAACATACCCCGAGGAATAATTATAAAAAATTCCCATTTTACCGTAGCGAAAGAAACTACGGTTCCACGATTTTTTCTATATTTATACAAGCCAATCTCGAAGAAAGTCATGATCAAGGAACAACTTAGAAAATTGTACAAAGAAAAAAGAGCCGCCATTACTGCATCTGGGAAATTAAAAATGGATGACTTTCTTTTAATTCAATTTCAACAATTGGCTTTAAACATACCTGCGTTGATCATGACGTATGCTCCATTTGAAAAAATGAATGAATTTGATCCCCGGGCCATCACCGACTACTGCTATTTTAAAAATCCTCATCAACAATTATTTTACCCGGTGATCAGTAAATACGACGGCCATATGAGCTGTGTGCTGGCAGATGATGAAACTATTTTTGAATTAAATAAATATGGGATAGCCGAGCCAATTGATGCAGTACCGATGTTTCCTGAAGAAATAGATTGGGTGTTTATTCCCCTGCTGGCTTTTGATGTTACGGGCCAAAGGGTAGGATACGGGAAAGGTTATTACGACCGGTTTTTAAAGGAATGCAGAGATGATGTAGTGAAGATCGGATTTAGTTATTTTGAAGCAGAGCCAGTAATATCAGACAGCAACCGAATGGATGTGAAGCTGGATTACTGCATCACTCCTGAAAGGATCTATCGATTTTAAAAATGTAAGTAGATTTATCGTAACTATATCATTCATGCTCCAACAAGGTATTTTAGACTGGAGAACCAAGAAAAAGAAAGGCTTACCTTCGCAGCGTTTTCAAAACAAAATTTCTTGCATTGCTTTTAAAAAGTTTCAGATATCTCTTATTACCACTGTCCTTTCTTTATGGACTACTGATTAAATTGCGCAATATATTATTCGATAAAAATATTTTAAAGTCAGCAAGTTTTAATTTCCCTATTATTTGTATAGGGAATCTTGCCGTAGGAGGTACCGGCAAAACACCTATGGCGGAACTATTGGTAGAAATGCTTCAGGATCAGTATAAAACGGCCACCTTGAGCAGGGGTTACAAAAGAAAAACAAAGGGATTTGCCATTGCCAATAGTAACACAACTGCTATAGAAATTGGTGATGAACCCATGCAGTTTCACCTAAAATTTCCTAAACTAACGGTGGCTGTGGGCGAAGAAAGGGTGGTGGCCATCCCGCAATTATTACAAGAAAGGCCAGATACGAACGTTATTATTTTGGATGATGCTTTTCAGCATCGAACAGTAAAGGCTGGCCTGAACATCGTGCTTACCGATTATAAAAATTTATACACCAGAGATTTTTTATTGCCCTCTGGTGATTTAAGGGATGTAAAAAGCAGCATTAAAAGAGCCCATATTATCATTGTCACTAAATGCCCACACCAGCTTAGTATCGAAGAAAAAAATGACATTATAGATGAACTAGAACCTTTGGCAGAACAGCAGGTACTATTTGCAACGCTGGAGTATGGCCAGCCTTATCATCTCTTTAACCAAATTAAAACCAATTTTGATGAAACCCCCGACGTGTTGCTTTTATGTGGAATTGCCAACCCAAAACCCATTAAAGAGTTTTTAAACAAGCACGTAAAATCTTACGACATGTTGCAGTATGCGGATCATCATATTTTTTCCTCGGAAGATTTGAAAGACATCAAAGAACAATTCGATAAAATCAGCTCCAATCGTAAACTCATTATTACCACAGAAAAGGATGCCGTTCGACTTCATAAGTACGAAAAAGAACTGCAAGAGTATCCTATTTATGCCTTACCTGTCAGGCATAGCATTTTATTTGGTGAGCAAGAACGCCTCCGCAAAGCAATTTTTCAGTTTATAGCCAGTTTCGATCAGCCAACAATTAATTGATCTTCTTGTTGTACCAGCTAACTTAATTTTTAGCCATTCATCATTAACTATGAAATGTTTCGTAGAATAAATTGATATTGCATCTTAATTAAATAAATACCCAACATAAAACCTTAAAATGAAATATGTAATACTGCTATTGATTTCGATTATCAGCATGCAAACCGTTGTAGCTCAGAAGCCTATCAAAGTAAAAGGAGTCGTCAAAACCAGTGATGGTAAAAACCTGGGCGGTGCTTCCATACTTTTATATACCCCGGGCAAACCAGACACGCTGAGGGCAGTAAGCAACGATAAAGGTGTTTTTACTATTGCCAACGTTGTTCCTGGAAAAGTTACTTTGATTGTTTCCTTTATTGGCTATCGGAGTTTTTTTAATGAATATGATTACAGCAAATCAACTGAAGATGAAAATATCTGGGACATCGCAATGACTCCCGGAGATAATTTACTTGAAGCCGTAACAGTTCAAGCTGCCAAAATACAAATCAAAGAAGATACTATTTCCTATTCGATAGACAGCACCATGTACCGCAAAAACGATAATGTGGAAGAGGTACTTAAAAGGTTGCCAGGTGTGGAGGTTGATAAGACCGGTAAAGTAACGGCACAAGGAAAAGAAGTGACCAGGGTAAAAGTGAATGGCAAGGATTTCTTTGGAGGTGATGTAACCACTGCCACCAGAGAATTGAACGCAGATATGGTGGATAAGATTCAGATCATTGATGACTATGGTGATCAAAGTGCTTTTACCGGAGTAAGAGATGGAGAAGCCGCCAAAACGTTGAATATTCAACTTAAGAAAGATAAAAACAAAGGGTATTTCGGAAACCTGACGGCAGGTGTCGGAACAGAGGAAAGATATCTTGGCGGCGTTTCGCTTAACTTTTTTAACAACGATCGCCAGATTTCTATTATAGGGAACATCAACAACACCAACGCCAGTAATTTTAATTTCGGAAATATTGGCGGGCCGATGGGTGCTACGATTGGCGCTATCGCGGGCAGAGGTGGTGGAGGTTTTGGGGGTTTTGGTAACACAGGAAACAATGACGGCATCAACGTCAGCAAATCGTTGGGGGTGAACTTTAGAGACGAATGGGGTAAGAAAATCTCAGCCTATGGTAGCTATAGTTTTTCTGACAGAAGAAGTAGCATCATCCAAAATCAAACCCAGGATAACTTGTTGAGCAGCGGTAATATCCAAAACATACAAAATGCCAACAACTATAATGTTAATGTCAATCATCGCTTTCAATTCAACATTGAATATCGAATCGATTCATTTAATTACATCAAATTTACACCACAAGTAAATTATCGTGAAACTGACAGAGACAATGTTACTGACTTTGCATTTTCAGGAATCAGTGGAGCCAAAACCAACGACGGTATTACCACTACGATCAGCAATTCGGAGACACCCAATATCAGCGGAACCCTTTTGTTTAACCATCGATTTAAAAAACGCGGCAGAACTTTTTCTCTTAATCTGAATGCAGGCGACAGTCGCACAGAATCTGATGAAGATTTTGTGAACTTAAACACTATTTATGCTCTACCTCCGTTTACAGATTCTTTGTACCAAAATATTTTGCAGGATAATACTTCTGAAAATCTGGGCGTTCGCGCTTCTTACATAGAGCCACTGAGTAAGAAAAAGAGTTTAGAATTTAATTATGCCTACTCTCAGCAACTTTCCGGAAACGATCGTCAAAATTACCTGGTGAATCCATACACTGGTGATCAGGCATTTCAGGAAAGCCTGAGTAATATTTTTGACAACACCTACATCACCAATCGTTTTGGATTTAATTATCGGTTGAATGAAAAAAAATATAATTACTCTATCGGATTAGCGGTACAGCCGGCTACGATTCAAACCAATTCCGTTACAGGAAAGTTTAGCAGTAAACAAAACATCGTCAACTTTTTCCCGGTAGTTCGCTATTCTTATAATTTTTCCCGAAGCCGCTCCCTCAGCGTTAATTACAACGGGAACACCAACCAGCCTTCTTTCACGCAGTTGCAACCTGTAACCGATTCGTCCAATCCGCAGTTTATTGTGGTGGGCAATCCAGAATTGAGACCTGAATTCACGAATACTTTAAACTTGCGTTACAACAATTTTGATTTCATTTCCGGCAACGTATTCTTTGGAAATATACTCGCATCTTTTACCAACGATAAAATCGTAAACAACGTATTCCAAAAGGGGCCGGGTAGTCAGGAAACGAGGTATCTTAACTCGAACGGATTTTTCACCCTCGGCGCTTTTTACGCAGTATCAAGGCCATATCAGAACAGGAAATACGTGTTCACACTGGGTGGTAACCTTACTTACAACAACAACTTATCCTTTATTGCAGATGAAAAAAATAAGGGTAAAAACTTAATACTCGGTCAGCGCTTGGCATTCGACTATCGACTGAAAAAATGGTTGGAATCAAATTTAACTTTCAACTTTAATATCATCAATAACAAGTACAGTATCAACGAACAGTTGAATACTAACACTCAGGCTTATACAATTTCGCATAACTCAAGAATATTTTTTCCAAAGTCTTTTATCCTTAATTACGATCTGGAAAAAGTTTTCAACGTAGGGCTTGCTGATAACGTAACTACCAATCCATTTATCATCAATGCGGCTTTAGAAAAGCAGTTTTCGAAGAATAAAAATTTATCGCTCAAGTTACAGGCGCTCGATATGCTGAATCAAAATATTGGCATCGCCAGAGCTGTAACCGGAAATACTGTAACAGATACAAGAACCAACCGTTTGGGCAGGTACTTTATGCTGAGTGCGATTTTTAGACTGAATAAATTCGTAGGAAAGGCCCCACAGCAAAATACAATGATGATGGGCCCGCCAGGTTCTCCCGGCATGATTCGTAACTAAAAATAGTTGTACTATATTTAAAAAGCAGATAGCAGAAAAGTTATCTGCTTTTTTATATTGGGGGAAAATCACCTAAAACTCCGGGATAATTCGTCGAGTATATATAGCAGTTCTGTCTAATTTTAACTACTTTCAACCTATAAAAAAATGATATGAAAGTGTTCTGTTTTCTTTTGTTAATATTAGTGATAGCAGGATCAGAATTATGCGCACAAGTTCCTCATGTTGTTTCTGGTAATATCGTGCGTCATGAAAATTTTGCCTCTGCGTTTGTGCCTTCCCGCCACATAGATGTTTGGTTACCGGAAGGATATACTACTTCAAAAAAATATGCCGTGTTGTACATGCAGGATGGACAAATGCTGTACGACAAAAGCATAACCTGGAACAAACAAGCGTGGGATGTTGACGATGTTGCTACCCGTTTGCTGAAAGAAGGTAAAGTCAAAGATTTCATCATTGTAGGTATTTGGAACAATGGTGCGAAAAGGCGTGCAGAATATTTTCCTCAAAAACCATTTGAGTCACTGACAGCTGCTGAAAAAGAATTCGTCGGTCAGCAGTTGATAGCGAGGGATCTATCAAATTTGAAATTTGAATCGAACGCTGATAACTATCTCCGGTTTTTGGTAAAGGAGTTGAAACCTTTTATAGATAGTGCTTATGCTACGATTCCGAACAAAGCCAATACGTTCATTGCCGGAAGTAGTATGGGTGGGTTGATTTCGATGTACGCTATTTGTGAATATCCTAAAATATTTGGTGCAGCAGCGTGTATGAGCACCCATTGGCCAGGTATTTTTAGCATCAACAACAATCCTGTTCCAGATGCTTTCTTGCGTTATTTACAAAATAATTTACCAGCGCCTGAAACGCATCGGTTTTATTTCGACTGCGGCGATGCTACGCTGGATTCGCTTTATCCACCTCTTCAGAAAAAAGTAGACCTGGTGATGAAACTACACCTATACAATTCCAATAATTGGATCACCAGCTATTTTACGGGAGGAGTTGCACACGCAGAGGAAGACTGGAACTTTCGTTTGCATCATCCATTACTTTTTTTATTAGGCACGGCTACAAGATCAAAATAAGGATCTTTAGTGACCCGCATAAACAAAAAATCGCTGTAATGCCTGCTCGAGTCATTTATAGGAAGTGCTCCATTATTTATATGTTGTAAGGATAACCGAATAGTGTTAACTTTACCTCACTTGAAAAATCTTATTGCTATATTTTTCTTTTCAATGTATCTGTTCTCAGCCACAGAGGTTCATCAATTGCTAAAACTCCCGGTGGTATTTCAGCATTACGCAGAACACCAGTTGGAGGATGCCGACATTGGTTTTTTGGCGTTTTTGAAGATGCATTACATGCAGGGTAGCCCTCAAGACGAAGACTATGAAAGAGACATGCAATTACCTTTTAAAACCAGCACCGATGGTGTAAGTTACGTTGGTTTTGCATATGTACCCTTGCAGATAGAGATTGAAATAAACAACAACATCAGCTTTCTTAAGAAAAAAAATTACATCGTCCGGGATGTATTTACCCATACTTCCTACTTGTCAAACATCTGGCAACCTCCCCAACATAGCTGATCATATTTGAGTGATATTTGTACAGATAGTTTTGCTGGAATCGGCATATTTACTATTGTGCGTGCATTTCTTTTACTTTTCATTGATTTAACATGCTTAATAAGATTATCGAGTTTTCAGTAAAGAACAAACTCATCATAGGATTATTCATACTGGCGTTAATAGGGTATGGCAGTTACCAGGCCACGCGTTTACCAATCGATGCGGTACCGGATATTACCGATAACCAGGTGCAGGTGATTACGGTGGCTCCATCATTTGGCGCAACGGACATTGAACGTCTGGTTACTTTTCCAATAGAACAAGCCAATAGCAATATACCCGGCATCAAAGAAATTCGTAGTTTCTCCCGTTTTGGTTTGTCGCTCGTTACCATCGTTTTTGACGATGCAACGGATATTTATTTTGCGCGACAACAGGTAGCTGAAAGATTGATCAAAGTACAGTCTGTGATTCCACCCGGTATTGGTGTTCCCGAACTTGGGCCGGTGAGCACAGGGTTGGGAGAAATTTACCAATATATTGTTAGACCTAAAAAAGGTTATGAAAATAAATACGATGAAACGGAACTGCGAACTATTCAGGATTGGATCGTACGCCGGCAATTACTAGGGGTAAAAGGGGTAGCAGAGGTCAGCAGTTTTGGAGGAAAATTAAAACAATATTCTATTGAAGTGGATCCCAATAAACTGATGAGTTTCAACATCAGTATTTCAGATGTTTTTAAAGCTTTGGAAACCAACAATCAAAATATTGGCGGCGCGTATATCGAAAAAGGCCCTACAGTATTGTATATCCGAACTGAAGGATTGATCGGAACGCCTGAAGACATTCAAAATATTTCTATCAAAAACAAAGCGGGAGAAGCACCCTTGTTTATCAGGGATGTTGCAGAAATTAAAACTGGCTATGCTACCAGGTATGGAGCCATGTGTTACAATGATGAAGGGGAGGTTGCTGGAGCCGTTGTGATGATGCTCAAAGGAGCCAATAGCAATGAAGTAATTAAAAATGTAAAACAACGCATTGAGCAAATTCAGCAAACATTGCCTGAGGGTGTGTTGATCGAGCCTTTTTTGGACAGAACCAAAATGGTGAACAACGCCATTGCAACTGTGGAAACCAATTTGTTGGAAGGAGCATTGATTGTGGTTTTTGTACTCGTAATTTTCTTAGGGAATCTGAGAGCTGGTTTGTTGGTGGCATCCGTAATTCCATTATCGATGCTCTTTGCCATCATTATGATGAACTTTTTTGGCGTAAGTGGTAACCTGATGAGTTTGGGTGCACTTGATTTTGGTTTGATCGTAGATGGCGCTGTTATCATTGTAGAAGCAGTAATGCACCGGTTGTCGAAGTCTACCGCTTTTGCTTCGCAGAAAAAATTGTCGCAAGATCAAATGAACCGGGAAGTCAATTTTTCGGCGGGCAAAATGATGAACAGTGCAGTTTTTGGGCAAATCATCATATTGGTGGTGTACCTGCCTATTTTCACGTTACAGGGCATCGAAGGAAAAATGTTTAAGCCGATGGCGCAAACAGTAGCTTTTGCATTGTTGGGGGCCTTTATTTTATCTCTTACTTACATCCCGATGATGAGCTCGTTGGTACTGAGTAAAAAATTACAAAAACGTAACTTGAGCGATCGCTTCATGGATCGTTTGTCAAAAGCCTATCAACAGCTATTGAAAAAAGTGATCGAGTTCCCCAAAACTGTGGTAACGGCTGTACTCATTTTGTTTATGTTGAGCCTTTGGGTATTGTCAAGGTTGGGAGGTGAATTCATCCCTGCTTTGGAAGAAGGAGATTTTGCAGTTGACACCCGTGTGCTCACCGGAAGTAATTTGAATACATCGATAGAATACACGCAAAAAGCAGCCAAACTATTGCTCGATCGTTTTCCAGAAGTAGAGAAGATCGTCACCAAAATCGGTAGTGGTGAAGTACCCACAGATCCTATGCCCATCGAAGCCAGCGATATGATGGTGATTTTAAAACCAAAAAAAGAGTGGACATCTGCCAGGACCTTTAACGAACTGAGTGAAAAAATGGGTGAGGCTTTACAAGAAGTACCTGGTATATCGGCAGGTTTTCAGTATCCTGTACAAATGCGTTTCAATGAGCTGATGACGGGTGCAAGACAAGATGTGGTCTGTAAAATATTTGGAGAAGATCTGGATACGCTTGCCCATTATGCCCAACAACTGGGAGGTATTGTACAATCAGTGAAGGGAGCGAAAGACTTGTACGTAGAGGCAGTGAGTGGTTTGCCGCAAATTATTATCAACTACCGTCGCAATCAAATTGCACAATACAAACTTAATATTGAAGACATCAATAAAATTGTGAACACCGCTTTTGCAGGTCAAGTTGCAGGATCGATGTATGAAGGCGAAAAAAGATTTGATTTGGTGGTAAGATTAAAAGGTGAATTGAAAAAAAATATACAAGACGTTCAACAACTGCTGATACCAACACCGGATGGCACACAGGTTCCCTTATCGATGCTGGCAGATGTGATCATCCAGGACGGCCCAAACCAAATTCAACGGGAAGATGCCAAACGTAGAATCGTAGTAGGCTTTAATGTGAGAGGAAGGGATGTTCAAAGTGTCGTACATGAGTTACAGCAAAAAACAAAAGCAAAGATCCAACTTCCAGCAGGTTATTATGTAACTTATGGAGGAGCATTTGAAAATTTGAATGCCGCCAAAAAGCGATTATTGATCGCGGTTCCTGTATCGCTTTTGCTTATTTTTTTACTACTTTACTTTGCATTTAATTCTATCAAACAGGGCCTGTTGATTTATTCAGCCATTCCATTGAGCGCCATTGGCGGCATCTTATTCCTGGCTTTGCGGGGCATGCCTTTTAGCATCAGTGCCGGCATAGGTTTTATTGCATTGTTTGGTGTGGCAGTGTTAAATGGCATTGTATTGATTGCAGAATTTAATCGTTTAAAAACAGAAGGTATGACCCAACTAAAAGAAATTGTACTCACCGGAACCAGCACCAGACTTAGGCCCGTGTTGATGACAGCGTTTGTAGCATCTCTAGGTTTTTTACCGATGGCACTGAGCAATGGTTCGGGTGCGGAGGTTCAGCGCCCACTGGCAACGGTTGTAATAGGAGGATTGATGATAGCCAGTTTCCTGACGCTTTTTGTACTTCCCATTTTGTACATCATGTTTGAAACCCCCGGCAAAAAAAATAAGACTAAGATAGCGATGCCTAACATCTTTTTACTGATGATGCTTTCAACTAACAGTTATGCACAAACGCCGATCACCTTACCCGACGCGATTGATACTGCATTAAAAAACAACAGCCTGGTAAAGCAGGAGGGATTAAAAGCTCGGTACAGGGAGATGCTTACACATACCGCCCGTACCATCCCGTTCACACAAGTAATGGGTGATGTTGGCCAGATCAACAGTGTGTACACCGACACCCGATTCACGATAACGCAGGGTTTTCAATTACCAAAAGTTTACAGCAGCCAGCGCCTCCTTTTAGAAGCTGAGTGGAAAAGCAGTCAGCTCGATGTAAAAATCACTGAGGCAGCTATCAAAAAACAGGTGACGCAGGTATTTTATGCCATTGTATATAATCAACAGAAAAAAGCGCTGCTACAATATTCGGACAGCCTGTATAATCATTTTTATAAAAAAGCAACCCTTCGCCTACAAAAAGGAGAGGCCAATATATTGGAAAAGTTGAGCGCCGAAACACAGTTGGGTCAAATCAGGGTTCAGCTGCAGCAATTAAATCTGGAACAAGCTTCCTGGCAATTACAATTTCAGTACCTGCTCAATAGTACGGAGGTCTTTATGCCGTTGCGGTCTGCTTACAAAGCAACCCTAACGGTCATAGATACCAGCAGTATCAACAATCATCCGATCTTACAAAGAGTAGCACAGGAACAAGCAAATACAGCAGCAGCCGTTTTGGTAGAAAAGAGTAAGTTGTTGCCCGTTTTTGGAGTAGGGTACAGCAATGCCAGCATTCAGGGAATAGGAGCGGATGAGAAAAATTACGGGGCTTCAAGCAGGTTCCACAGTGCGCAAGTCGGCATGAGTATTCCCATTTTTAACAAAGCCCAAAAAGCAAAGATCAACAGTGCTCAGTACAGCCGCAACATTGCAGTAGCGCAGTACACAGTGGAGCAGCAACTTTTGGTAAATAGTTTCAAGCAATTACAAACCCAATACCTGTATTATCAACAAACCGTTGCCTATTATGAAACAACTGCATTACCTAATGCCACCAGCATTAGCAACACAGCATCTTTACAATTGGCCAACGGCAGCATTAATTACCTGGAATGGGTACAACTTATTCAACAATCTATAGCGGTGCAGCATGCCTATATAGAAGCGATAAAGGAATTAAACAACACTGTTATTCAATTGCATTTTATTACACAACCATGAATCATTTAATCATGAAAAGTATCATACATAATTTTATTTTATTTACCTTTTTGATTGGTTGCAATAACCAAGCTCCTGATCTTAAACCATCGGAACCTGCAACCGACGAAACGACAGTAATGCTTTCACCCGTTCAACTTAAAAATGCAGGAATCGTTACAGATACTTTGTCTGGCAAAGCCATCTCCACTTTACTCAAACTGAATGGTAAAATAGATGTGCCTCCACAAAATTTGGTGAGTATCAGTGTTCCACTGGGTGGATACCTGAAAAAAACAGATTTATTACCGGGCATGCATGTAAACAAGGGACAAGTAATTGCTGTAATGGAAGACCAGCAATACATTCAATTGCAACAGGATTATTTGACGGCCAAAGCAAGGATTAAATATTTGGAGGCAGAGTTTAACCGGCAAAAAGAACTGAACAAAGACCAGGCTTCGAGCGATAAAGTTTTTCAGCAGGCAGAATCAGAATTTAGAACGCAACAAATACTGATCAACTCTTTGGCTCAGAAATTGCAATTAGTTGGTATCGGCATAAACAGGCTCAGCGAAAACAACATCAGTAGAAGCATAAATATTTATTCACCCATCGATGGTTTTGTAAGTGCGGTAAATGTAAACATTGGGAAATACGTTTCACCAACAGAAGTGTTGTTTGAACTCATCAATCCTGCAGACATTCACCTCAATCTTCGGGTATTTGAAAAAGATATATCTAGTTTATTTATCGGACAAAAACTTAGTGCTTATACCAACAATGATCCCAAAAACAGGCATGAGGCTGATATTTTATTGATTGGTAAAAACATTGCTTCTGAAGGGTATACGGAAGTACATTGTCATTTTGACGACTACGACAAAACCTTAATACCAGGCACTTATATGAATGCAGAAGTAATGGTGACTAATCATCGGGCTTTTGTGATTGCAGAGGAAGCCATCGTTCGTTTCGGGAATAAACATTACGTATTTCAAAAAACAGACAGTACCCGATTTAGTATGATTCCGGTAGAAATTGGAGAAACCAATGCAGGTTTTACGGAAATTAAAAATGGAACAGAGATCGCCCTTAAGCAAATCGTAATGAAAGGTGCCTATACCTTACTGATGAGTTTGAAAAACGGGGGTGAAGAGGAGTAAAGTTTAAAACAGCAAGCAAAACATTTTAAAATAAATACAAATGAGTTTTCTACAAAAAATATTTAACAAAAAAGAAAAGCCTATTCGATCGGTAGAGGATTTCTGGCAATGGTTTTCCCAACAGCAACTTACTTTTTTTAAAACGGTTAAAACGCAACATCAAATTGAAGAAAAATTTTTGAATAAATTATCGGATAAGCTAGATCAGCTCAAAGATGGTTATTACTTTCTTACAGGTATGTACGACGACAACACCGTAGAGCTTATTTTTACTGCCGATGGTGCCATTGAAAATATCGTTTTTGTAGAAACGTTGGTAGAAGCCTCCCCCACACTAAAAAGTTGGCGATTCACAGCTTTGAAGCCAGCATCAGATATTAATAATCTAGCCATAGATATGAATGGTTACTCGTTTAACGAAGACAATCTTCATTTTTATTCGAACGATCTTCCGGCCTACCCGGATGAAATTGATATAACCGTAGTGTACGATAATTACAATAAAAAAGACGAAGCAAAAATCATTAACGGCGTTCATTTGTTTTTGGATAACTATTTGGGTGAGTTAAAATTTGCAACCAGCATTGACAATTTAAGTATTGTGGGGAAAGATGCGGCCGAGCAGGAATTGATTCCCATCAACAAATTAGAAGCTTTTCTCACCTGGCGGGAAGCTGAGTTCATCGAAAAGTACGAAGGAGAGCGAAGGGATACAGAAGATGATAACTATATATTACTGGAAGCCATGTTGGAATCTGGCAAAGTACTCATTGCTTCCATTAACCAGGATGCGTTGGAGTGGGATCGAAAGGCTTCGCACCCCTGGATCGTTGATATTGAAGTGAACTTCAAGGCTGATGCATCAACAGGGATGCCCGATGATCAAACATTTGAAGCCTTAAATGATTTGGAAGATGAGTTGCAAAAACATTTAAAAGATGAAGATGGATATTTATACATTGGCCGGCAAACCAGTAATGGAAAACGAAATATTTATTTTGCCTGCAGAGAATTTCGCAAACCATCCACCATTTTACACAAGGTACAAAAGCAATCTGCCTTAACATTTCCCCTTCAATACAGTATTTACAAAGACAAATATTGGCAGTCTTTTCAAAGGTTTAGAAAAGAGGAAGAAGAGCTGGATTAATTTGTATTGCTGATCCTTTAAAAATTTCAATAAAAAATAGAGTGTAATTCACTGCTCTTTATTTTTCCTATTAACGATAGATCCAATTGAACTCATAGGCAAGTGAAGGTTTCAATCCACGTTCAGCAATTCGTCTGAAACGTTCCGGTAATTTCATGAGGTAGTCTCTTCCTTTTTCTGCCGCACTGTTCAGATTGGTTAAATCTGCTATTTTCCATTCTTGGATCAGCGATTCTAGTATGTTGGTATAATCGAATGCCGTATATACGCCCAATCGCTGCGCTGCGTCGCTAAAGTGACCGAAGGCTTCCCCGATCTTTTCGCCTTGCTGTCGGAGGAAATGAGCTGGCATCACAATTTTTTTACGCATCATGTCCTCAAATGCCAATAACATTTCATTGGTGTCTACTTCGAAAATACGGGTTACAAAATTTTTGTAAGCTTTAGCATGGCGCATTTCATCGGCAGCAATTACCCCACAAATTTTGGATAATTGTACATTACCATGTTGCTTTGATAAACTTGCTGTTCTGCGATGAGAAATATTGGTCGCTAACTCCTGAAAAGAGGTGTACACAAAATTACGATAAGGATCTTTGGCGGTACCAATTTCCATACCATCAGCAATCAAATGTTGTGTGCTGATTTCCATCTGTTTCATGTTCACCCTTCCAGAAAGGTAAATGTACTTGTTCAATAAATCACCGTGCCTATTCTCTTCAGCCGTCCACATTTTTACCCATTTGCTCCAACCTTGTGGTTCGTGGTGACTAATCCCTTCTACCTCCATAAGCCAACTTTCGTAAGTAGGCAAGGCTTCTTCGGTGATCACATCACCCACCAATACCGCCATATAATCGTAGGGGAGTTCCCTGCATTGTTCCTGCAGTTCTTTTATCTCATTAAAAAATTCAGGGCTATTGCTTTCCGGTAAAAAATCGGAAGGTTGCCAGTTGGTATCTGGTTCTTTTAAAAAATCTGCTATAAGTGTCTCCATGTCGTTTGCAATAAATTGCATGACCTCTAATCTCGATGCTGTCAAAATAATAGTGCTATTGTGATAAATATGATTCTACTAACAAACAGTAAAGTTAATGATTTGTTTACCTTGTGTATGTTTAACCTTATTTTGGAGCTTTTTAGTAAGGTTGCTACCGTTATAGATAAAATCTTTAATATTACAATTTACTTTATAATAAAACATCATGGCTACACCAGATTACAGCAAACTATCGACCGCCGAACTCATAAAAAAAATAAAATTGGTGAAAATTTTATTAGGTGTTTTTATTGGAATGATGTTGCTGTTAATTGGGGTATCACTGTACATGGTTTTAATTGAGAAAAAATCACTTACAACCTTGGTTGTTGGAATTGCCTTACTGGCAACACTGCCGATGAATATTAAAAATATAAAAGCATTGGAAGCGGAACTTAGATTGAGAAAATCTTAAAAATCTAAAAGATAAAAGTCTTTGGCGCAGCATTTTTTGGGATTCTTTCGAAAATTATAGCGGCCCTCGCCGAAACACTTTAAACAACCCTCTTCTTTATTTCAGCAGAAACAGCTATGTAGCAAAACCGGTTCATTCAACATGCAATACAATTATTAGTTATATAATAACGTATTCTTAATAATGTTCCAACAAAATAACATTTGGAATAATGAAACCTATGGTGTTATTAAAAAAATATTTCGCAACATATCTTATAAATCAAAGTCATTCTAATGTTCCAATAACGGATCCGGATGCTCGCTTTGCTATCGAAAACTGGTCAAAATCAATTTTTCAGCCAACGTATTTCAGCTCTTACCTCTTCTACGAATGTTACTTTTAGCCGATGAAAACTTTCTTGATTTTCACTATACATATTTCTTAGCTCTTTTACTATTTGGCTACCCGATTTCTAAACTGCAAAAAACTGGCAGTTGAAAAAAATCAACTGATTTTACTTAACTTCTCAAGTTCAGATTGGTGCGGCCCATGCATTCGGATGAAAAAAGAAATTTTCGGTACCGAAGAATTTTCTACGATGGCAGATAGCAGCATCGTATTCATCAATGCAGATTTTGCTAGAAATAAAATAAAACAGTTATCTATCACAAGCAAAAGGAAAACGATGCATTTGCAGAAAAATAAAATCCAGATGGCAAATTTCCATTTACGGTAATGCTGGATTCCTCTGGAAAAGTTATAAAACACGGGGTGGTCTGCCAAACGAAAATGCAAACAATTTCACCAAGACCATCAAAGGCATTTGTAAGCAAAAACAGTGAGTGTTTGCCAATGTATCGTGAGTTTAAAAAATACGAAAAATTGACGGGAAACGACTTTGAAATTACTGTTGTAAAAGACGGTGAATATTGGGCAAACACAAAAATCGAATTGGCCATGGAGGAAATTCGCAGAATAGAAAACTTACTCAGCACCTGTAAGGAAAATAGTCAAACCAACCAGATCAACCAACATGCAGGCACTGCACCTGTGAAAGTTGACAAAGAAGTATTTGATTTATGCTTCAACTAAAGCAGCTGCACCTAAAATAGCAGCGTCGGCTTCTTTGAGTTCACTGAACAACAACTTCACTTTATTTTGAAAAATTGGTAACAAATTCATCTCCATGTGTTTTCTGGTGGGTCGCAGCAACAACTCACCTGCTTTGGTTAAACCACCAAACAATACAATGGCTTCCGGAGAAGAAAACATGATAAAATTGGCGAGCGACTCTCCTAATATTTGTCCGGTAAATGCAAAGATATCATTGGCAATACTATCCCCTTTCATGGCACATTCATACACCGCTTCACTGGTTAATTCATTGAGCGAATAATCTCTCAACAAACTTTCTTCTTCGGGATACTTGGTTAAAAATTCAATGGCCGTTTCACGTACACCTGTAGCCGAAGCATAGGCTTCCAGGCTGCCTGCCATCCCAGTACTTTTATGAATCCTTCCTCCCGGTCTGATGATCGTATGCCCGAGCTCACCAGCAAAGCCATCGTAACCAACCACCATTTTTCCGTCAATCACAATACCACTACCTACGCCTGTTCCAAGGGTAATAGTGATGAAGTGTTTCATGTTTTTAGCTCCACCGTAAATCATTTCGCCCATGGCGGCGGCGTTGGCATCATTGGTGAGTTTGGTAAGTAAGTTGAATTTTTTTTCTATCAATTTAGCAATTGGAATAATTCCTTTCCATTTCAAATTGGGTGCATATTCGATGGCACCACTGTAAATATTACCATTGGGCGCACCCATGCCAATTCCTCTGAAATGATTGATGCCGCCCACTTTATCAATCATCGGCTGCAATTTTGCATGTAAGTCAACTATAAAATCTTCTACCGATTCATGCTCGTTCGATGGTATCCTGTCTTGGGTTAATATGTGCCCGGTACTGTCTACAATTCCAAATTTGGTTGTGGTGCCGCCAATATCAATGCCTACTGTATATTCTTTTTTCATACAATTATATTTTAATGGCCGGATTTGTTGTTTTCGTTATTTAAATCGGTCAAAATCGAAATTTACTTTACGCTATCGGCTTTTTTTTATTTCAATGGCCGTAGATGTTTTACGATACGTGAAGTAAATTATTTAATCATTTTTTACATCGTAGTTGATCCCTTGTTTACCAAGTATTTTTTTAACAATAATTGCAAAGAAAGCTAGATATGCAAAACACATGGCGGCTACCCAGTAAGATTGATGTATACCAAATCCGTCAACTTCAGAATTTGCTTGCAGGAAATCTGCTAGTTTACCCTGTATGGGGGGGATGATACCACCACCAAGAATCATCATGATCAGGAAAGCAGAACCCTGACTTGTGTATTTGCCCAATCCTGCAATTGATAAGCTAAAGATACTTGGCCACATGATTGAACAACACAAACCACCGCTAAGAAAAGCATAGATGGCAACGGTACCCGTTGTGAGAGTTCCCAATATCATTGCAAATACGCCTAGCAAACTAAATATAAGAAGGGTTCGGGCCGGTTTATTTTGCGCAAAGTAAAAAGCAAGGATTTGTATTACCACACATACTACGTAATAGTACAGTGGTTTCATGTCATAGCCAAATGCGATGTTCACTCCAAGGATGATTAAAAAAGCTATTATCGGAACAATAATTTGTAATAATAGGGTGGTATTTTTATTTAAATTAAAAGCGCTAACTGCAAATGCCCATCGACCAATCATTAAACTGCCCCAGTACATAGCAATATAAGGAGTGGCCTCGGATGCCTGCAAAGCACCAAAGTCTTTGTACCTCAACAATTCTGCTAAATTACTACCTACAGAAACTTCTACACCTACGTAAACAAAAATAGCCAGCATTCCCAAAACTAATTGCGGATATTGCATAGCGCCCCAGCCATTAGAATTTTTCTTTGCACTCATATTCGAAACTAACAACCCTAATACAATAACTGCTAAAGCGCCAAATAACCATTTAAGCCTATACGATTCCATAGCGTGTTTCTCTACATCTGTAAGAGTAGCCATATCGGTTTTATAGCTATTAAAAACTGGTACAAAACAAATGATGAGTAGCCCTGTCATAATAAGCAAAGCGTACAAAGCTTTATCGGCCTTTTCTGTAGCCTCTTCCAAAATGCCAGAAGGCACTTTTTTAGAGAAATAAAACAGTGCTGCCGCTGCTATAAAAAGACCCCCTACGGCTGTGTACAATAATATTACTTTACCTAAGCTGAGTGCGGCTATCTGATCGTCGGTGATGGCTGCGGTGGTGCCAAATAATGCCAGTGAAACAATCAATGGACCAATGGTAGTTCCAAACGAATTAATCGCACCGCCCAGTGTTACGCGGCTAGTGCCAGTGGCAGGATCACCTAAGGTGATGGCAAACGGCTGTGCGGCGGTTTGCTGAAGTGAAAAACCCAATGCAACTATGAATAATCCAGTAAGCATTCCTGCAAAAGTATTCACATTCACTGCAATGATCATAGCGGCGGCACCTAGTGCTGAGAAAAGTAAGCCGTAAACGATACTTTTTTTATAGCCCCATTTTCCTACAAGATCTTTGCCCCCAAAAGCCCCATATGCAAACAATATCAAAGCCCCAATATAATAAGCGGTATAAAAGGCAAAATCAATAAGTTGGCTTTGGAACTGATCTAGCTTAAAATAATGTTTACAAAAAGGAATAAAAACGCTATTCCCTGCTGCAATGAATCCCCAGAAAAAGAAAACAGTCACCAGCGTACCCAGCGCTCCATAATTAGTAGGAATACCGGAGTGTTTTAAATTAACATCAGCTGTTGTTGATTGTGCAATCGCCATTTTGAAAGGTTAAGTTGTTTAAGAGGGTTGAAAGTATAAAAAAATAGGCACTCTAAAAAATATTACATCCCATAAGTGGTTGGTAACAAAATCATACCTAATTTGTAAGCAACTTATTTAACATGGAAATTATTCACATAAGCGCAGAATGTTACCCGATGGCCAAAGCTGGTGGCTTAGCGGATGTGGTAGGTGCGTTGCCAAAATACCAACAAGACCTGGGCCATGTGGCCAAGGTAGTGATGCCGATGTACCGCACCAAATTTCTATATGAAAACGAATGGACCGTAGAGCACAAGGGCAATCTTAGAATGGGGGAAGCTTATTACGATTTCACCATCATTAGGGAAGCCAGCAATAAATTGGGCTTCGACTTATATTGCGTAGATATTAATGGGTTGCTCGACAGAGAAAAAATTTATGGATACGACGACGATACAGAAAGATTTACTGCATTTCAAATTGCAGTTTTGGAATGGATGTCGCAATGGCAACATCGGCCAGATATAGTGCATGTGCACGATCATCATACGGGGCTCATTCCTTTTATGATGCAAAACTGTTTTGTTTACCGTTATTTGGCTTCCATAAAAACCGTACTCACCATTCACAATGCACAATACCAGGGCTGGATGAGCTGGGAAAAAGCTACTTACTTACCAGCTTGGGATACCTGGAAATGGGGCCTGCTAGAGTGGGACAATATGGTAAACCCTCTGGCATGTGGTATCAAATGTGCACACAAAGTTACCACCGTGAGTCCGGGTTATATGAGAGAGATAAAATACAATGCCAACGGATTAGAATTTTTATTTGAACTCGAAGCGGGCAAATGCACTGGAATCATCAACGGTATTGATTACGCTGTATGGGATCCTGCCATAGACACTTATATTTTATCTAACTTCTCTACCAAAAAAATAAAGGAAGGAAAACACCTGAACAAGAAAAAACTCTGCGACGATTTTGGATTCGATATACAATTACCGCTCTTCGTTTTTATTGGAAGATTGGTAGGAGAGAAAGCCGCAGATCTTTTACCGGAATCCATCAGCAGGGCCTTTGACCAGATGCCGGGTGCCTTTAGTTTTCTCATTTTAGGAAGTGGTGAAAAATATGTAGAAGCTGCCCTTCAAAATATTCAAGAGCAGCATGTAGGTTATTACAATACCCAAATTGCTTACAACGAAAAATTGAGTCACCAAATGTATGCCGGTGCTGATTTTTTGCTGATGCCAAGCAGGGTAGAGCCCTGTGGTTTGAACCAATTGTATGCTATGCGATATGGCACAGTGCCAGTTGTTAGAAGAACAGGAGGTTTACGAGATACTGTAATTGATTTTGAAGACGAAGGAGGATATGGCATTTGTTTCAACAACGCAAGTGTAGCAGATATCATACATGGAATGACAAGAGCAGTAAAGCTGTATAAAGATCCTACAACCATGCAACAATTAAGATGGAGAATGATGCAGGTAGAAACCAGCTGGGAAAGAAGTGCATTACAATACATCGACTTATATTTATCTATCTTATAAAACAACTGTCATATGTTAAGCAAACAAGTAGTAGCCGTAATTCTGGGT
This sequence comes from Chitinophagales bacterium, assembly GCA_038249665.1. GTDB lineage: Bacteria > Bacteroidota > Bacteroidia > Chitinophagales > Chitinophagaceae > Ferruginibacter. Next base: position 37,263 of record JBBSDF010000003.1, read on the forward strand.
GGTGGTGCTGGATCCAGATTGTATCCACTCACCGCAACAAGAAGTAAACCTGCAGTTCCCATTGCCGGAAAATACCGATTGGTAGACATTCCGATTTCCAACTGTATTAACAGCAACATCAACCGCATGTTTGTATTGACTCAATACAACTCCGCATCCTTAAACAAACACATCAAAAACACTTACCAATTCAGCGGTTTCAGTTCTGGATTTGTTGACATCCTTGCTGCCGAACAAACCCCCGATAGCCCAGGCTGGTTTCAGGGAACAGCAGATGCGGTGCGCCAATCTTTGAAGCACATCAAAAACAACGATTTTGAATATGTCCTTATCTTAAGTGGCGATCAGTTGTACCAAATGGATTTTGCAGAAATGCTCGAAAAGCACATAGAGAGCGGCTCTGATATCACCATCGCCACCATACCCGTAGGTGATCGCGAAGCGCCCGAATTTGGTATTTTAAAAGCAGATAGCCACAATACCATCACTTCATTTATTGAAAAACCTGCCAAAGAATTGTTACCGGAATGGACGAGCGATACCGGAGCAGAAATGATGGAGCAAGGCAGAATCTACCTCGCATCAATGGGTATCTATGTTTTTAGCCGACAACTTTTGTTCGATTTACTGGAAGAAGAGAAAAAAGATGCAACCGATTTTGGAAAAGAAATCATACCAGACACCATCAACAAATACAAAGTACAAAGCTTTCAATACGATGGATACTGGACGGATATAGGAAACATCTATTCCTTTTTCGAGGCCAACCTGGCACTCACCAGGGATATCCCTCCTTTCAATTTATTCGACAAACAAAAAGCAGTTTACAGCCGCGCCAGAATGTTACCACCTGCAAAAATCAGTGGTACACATATGGATAGAACGATTATTGCAGAAGGTTCGATCATCCGCGCAAAATCGATCGCCAATTCTGTAATTGGTATCAGAAGCAGGATAGGCGAAGGATCGGTACTTACCAGTTGCTACATCATGGGCAGCGACTTTTATGAAACCATCGAAGAAATCGCACACAATTATACCAGAGGAATTCCCAAAATTGGTATTGGCGATAACTGTACGCTCAACAATTTGATTATGGACAAAGATTGTCGCCTTGGAAACAATGTAGTGATCAATGGAGGTAACCACCTTGAAGATTCAGACCATGCTTTATATGCAGTGAAAGATGGCATTGTAGTGCTAAAAAAAGGAGCCATTATTCCGGACGGATATGTGATTGGATAAAGTTAGTTTATTAAAAAAAGGTTTGATAAAATGTCAAACCTTTTTTTATGATAAAACATTTCGTTTATAACAGGGCATTCCATTTAAATTGATTGATCCATGATCGGGATTCTTCATTGTCATCATCACCGCCCCAGTCTTTAGAACGCTCTAGCAGGGTAGATTTCAGTGTACTATTGGTGAAATATTTTTTAGAACTAATAGGTTTGATAGAAGCAGTTTTAACGTCCGTTACCATTATTTTAGTGGCAATAAAGGAGGTGTACAATCTTGGTATAGTTACCCCCAATATCATTCCGGGTAATCCGCTGATGGAGCAAGGACCACCGGATATCATGATTTCGTCTGTATAAAAAGCAAATACATACACACTGTCCATGATCACACCTACTGCCTTTCGGCAACTGAAACCGGCAATCACCCTGCTTTCGTTGCTCAGTTTCCACTCAATAGCAGGTATTGTGTCCTCCACATTAAAATCTGTGCCTTCAATCACTTTTTTCATCATGAATTTGTTGGTATTAAAATCGAAATACCAAATGTTTTCTTCATCACTTCGTCTTAAAAACTCAGGAATTTTAGCACCCGCTTCCCATCTATCAAATTTGTAAACACTTTGATTGTTCGCAAATGTATAATTGAAATACCCCGTTTTAAACTGTGGTAATTGGTCTTTCAACATCTCGGCCCAAGAGCTATTGCCCATGGTTTTCTTCACATTGGTTTTAACTTCAAACTCAATATTAGCCGTACTTATAAAATTCTGTGCGGAAACGATACTACTTAGAATCAGCAATAAGCTGCAACTTAAAATTGTTTTTTTCATGAAATTATTTTTTTCATTTTCATATTTGAATTACAGACTAGGGTTGGTTGGCAACTGGTGCCGGAGCGGCAGATTTATTTTTAAAATTCCACGTAAATCCTACCATCCAATAACGCTGCAAACGATCGTTGCGTACCTCAGATAAGGTGTTGCTGAAAAAGCTACGATCGATACCGATATTTTGGTTCAGGATATCGCGAATCAAAAAATAAGCAGTAAACTCGTCTTTTTTAAACGTTCGTTCCAATCTTGCATTCAACAAGTGGTTGTTCAGGCTTTGGCTAAATTGACCGGTAGCTGGCCTGGAGAAGAAACTATAATCCGTATTCAACGACCATACTTTTTTATAGTACAAGCGAATATTACTACTCAATGTATTTGTATAAAAAGAGTTATTACCACTCACGGTTGATTTGTTGTTGTTGTAGTTAAATTCGTTTTGAATATAGATATCGTATTTTTTTTCTTTTGATTTATTTAATCCAAAACTGATACCAGCGTTTACATTATTGGCAAAACTGGTTTGGCTGTTGATCACATCTGCAAACTTGCTATAACTCAAGCTAGGACCCGCATCAATTCTAATATCCAACTTTTTTATTTTCAAGCCAATTCCAGAATAAAAACTCATATTATTGTTGCCATTCGTATTGATAGGCTGGATAGTAGTTTTACCTGAATCGAGATCAATAATCCTGTTATTGGTAATAGCATTACTTGTGGTACTAAAACGCATACTTTGGTACATCCACCTGTCTTTGATAAAATCATAACTATTGTGTGAAATATTAAAACTATTGGAGAACGATTGCTCTAAATCGGGGTTGCCGATATATTGATTGAATAAATCGTTGTTATTGGCAATGGGCTGTAATTGAGAAAGGGATGGCTGCCTTGTACTCCCATTGTAATTAAAGCGGAGATTTCGGTTTCCTTTGTAACTATAGGTAAGAAAGGCTTCAGGAAAAAAGTTGGTAAAGTTTCTAATGTATTGTTGTTGGGTGGTTTTATCTAAAAAATTAAAATCGGTTAATCCAATACCGCTGCCTAAATTGAATTTAATTTTTTTACCCGCATAATTTACTTTAAAAGACGGCTTGTGTGTTGTAATCGTTTGATCAAAATCATTGGTGAGCGAATCAACCAATGTTTCATACTTGCCTGTTATATTAGAATATTCGAAAGTTGTTTGGTTATTGGTTCCACTATTTCTACTCAGTTCATAGCCTAACTCCATTGAATATTTTTTGCTCAGCGGTTCTGTGAAAATCCATCTGGTTAACATACGTTTGTTAGTCCTTTCTACATCCCTTAACTGATTGATATCTTGTAAAAAAGAAGGATTGCCATCGCTGAAAGTCTGGTTTTGCGATTGTAAAATATTGTTTGCAGAACTGGCCAAACTATAAAAGTCAGTATTGATTGACAAGGTTCTTCTATTCTTTTTAAATTTATGTTTGAATAAAACAGTAGCATTGATAGACTGTTTGTCAGAATTTATACTGAGGTCTCTTTCGGAAGTATTTTTAAGATTTCCATTTTCACCAGTGGTAGCCGCCGATCTGCTTTCTTCACTTTCGGTTTGATAGGCACTGGCGGCAATGGAAAATTTAATAGAATTGTTGCTGTCAATTTTAATATCGTAAGCCGCATTTAGTTTTACATTTTGTCTATTGATATTTGAAATAGTAGCTGCATTTTCCCGAAAAATTGAATCACTAATTTGCGTTTGTGTAAACCTGCTCATGGTGTTGTCGTACACCTGGCTGTTGAACTTAGGAGAAAAAGTAAGGGTATTGGCATCTTTATATTTATTGCTATAACTCAGACCTGCATTCACATTGGTCAAAAAACCATTTTCGGTATTTATATTTGGTTCTTCATCAGAACCGCCGCCACCGGACATAAACATAATGCCACCATCTTCATCCATAGATACATTGAATTCACTGTTGTCGCCGAATTTTTCTCTATCCTGCCAACTTAATCCATCTTGTCCAGTGTTCCCATTTAACAAAAATGCCGATAGTTTTCTTTTGCCTTTAAAACTGCTAAACAATACATTGGTGTTAAAGCGATCGTTGATACTTTTTTGCAAGCCACCCGCTGCATCTACTTTTCCGAAGTACCCTTTCTTTTTATCTTCTTTTAATTTTAGGTTAATGGTTTGCTGGCTTTTTCCATCGTCAATTCCAGTAAATGCCGCCTGATCGCTTTGCCTTTTATACACCTGTACTTCTTTTACTGCATCTGCCCTTAAGTTTTTAACCGCCATTCCAGGATCATCGCCAAAAAATTCTTCCCCATCTACCAGCACTTTTTCTACGTTTTCACCCATGGCTTTAATCTGGCCATTTTTATCCACCTGAATGCCAGGCATCCGCTTCAACAACTCTTCTACATTGGCGTTAGCACTTACTTTAAAACTATCGGCAGTATAAATAGTGGTATCCCCTTTGATCCTGATTGGACTACCACTTTTGATGATCACCGCTTCCAATAATTTACTTTTGGGAGTCACCGCTACTAACGGGAAATTTTCTTTTCCCCCTTTTACATCCAAATCTTCCACATAATCTGCAAACGAAGGGTGTGTTACCAGCAATGTATGTTTACCTGTTGGGAGGTTTTTAAGGATATAATATCCATCGTCACTGGTTCGGGTAAATTTAATTAGAATAGAATCTGGTTGTGAGATCAAGGCCACCACAGCATTTTTTACAAATTTGTTGCTCGTAGTGTCTTTGATAATTCCTGAAATAGTGGATTGCGAAAAACCAAAAAAAGAGGTCAACACAAAGAAAAAAAGGAGGCTAAACTTTTTGGGCATTGAGTTAGTTTTTATTGGTACTTTTAATTGGTGATCGAATATGATCTTTAATATAATGACTGCAAACTAACAATTATTAAATTTACGTTAAAGCGTATTTATTTAAACGGTGTACAAAGCTTTACAATGGCATACGAAGACGATCATTTTATAGACAGTACCAAACTAGTCTGGAATTATTCCTTATTTACAAAGGAAGCAATTGATCGTTTTCAAAAAGGCGATCTGCAGGATGGCTATGAAAAATTTGGAAGTCATTCCATGCGATTGCTGGATACCGATGGTTATTACTTTGCAGTATGGGCTCCCAATGCAACTTTCGTTTCGGTGGTAGGGGAGTTCAATGGTTGGAAAAAAGAATTACAACCGCTCTTCGTGAGACTCGATCATTCCGGAATATGGGAAGGTTTTATTCCAAGGATACCGGCTGGTGCACACTACAAATATTTTATAAAAGGATTTGAAGGAACAGAAACAGAAAAAGCAGATCCATATGCAAGGTACGCTCAACTCAGGCCAGGCACAGCTTCTATCACTTGGGAGATGAACAGTAATTGGCATGATGGGCACTGGATGGCGAATCGTCACCAATACAATTCACTGAATGCGCCTTGGAATGTGTACGAAATGCATATGGGAAGTTGGATGCGACCCGATAAACATAACGAAAATTGGTATAATACTTATGTACAACTAGCAGATAGATTGGTGCCGTACGTAAAGGCAATGGGTTATACGCATGTAGAATTTATGCCGATCATGGAACATCCTTACGATGGCAGTTGGGGTTACCAGGGAACCGGATTTTTTGCCGCTACAGCCAGGTACGGCACTCCGCAACAACTCATGTACCTTATAGATATGTTGCACCAAAATGACATTGGTGTGATATTAGATTGGGTTCCCTCGCATTTTCCTTACGATGAACACGGTTTATTTAAGTTTGATGGTACCCATACCTACGAATACAACGACATGCGCAAAGGATTTCATCCCGATTGGAATTCGTACATTTTTAATTACAGCAGAGGAGAAGTACAATCTTTTTTATTGAGCAGTGCACATTTCTGGATGAGGTATTATCATGCTGATGGCATTCGGGTAGATGCAGTGAACTCCATCATACGCCTCGATTTTTCGAGAAAAGAAGGAGAGTGGGAACCCAATATAAACGGCGGTAATGAAAATTTAGAAGCCATTTCTTTTTTACAAAAATTGAATACCATCCTTTACCGCGATTTTCCCGACATTCAAACAATCGCAGAAGAAGCTTCCGACTGGCCAGGGATCACTACGCCCGTTCACAAAGGTGGTTTTGGGTTTGGCATGAAATGGATGATGGGATGGATGCACGATAGTTTCCGTTACTTTAAAAAATCTGCTGAGCAACGAACAGCCCATCAAAATGACCTCACCTTTAGCATCATGTATTTCTATGATGAGAAGTTTATGTTACCCATCAGTCATGATGAAATTGTGCATGGAAAAAGCCCCATGATTTACAAAATGCCTGGCAATGAATGGGAACAATTTGCCAACCTGCGCTTGCTATACAGTTACATGTGCACCCATCCCGGCGCAAAACTGTTGTTTATGGGAAATGAGTTTGCACAAACCAGCGAATGGAATTACAAATCAGAATTGGACTGGGATTTACTACAATTTGAACCACACAATAAAATGCAGGAATGTGTGCGGGTACTCAATCATATTTATAAAAATGAGCCGGCACTGTACCAATACCAATTTGAACGAAAGGGATTTGAATGGGTAAACACCGACAACAGGGATGATGGCATTGTTATTTTCAAAAGAAGGGGAAAAAACAGGTCAGAAGATATACTCGTTGTGTTAAATGTTACCGTACACCCCAAACGGAATTGGAAAACCGAAATAAAAGGTAAAATGTCCTGGAAAGAGATCTTTAACAGCGACGACGTAAAATTCTGGGGTTCAGGTGATTACATGAATCAAAATATTGTATCCACTGTAGTAGACAAAAAGAAGAAGTTGTATGAAATAAATTTCGACATTCCAGCGTTAGCAGCTATGATATTCCGTTAAAATGCGGAATACTATTTGCTAATACTATTTTATGAAAAACATCTTCACCAGTATTTTTTTAATAACAGCCGTGCCCTTGATGGCACAAACAAACAGCGATAGTGCGTACGTTTACTTCAAAAATGGACAAACAGCGTCAGCTGAAAGAAAGTGGCTCAGCGCTAACCAACATTTCGAAAAAGCCATCCAATTCAATCCCCAACTCGCAGATGCTTATTTAGCCAACGCATCTGCGTTGAAGGAGATGCGAAAAATAACAAAGGCAAAAGAGAATTACGAAAAACTGTACGAACTCCAGCCCCAACATCCGGAAGCCATCCGCGAACTGATGGAATTTAATTATAATTACCGTCGTTTTGATGATGCGATCGCTTTTGCGAAACAGTGTAACAATTGCCCTTCCGCCAACCGTATCACCGGCATGAGTTTTTATCATCAAGAAGATTACGGATCAGCAGAAAAATATTTGCTGGTTGCTATCAAAAAAGATCCACAAGATGCAGAAGCCACTTACACATTGGCAAGAACCTATCTTGACATGGAAGAGTATAAAAGAGCAGTTCCATGGTACGAAAAAGCAGTTAATCTTCCGTCTGCAAAAAGCAGTTGGATGTACGAACTTGGCTTACTCTATTATAACAACAATGACTATAAAAATGCAGTGGTCTCTTTTGAAAAAGCGGCAACAAATGGCTATGAAACCAAAAATGATTTCAACGAAAACCTTGGTTTTGCTTCCTTATATGCGGGTGAATATGAAAAAGGGGAGAAGCTACTAACGGCAGTGCTTAAACGCAAACCGAACAATAAAACCCTGATCAGAGATATGTCGGAGATTTTTTACGGCCAAAAGCAATACGACAAATCACTCGAATATTGCCAAATGCTAATGGAACTCGACCCCAATGATGGGAAGGCTTTGTACCAGGCCGGACTAAATTTTCAAAAAAAGGGACAAAAAGATCGGGGTCAACAGATGTGCGACAAAGCCATTGAAATGGACCCTTCATTGAACAGTTTACGGAAGAAAAAGGAGATCGTTGGTCTCTAAAGAAACAACCCATATTAACATAAAACCCCCCTCAGTTTATATGTCAACCCTCAAACCTACAAAAGCTACTGGATTCGAATTGCCGGTGTCTAAACTTGTCAGCATACAGGATATTCAAAACATGGCTGATTTTATTCAACGATTCCGGACAAAATACACGTCGAAGAAATCATTGAACAATAAGAAAGGGCAACGTTGATACTAACCCCCAAACCATACCGCGCCGGAAATTATTCCGGCGTTTTTTTATTCTGATGGTAATACAATTTCTTTTTTGAAGGCTTCTATTTCATCCAGAAAAGCCGATGCTGCTAAGACGCCCGTCCATTCTTTGCTGCTGAACAATAGCTTAAACCATTTCTTATCTTTATTGGCAGGCTTGATATTTATGTATAACCAAATGGACACTGCTGTAAAAAATGCTGTGATGGGAACAGTGATCAACCAGAATGCAAGCGGCGAGGCTGCTATCATGGCAGGACTAACAAACCAACAACAATAAAAAGGGGCTTGTAAAAAAAGAATACGTGTAATTTGTAAAGTGGAGACTTTAAGTTGCTCCAATTTTTTTTGTACTGCCAGCACAGAATCGTACGGTTTTATTTGTTGGATCCAAACAATATGCTGGAGATAGACCACAATGGCGATCAGGTTAACCAGCGCAATAGCCCCGGCAGAAATTATAAAAAAGATCTTTGACCAGGCGAGAGCGTGAAGCAACAAATAAACCAACAAAGCCACCCATAACAATCCTGCAATCACTAATCCGGTTTTAATACGCACCACACTACCCAAACTATGTTGTGCCCTTTGTTGCTGCTGCCGCTCAAACTGCTGTAAGTTGAGCACCCATGATTGTAAATTAAGTAACCGGGCTTGCTCCAGTTTTTGGTCGTAGGCTTTCCATAATGAGGCCAATTGGTGATCTTCCATGATTAGATATTTTGTTGTTGTCGTAATTGTTGTTTGAGCTTTTCTTTGATCCTGCTAATGCGGGTAGCTACATTGGTTTCGCTGATACCCATGATTTCTGAAATATCTTGGTACGATTTTTCTTCCAGCCAAAGTAAGATCAAAGCCCTGTCTAGTTCTTTTAATTCCTGTATGGCTTGTTGCAAAAGTTGAAATTGTATTTCTTTATTGGTAGTAACAGGAGAAGCAGCAATATCATTGTTTAGGTTACTAAGCGGCACCAGTAGAACAGAAGTTTTAGATTTTCGATAAAAGCTAATAGCCACATTTAATGCTACCCTGTACATCCAGGTACTGAATCGATATTCAGCATTAAAGCTTTCGGCAGATTTCCAAAGATGATAGATCATTTCCTGCACCAGGTCTTCATGCTCAGATTCATTACGGCAATAGCTGTGACAGATTTTATAGAGAATGGCTTTGTTATCCTCTATAACCTTGTAAAAATTAGATGTATCTATGCTGGTTGCCATTAAAATATGTGAAACTGTTTTATATATAATTCGCAAGAACAAAAGAAAATCACTGTTTGCACGAAAAAATATTTTTAACAGCCTCTAAAATCAATACATTTTTTTTGCAAAGTTCTTTTCACCAGCGGTGATGGCAATAGTCAGGTAATTTTCCCGGGGGGGGATAGGACAGTTGTATTCATCCGAATAAGCACAATAAGGACTGTATGCTTCGTTAAAATCAAGTACCAGTTTGTTGTTCACAATATCGTCGATCTCCAAATCTACATACCTGCCGGCCCCATAACTTTCTTCCCCACTGGTGAGGTCTGTAAAAGGAACAAAGAGATGGTTTTTATATAAAATGGTTTGCATCAGTTCAGCTCCCTGATAAATGGTAAGTTTGAAACTACTATCCCCAATTTTGAAGGCTGCAACCCCATACCTGTAATATTTTTGGGGGGTTTTGCCAGATGTTTTCATGATAAAACCAGCCGTGTCTATAATTCTGGTGAAATTTGCGGCTACTTTAAAACGCGCGTCTACTGCAAAAAATCTAAAATATTTTTTATCGTTTTTTTGTACCACTCCATGCGTTTTTACATAGGCTTTCTGAAATGATTGGATGGTAGAAGCATAGGTCTTCTGCCCCTCTGCAACAAAAAAAGCAGACAAAAAAAGTAGAAAGCCAGTAAAAAATAATTTCATGAGGGGGATGTTTAAGTTAACGACATCATTAGCTGATGAAAGAGGGTTGATTAGTTCATCATAAGAACGTTTACGCTTCTCTGTAAAATATTAAATGCAATTTCTGCCATTAAGTTTTCTTTGTCGAGTGTTGGATTTACCTCTGTAATTTCGAAACAGCAAATTTTTCTATTTTGCATGAATTTACTGATCAGATCTTCCGCCTCCCTTTCTCTCAATCCATTGTTTACGGGTGTTCCGGTGCCTTTTGAAATAGACGAATCTAGGCTATCCACATCAAAACTCACGTAAATATCCGTGCAATCGCTGAGGTACCTCAACACTTTTCTGCTCACGTTCTCTGCACCAATTCTTCGAACTTCGCTGGTGGTGATTACTTTCATACCGTGTTTATCAATCAGGTGCTTTTCTTCTTTCTCAAAATCGCGGAGCGAAATAAATACCACATCTTCTGGCAATACTTTTTGAGGAATTTTACCAATGCTTTTCAGCTGGTTCCAAAAGTTGGCAGTTTTTTCATCTAACTCATGGGTGCTACATTCTTTGTTATCGTCAGCAATCGCAGCAGCCAAAGGCATTCCATGCATATTACCGCTGGGTGTGGTGTAAGGGGTATGTAAATCAGCATGAGCATCTATCCAGATAACACCGAGCTTACTTTTCGGCTTAGCCATTTTTATACCTGAAATAGTGCCGGCTGAATTGCTATGATCGCCACTCAATACCACCGGAAAAAAATTTTCTTTGATACTTTCGCTCACCGATTTACTGATTTTTTCTGCCATCGCTAAAACACCATGAATCCTTTTGGCATAAGGTGAATGGATGGGTTCGAACAATAAGTCGTTGGGAGCTTCAATTTTTTCGGAAGGAAAATGAACAAAGAAATTACTCATAAAATCGAGCGCTGCAATTTTGATTGCATCAACGCCCATACTGGCTCCCCGGGTTCCGGCACCAATTTCAGAAGGCGCCTCAATAATTTTAATATTCTTCATATGGCAAATTTATATTGATCAAATCAGGTGGAAGCTGGTGCTACAATTGTAGCTGCATCGCCGTTCATTTTTATCGAACCCAACACCTGTATTATTTTGAATCTGGTGAACATGTCTTCACTATACCAATCTTGTTTTCTTGTTTTTTGAATCACTTCTGCGTGTTCTTTCATCCCGTAAGCAAATGCTTTCATCGCTGCTTTACTATCCCAAATACTAAAGGTAGCCTGCTTGATCAATGGCAGTTCCCCCACACCAATCGAGAAACGAAATCCATTTGCCGTAGCCATATGAGCCGCTACCGGAGCCACATTTTCCCAAAAGAATTTCAATTTGTTTAACCGGATGGTAGCTCTGGTGATCACCGCTATGGGTCCTTCATATTCCGATTTTGGGGGCAAATTCCCAAACACTCTTTTTTTATCCCAGAAACCATGACTTTCAATTGCTTCCATCAAGAGGGTGCTGGTTGTACAACCAAAAAACCTAAACCAACCGCTGATAAAAGAACCGTAATATTTTTGGATGAAAGCAGTATCATTTTCTATTCCGGTATAATCCTTCAAATCTGCTTCACCTTTTAATACGGTGATGATAGACCATTGCTGCCAATCGGGATTTTTATCAAACGTGCCATTTTTGCCGGTTCCCATCAATTTGTAAAAGCTGACCTTTTTATTGAACCAGAAAGGAAAATGATGGAATGCCATGGCAAATAGTCCGAAAACTGAACACTTAGGTGGATATTGAACAATGGTTAACGATACCTTACTCATACGAATGCAATATAAGCCAAAGCATCAGCCCAAAAAAGGAAAAGCGGGAAACAAAAAAAGCCACTTTTGAAAGCGGCTTTTTGAGAAAAGTTTTGTTGAATTAGAATTGCTCCAATTTGCTGAAGAAAAACGCACCTTCAATGGCTGCATTTTCGTCGCTATCACTTCCGTGAACAGCGTTTTCTCCAATAGAAGTAGCATATTTTTTACGGATAGTACCTTCTTCTGCCTGAGCAGGGTTGGTAGCGCCGATCAATTGGCGGAAATCTCCAACAGCATTGTCTTTTTCCAAAATGGCTGCGGTTATAGGGCCACGGCTCATGAAGGAAACCAATTCGCCGTAAAATGGACGCTCTTTGTGTACTTCGTAAAACTGTCCAGCTTTTTCAGCACTCAGTTGCGTTGTTTTCATGGCCACAATGCGGAAACCTGCCGCATTTATCATGGCTAAAACGCCACCCGTATGTCCGTTTAGGGTTGCGTCGGGTTTGATCATGGTGAAAGTTCTGTTGCTCATCTTTGTGTTTTTTTGGCCGCAAAGATAAGTATCTTAACAAATAGCAACGCTGCTAATTTGCCAATTAGTGTAATTACACTTACTTTTGCGCCTCTTATGCAAGATATTAGTGCAATTTTTCCATTGTTAACTACGCCCAAAAAAGTGGTCATCACCACCCATCAGAAACCTGATGGCGATGCCATGGGCTCTTCCCTTGGTTTGTATCACCTCTTAACCGCACTCCACCATTCTGTACAGGTTATTTCTCCCACCAACTGGGCTTCTTTTTTAAATTGGCTGCCCGGCATAGAAAATGTATTGGATTATGAAAAAAATGTTGGCAACTGCAATGAATTCATAGAATCGGCTGATTGGATATTTTGCCTCGACTTCAACACCCTTAGCAGAACCAAATCAATGGAACCCGTATTGTTGGCTTCCAAAGCAGAGCGGGTACTCATTGATCACCACCGCGAGCCACAAACGGAAGTGTTCGCCTACGGTATAAGTGATATCAGCAAAAGTTCTACCGCTGAACTGATCTATGATTTTATCATTGGCGCTGGTTACGGCGATCAGATAGATACGAACATGGCAGAATGTATTTATACAGGTGTAATGACCGACTCGGGATCATTCCGGTTTCCATCTACCACTTCAGCAGTGCACAGATTGGTAGCTTTTTTAAAAGACAAAGGTTTACAACATGGCAAGGTACACGAAGCCATTTATGATCACTTTTCTGAAAACAGGTTACGCTTCATCGGTAATGTGCTACTCAACCGAATGAACATCTTTTTCGAATACAACACAGCCCTGATTGCCATCCCGCAAGCAGATCTGATCAAATATGATATTAAAACGGGAGATACTGAAGGACTGGTAAACTATCCTCTTAGTATTGAAGGCATACGAATGGCAGCTATAATCATCGACAGAGGAGAAGAACGCAAATGTTCTTTCAGAAGTAAAGGAAATGTGGATGTGAATACTTTTGCCAGGACTTATTTTAACGGAGGTGGACATTTTAATGCAGCGGGCGGTCAAACAACTGAATCATTAGAAGCAGCCGTAGAAAAGTTTATGGAAGCCATGAAAGAAAACAAAGAAAATTTAGCAACCTACAAATTTTAAATAAACGAAAAGTAAAAAATGAAAAAAGTTTCATTGGTATTATTAGCGGCAGTAGTATTATTCTCTGCTTGTAAAGAGTCTTTCAAAAAAGGCGAAAATGGTTTGGAATACAAAATCATCAGCAGCGGAAGCGGTGAAAAGATCCAATATGGTAATTTTATGGAGTTGAATATTGCTTCTTATTACAGCAAGGGCAACAACAAAGATTCGTTGCTTTCTGATACAAGAACTTCCCCACAGGGCGCTGCTTTCGAAGTACTGGATTCTGCCAACATGCCCAAAGAGTATTTTAAAGTGTTAAGCCAACTAAAAAAAGGCGACAGTGTTGAGTTTCGTATTTTGGTTGACAGCGCATTCAAAGGCAACCCACAAGGTATTCCGCCTATGTTTAAAAAAGGTCATTACCTGATCACTCGTGCAAAAGTAGAAAACATCTACAAAACACAGGAGGAAGCCGAAAAAGCGAGAATGGCATCTATGGAAAAAGCGCAGGAGAATATGAAGAAATTAGCCGACGGACAAATCATTAAAGATGACAAAACTTTGCAGGAATACTTTACAAAAAACAACATCAAAGCGGCGAAGGCACCATTGGGAACCTACGTTCAAATCATCACTCCGGGTACAGGTGCCAATGTTGATACTGCTGTAGTAGCAAAAGTAAATTACACCGGTAAAACCATGGCTGGTAAAACTTTTGATTCCAACACAGAGCCTGCTTTTAACCATGTAGAGCCTTTGACGGTAAACATGACCAACAACCAAATGCTGGGCAGTGGCGTGATCAAAGGTTGGACAGATGGCATGACTTTGTTGAACAAAGGCGCAAAAGCTAAATTCTATATTCCTTCTTCATTGGCTTACGGATTACAAGGAGCTGGACAAGATATTGGTCCGAATGAAATCTTGATTTTTGATATCGAAGTATTGGATATCCTAAACCAAACCCAAGCATTGGCCGATATGGAAGCAACTCAAAAAAGAATGCAGGAAACGCAACAACGCATGATGGATAGCATGCAAAAAGCACAACCACAGCCCGCACCTGCACAAAAATAATTAGTATAAATTGGTGAAAAAAAGGAGCTCTTTCGGAGCTCCTTTTTTTATGCAGATCGATAGGCTTCTATCAGCTGAATAGTTTCCATGGCTTCTTTTACATCGTGCACTCTCAAAATACTGGCTCCGTTTAACAAGGCAATGCTATTGAGAACAGTAGTGCCATTGAGGGCTTCTGCGGCGGCGATACCAAGGGTTTTGTAGATCGTACTTTTTCTGCTCAGTCCCGCCAGAATTGGTTTGCCCAATATTTGTAAAGTGCCCATTTTTTTCAATAATTCAAAATTTTGCTGAATGTTTTTAGCAAAGCCAAACCCAGGATCTACTATAATATCGTGTATCCCCGCTTCGGTACATTGTTCTATTTTTTGAATGAAGTAATCGAGTATTTCCGCTAACAGATCATCGTACACAGCCAGCTTCTGCATATGTTCGGGCGTACCCTTCATGTGCATACAAACAAAGGGTACTTTTAAACTTCCAACGATCCCGATCATCTCTGGATCCATTTCACCACCACTTACATCATTGATGATGGCCGCACCCGCTTCAATGGCCAGCCGGGCTACTTGGCTGTGATAAGTATCTACGGAAATGATGGCTTCAGGATAGGATAACAATATTTCCTGGATAACGGGTTGTATTCTTTTCCATTCATCATTGGCAGCAACCCGTTCGCTGCCTGGCCGGGTGCTTTGACCGCCAACATCAATCATACGGGCGCCTGCAGCCAACATCTCACCAGCCAATCGCCTCATGGTTTGTATCCCATCATTGAGATGACCCGTGTAAAAAGAATCAGGAGTGACGTTTAAGATACCCATCACCACAGGGGTTTGCAGACTCAATATTTTTCCCTTACAGTTTAGTGTTAACATTTCGCAGACTAATTGTATTTTTGAAATAATACGCAAATTTGCGCTTTATTCATGAGCAACAACATTATGGCATCTCAAACTAACGAACAATACGATAAAATTATAGGTTCCTGTCAGCATACATTCATTCAAAAAACAGCCGATTATGGCACTTCCTGGCGGGTTTACAGAACCATTTCTGTAGCCGATCAGATCTACATCAAAGCCAAAAGAATCAGAACCATACAGGAATTAAAAGTTCAAAAAATAGGGGATGATATCAAAAGTGAATTTGCAGGTATTATTAATTACTGCGTGATTGGTTTGATTCAATTGCAAATACAAGACGAGGCCAACGAGCAACTACCCGCAAAGGAAGTGGAGCAGTATTACTCCAATATTGTGCACAAAGCCAAGCAACTGATGAACGAAAAAAACCACGATTACGGGGAAGCTTGGAGAAATATGAGTCAGGAAAGTTTTACAGATCTGATACTGGCAAAAATACTGCGTATCAAACAAATTATTTCCAACGAAGGAAAAACATTGACCAGCGAAGGCATCGACGCCAATTTTTTTGATATGCTGAACTATGCAGTGTTTGCATTGATTTTAATGGATGAAGGAAAACAATAAATTATGAAAACAATCGTCAACATTGCCCGTTACCTTTGCGGTGCACTTTTTGTTTTTTCAGGGTTGGTGAAAGCCATCGACCCGCGCGGACTCGCTTACAAGATGCAGGAGTTTTTTGAGGCCTGGGCTCAGAGTGGTTTTATGAAAGGAATGATGGAACAATTCGGGCATTATGCGCTGGCATTTTCTATTCTCATGATTACTTTAGAAGTGGCGGTAGGAGTGGCATTGATCGTTGGCTGGAAAAAAAAGCTGGTCACCTGGTTACTTTTTTTATTGATCTTGTTTTTCACTTTTCTTACCAGTTACGTTTTGTTTAGTGGTAAAATAAAGGCCTGTGGTTGCTTTGGCGATTGCATACCACTTACACCCTTACAAACATTTACAAAAGATATTGTACTGTTGATATTGGCAATTATGTTGCTGTGGAAATATCGTTTGATAGAACCATTGGCCAAACCTGCCATTTTACTCAGTATAGTGTTAATGGCTACGGTGGGAGCATTGGCTTTACAGTGGTATGTGTTGGGACACCTACCTTTAAAAGATTGTTTACCTTTTAAAAAAGGAAACAATATTCTTGAATTACGTAAGATGCCTGCTGGTGCAATACCTGATGAATATGCCATCAGTTTTATTTATCAAAAAGACAATGTAAAAAAAGAATTCACCGCGGAGGCCTTGCCCGATAGCAGTTGGGAGTTTGTGGATCGCAACCAAAAATTAGTAAAAGCCGGCAAAAATAATACGCCGTTGATCAATGATTTTACGTTAACCACCGAATCAGGGGAAGACAGTACCGAAGCCATTCTTTCACAAAAAGGATCTTACTTTATTTTGTTTGTGAGAGATGTAACCACCATCCCTTCCGGATTTCGGAAGGATCAGGAAATAGTGAATAATGCCATTGTTAAAAATATACCCATTTACATTGTTACCGGACAAAGAGCCATGGCCACTAAACGTTATGGCGAAATAGCGATCATCAATGGAAAACCTATAGCCATTCCCATGTTGAATTGCGACGCCACGGCCTTAAAAACCGCTGCGAGAGCAGATATTACCCTGTATAAAATGAATGGACCTGTCGTCGTAAACAAATGGGGTTGGAAAGATTTTGATCTGGTTGGTTTGTAAATAAACAGCGAAACAACTTCTTGTAAATGCAGTGTTGAACGAGAACTTATGAGTTATCTCCTTAAAAAAACAGCTTACGCCGTCTTGGTACTCCTCGGAGTAGTGATGTTGGTATTTGCGATGTTTCAAGGATTTGGAGATCCTGCCAGATTGATTGTAGGGCAAACGGGTGATAAAAAAACACTGGATAATATCCGAAAAGAATTGTACCTCGATCAACCCAAATGGAAACAATTTTTATATTACCTTAATGATGTTTCTCCAATTGCGATACACAGCAAAGCATCCATCGAAAAAAAAGAATTAAAAGGATTTTTTATTGGTAATGACCATAACAAACTGGCTTTTAAAATTCCTTATCTCGGCAAAAGTTATCAAACAAAAAAATCAACACTTTCGGTACTTACAGAAGCATTGCCAGGCACCATTGTATTGGCACTTACCGCCATGATATTTGCCTGCGTGGCAGGCATTTTTTTAGGCGTTGTTGCGGCCGTGTACAAAAACAGTTGGATCGATCAAACAGCAATTTTTAGTAGCATCGCTGGCATTTCAGCACCCTCTTTTTTTATGGCGATTTTGATTGCCTATTTATTTGGAATTGTATGGCACGATTTTACCGGGCTTCACCTGACAGGAAGTTTATACGAGATCAATGAAGTAACGGGCGAAGAATATATCGCCTTAAAAAACCTGATCTTACCTGCCTTTACCCTCGGTATTAGGCCACTGGCCATCATCACCCAGCTTACCCGTAGCTCCATGCTCGACACCTTGTCGCAGGATTATATTCGTACCGCTTACGCCAAAGGACTCTCTACCCGTACGGTAGTATTCAAACACGCACTCCGCAATGCACTCAATCCAGTGATTACGGCTATTACAGGTTGGTTTGCCGAATTATTGGCTGGTGCATTTTTTATAGAATATATTTTTGGATGGAGAGGAATTGGTAAAATTACTGTTGATGCATTGGAGAAACTCGACTATCCCGTTGTGATGGGTGCGGTGTTGTTGAGTGCCCTTATTTTTATTCTAATCAGTATGCTGGCAGACCTTCTCTATAGAATTGTTGATCCCCGGATCAGATCGTAAAGAAATGTTCCAGGTTTAATCCAGTTGCTCATGTTTAAAAAGTTTCGATTCACAAAAAAAGCCGCTGCTTTCCAGCAACGGCTCTCAACAAAATATGGGATAGCATTAAACTTCTCCAAGTACTACCAGCAACGAATAAATGGCGCCTGGTAACCAGAAAAGTAGCGTCAGGACCAAACTGATCCAGAATTTGCTGTTGATTTCACCTTCGTGCAAATAAACACCCAGTGGTGGAATTAAGATCGCCAAAATAATGATCAAAGTTCTGTCTGCCAAAGGCTCTTTGCCTGCCTTTTTAAGTTTTTTGTAATCCTTCAGTTCTTTTTTTACTTCTTTGAAACGCGCTTTTTTATCGCTACGTGATAAATCTTTAAAAGAATTCAACATTTCTTTTACAGAGGGCACGGGCTTTTCCTTCGTTAAGGGATTGGCTACGAAGCTGGCAGGTACAGAGGCTGCCAGAACAGATCCCGCTAATACGCTGGCACCTACGAACAGCAATATTGATTTTTTAATTAATTTTTTCATACGGTTTGTGTGTTAAGTTTTAACAAAAATATACAATATAAACTCAACATAAGCTAAATCTTTACTCACAATCCGATAATTTCTGAAGTTATTGGATCCATTAAATGTGAAAGAGGCAATGCGTCAGCGGCAATGTTTTTCTTTTCAGTAGATCTTTCGCCTACCTGCTGTCGCCACATGGCATAGTACAGCCCTTTTTGTTGAAGCAAAGATTGATGGGTACCCGTTTCTGTTATTTTACCTTTTTCTAAAACATAAATTCTGTTAGCACGCATGATGGTAGAAAGCCGATGTGCAATGGTAATAATGATTTGCTGTTTTTCTTCTGCAATTAAATTGATGGTGTCGGTAATGGATTCTTCGGTGAGGGAATCAAGCGAAGCGGTGGCTTCATCAAAAATGAGAATCCGTGGGTTTCTCAACAGCGCCCGGGCAATGGACAACCGTTGTTTTTCTCCTCCAGATAATTTTGTTCCACCTTCTCCCAGCATGGTATCCAATCCTTTCGGGCTGTTGAGTAAATTGTGAGCAGCCGATTTGCGCAGCGCACCCAGCATCTCTTCTTCCGTAGCACCTGCTTTTATAAATTGAAGATTCTGGCGCACCGTTCCCGCAAACAATTGAGTATCCTGAGTTACAAAACCAATTTGGCGCCTAATTCGGTTATAGCGTATATCCTTCACCGATACGTTGTCGAAATAAATATTTCCTTCTACCGGACTGTACAAGCCCACTAATAGTTTTACCAAGGTAGATTTACCTGATCCGCTGGGACCCACAAAAGCAATAGACTCACCGGTTTTTGCCTTAAAAGAAATATCGTCTATAGAATTGTACGCACCAGTTTTGTGCCGAAATACCACATTTTTAAATTCCAGACTTTCGACGTCCCCCAATTCAATGGGTTCTTCTGGTCTCATTTCGATGGGCTTTTTCATCAGCAAATCAAAATTTTGTAAAGAAGCTTCTGCCTCCCGATAGGCGAGAATAATGGTTCCAAGGTCTTGTAATGGAACGAAAATGTAGTTCATGATAAATTGCATCGATATCAGCTCTCCTGCGGTTAATACTTTTCTAAAAATAAGCCAGAGTAAAATGAATAAGATGGACTGCTTTAAAAAATTGAGTGTTACCCCCTGTATAAAGGTGAGGGTACGCACCCGCTTAACTTTGATCATCTCTAAATCGAAAATACTTTGCGTAAATGTTTTCAGTCTTTTAATTTCAGGATAGGTCAGACCCAAACTTTTTACCAGTTCAATGTTTCGGAGCGACTCGGTAATATTGCCGCTCATAATGGCATTTTCCCTGAAAATTTTTCGCTGTATGGTTTTGATTTTTTTACTCAGCAAACCTGTTAAACCTCCTAACAACAATACCCCTATTAAAAATACCGGAATCAATGCCCAATGTTTGGTAATGGCATAGTAAATCAAAAAAGCCAATCCTACAGTTGTGGAAAAAAGAATATTGATAAACTGACTGAGGAAGTTTTCGGTATCTCTTCTGGTTTTTTGAAGGATAGACAAGGTCTCGCCACTTCTTTGTTCTTCATATTCCTGAAAGGAGAGGCGGAGTGTTTGTTTGAGTCCGTCATCGAAAACAGCTTTGCCAAATTTTTGAACCACCAGTCGTAGAACGTATTCCTGAAAAGTTTTTGCCAATTTTGCGGCAATAGAAATACCGACGGCCAGGCCCAGCAATTTTAAAATGCCCCCCACCATTTCATCTTCGGTTCTACTGCCTGGATTTAGGGCAAAATTATCGATGATCTTACCAAAAATGATGGGATCTATAAAATTCAATACCTGAGCTATAGCAGCCAGAAACATCGAAAAAATGGCCAACCACTTGTAAGGCTTTAGGTATTTCCAAAGTATCTGCATAATGTAAATGATTAAAAAAGAAGCTATATGCTTAAAATTACATAAAATCACTCTTGATGATAACCAATGCATGTGCCAAAAATAAATAGGGCTATAATGCCTACCTTTGCGGCTGCATTTTAAAGCCATATTAAAATTATTCTTATGAAAGAAGTTTATATCCTAGCTGCAGTACGTACCCCTATCGGAAGTTTTGGCGGTTCGCTCAAAGGATTTACTGCTACCCAGTTGGGTTCCATCGCTATTAAAGCTGCATTCGAGAAAGCAGGTTTACAACCAGATCAAATTAATGATGTCATCATGGGTGCTGTTATTCAGGCCAATTTAGGCCAGGCACCTGCAAGGCAGGCCGCTAAATTTGCCGGTCTTCCCAATGAAGTCAACTGTACCACCGTAAACAAGGTTTGTGCCAGTGGCATGAAAGCAATCGCACAAGCGGTACAAAGTATATTGTTGGGCGACGCAGATATCGTAATTGCTGGTGGCATGGAAAGCATGAGCAACGTACCCTATTACAGCGATACCATGCGTTGGGGAAATAAATATGGTCATGTGAATATGATCGACGGTTTGGCGAAAGACGGTTTAACAGATGTATATGATGGTAAAGCGATGGGCAATGCTGCTGAACTTTGCGCCTCTACTTGCCATGTAAGCCGGGAAGAACAGGATGCATTTGCTATTGAAAGTTATAAAAGAAGTCAGGCAGCCATCAACGAAGGCCGTTTTGACGCGGAAATAATTCCTGTTGCCATTCCACAGCGCAAAGGAGATCCCATACTTTTTGCAAAAGATGAAGAACCATTTAATGTAAAGTTTGATAAGATCCCTGAGCTCAAAGGGGCTTTTGTAAAAGACGGAACGGTAACTGCAGCTAATGCTTCTACCATGAACGATGGGGCGGCAGCGCTGGTATTGATCAGCAAAGAAAAAGCGGAGCAACTGGGTTTAAAACCGATTGCCAAAATTATTGCTTACGCGGATGCAGAACAAGCACCGGAATGGTTTACCACCACACCTTCGTTAGCGGTACCCAAAGCAGTTGAGAAAGCCGGATTGAAAATGGAAGATATCCAGTACTGGGAATTAAACGAAGCTTTTTCGGTGGTGGGTATTGAAAATAGCCGTAGAATGAAACTTGACCCAGCTAAAGTGAATGTGAACGGAGGAGCAGTTTCTTTAGGTCATCCACTGGGAGCTAGCGGGGCCAGAATCATCGTAACACTCATTCACGTGCTCAAGCAGAACCACGCACAATATGGTGCAGCCGGTATTTGTAATGGTGGGGGTGGAGCTTCGGCCATGGTGATTGAAAACGTCCAATAACGATAAAGTCTCATAAAAAAAATCAGTATAGATGCCGCTTCCACAGAGCGGCATCTTCGTTTTGAACGAAAGCGTACGATGAATGATAACTCAATTTGTTTGTGTGACTGTTATAGAATAAATTTGCCCACCAGAATATAAAGCGATCAAATTTTAAACCATACACATGCGACAAATAGCGTTTAGGGAAGCTTTGAGAGAAGCCATGCAGGAAGAAATGAGAAGAGATGAAAGGGTTTTTTTAATGGGAGAGGAGGTTGCAGAATACAACGGCGCCTATAAAGTTAGCCAGGGAATGCTGGATGAATTTGGAGAGAAAAGAGTAATTGATACCCCAATCGCAGAATTAGGGTTTACGGCCGTCGCAGTGGGGGCTGCTCAAAATGGTTTACGACCTATCGTTGAATACATGACTTGGAATTTTGCAGTGTTAGCGTTAGACCAAATACTAAATACTGCTTCTAAGATGTTGGCAATGAGTGGCGGACAAGTAGGTTGCCCGATTGTTTTCAGGGGTGCCAATGGCAGCGCCGGACAGTTAGGCGCCCAGCATTCCACCGCTTTTGAAAGCATGTATGCCAATATTCCTGGTTTAAAAGTGATTTCTGTAAGCAACCCATACGATGCGAAAGGTTTGCTGAAAGCCGCTATCCGCGATGATGATCCTGTTGTTTTTATGGAGAGTGAAGTGATGTACGGCGAAAAAGGGGAGGTGCCTGAAGAAGAATACTTGCTTCCTATCGGTAAATGTTTTATAAAAAGAGAAGGTAAGGATGTTACGATTGTTTCATTTAATAAAATGATGAAAATAGCTTTGGGTGCAGCCGAAGAACTAGCAAAAGAAGGAATTGAAGCTGAAGTGATCGATGTAGCTACGATCCGGCCGTTAGATTGGTTCACCATTTTGGAAAGCGTGAAAAAAACAAATAGACTGGTCATCGTAGAAGAACAGTGGCCATTTGCATCTGTAAGTTCGGAGATAGCTTATCGTATTCAAAAGGAAGGGTTCGACTATCTGGATGCCCCCATCCGCAGAATTACTTCGGCTGATGCACCGATGCATTACGCACCCAATTTGGTGGCTCTTTATTTACCAGACGTTCCAAGAACCGTGAAGTTGGTAAAAGAAGTGATGTATATGAAGAAATAATCATCCAATTTCTGAATTAAAGAAATATAATTAAAAATAAAAAAGCGCTTCAAATAGAAGCGCTTTTTTATTTTTAATCAACTGATTATCAGATTTTAGTTAATTCTATCAAATAAAATTATTAAGTAGCTGAGCAAATATCCAATTTAAAGCTAGATACTAACCTCGCATTAAATTATACATAAAATGAATTATTGATTTGACTAACAAATAATTAAGTGGATTCTGGTGAACTTAAAAGGAAAGTAAAAAAATCCACCAGGAAAGATGGGTAAAATTGTTTTATCCAGAAATGATTAAAATAAAAATTGAATTTAAATTATTGAAAGACATTTGAATATAAAAACTATATGAACTAATTATCCAAGCAATTATCTGCTTGTTTAACCACTATTTTGCTATATCGATTTTCACCTTTTTATTTTTGATTTTCTCCTCTTTGATTTGTTCCAGCACGTGACCTACTTTCGATTTTCTTATTGCTGCAAATGCGGTGAAATCTTTTACCTCGATAAGTCCGATCTCGTCTTGTTTTAACCCGCCTTTTTGAGATAAGAAACCAACAATATCTATTTTATTCACTTTATTTTTTTTCCCCGCTGCAATGAATAGGGTGCTCCATTTTGGTTTTTCCGGCATGTTGAGTCGGTCCGGCAATTCAAAAATTTGCGCATTTTCGGTGATATAAGCTGGCAATCGTTCTTCTTCGGAGTAGATTACATATACATTTCCGGTGGTATTCATCCTGGCGGTTCTGCCGTTTCGGTGAGTGAAGGCAGCTTCGTCGTTTGGTATGTGGTAGTGGATGATGTTGCGGATATTAGCAATATCCAGTCCGCGACTGGCCAAATCTGTAGTTACCAAAATATCGGAGCTGGTGTTGCGGAATTTACAAAGTGCTACTTCACGATCGTGCTGCTCCATACCACCATGGTAAAATACGTTTACGATCCCTTCTTCGTTTAAAAATTCGCTGCAACGTTCTACCGCGTCGCGGTGATTGCAAAAAATGATGGTACTGGTATTACCAGCATAGCAAATCATCTGCAGCAGCGTATCTAATTTATCTTTATCTGGGCTCAGTACTGTGTTGATTCTCAGCGACTCAGATTCAGCAGGATTTTCAGGTAAAAAGTTCAAAAGTTTGGGCTCTTTCATTTGAACAAAGTCGGGAATCTGCTCTGTAAATGTAGCAGAAGTTAACATCCTCTTTTTAACTGCCGGAATCGATTTAATGATATATTCCATTTCTTCTAAAAAACCCATTTCCAAGGATTTGTCAAATTCATCTAATATTAAAAAAGATATTTTAGATAAATTGATATTACCTCTACGGATGTGATCCGCCATTCTGCCCGCAGTACCAATGATAATGGCTGGAGGCTGCACCAAATTGTTTTCTTCGATCTCTCTTTTGTGACCGCCATAACAAGTGGTTACTTTAAAACCGCTTTGCATTTGTTTGAGTACAGATTCTATTTGAAGGGCTAATTCGCGACTTGGGACCATGATTAGGGTCTGGCATAATTTTTCTTCCGGGTCTAATTGATCGAGCATTGGCATCAAAAAAGCGAGGGTTTTACCAGAGCCGGTAGCGGAGAGTAAGATGACTTCGTTGTTATCCTGTATTGCGCCGATAGCAGCCACCTGCATTTCATTGAGCGCTTTAATGTTTAGTTTAGCCAGATAAGTACTGGTATTCATGATTTCGTTCATACGGCAAAGCTAGTTCTTTAAAACTTAAGGATTAAATGCTTCCATGCAGCGTTGCGTTTATCACTTTTTTGCTATTTTTAAAAAAAAATCCAAAACAAACAAATTCCATGCTCCCCTTAATAACCTGTTCTAATTGCAACCATACATTTACCGGAGAATTCTGCAACCAGTGCGGCCAAAAAAATTCACATCGGCTCACCATGGGCCATTTGGCGCATGACGTGGTGCACGCAATTACACATGCCGACAAGGGATTTTTTCACCTTTTTTTGCAGTTGTTTTACAAGCCTGGTGTGGTTGCCAGGGAATATATCATCGAGGGAAAACGTAAACGTTATTTCTTACCATTCCAATACCTTGTCATCATTTCTGCGATCGCCACTTTTGTAGCCGTTAATTCGCATTTCTTTGACACAACCGCTCAATTTATGACACCAGAAATGAGTGCAACCACGGCAATGCAGCAGGAGTTCATGCTAAAAGCAAAGGAATTTCAAACAAGATATTACAACCTGCTCATTTTGATTCAATTGCCATTTTTTGCCTTGGCCAGTTTTTGGGTTTTTAAAAAACAACGGCTCTATTTTGCAGAACACCTTACGCTACAAACATTTTTAATCGCACAATCGGCCGTATTTGGCATGATAATGATGTTGTTCATGTCTTTAATTAAGATAAATCAAGGGTATATGCTGGTGTTCATGAGCTTGATTTCGATACTTTACCAAATTTTGGCTTATAAACAATTTTTTGGATCAACAACCAGTAACAGTATGCTAAAGGGTTTAGCAGCTTACATAGTAGGATTTTTATTGTTTTTAATTTTTATTATTCTGGTATCTTTTATAGTTGTAGTGATAATGGTCGCTAATAAAGGAGCATAATTTTATTCAACGGTCTATTGCTAAGTGCTGCGTAAATTCGATGGATTCAAAATTTTCTGGACCGAGGTATGAGTTATTCTAAAAAAATAGTTTAGTTTTTTTTATACCTAACACCAGTTTCGTCATCAATATCAGCTCAATAGGTAATCTCTTATTTATCAAACTACCAGATATTTTGTTGGTTTATAATAAGTTATCAAATATCGGGTCAGTAATTATTAGCCTATAATTAATATTATGTTAAATAGAAGTTTATGAATTGTTTTTCTCCCCCCCCACATGCGAGCATTAGATTGAAGCGTACATTTATTTTAAACTAAAACTGTAGCTCAATAGTCTTTAAGAATCCTGCGATAATGGAAATGATATGTCGAAGCCACCAGGCAGGCAATCTACCAGATTCACTGCCAGAGATTGACTGAAAAAAGCCCAATCATGTCTATTACATCCGAAAAAGCATCCTGACTAATTGCGAATAGATATTTCAGTTCAAATCACGCCCAAAACAATCACCCCGCTAATAGAAATTAGTATCGAGTACTGCCTTCTTGTAAAACCTTTAAAAAATGACCCGCAGCCCATCTTGGAGAAAAAATTTTATTCAATATGGAAAACTAATTGTTCAAATGGAAAATAATGTCCAAATAAATGTGTTTGACAGGCACCCTGTTCTAAAAAAATCAAAATCCATGATTCTTTAGAAAACTTATTAAGGCGAATGTATTTAGGTATGTTATTTGGAGGAAATTGACTTAGCAGTAAAACTTACACTTCCAGAACAGTTTACGGTATAAATAATTGCTTCCCCTTTTGAAACACGAATAAATCCTCAGCAGATGGTTTAACCGATTTATTCTTGTTTAATTCTTTTTTATTATCACTTCCCTCAATGCGCAAAATCCGCCTCAAAGTTTCCTTTGATCCTTTCTATTGATGGATTAAAATAACCAAATTTCAGCTGCGGAAATTCTTCTGCGATCAACTCCATCATTTGTTTTACGCCCATACATTCACCAGTGTCGGTAACACCAATTTTGCCTAGGTACCAATCCGGATCAATATTAAAATTGCGCCATTGGATCATACACAAATCCGTTTCTCTGATCAGCTTTCTGAGCGCTTCGTATTCTTCAATACTATCCGTCATACCCGGAAACACAAAATAATTAATGCTCGTCCATGCTCCAAAACTGCGGGCTACTTTCAAACTTTCTACAATATCACCGAAAGTATAGTTATTGGGTCGGTAATAGGGCGTGTAAATATGTTCCCGTGCAGAGTTGGTGCTCACCCTGATGCTGTTTAAACCTGCTTCACACAAGGCTTTCACCGCATCTGGCTTACTGCCATTCGTGTTAATGTTGATACTACCCTTGCCAGTATGCTTTCTGATTTCAATGATCGCTTCCTGGATGGTTTCCCACATCAACAAAGGTTCGCCCTCACAGCCCTGACCAAAACTAACCAACGGAAAAGGCGCTGATTCCAAATGGGGAACCGTAAACTCAACGATTTCTTCTGCCATTGGTTTAAAGGTTAATCGATCTTGTGTACTCACAATCGTTTCTTCGATCGGTTGAAAACTAATACAACCAATGCAGTTGGCATTACACGCGGGCGATACGGGCACCGGACATTCCCATCTTCCCAAAGCAAAATTTCTTGCTGCCGGGCAAGTGTACGTCATACAGCAATTTTCCATCAAATGTTTTACCAACCTGTTGTTTGGATACGCTTCCAGCAAACGGTTTGCACCTTCTTCAATTTGTTCGTCGTCATAACCAGTAGCCTCCTGGCGAATATCTTTTTCGATCCTTACTGCCGGCACATATATTTGATCATCCAACCAACCCACTGCTGTGTAGCAAAACAAAGGCAAGGTTGGTGCATCTTGTTTGGTTTCGTAAGCCGCCATATAGAGCCCGGTATGTGCTGGCGGAATAAAAGCAGCCACCGCCCAACCCAATTCGCAGAGCCGCATCTCCCCTGTTTCTACATCAATTCCAATCCCCCTGCGTCCAGGTAATTCATACAACTGTCCGCCTTCTGGTAATGCGATCCACTCATCGGTTGGTATGGGCAAAGCATCCCAGCCACTTCTGCCAGTAACGTACAAACTGGTATCTTCAAAAATATAGCCTTTTCCGTCAGAATATAAAATATAAGGAGAGTCGTTAAGTGCTTGCATGCTTGCAAAATTAGTTGTTTAAATAAAGCTACACAGTATTTTCCCCGATAGCATGCTGATTTGTTTCAACACCCGATTTGTGCAGACATTCTGTACAAAAGCTATTGAACGCTGCTTCGTTGATGTCTGCAGCTACCTTTTGATCGAGTGTAACCTGCAACAAATAATTGTCTTTTTTCTCTACAGTTAAGATGCCATCTTTTAAAATTACCCATTCGATTGTTTCCCACGGCCAATTGGCGCCAGTTAAAGATGGGTAGTGAATAGCTTCTTCATTCACCAGAATCATGGGCTTTTTATGAATGATCATGCCTATCAAAGCAAATACCAACAAAGGCAATCCCAGCCAAAAATTACCGGTGATGAACCAAATAATAGCGCAGATTCCAAAGCTGATCTCTATCCTAAATGCCGATGCGTTTTTTTTGTTGTTCCTAATGGCATATAGGATGAGCGAGCCTGTAGCCACCAATGCCCCCATCAGCAAAATACCAACACCTTGCTGGCTTTGGAGATAGGCATACGCAAATGCCAGCGCGTTAATGATAGCAATAATTAAAGTGACCAATTTATAGGTGGTCACTTTTTCGTTGGGTATTTCTATCGAATACTGTTGGGTCATACCGGGTTGCTCGATGACAATAAATTACACAATTTGTACAACACCCTTGCCCCCACGTTTTCATCCCATTCGTTGTTGCTCACCCCTACTTCATTTAAATCAAATCCGATGATTTTTTTACCGGATTGCACCACTTTTTTCAATAAGTAAAAAATTTGTTCAGCTTCAAATCCTCCCTGCACGGGTGTTCCGGTATGTGGGCAAAGTTTTGGGTCTAACCCATCAATATCAAAACTAACATAAACAAACTCAGGTAGGTTGTTCACAATATCATCCACAATACTTTTCCATGTTTCACCATCGTATTGGCGTTCTTTTATGAGGTTATCAAAAAAGGTAACCACCCTACCATTACTGTTCTGGATAAAATGTAATTCTTCGTCGCAAAAATCGCGGATACCCACCTGCACCAATTTAGATACCTCCGGAATTTCATTCAATACATTGTACATAATGGAAGCGTGAGAATAGGTGAAACTTTCATAAGCCTCTCTCAAATCGCAATGCGCATCTATTTGCAAAATACCAAAGGATGGATATTTTTCTGCTACTGCTCTAATAAAACCAAAAGGTGTACTATGATCCCCTCCCAACAATGCCACTAATTTGCCTTTTTGAAAAAGATCCCTGGTTTGTTCATACACCCAATTGTTTAAAAAAATACTGCCAGCATTGATCTCTTTGAGCGACTTACACATAAATTTGTTCTCTTCCAGTACTTCACCATGAGATATATAATTGATGTACAACTCCGCTTCTTTACGTAGGTAATCGCTTTTGGTCAGTACTTTTTTATCTACAGAACGCATGTAAAACCCCTCTTTCCACATCCCTACCATGTCTGGGTCAAATAAATCAACCTGCAAACTTGCGGAAAGGATATGCTCCGGAGCCCTTGCTGTACCTGCGCTGTAGCTCACCGTTACTTCCCATGGAACGGGAACGATGATGAGCCTGGCATCTTCTTCTGTAGTGGGAAGTCCAAAAATATTATTGTCTGGGTTACCTACGGAATTGGGGTCGTACTGTGACAAGTCTACCATGATTTTGCGCGCTTTTTTTTGCAAATATAGTAGCAAATTCCTTTCGTTGTTATCTTAAAAAGAACGTTAAAATTCTAAAAGCAAGCCTTTTTAGATTAACTTTGCGGTGTTAAAAAAAATAGCAGCAAACATCTAACTATTTCATCCTCCCTTTGTTAATTAATTTGCTGATCCTATTCAACGAAATAGATACCATTAATTAAATAAACGATGAAAAAAACACATATCATTATATTGGTCGGAATAGCAGCTATGATCGTTGGTTTACTGGCCTATTCTGTTGATTTCTCAACTTACGATACCGTTGCTTCGGCCAAACAAAAGCCAGGAAAATATGTACACCTCATTGCAAAGTTGGATAGGAGCCAACCAGTCGAATATGACCCCATTAAAAATCCGAACTATTTGTCTTTCCATGCTGTCGACAGTTTGGGCGGACAAACAAAAGTGGTGTACCGCAACAGCAAACCGACCGATTTGGAAAAAAGTGAACGCATTGTGATGAAAGGAAGTATGGAAAATGGACATTTTGAATGCAAAGAAATTTTGCTGAAATGCCCTAGTAAATACAAGGATGATAAAGAGCAACTACAAAAAAGCGTTGACAACACTACCACTACCTCATACTAATCTTGCTAATCTAATTTTGCGCTGATGAATTTTATAGGAGAAAACTTATTACCCGGACAGATAGGACATTTTTTTATTCTTCTTGCTTTTGTGGCTTCACTCATCTCTACTATTTCTTATTTTAAAGCAAGTTCCAACGATCAGGCTGCGGATAATACCGCCTGGCTCAAATATGCACGAGGAGCCTACATTACTCAAATTATTTCTCTGATCATTGTTTTTGGCATCATTTATTATATATGTGCCAATCATTTGTTTGAATACATGTATGCCTACAAACATGCATCGCTGGAATTAGAACCAAAATATTTACTGGCTTGTATCTGGGAAGGACAGGAAGGAAGTTTTTTGTTGTGGACCATTTGCCATGCTATTTTTGGAGGTATCATTATTGCTGCCAGAAAAACAAGCATGGTCAAAGGATATGAACCAGCACTGATGACAGTACTGAGTTTGGCCCAGGCATTTTTATTGTTCATGGTATTGGGTATTTATGTAGGAGACGCGAGAATTGGAAACAGTTTATTTACCCTCACCCGAAATGAAATCGCAGCCCCCATATTTTCGCAACCCAATTATTTATCTTTTGTAAAAGATGGGATGGGCTTGAATGTGTTGTTGCGCAATTACTGGATGGTGATTCACCCGCCGGTATTATTTTTGGGTTTTGCTTCTACCCTGCTCCCCTTTGCTTTTGCGTACGCCGGCATCCGCTCAAAAAAATACGGAGAATGGGTGAAACCAGCTCTCCCTTGGACGTTGATGAGCATTTGCATCCTTGGTGTGGGAATTATGATGGGTGCCAAATGGGCTTACGAATCGCTGAGCTTTGGTGGATATTGGGCATGGGACCCGGTAGAAAATGCTTCATTGGTTCCCTGGCTGATACTGATAGCCGGATTGCATACCATGGCCGTTTACAAAGCCACGGGCCACTCGCTCAGAGCAACTTATCTGTTTGCTTTTTTAGGTTTCTGTTTTGTGTTGTACTCAACATTTCTTACTCGCACCGGCGTACTGGGCGATACTTCTGTTCACTCTTTTACAGAAGGCAGCAAAACCATTAATTATATGATTGGCAGTTTTGTGCTGGCGTTTACCATTCCTTCTTTGGTACTGTTGGCCATCAACTATAAACATATTCCCGCTGTTGTAAAAGAAGAAAATACCAACTCCCGGGAGTTCTGGATGTTTATTGGCTCGTTGGTTTTTTTCCTAAGTGCATTGTTCATCAGTGCCAAAACATCGGTACCGGTAATCAATTTTGCGTTCGGCACTAAAATAGCACCGCCCGAAGATGTAGAATTTTCTTACAACAAAGTGGCTGCATTGATCGCCATTATGATTGGGTTACTAACGGCTGTAACACAATACCTTAAATATAAAACGACCGATAAGCATTATCTGCTTAAAAAAATTGCACTGCCTACTTTAATCGCAGCGGTGATCACAGCAGTGCTGGTATTTGTGTATCCCATCACTTATTACAAACATGGAGCTGGTTTTCTGGGTGCCATTTATGTAGCCTTGTTTGCAGGCATTTACTCCATAGTTGCCAACGGTATGTATATCTGGACGGTGATAAAAGGTAAAGTGCTTTCTGGTGGTGCATCTATTGCTCATGCTGGTTTTGCGCTGATGATGGTAGGTATGCTGATCTCTTCTGGTAACAAAGATGTGATCAGTAAAAGTATCGTAAATGGGATCAACATGCCAGCCGGCGAAGATCCGATGACCAAAGAAAAAGACGACCCCAGAGAAAACCTTACGCTAATTAGAGATGTGCCTACCATCTTGGGCGATTACGAAGTGACTTATACAAAGGATTCGTCTGGAAAAGAAAAAACAAGGAAATTCTTTAAACTGAATTTCGAAAGAAAAGACAAAAACAAAAATGTGAAGGAGCAGTTTGTGCTGGAACCAGATGTATATGTGATGAAAGACAACAACATGAGCAGTAACCCAGATACGAAATCTTATTTGAGAAAAGATATTTTCACCTACATCTCCTACGCACTCAATGACGAAGCAAATGAAGATACGGCCCAGTTCAAAATAGTAGAAATGCATGAGGGCGATACCGCCTATTACGGTAACGGCTACATGATTTTGAACAGCGTTGAAAAAAATCCGAATAATATTAAATATCAATACAAACCTACTGATGTGGCTTTAATGGCAAATTTAACGGTGGTGAGCAAAGACTCTATCCGCTACACAGCCATGCCATTGATTGAAGTAGATTCATTAGGCATTATCAACAGAGATGATACCCTATACGCCCAGAACCTGTTCTTAAGGTTTGCCGGCGTGGCAGAAAATCACCACATCAAAATAGGCATCAAAGAATCAGAAAAACTAATCGATTTCGTAACCGTAAAAACCTATGTTTTCCCTTATATCAATTTGGTTTGGTTGGGGTTGATAGTAATGGCGATGGGGCTCACGATGAGCATGGTTCATAGAGGCAAATTTTCAAAAACACAAACAGCCGTTACTCTTTCTCTTCTTTGTGTAGCGCTGGTGTATATGTTTTTGTTCGCCAATAACTAGTAATTTTTTTGGTACTCATAAAGCCCCGGTGTTATAAACGCCAGCGCTTTTTTCTACCTACGGCCGATCAAATCTTCAGGACTATCATTGCACAGTAAGCAGCAATTTAAGAGTCGTTTTGGTCTTATTTGTAATAAAATATGCTTTCCGCAGGTCACTTTATATAAACGGTTTTTTAATAATAAACCCTTTCCTTTAAATTTACATTAGTAAAAAGATGTATCGGACTATCTACATATCAATCCTGCTCACTGCTTTATGGATGCTGGCTGGCATCTCTGTGTTGTATGGACAGGACAGTCGATACGGAACAAATGATACCATTGTTTCCCGGGCCATCGTTTACAATGGCGATACCATTGAGTTAAAAACCCTGGAAAACGTATATTTATATATCAGGCTCAACGAAGCTCAGATGAGCGATCGGGCGAAATACAACCGCTTGCGCAACGCGGTGTACGTAACCTATCCCTATGCACGAAGAGCAGGTATTATTATGAATGATATCAATGTCAAACTGGTCAATATTTCCTCCAAACCAGAACGTAAAAAATACATACAATCCAGAGAGAAGGAACTGAAAAAAGAATTTACCGTACCCCTTACCAATTTATCTGTTTATCAAGGTAAAGTTTTGATGAAACTCATCAACAGGGAAACTGGAAACAACTGCTACGAAATCCTCAAAGAATACAAAGGATCGGTGAATGCCAGGCTTTACCAGACGGTGGCTTTTTTCTTTAACAGTAATTTAAAGCAAGCTTACGATGGTCAAAAAGATGATCAATTGGTTGAAAAGTTTGTGAAAGAAGTGCAACGCATGCATGGTTATCAGGACATTTCAAAACCTATGGTGAAAATATCTGCTATGTGAATAGGCACTTATCCGCCAAAAAATAGCACTTGTGATCTTCTAACAAGCCATATTCTCCCCATTTAAGTGTAATTTGCATCGCAAAGTTTTTTAGTAAATGATGAAGATAGATATCCTTGCTTTTGGATCACATCCCGATGACGTAGAATTAAGTTGTGCAGGCACATTATTGGTAGAGAAAATAAACGGCAAAACAACCGGGATCATAGATCTTACACAAGGCGAACTAGGTACCAGAGGCACTGCAGCCACTCGTAAAACGGAGGCGGAAGCTGCAGCAGAAATATTACAGGTTGATGTGCGTGAAAATTTAGAAATGGCTGATGGTTTTTTTTTAAACGATCTTGAACACCAGATAAAAATTATCGAAGTATTGCGAAAATATCAGCCGGAAATTATATTTTGCAACGCACCGCATGATCGTCATCCGGATCATGGAAAAGGCGCTAAACTGGTTTTGGATGCAGCATTTTTATCTGGTCTTCGAAAAATTGAAACAACAGATAAAAATGGTTTAGGTCAGGAGCCGTGGAGACCAAAATATGTTTTACAATATATCCAGGATAGATTTATTCAGCCCAACTTCGTAATAGACGTTTCAGCTGTATTTGAAAAGAAGTTAGAATCGATCAAAGCATACGGTACACAGTTTCACAATCCGAACCTGAATGAACCTCAAACCTATATTTCAACACCCGACTTTTTAGAAAGTATTATTTACCGGGCTAAAATGATGGGGAAAATGATAGGGGTTAAATATGGAGAAGGTTTTATTTCTGAAAAAATGATCGGCCTTAAAACCGTGAATGATTTAATTCAAGAAAATACTTAATACAAAAATATGAACATGAGCAGCACATTTGTAACTCCGAAATTCAGAAATCTGAATCGTTCCAATTTTCACCAGGAACTAAAAAAACGCGTTAACAATTATTTCGAACAAAACAACATCTCTGCCACGGGTAACTGGAGCCTATATTTTAAAGCCATCCTGTTTTGGACACTTTATGTAGCCTTATATGTTCACGTGGTATTTTTTACTCCAGATAACAATTGGATTGCACTGGGAGAATGTTTATTGATGGGCGGGCTAACCGCGGCCATTGGGTTTAATGTGATGCACGACGGCGGTCATGGTAGTTTTAGCAAAAGTAAATTTTGGAATAAAATTGCAGCCTACTCTGTAAATGCATTAGGTGCCAGTGGCATCATGTGGAACAACAAACACAACATTATACACCATACATACACCAACATTGATGGTGTGGATGATGATATCGAGATCAAACCCATGCTTAGAATGTGTGAAACCCAAAAGAAATACAAAATTCACAAGTATCAACATATTTACGTTTGGTTTTTGTACACTCTACTCCTGATCATCTGGGTGTTTATGACCGATTATAAAAAATACTTCCGGAAAAAAGTTGGTGTGGTACCTATTAAAAAAATGAGTGCATTCGATCATTTCGCTTTCTGGATCGCAAAAGTAGGTTATATGATAATGATGGTGATTCTTCCAATTTACATGGTAGGATTTGTTAGCTGGTTGGTAGGATTCTTAATACTTAGCATGTTTGCAGGATTTGTATTGAGTATCGTATTTCAATTGGCACATACTGTAGAACATACCAGTTTTCCAGAACCTATAGAAGGTACCAAAGACATTGAAAATGAGTGGGCGATTCACCAATTGGAAACCACTGCGAACTTCGCTACCAAAAACAAATTAATTTCATGGCTGGTTGGCGGATTAAATTTTCAAATAGAACACCATTTGTTTCCAAGAATATCACATGTGCATTATCCACAAATCAGTAAGATCATCAAAGAAACCTGCCAAGAGTTTAATGTGAAATACATAGAATTCAAAAGAATGCGGCAGGCAGTTGTTTCTCACACCCTCCACCTTAAAAGAATGGGAACTGCTTAAAAGTTGCCCTTTTAATAATTATAAGCCTGTGGATCATCTTCACAGGCTTTTTTATGATATAGGAATTAATAGTT
Organism: Chitinophagales bacterium; assembly: GCA_038249665.1. Lineage (GTDB taxonomy): Bacteria > Bacteroidota > Bacteroidia > Chitinophagales > Chitinophagaceae > Ferruginibacter. The sequence continues at coordinate 73,009 of JBBSDF010000003.1, forward strand.
CTTTTAAAGTATAAAACGGATAACCGTAAATTTGCATCCAATCACCCACAACATGAGCGACGAAAAGAGTTTGAATTTTATAGAAGACATTATTGAAGCCGATTTGGCAGCAGGAAAATATACATTCATTGTTACCCGCTTTCCGCCCGAACCCAATGGCTATCTGCACATGGGACATGCTACCGCCATCTGTCTCAATTTCGGACTTACCAAAAAATATCCGGGATACACCAATCTTCGGTTTGATGATACCAACCCACTTACAGAAGATACAGAGTATGTAGAAAGTATCAAGGAAGACATCAAATGGCTGGGCTTTGAATGGAAAAATGAATTGTATGCCTCTGACTATTTCGATACCTTGTATGACTACGCGGTGCAACTGATTAAAAAGGGATTGGCTTATGTAGATGATAGCACCTCTGAAGAAATTGCCACACTTAAAGGAAGTCCAACAGAAGCCGGCAAAAACAGTCCTTACCGGGATCGTTCTATCGACGGGAACCTGGATCTTTTTGAACAAATGAAAAATGGTGAGTTTGAAGATGGGGCAAGAACACTCAGAGCGAAAATAGATATGGCGCATACCAATATGCTGATGAGAGATCCCCTGCTCTACCGCATCAAACATGCTCAGCACCACCGTACCGGCGATAAATGGTGTATTTATCCAATGTATGATTTTGCACACGGGCAAAGCGATAGTATCGAAAATATCACCCATTCTATTTGTACCCTCGAATTTGTGCCGCACCGGGAATTGTACGATTGGCTGATTCAACAATTAGAAATTTTTCCGTCTCATCAATATGAGTTTGCCCGTAGAAATTTATCTTATACGGTCATGAGCAAACGAAAATTATTACAACTGGTGAACGACAAGCACGTAAATGGTTGGGACGATCCTCGTATGCCCACCATCAGTGGAATGCGGCGCAGGGGTTTCACTCCCGCCAGTATTCGCAAATTTTGCGATACGATTGGTATTGCTAAAAGAGAAAATATTGTTGACTTCAGCTTGCTGGAGTTTTGCCTGCGGGAAGACCTGAACCAAACCGCGCTGAGAGCTATGGCTGTATTGGATCCTGTAAGATTGGTGATCACCAACTTTGAAGAGGGTGAAACCATTTTATTGAATAGCGAAAACGGTCCGGATGAAGCATACGGACACAGAACTGTTCCCTTTAGCAAAGAGCTATGGATTGAAAGAGAAGACTTCATGGAAGTTCCTGCTAAAAAATGGTTCCGATTGGCACCCGGAGCAATGGTGCGATTAAAGAGCGCTTTTATTATTCGTTGCGATGAATTTATAAAAAATGAAAATGGAACCGTGCAAGAAATACATTGTACCTATTTTCCGGAAAGTAAAAGTGGAGAAGACAACAGCGGCTTGCAGGTGAAAGGTACCATTCACTGGGTGAGTGCGGCAGATGCCATTCAAGCAGAAGTAAGATTGTATGATCGTTTATTTAAAGTAGAAAACCCTTCCAGTGAAGAAGGTGATTTTAAAGATTACATCAACCCTGATTCGTTGATCACCATTAACGCATTTGTAGAACCTTCCTTAAAAGAAGCCACCCTCAACAGCCGCTATCAATTTTTACGCAAAGGATATTTTTGCCTTGATAAAGATAGTACTGAAAATAAACTAGTGTTTAACCGAACGGTTACTTTAAAAGATGCCTGGGCAAAAGAAGTAAAAAAATGATCGCATTGTGCGATCAATTTTTGGTATAAATTAAATTCCAACAGCACATTCAGATAAAATAAAAATAAATCAGGTGTAAAGACGTTAATCCTTTTTTCGATCCGTTTGAGATAAATTCACGTCGGGAAACAACGAAATGGCGAACATGCCCAATGATAAAAATACAAGGAGAAAAATACCTGCTTTTTTTTCCGGGCAATAAGCATTGTAGCAGGATGTGTAAAGGATATAAGTTTTAATAGCATAGGCCACCATGATACCAGCAATGAACCAATGGGTTCTTTTGGCCCACAGTTTCGGGGTTAGTATTAAGAGCAGTGATATAACGGAAAAGAAGATAAAATACTTTCCTGGACTGCCATATGCACCTTTCTCAGAAAAAAAACCCGTAAAATTTTTTTGCACATCTGCATGGTAGGTCCACGGGATAAAACAAATTATTATCGTTGCTATACAAACCGACACCCCTACCCATTTATTAATTTTCATAACTGTTTTCTTTTTATGGCTTTTTTCTTCTTTTAACCGATGCGCCCGGTTCAATGGGATTCTATCAAAACCAACTGTTAAACAACACAGCCTTTGAATTGTTGGCGATAACCTGGTTAGCCTTTACAACGAATAATTCCGATCGCAAATATACTCCATTCAATTTAGTGGATGGTTTCTTTCCCCTGGGGGGATTCTTTTGTTAGATGAATACTGATAGATGAGCCGCAGCAAAACTTGTAGGAATGTGTGGTATCAATTATTGAAACAGCATTACCCGTTCGACAATGTTTTAGAGATATTGATAAACCAGGCTTTTATAGCCGGTAACAGTGCAGCCGCCAACCCTACAACGATGGCGAACAGCGATAAGTACAACTCTTCTTTTAAAGGTAACATCCATTCTCTAAAAACAAGGTTGTAATCTTTTTCAAACCCTCCGGCAAAAAAGAACAAAGCCAGGCGGCTGAGCAAAAGTCCGGATATCAGCCCTGCCATGCACAAGATCAAACCTTCGGTGAGTACCAGAAAAAGCAACTTTAGTTTAGAAGCACCAATGGTACGCATCAATGCCATCTCATATTTTCTTTCTTTAAGCGAGTTATACAATGCTACAAAAACACTTAAACCGGATAAAACCATGATCCCCCAACCAATATTTTGAAGGGTCGTAAATCCCACTCCAAGTAAACTGAAAAGGCGGTTCATTTCAATGGCAGGCATGGCGGCCATCATATTTGTTTGTTCACTGATTACACGTGGTAGCTGAATATTGGCCAAGGGTGAATTGAACTTTAATAACACGGCAGTGATCTCCTGATGCACTTCATCTGGTTGCTTTTCTTCGTCGTCTTCGGTTTTAGTTTCTTGTAGTGAATGATCCGATGTTGCATCGTGCAAGTTCCAAACACTTTCCATATTACACACGATCAAATGATCCAACACAGTACCCGAAGGTTGTAAAATACCCTTTACCAAATAGCCATTGTTTTTATGCGCACGTCCATGTTTGCTTTTTCCATGTGTACTAAAAAACTGCATGCCTGTATCTAGTTTCAACGCAGCAGCCACTTTGCTACCCAACACCACTTCAAAATCTTTTTGGTTGAGTTGACCTTTGCTCAGTTTGCCATTGTAATGTTCAATGTACAATTGGTTGGTGCCAAGTATGCTATATTCTTCATAAGAATCGCCATAGGCAAGCGGTACGGCTTTTTGCACAAAAGGATGTCGCATCCATTTTTGTGCTTCTTCGTAATCAATATTTCCGGTAGGCGAATCGATATGATAAACTGCAGATAAAATCAATTGTAGCGGACTACCCTTTGCACCCAACACCATATCAATGTTTTGTACACTGGTCGAAAATTGTTTTTCAAGCTGCTGTTCAATGAGCAACAACAGCGATATAATTGCAACACCTGTAGTTAATAATACCCAACATAAAAAAGAACTCAGCCTGTTGTGAAACAGGTTTTTCCAGGCCATCATTGTTATCATAATAGTTCTATTGTTTGGTGAAACAATTGTTTTAAGCGCTGATCGTGCGTTACAATAATCAACGCAGCATTGTTTTTCGCAGCTTGTTCTGCCAGCAGCCGGGCTACTGTTTCGCAGTTATGGTCATCCAAACTTGAGGTAGGCTCATCTGCTAACAATAATCCAGGCTTATTCATCAAAGCCCTGGCGATAGAAGCTCTTTGTAACTGACCCTGACTCAATTTCGACGGTTTTTTGAGTGCCTGTTCTCCAATGCCCAACTGCTGAAGTAAAGAAGTTGCAACAGATGGTTCGATTTTTTTATTCGCCAGCGATGGTGCAAGCGTAAGATTTTGAAGCATGTTGAGTGACGCTACAAAATGGGGTTGTTGAAAAATTATACCGATGTTGGCTCCCCGAAATTGATCGAGTTCACTGCTGTTGAGGCTGGTAATAGCAGTTCCACTAATGGAAATGGTGCCAGCCGAAGGTGGTAACAAACCTCCCAATAAATGCAGCAAAGTAGTTTTGCCTTTCCCTGAAGATCCGGTTACCAGGAGCACTTGTCCATTGGCGCAGCGAATATCTGGAAATTTAAAGTGAAGTCCTGGGTAAAAAAATTCCAAATCAGTTGATTCGATCATAGCGTTTGTTTAAATCTACAGTAGCAACAGGCATCCGTTTTTATCTATCCTCGGATATCATCCTCTTGTAACAGCCGAGGCATGACGTTAATCTGCTGAAATCAAGCTGCTTACTTGACACCCAACATTATTGCGAAAGTATAAAAACATGGGCTACAAAAATAAAATGGCTAACCAGCGCACAAAACCACCATACTCCTCGCATTTGGAGGTACAGTTCCAATTTGTGAGAACCAGTGCAATCAAGGAGCATTTATGATTCCTATAAGTAAAAACAGTCCTACATTTGTTTCACAAATTAGCGCAATCATTACTACTTTATACCTACAATAATATGTTCAAAATTTTTTATGCTTTTTTTTTCTTCACATTACTCACTTCTTTTAATGGGGACGTACAAACCCCTTTGGACTTAGAATGGGAAACCTTGGCCAATCTCGACTTTAAGAAGAAATGGAATGAAGAATACAAGATGAATATTGAAATTCCAGTTTTTAGCAACGATATTAAAAAGTTAGCTGGCAAACCCGTCAGCATAGCTGGTTTTTTAATACCGATAACCACCTATGGTAATGAATATGTGCTGTCGCAAAACCCTTATGCCGGCTGTTATTTTTGTGGCAATGCCGGGATTGAATCGGTGATGGATCTTAAATTTAAGAACAATGCCATCCGGTACAAACTAGATAAATATGTTGTATTGCAAGGTACCCTTCAGCTAAACGACAAAGACGCCACCAAATTTATTTACACGCTCAACAATGCCATAGAAGTGAAGTAATCAACCATTACGAATACACGGTTCCCTTTTAACTTCTGTATACGGGTATTTTGATAAAGGAATTTTCGGGAGCCTTTATCACTTCAGGTTCGCAGCAAACCATTTTAAATTTGATTTTGAGAACAGCTCACATTCCTATATATTTATATAAAAACGCAATTGTTCTCGTTTTTTAAACCAATTATTTTTTGAGGATGCCGGACATCAAAAAACACCCCATTATTTGTTTTGGAGAAATTCTATGGGATATTCTTCCAGAACAGGAAGTACCGGGTGGCGCTCCGATGAATGTTGCATTTCACTTAAATCAATTGGGTAATGCTACTGCACTTTTTACAAGGGTTGGCATAGATAACAGAGGAAAAGCGTTGCTGAAAATATTACATGAAAAAAAAGTGGACACCGGTTTTATTCAACTAGATTATACAGTGCCCACTGGTATTGTACACGCCAACAGAAACCAATATGGTGAAATGACGTACGAGATTGTAGCCCCGGCTGCCTGGGATCATCTTGAATTTGATCCCGATATGGAAGGTGTAACCAAACAAGCACCCTATTTTGTATTTGGCAGTTTAATCAACAGGCATAAAGATGCTCGGGAAACCCTCCATCAATTGCTGGAAATAGCCCCTGTAAAAGTTTTCGACATCAATCTCAGGCATCCGTTTTACAAAAAAAATATGTTGTCCGAGCTACTTCAAAAAGCTGATATTGTAAAAATGAATATTCATGAAGTGGAATTGGTCACTGGCTGGTTTGGCAAGTATAAAACCACCGAAGACCGGATGCAGTTTATTCAAGATCAATTTAAAATTCCAGTAGTGATCGTAACGAAGGGTGAAAAAGGAGCCGTTGTTAATTATCGCGGGGAATGGTACCAAGAAACTGGCTATACAGTAACGGTACAAGATTCCATTGGCAGCGGTGATGCATTTTTAGCTGCTTTTCTTTCAGAAATAGCTGCCAACAAAACACCAGACATTGCCCTTCGATACGCCGGTGCTTTGGGGGCACTAGTGGCATCCAGAACTGGTGGCTGGCCTCCATATAATGTGGAAGAGATCGATTCACTTATTCATCAACAAATAGCAGCGTTAAAGAAGCCTGAAAAACGGTAGATAAAATAAAAGGACCACCCAATGGATGATCCCTTTCTGAGGTCCCTAGCGGATTCGAACCGCTGTAGAAGCTTTTGCAGAGCTTTGCCTAACCACTCGGCCAAAGGACCTTTTTATATCCGTTTTAATTACAAATGATATTATTTAAAATCGGTTGGCAAAAATAAGGGATTTTTTTATTAGAAATTCTAATTACTATGAACGAAATTGGGCTTTCTAAATTTGTAGTATGAATGTTATCCCAGCTTCAGAGCTCATCATCAACGATAGAGGCGCTATTTACCACGTGAATTGCCGGCCAGAAGAGATCGCTCATACCATCATCACCGTGGGCGACCCAGACCGGGTAAAGGAAGTGAGCAAACATTTCGACAGCATAGAATTCAAAAACCAACACCGCGAATTTGTGACCCATACCGGCTATATCGGTAAAAAAAGATTGTCGGTCACCAGTACCGGCATCGGTCCCGATAACATCGATATCGTCATGAACGAACTCGACGCATTGGTAAACATCGACTTCCAAACCCGTACCATCAAAGAAAAGCTAACAGCGCTCAATATTATACGGGTAGGCACTTCCGGTTCGCTGCAAGCCGCCATTCCTGTTGATAGTTATGTGGCCAGTACCCACGGATTAGGGCTAGATAACCTGATGAACTTTTACCAACACAGCAGCAACGAAGAAGAAAAACAATTACTTCATTCTTTTAACACTCACACACAATTGCACCACAGTGTTACTTCACCCTACATCACCGGTGCTGGCGTAAGCCTGCTCAAAGAATTTGTAAATGGTTTTCACCAGGGAATTACCGTTACCTGTCCTGGCTTTTATGGTCCACAAGGAAGAGTGCTACGAATGGGTTTAACACAACCCCAACTAATTGATCGTCTAACAAGTTTTAATTTTGGACAACACCGCATCAGCAATTTCGAAATGGAAACCTCTGCTATTTACGGCATGGGGAAAGTGTTGGGTCATCATTGTTTGTCGCTCAGTGCCATCGTTGCCAACAGAATCAGCAAAGAATTTAGCAAAGATGGAGCTAAAGCTGTGGAAGGATTAATAGAAAAAACATTGGAAATCGTTGCAAGCTCCATAGAATGATTCGTAAACAAGAACACTGTACAAATTAACATTGACATTTAAATAATAAAGTGAGTCAGATATGAATTTTTCTTTTTACAAATACCAGGGAACGGGAAATGATTTTGTGATATTAGACAACAGGGAGCAACAATACAACGACATCACTTCAAAACAAGTGAAAGCCATTTGTCACCGCAGGTTTGGCATAGGTGCAGACGGACTGATGTTGTTGAACCTGAAAGAAGGATATGATTTTGAAATGATCTATTACAATGCAGATGGCAACCCTAGTACTATGTGTGGGAATGGCGGCAGGTGTCTGGTAAAATTTGCCTATCATATGGGCATCCATAAATTTACATACAAATTTTTGGCTATTGATGGGGAACATGAAGCTGAGATCGATAAGCACAATCATATTCGACTTAAAATGCAAGATGTGACTTCTGCGGATTTGCACTCTTCCTACGCCATACTCAATACGGGTTCGCCGCATTATGTAAAATATTCAAATAACGTAGCGGAAGCCACGGTTATGGAAACAGGTAGACAAATCAGGAACAGCCAGCCTTTTGCAGAGACAGGTGGCATCAATGTGAATTTTGTAGAAAGCACAGGGGAAGACAGTATTTTTGTAAGAACCTATGAACGAGGGGTTGAAGCGGAAACCCTCAGTTGTGGAACCGGGGTAACAGCAGCATCCTTGATGAGTGCACACAATGAAAGAGGTTTCAATCGGGTAGAAGTGAAAACCCAAGGCGGATTTTTGAGCGTAGAATTTAATAAAATTTCTGAAGAAGTATTTACTGATATCTGGCTCTGTGGGCCGGCAACATTTGTTTACAAAGGCGAAATCGACATCACATTATGATCCATTCATTTAAGATTGAAGAACATAAAACCATTGCAGTAGATAAACCTGCTGCAGGAACCTGGGTGAATGTACTGCCTCCTTTGAAACAAGAAGAGTTCACAGAACTCAGTAAGGCCTTAGAAATCCCCATCGACTTTCTAAAAGATTCTCTCGATATTGACGAACGAAGCAGGTATGAAGAAGAGGATGATGTAAAGTTGATCGTGATCAAAACCCCTACAGAAAATAATTCTTTTAACGAAAGTGACGCGTTTTATATCACCATTCCCATTTGTATTATTCTCAATAATTATCAGATTGTAACCGTTAACTCTTTTGAGAATGAAGCCATCAAAAAATTTCTAAATAGCTTTCAAAACAGAAGACCCGATAAGATGAACATGATGGTGTTAAAAATTTTTGAAAAAATTACTACCAACTTTCAGGAACATCTAAAAGAGATCAATCAGAAAAGAAATACACTCGAACAAAAATTATATGCATCTAACAGGAATGAAGAATTGCTGCAGCTATTGCGAATACAAAAAAGTTTAGTGTATTTCGTTACAGCACTCAGAAGCAACGAACTGTTGATGATGAAACTAGCGAGAACCAAATTTTTGGGCCTCAATGAAGATGAACAAGATTTTTTAGATGATCTTGTCATTGAAACTTCCCAGGCCTTGGAAACCGCACAAACCTATACCAATATACTGAGCAGCACCATGGATGCTTATGCAAGTATCATCAGCAATAACCAAAACCAGGTGTTGAAAAGATTGAGCACACTTACTATCTTTCTGAGTATACCGGTTATCATCGCTAGTATTTACGGCATGAATGTTCCGCTGCCTTTTCAGGATTCTCATTTTGCTTTTTGGTTACCACTTTCTTTGTCATTGCTTATACTGGCCTACGTTTTGTACTACTTTTTCAAACAGGTAAAAAAATAATATTTAGATGTTTACCATAAGAGTGTACGGTATTTTGATCAATGAACAAAAGCAAGTACTAGTGAGCGACGAATACATTCTGGGTAATTTCTATACCAAGTTTGGCGGCGGTGGATTAGAATTGGGAGAAGGTACGCTCGACTGCCTGAAACGAGAATTTTTAGAAGAAATGAATTTGAGCGTGGATGTGTTGGAACATATATACACCACCGATTTTTTTCAGCAAAGTGCATTTAATCCTGAACAACAGATTATATCTATTTATTATCTGGTAAAGGCTTTGGAAGTTATCACAGCCCCACTGAGGAAAACCCCTTTTGCATTCGATGAAGCACAATTGCAGTTTATCAAAAATGGACAAGCCGTAGAAACATTTCGTTTTATCAACTGGAACGATTTTTCTCCTACCTCCGTCTCGCTTCCGATCGATAAAGTGGTAGCAGCCATCATCAAAGAAAAATATTAACATGGAAAACTTATTCCAGCATGAGATAATTTTAGAAAACGAGAGAGCCAGATTGGAACCCCTCCACATTGAACACATCCCTCATTTATGGCCCATAGCTGCTCATTCATCATTATGGGAACATACCAGCGCTAAAATAGAAACAGCCAATGACTTTGCGTCGTACATGCAAAAAGCGATGGATGAAAAAGGTAAGGGACTATCCTACCCTTTTGCCATTTATGACAAAGAAGCAAACTGCTTTGCAGGCAGTACCCGCTTTGGCAACATTAGTTTACCACACCGGAGAGTGGAAATTGGTTGGACCTGGTACCATCCCTCCCTTCAACGCACGGGTTTAAACCGTTCCTGCAAAGCGCTGCTTTTAGCGTTTGGTTTTGAAAAAATGGGATTTGATCGAATAGAATTTAAAACATCCGTGACCAACACCCGTTCTCAAACTGCCATTCAACAAATAGGGGCTACGCAGGAAGGCATCCTTCGCAATCACATGATCAATGATGATGGCAATAGCAGAGATACTGTTTATTTCAGTATCTTGAAACACGAATGGCCTTCTATTAAAACAACAAAATTTAAACAGGATGTTGCACACAACCTTGAATAAAAAAAATAATTACTGCTTTTTCATTTCCTTTGTTTTGCTACTCAGTTTGCTATTTATCTCCTGCAAAGAACCCACTGGAAAAACAGCAGCAAGCGTTCATAGTAATTATTTTGCCGGAACCGATAGTGGCGTACAAGCAGGTGGTGCAAAGATGGTTCCGGTCAGTACACCAAAAGGGACTTTTAATGTGTGGACAAAAAGAGTAGGCAATCACCCTACTATGAAATTGTTGTTGCTTAATGGCGGCCCAGGCGCTACGCATGAATACTTTGAATGTTTTGAAAACTTTTTTCCAAAAGAAGGAATCGAATTTATTTACTACGATCAACTCGGTTGTGGCAATTCCGATGACCCAAAAGACACGAGCCTGTGGGATTTGGATAGGTATGTAGAAGAAGTAGAGCAGGTAAGACAAGCAATGGGTTTAAACAAGGATAATTTTTATTTGCTCGGACATTCCTGGGGAGGCATTCTGGCCATGCAGTATGCCCTCAAATATCAACAACACCTCAAAGGGTTGGTGATCAGCAATATGATGAGCAGTTGCCCGGAGTATAGTAAATATGCCAACAATGTATTGGCCAAACAATTTGATCCGGTTATTTTAGACAGCATCCGACAAATAGAAAAAAACAAAGATTTTCAGAATCCGAAATACATGGAACTCTTGTTGCCGAATTTTTATGCTAAACATATTTGTAGAATTCCGCTAGATCAATGGCCTGAACCCCTTAACCGTTCTTTTGCAAAAATGAACCACTCGCTCTACACTACCATGCAAGGACCCAGTGAATTTGGCATTTCGGGCAAATTAGAAAACTGGGATGTATCTGCACAATTACCACAAATTAAAACCCCCACCCTCAGCATTGGTGGCACACACGATACGATGGATCCTGAACATATGAAGTGGATGAGTACGCAACTCCCAAAAGGTCAATTTTTACGCTGCAACAAGGGAAGCCACATGAGCATGTATGATGATCAGGAAGTGTATTTCGAGGGGTTGATGCGGTTTATAAAAGAAACCGATGTTGCAGCGAAATAAAAAATTCTATCAGCCATAAGCCGGATTCTGTTATTCGCACATTGCTGTGAGAACGGTCATCATTTATCTGGCCCATACATTACTGCATGGATCTTGCTGCCTACCCTTCCCTGTCACAACCGAAGTTGTACGTAAACGAGCCGCTTACCCTATCCAATCTTAAAGATCGAATAAACCGGGATATACATGGCATTACAGCACACAAGGTTTACCCATATAGAAGGTTACCCGACTATACCGTGAGCTTTTACCTCACATTTTCACCCTTACCCCGGTAAAATACCAAAGCGGTTATTTTCTGCGGCACTTTCTCTTTTACTGCCTGCGCAATAAAGCCGGCGCTTAACCGGTGTGTTGCTCTTTGCTGTCCGGACTTTCCTTTCCGAAAATTATCGGAACGATGACCGGCTGATAGAACTACAAAAGTAGGTATAATATCTTCAGCGCTACATTGGGCAAAATTTATGAAAGCTTTCAAGTGGGCATACCCGCTAGCATCGATTTTGCTGCCATAAAATTTCCTGTTATCTTGTTGCGGAAACGCAAACATGCATCAAGTAAGAAATCATTTTATTGGAATAGCCATCGCTGTAGCTTTGTTTGTGCTGTTTTATTTTTTTAACCCATTGAACCTGTCTTTTACCCAAACAAAAGTATTGGCAGTTGCCGCCTTCATGATTGCCCTCTGGGTCACCGATGCTTTACCGATGCCAGTAGTGGCACTCTTACCCATGGTGTTTTTTCCCTTACTCGGAATTGCTAGTGTTCAGGAAGCTGCGTCGCCTTATGCCGACAGAATCATCTTTTTATTTTTGGGTGGTTTTATGCTGGGGTTAGCCATCGAAAAATGGCAGTTGCACAAAAGAATTGCGCTCAACATAGTAAGGGTTACTGGCACCAGTGGCAATAGGATTATTCTTGGTTTTATATTGGCATCCGGTTTATTAAGCATGTGGCTAAGCAATACTGCCACCACCATGATGATGTTTCCCATCGCCGCTTCTGTGATTGCTGTAATGAAAGACAACCACAAGGGCGAAGGTAATATCAAGTACTTCTCTATTTGCATTATGCTTGCCATAGCCTATAGTAGCAATTTTGGAGGCATTGCTACCATTATTGGCACGCCTCCCAACGTGGCCTATGTAGCTCAGTTAGAAAAATATTATGGTTATACTTTTAGCTTTAGTAAATGGATGATCATTTGTTTGCCACTTGCCATTTTGTTGCTGTTTACCTTATATTTTGTGATGACCAAAATTTTGTATCCAAATAAGATACCATCCAGTGAAGCTACGAATGCACTCATCAAAAAAGAATTAGCCGATCTGGGAAAAATATCTACCCCTGAAAAAAGAACTGGAATTATTTTTTTGATGACGGCTTTTCTTTGGATCTTCAAAGATATCCTCAACGCTACTGGCTTCGTTAAATTAGATGACACGATGATCGCTTTAGCTGGCGCTACGTTGCTTTTTGTAGTGCCCTCCGGAAAAAAAGATGCTGATTTATTTCTGCTGAAATGGGAGGACACCCAAAAAATGGCTTGGGGCATTCTTATTTTATTTGGGGGAGGAATTTCATTGGCAAGTCAGCTTGAAAAGGCAGGTCTCATCGAAATGACGGGGAAAACTGTTGCAACCTATGCGGGCGACAATCTTTTTTTACTCATCTTCTTCATTGCTTTGATGTCTATTTTCTTGAGCGAAGTGATGAGCAACGTTGCACAAGTAATTGTTTTTGCACCTGTAATCGCTGGTATGGCAGATGCGTTGCAGCTCAACCCTATCCTATTGGGTTTGCCCATGGCACTTGGAGCTAGTTGCGCCTCTATGCTTCCCATGGGAACGCCCCCCAATGCCATTGTTTTTGCGAGTGGCCACTTAAGATTAAAAGATATGGTGAAAACCGGGTTTGTAATGAACGTAGTAGCGGTAATATTGATCACTTTGTTTTGTTACTTCCTGGTACCATTGTTGGTTCCCTCTGTAAGATAAAATTAGCGTATAAGCGTAACCGTGCCTTTGTACTTTCTAGGCTCCTTGTTGTTGCTTTTATATTGAATCAAGTACACATAGGTTCCTTTTTCTGCAGGTTGCCCGTTCAGCGTTCCATCCCAACCTCTGTTTCGTTGTGAGGACACAAAAATTTGCTGGCCCCATCTGTTGAACACCACAAAACGATACTCAGTAATTTCTTGTTGGATAATTGGCCTGAATATATCGTTGAGGCCATCATTGTTTGGCGTAAAAGCAGACGGAATATTAAAAGGAATACAATTCATCAACGTCAGCACTCTTGTACTATCTGTTCCTTCACAACCCTCTACCGTAAACACTTTTACAGAATATACACCTATTGTTCTAACATTTATCAATGCGGTGGAATCGCCGGTACTCCAAACATAACGATTGTATCCTGGTACAGATAATTCGATGACATCACCTTCACAAAGCTGTAGTTCTGAAGGTAACAACTGGTTGGGCACACTCACCAATCTGGGAACCATTAAACTATCTCTCGAAACACATCCATTGGAACCCGTTACCCTCACCCAATATAACCCGGCACTATTGATAGAAATGGCAGGGCTTACTGCACCATTACTCCACACATAGTTGTTAAAAATTCCTGGATGCAAAAGGGTACTGGTGCCTGTACAAATATTTCGATCGGCTCCCAGATCTGGCCGGGGGGAGGGCAGTACGTTTAGTCTGGTCACCACCAAAGAGTCACATCCCGCTATATTTTGTAAAGTATCTGTATAAATACCTGCGATCGTTTGAATGGCACCGCCGGCTACATAACTTTCACCGCTGCAAATCGTAACATCCATTTCAGTAATAAGCCTAGCAATGCTCAATTGTAGTGTAATGATACTATCACAGCCGGCAGCATTCTTCAACACCTGTGTGTAAATACCCGAGGCGCTGTAAGTTTGTCCATTCAAAAGATAACTGTTGCAGGTAACAGCAGTAATGGTGGTAGTGCTGATGGCTTCGCACTGACTGATCTTTTGAAGAAACGCATCACTTTCGCCACGACTGGTCAATTGTATACCGCCGGAATATGGATCAAAAGACGCCACTCTTAAAAAATTACCGGTGATGAAAATATTTTTTTGCGGATCCAAAGAAATGGATTGTGGGCCATCGAAACCAGTTCCACCTAAAGCAAATCCAAATATGTAGTTGCCAACTGCAGATAATTTTGCAATGAAAATATCCAGGGAACCCGCGCTGGTAAGATTCATAACTGCTGGACCTGGATCCACATCCATTGTTTCAGCAAAAGTTCCGGCAATGTACACCTGCTGTTGAGGATCTACGGTGAGGTGTACGCCATTTACAAAAGAGCTGCCCCCAAAGTTTTTTGCCCAAACAAGCGCACCGTTGGCATCCATTTTGAAAACCAACGCATTCACCAACCCCTGCGAATTAATGGAAACATTGGAACCAGTAGGATCTATAGTAACCGCATTGTTAAAAGTGCCGATACAATATATATTTTCCGCAATGTCTACTTCCAAATCAAATGCCTGCACGTTGGTTGAACTCGAAAGCGTTTTAGCCCAAACAAAATTACCAAACAGATCAAGTTTTAAAACATACGCGTTAAAATCTGCGCCTGTGGCTGTTACCTCAAACACTGATGCAGAGGGATCAAAATCGGTAGTTCCCAAAAAATAACCAGTCACATACACGAAACCTCCCGCCCCTGCTTTAAGCGAAGCGACCCCCTGAAAAAGTGTACCGCTGATCTGTTTGGCCCACACGTAATTTCCGTTGTTGCTTAGTTTCAAAACAAAGGCATCTTCCTCACCTGCGGATGTAAGCTCTGCAATTCCTGCGTTGGGATCAAAATCTACGGTGAGACGGAAATAACCACCCACATATACATCACCATTACCATCCACACTTATCGCATTACCTCTGTCAAACAAGGTACTTCCTAATCTTTTTGCCCATACAAAATTCCCTGCAGGATTGAGTTTAACGATGAAAGCATCTTCATTTCCTGCAGATATAAGATTAAACACTCCTGGGCCAGGATTAAAATCACTCGTACCAAAAAACACCCCTGTTATGAATAAATTTCCAGCGGCATCCATCGCAATACTATTGGGAACATCCAGAAAACTCCCGGAAAACTGCCTGGCCCAAACAAAATTCCCGTCCCGATCGTACTTGGCTACAAATACATCTTCTTCATTATTGGGGGGAGAAGTCATGTTGAACACACCTGGACCAGGGTCAAAATCAACGGTTCTGGAGAAGAAACCCGTTACAAACACATTACCTGCGGCATCAGTCATCAGATCCCTGCCACCGTCATAGCTTTCATTGCCGATTTGATGTATCCACTCGGGAGTTACCGATTGGCTTTTACCATACAGGCAACTTAACACACAACATATGAAGAATAATTTTACCATTTGAAGATATATTCACTCAACTAAATACGACAAAACAAGTACATAGGTTGTTCGATGAATGCGAACAAATTCTTGTTTTATGCTTTAACGGGAGTCCTTTTTTTTATTGAAGACCCCCAAAAGAATAAGATGGATAGAAAACCAAACACAAGCAACAATACAATGCTGCTAATAGCTACTTTTTCATAACCATGGTTAAATGCATCTAAGAAGGGATAAGGATACCAGTTAGAAAAAGCTCCCCGCAGCATCACCCAAATTAAGTAAACGAATGGGTACCAAAGGCTGTTGGCCATATTGCTCCACTTAAAATCAATTTTTGGAGCAAACCACCACCAATATAACAAAAACAGCAATGGCATCACCACATGCAGCATTTCGTCAACCAGTTTTTGCCACCCTACGGGTTCCCATAAAGATCGGAGCACCACATTGTAAACAATACCCACCACTAATATATAGACCAATAGCGCTGTTTTGACAGCTGCGGATTTCCAAAATTTCATTTGAGTGCCAGCAGTAAAAGCGTTGGCGAAAAAACATATGCTAACCCCAATATTACTCAGTATTGTAAAAAAACTAAAAAATCTAATGAAAACCTCGCCCATAGAGGTAGTTCTGGAATTTATAAAAAGAACAAATTGTAAACAAACTGTAAGTATTCCTGCAATAGCGCCTAATACTCCGAATGCTTTTTCCAACTTATGTTGTTGCACCATTTTAGACTTTTGCGTTAAGTTAATAAATTTTAGGTCAATAAATCGTTTAGTCTTTTGTATTTTTAGCCAGTTACGACTAAAGTCTTGAATCGTGACAAATACCAACCATTCATTATGGAAGAAATTTTACAATATAAATTACTGGATATCGGAAAATATCAGATCACCGTGTTGCAAATCCTGGAAGTGATTTTGGTAATTGTAGTGGCTAAATTATTTACTTGGCTATTTTCGCGTGGCATTCAAAAAACCAGCAAAATTGAAGCAGGGGCTAAATATTCCATTACCCAGTTGGTAGGATATATCATCACCGTCTTCGCCATGTTTATTTTGTTGAAAGTGTTGGGCTTCGATATTTCATTGTTGCTGGCCGGTTCTGCTGCTTTATTAATAGGAATCGGATTTGGATTGCAACATCTTTTCAACGACTTTATTTCTGGCATCGTGATCTTGTTTGATGGCACCATAAAAGTAGATGATGTGATTGAAGTAGATGGAATTGTGGCCAGGGTATTGAAGATCAATCTCAGAACTTCTAAGGTACATACCAGAGATGATAAATACATTGTATTACCCAACTCTGTAATTACCAGCAACAACGTTATCAACTGGACTTACTTAGGCACAACATCCCGTTTTGAAGTAAGTATCGGACTACCGTACGATGCAGACATGGCGGAGGTAACTAAAATAATGACCAAAGCTGCGTTGCAAACCAACGGAATTGTGGCAGACCCCCCACCTTCCATACGTTTGATGAACTTTGGAAACTCTCAGTTAGAGTTTGTGTTGATGTTTTGGACAGACGACGTTTTTAGGGTTGAAAAAACAAAAAGTGAATTAAGGTTCACCATGTTGAATCTGCTAAGAGAGAAAAATATCAATATACCCTACCCTCAAATGGTCATTCATGCTGCGAAAGATTCGGCTAACAATAAAATACCGTAAACAGCCCTATACTTTTTATGAGAAACAGACGAAAAGATATTAGTAGCATAATTTGGAGAAATTATTTCGGACCAGCGGGTTTCGCAACATTGAACGATGCGCGACGATTTATTGCGTTAAGAATTGCTGCGAAAAAAATTGCAACAGACTTCTTTCTAATTGGTATTGGGATTTTATCGGCAGGTTTTGGGTTGAAAGGTTTTTTATTGCCAAACAACTTTTTAGATGGAGGTGCTACAGGAATTTCATTGCTTGCCAGAGAACTCACTGGAATGAGTTTTGCCTTATTATTGGTATTGGTGAATCTTCCGTTTATAATTTTAGGACATGAAATTATTGGAAAACGTTTTGCCTATAAAACAGCGATGGCCATTGTTGGCTTAGCTTTGGTAGTTACGTTTTTACCCTACCCTCAAATTACGCAAGACAAAGTGTTGGTGTCTGTATTTGGCGGTTTTTTTCTGGGGGCAGGTATTGGGTTAGCAGTGAGAGGCAGTGCGGTATTGGATGGTACGGAAGTGCTCGCTATTTATATCAGCAAAAAATCTGGCTTAAGTATTGGTGATGTGATCTTGATCATCAATATCATTATTTTCGGCTTTGCCGCATGGTTAATTTCTATAGAAACGGCTTTATATGCATTGCTAACTTATTTGTCGGCATCAAAAACTATTGACTTTGTTATTGAAGGGATCGAAGAATATACAGCAGTTACCATTATTTCTGCCAAAGAAGACAAGATTTCTAAAATGATTGTGAACACCCTGGGTAGAGGTGTTACCATTTATAAAGGAGAACGGGGACATGGAAAAAGCGGTGAAAAGTTTTACGATATGAAAATTATTTATACCATAGTAACCAGACTGGAAGTAGGTAAACTAAAATTTGAAATTGAAAAAATAGATCCAAATGCTTTTGTTGTGATGAGTAGTATCAAAGATATGAAAGGAGGAATGATCAAAAAGAGAACCCTTAAATAAAAGACAGGTATTATGTTAACAAGCTTATTCAAAGAATTTTTCAACAGTGAAAAAACTAGTGGTTTTTTACTGATTGGCTGCACCATCATTTCCATGTTCCTGGCCAATTCTGGCGTCGGTGAAACCTATGCAGGATTTTGGGAGACCAATTTTAACGGGCACAGCATTACCCATTGGATCAATGATGGACTGATGGCCATCTTCTTCTTATTAGTAGGTCTGGAATTAGAACGGGAAATTTATGCCGGAGAACTGTCGGGAATCAGAAAAGCATCCTTTCCGGCTATGGCAGCGTTTGGCGGGGTATTGGTACCCGCTTTGATTTTTACTGCATTCAATTACGGCACTGAATTTCAAGATGGTGCTGGTATTCCCATGGCAACCGACATCGCTTTTGCAATTGGGATGTTGGCTTTGTTAGGTAGCAGGGTTCCTGCAAATCTCAAAATTTTTATTACCGCAGTAGCAGTTATCGACGACCTGTGTGCCATCATTGTGATTGCCATATTTTATTCTAGCGGAGTAGATTGGATGTACCTTGCCGGGGCCGGAGGGGTGATGTTGCTGATGTTTGTGCTGAACAGATTAAAAGTGTATAATATTATTCCTTATCTGGTACTTGCCGTTGGACTTTGGTATTGTATGCTCAACTCCGGTGTTCACGCTACAATTGCTGGTGTGCTGGCTGCATTCGCCATTCCTTTTGGTAATGGTAGCGAGAAATCGCCTTCTTATATTTTGCAACATGCCTTGCACAAACCTGTTGCATTTATCATTGTACCCATTTTTGCATTGGCCAATACCGCAATTATTTTTGAACCAAATTGGATGGATGGCTTAGCCAGTACGGAGAGTTATGGGATCATTGGTGGTTTGGTGTTGGGTAAACCCATTGGAGTCTTGCTTTTTTCTTATGTGGCGGTAGCGTTGGGTATTGCCAGTTTACCGAAAGGGCTTAAATGGAAACACATCATAGGCGCTGGTATGCTTGCGGGCATCGGATTTACCATGAGTATTTTTATAGCCATCCTGGCTTTCGATAATCCCGCTTATGTGGCTACTGCAAAAATCTCTATTATTGCCGCTTCCTTAATTGCAGCAGTTGCTGGATTAATTTTTCTGAAAATGGTTTTGAAAAGAAAATTCAGCGAAGAGGAGGAAGATAATACAGAAATTGATTTTGACTAAAATATTGAAGCGTCTTGATATTCAGTAAATAAAAAAGAGGTAAACCGAAAATAGTTTACCTCTTTTTTTTGGTAGAAATAAGTCCGTTTATTTAAAATAAATTTCGGTAGCGCCATATCCGTATGAGGGATGAAATTGGTTTACAAATGACTTCACCTCATTTTTATATTTTAATATTTGATGAATCTCGTCTCGCAACTTACCCTCACCAACACCATGTATCACAATTAAATTAGCTTGGTGATGGGCGACTGATAAATCGTAATACTTTTCAAATTCAGTCAACTGAATACTCATTATCTCATAATTACTGAGGTGTTTCCAGCTATCAGTAATTTTTTCGATATGTAAATCAATCACACTTCTGGCAGGCGGCATATGGTTCCTGCCCAGCTTTGCATCATACATCCGAAATCCTGCATTCCCTAAACTACTGAGGTCTACCTTTTCTTCTTCTAATTTATCAGGATAAGTAGTAAACAACTCATAAGAGAAACCCGCCTTGTTGTTGTGTTGTGTTTCTTCTATTTTTTTAAATAGTTGTTTCCCCTTTACTTTTAAAGAAGTTTCAAAATAAGGCGCCTTTTTTTTATGCTCTTGTTGCAATGAAAAAATCACATCAAACCTCGGACTGTCACTCATGTCTTCAAAACTCACATCATGTAAATAAAACTGTGAAAGACCGTCGATCTTATTTTTTAGCTGAAAATTGTGATCACCTGCAAAATAGAGATTGTAATCAAAAGCATAGCCCTCTTCATTTTCATTCACCAGGTACACTTTCATTTTTTCTACCACATCATCGTCAAAAATATCTTTATCGAACACAGGAATAAAATGTAGTAAAACCCCATCGGCCGTTTTTTTTCTGGCGGCTGTTTTCTCTTTTTTTATGTCATCGATGAAAATTTTCTTCTTTGGCACCAGCTTTTTTTCCGTAAACATTTTAAAATAGGGAAAATCTATTTGATCCATATAAGCTGGAAACTTTACGCCTCTCACCTCTATCATCACCATTTTATCGTCGATGATATCAATCACTCTTCCTTCTTCATCAGAATGCAATACAATGATCTTATCTCCTATCTGGTATTTCATATTTTAATAATTCAGTGCAAAGGTACAACAGAACATGAAAAAGCCTCCGAACAATGTCGAAGGCCCTTCTTGATTATTTTGTGTTGGTTTAATACACCCTATAAAACGAATCTTTCATCGGCTGCAAAGATTTTTAGACAGTAGTTTCCGCGCCGGAATTACCGTGAAGTTTACTGTTTCTATACCCATACAGGAAGTAAATGAGCAATCCTAGCCCCATCCACATAAAAAACCAAATCCAACTGATACTCGGTATCTCGATCATCAAGTACATACAACTCAACACACCCAATATGGGTATGAGTGAAAACTTTTTGATAAAGGTGAGCACCGACAATACCGAAGCAATGATCAGGTAGATCAGAAATAGAATTTCCTGATAACCCTCATCACTGATATTTTGAAAAGCCGATGCAATGCGTCCTCTGAAGAAATAAATAAAGACAATCATCAAAACAGGAATAATAAACTGGCCGTTAATGTAAGGCAGGTGAAATTTTCCTTTTTCTTTGGCCACTCTGGGCAATAACAACACTCCCCCAGATACCAATACAAAGGCGAATAAAGTACCGATGCTGGTAAGATCTGTCACTAATCCGCTCTCAATAAACAATGCACCTATTCCTACAATCACCCCAGCCACGATGGTAGCAAAAGAAGGTGTTTGGTATTTCGGATGAATGGTCTGAAATTTTTTGGGCAACAATCCATCCCGGCTCATGCTCATCCAAATTCTTGGCTGGCCTATCTGAAACACGAGTAATACCGAAGTGGTAGCTACAACCGCGCTGATGGATATGATTTTTTCGATCCAGGGCGCACGTTTTTCAAACACAAATGCCAATGGATCGTTTACATCTTTGAAGGCGGTATAGTTTTCCATACCGGTGAGTACCAAAGCAATTAAAATATACAAAGCAGTACAAATGAGCAGCGAATAAATCATACCTCTTGGCATATCTCTTTGAGGGTTCTTACATTCTTCCGACATGGTAGAGATGGCATCAAAGCCTATATAGGCATAGAAAACCGCAGATACCCCTTTTAAAACGCCTTCAAAACCGTTGGGCATAAAGGGCGTCCAGTTGTTGGTATCTACAAAAAAAGCACCTGCTACAATTACGAATATAATCACCGCTACTTTAAAGATCACCATAAAATTAGCCGACTTCTTACTCTCCTTCATACCAATATAAGCTACCCAGGTAATGAGGGCTACAATCACAAATGCCGGAAGGTTGAAGAAGAAATGTGTTCCGCCAATGGTAGGCGCATTGTTGTAAGCATTGATGGCAAACCGATAGCTTTCCAATTTTTCGGGCGTCAATAAAGCAGGGTTGGCCATGGCTGTGGTAGCTTCGGTAAAAGCACGGCCGGCCGTTTGCGGATCTACGAGCATCCAACTAGGTAAGTTGATGTTGAAAATATGCACCAATAAATTATTGAAATAGCCGCTCCATGAAATGGCTACCACTATATTACCAATGGCATATTCTAAGATAAGTGCCCAACCAATGATCCATGCAATGATTTCACCGAAAGTAACATACGAATAGGTATAAGCACTACCGGCAACGGGTACCCGACTTGCAAATTCTGCGTAACAGAGTGCCGAAAATCCGCAGGTAACCGCCGTAATTACAAATAAAATAGAGATGCCGGGCCCACCGTCAAAAGCGGCTTTACCGATAGTAGAAAATATGCCGGCACCAACTACAGCTGCAATGCCTAAAAAAGTAAGATCTTTTACACCCAGTACCCGGTTGAGTCCCTTGGTTTTATCAGCCAGGTTTTTGTCGTTCTCTCTGGTGATCATTTCTATACTTTTTCTTCTGAATAAAGAATTAGACATGTTAGATTGGTTTAATAATCACGGAAAGTAGCGAAATATTTTTATTTGATGCGAGATCAGGTTTTAAAATAAATTTCACTGCTAAAAATTTGCCAATCAAAATTCTTTTTGTATAAAAACAACTGCTTAGCTTTCTCTTTGCAACAGGTAACGGGCGAGTACTTCCAATTCAGCTTTTCTGTTTTGAAGAACGGCAATATCATCGAGGTGTTTCAGGGCGATGTTGTAATATTTTTCCTTCAATTCATTGGCCCATTCATCTACTTTACAATCGCGGTACAATTGAACTACTTTGCCTACTTTGTCAGAGGGATTACTGTTTAACAGAGAATGTAGTTCGGCTAGCTGTTCGCTGGTAGCCACCTCCATGGTATGGATCATGAGAAAGGTTTTTTTATTGGCGAGAATATCACCGCCTACTTGTTTGCCAAATTTTTCAGGATCACCAAAGCAATCCAGATAATCGTCTTGTATTTGAAACGCAATTCCCAGGTTTTTGCCAAATTCGTACAAATGTTCCTGGTTCCCGGTACCTGCGCCGCCTAATACTGCACCCATTTGCAGGCTTGCTGCGAGTAATACTGAGGTTTTTAAGGTAATCATTTCAACATATTCGTCTAAAGTAACAGCTGCCCTTTTTTCAAAATCCATATCCAATTGTTGTCCCTCACAAACTTCCTTGGCGGTTTTATTAAACAGCGTCAGGATGCGGTGCAAATGGTCTGGTTTTATTTTATTGATGTACTCGTAGGCCACTACCAACATTACATCTCCAGACAACAAAGCGGTGCTTTCCCCGTAATTCATGTGCACAGTAGGAACGCCCCTGCGGAGCGGCGCCTTATCCATGATATCATCGTGTATCAAACTAAAATTGTGAAAAAGCTCAATGGCAGTAGCCACTTCGTAAGCATCATTGTCTATCTCACTGAACAACTCGTTGCCCATTAACACCGCCACCGGACGCACGCGCTTACCACCGATTTTTAAAATGTATTGTGCCGCATCGTACAAATTGGGCGGAACAGTTGGGAAATGCCTTTTATTAAAATTTTCTTCAAATAATGCAGAAAGTGCGGCGAAAGAATGCATATGTTGGTATAAATATTTTTATATAATTAATAAACAATCCACAAAAGCTATCGCTTTTTAATTCAATTTTAATACAGAATTTAGCAGTAAAAAAACAAACTCCAACTTTCATCAAAAATCATTAAGCCTTCTTTTTCTTCACCCCTTTGGCCGCTTTTACGCCTTTTAATACGGGGCTTTTGGCAGCATCCTGAACCCACTCATAATCGAGTTGGCGTTTTTCTAAGTTGGCACCCATTACTTTGATGCGCAATTTATCTCCCATCCTGAATTTCTTTTTCGTCCGCAATCCAACCAGCGAATAATCTGCTTCGTCGAGCCTAAAGTCGTCAATTTCACTAAGATCTCTCACACTCACCAATCCTTCACACTTGTGTTCTACTGTTTCACACCAGAAACCAAAGGCAGATACACCACTGATGATCGCATCAAATTCGTCGCCAATGAATTCCTTCATGAATTCAACTTGTTTGTATTTATTACCTGCACGTTCTGCTTCCATGGCAGCCCGTTCTTGGTCGCTGCAATGTTTGCAACGCTCCTCCATCTTTTTATCAATCTTCAGATTTTTATCCAATATTTCCTGCAAAATTCGATGCACCATCACATCTGGATATCTACGGATCGGAGAAGTGAAATGACAATAGTTTTCGAAACCCAAACCATAGTGTCCGATGTTTGTTGAAGTGTAAACAGCTTTGGCCATGGTACGAATACCTAGTTGTTCCAGCACATGTTGTTCCGGTTTTCCGTGTACCTCTTTTAATAATTTGTTGAAGGATCCTGCAATTTCCCGCTCGTCTTTCATTTCAAACTTATACCCGAATTTTCTGGCAAAAGCCACAAACGGAGCGAGTTTCAATTCGCTCGGAGTATCGTGTATGCGATAAGGAAATGGAATAGGCTCTTTGTCGATTTTTATTTTTGAAACATATTCAGCAACAGTTCTGTTTGCCAGCAACATAAACTCCTCTACCAATTGATGTGACTCTTTACTTTCTTTTACCACAATGCCTAGCGGTTTACCATCTTCATCTAGTTTAAATTTGACCTCGGTAGAAGAAAAATTGATAGCGCCATTTCTGAACCTTTCTCTTCTAAACTGCTGCGCCAATTCATTTAACAATAACAAAGGTTTGTGGTGCAATCCATCTTTAGTTTCGATGGTTTGCTGCACTTCTTCATAAGTAAATCTATGATTGCTATGAATCAGGGTTCTT
Source organism: Chitinophagales bacterium (assembly GCA_038249665.1). GTDB lineage: Bacteria > Bacteroidota > Bacteroidia > Chitinophagales > Chitinophagaceae > Ferruginibacter. The sequence goes on from JBBSDF010000003.1 coordinate 97,783, forward strand.
CCGATCCACTTGTGTTTTACTTCACCGCGATTACTAATCTGAAAGATGGTAGAAAAAGTGTATTTATCTTCATTGGGCCTGAGAGAACACAATTCATTGGATATTTTTTCAGGCAACATCGGATTCACCCTGTCTGGCAAATACACACTGGTGGCGCGGGCGTAAGCTGCTTTATCCAGAATGCCATCGGGTTTTACAAAATGACTCACATCGGCGATGTGTACGCCGATTTCGTAGTTGCCATTATCGAGATTGCGAATAGAGATCGCATCATCAAAATCTTTTGCGTCATAGGGATCTATTGTAAATGTCAATATATCGCGACAGTCTTTTCTTTTCTTTTCTTCTTCGCGGGTAATTTTATCTGATAATCCAGCGGCCTCTTTTAGAACAGCTTCTTCAAACGACAACGGAAAACCTGCTGCAATGAGGATCTCTTTCATGGCCATGTCACTTTCGTTTTTGGCTGATAAAATATTCAGTACTTCTCCCTGAGGTTTTTTATCATTTTTTTCCCAACGGGTAAGTCGAACTACTACCCTGCTGCCATCCACCGCTCCATTTAATTTTTCGACGGGAACGTAAAAATCTGGGATGGGTTTTTCGGAGGCTGCAATAAAAAAAGCAACATGGTTGTTTAACTGGAGGGTTCCTATAAAATCTGTTTGTTTCCTTTCTGCAACTTCTACCACCATACCTTCCGCTCTTTTACCCCTGCCGCTTTCATTGGTCATTTCAACAAGGACTGTATCCCCATGAAAAGCTTTACCAAAATGGTTGGGTTTGATCAGAATGTCCGTCTCCTGTCCTTCCACAATCACAAATCCCATTCCACTTCGGCTAATGTCTAAACGACCTTTGATAGATTTATGAGAAGTTGATTTTTTTTTAGAGGAAGCTGCTTTCTTTGTACTCATACTTTATTCTTTAATTTAATCTGTCTTTTCTCCCTGCTACGATGCAGGCTTGTTGCAAAAAATGTTTTTGCCTTTGCAATGTACACAAACTATCCTTTACTTATAGTGGCAAGGAGCCCTCTATGGCTAAATGTGAATGAAATATGGATAAAATAGAGCCTAATTTGACTTTATCGGAATTTCGACCAGAAACTATTAAAGATCAAATGGATACAATTTTCTTAGCATGCAGCCAAGTGCTTTTGGAGAACTGTGAAGCCATCAGCTCTGCAGACTATTCTACATGATATTAGTTTTTCAGAGTGCGGGGTAGAAATATTTAAAAGCGGTTAGTTAATATGATCAAAATGTTGGAAGCCGTTGGCTGAGTGAATTGAATATTGCATTTTTTCCATCGGTCCGTATTAGTATATTTGCGAACTGTTTTACCAATGATTCTTCCCATGGATAAAAAAATGCCAGCAAAAATCGGCTCAACTTTTACCACAATAGAACAAATAACCAATATGGATCGTAAAAAATTTCTCCAGATGAGTTCGCTGGGGTTGGGTGCAGTATCCCTTTTATCCTTTACAGGTTCTCAAGAAAAACCCATTGTGATCTCAACATGGGAAAGCGGAATGCCCGTGAATGCTGCTGCTTGGGAAATATTGAGCAATAATGGTAAAGCTTTAGATGCGGTGGAAGCCGGTGCACGGCACATCGAAAATAAAATTGATTGCTGTGTTGGATTGGGCGGCTATCCCGATAGAGATGGTGTGGTAACATTAGATGCTTGTATCATGGATCATCAATCTAATTGTGGTGCAGTAGCTGGTTTAGAGCGCATTAAACATCCTGTTTCAGTGGCCAGAAAATTAATGGAGCTTACGCCGCATGTTTTGTTGGTAGGTGACGGAGCGCGGCAGTTTGCAATAGAGAACGGCTTTACTTTAGAAAGCAAAACCCTTTCACCCTCCAGCCAGGAAGCTTACAGTGAATGGCTGAAAAAAAGTGAGTACAAGCCCATCATCAATATCGAAAACAAAAAACAGCACGGTCCGTTTGCGCCCACTTTTTTTGATGATGGCACCCCTAACCATGATACAATGGGGTTGTTGGCGATGGACAACACCGGTAATTTGAGCGGTGCCGTTACTACCAGTGGCATGGCTTTTAAGCTCCACGGCAGAGCAGGCGATTCTGCGGTGGTGGGCGCAGGGTTGTTTGTAGACAATGAAGTAGGAGCCGCCACCAGTAGTGGCGTGGGTGAAGAAGTGATTCGCATTTGCGGAACACACTTGATAGTAGAATTCATGCGCCAAGGCCATTCTCCCGAAACGGCCTGTAAAAAAGCAGTGCAACGGATTGTTCGAAGAGATCCTGAAAAAGCAAAAACTTTTCAGGTAGGTTTTATTGCGATCAATAAAAAAGGTCGGGTGGGCGCCTACGCCATCCAAAAAGGTTTTGTGTATTCGATTAAAACCAATACTATTAATAAAGTGGTGGCTGCAAAATACCTGCTGAAAACTTGATATTAAAAATTCGGAGCATTCCAATAAGCTTGGTAAAATTTACCTCCTTTTATTTAAAATATGTCAGAAAAAATTTTAGAAGTCATAGGTTTCACTTTAGAGGGTTGCATAGCAGCCCAGGCTGCTGGTGCTCATAGAATTGAATTGTGTGATAACCCGGGAGAAGGCGGCACCACTCCTTCACATGGTTTTATAAAAGCAGCCAGAGCCTCGGTTACGATTGATCTTTATCCAATCATTCGGCCAAGAGGTGGCGATTTTTTGTACAATGATGGAGAGTTCGAGGCGATGAAGGTAGATGTTCAGATTTGCCAGGATCTCGGTTGTGACGGGGTAGTCATTGGAATGTTATTGGCGGATGGCAGGGTGGATAAAAAGCGATGCCAACAACTGGTATCATTGGCTTATCCAATGTTGGTTACTTTTCATCGCGCTTTCGATAGAACAAATGATCTCTTACAAGCGCTGGAAGATGTGATCGAGATCGGGTGTGATCGAATCCTCACATCGGGTGGCGTTCCCAATGCAATGGAGGGAGCTGAGCAACTTAAATTACTGGTGCAAAAAGCCGACCACCGTATCATCATCATGCCAGGCAGTGGGGTTAACGCTCAAAATATTGCTGCCATTGCAGCCCTAACCGGCGCTACAGAATTTCACAGTTCGGCCAGGATACCCGTTCCTTCAGCCATGAGTTTTAACCAGACAGCTATGAAAGAAGAATCGTTTTCTTTTGGGGTTAATGCGGATGAAATTAAGGGAATGATGGCTGCATTGTCTGTTTAAAATTATTGGCAGTACTGGCCATATCAGATCTGCCAGGTTTGCAACAAGTGTTGAAACTGAATGACCAATTTCATTCATTTCGTATTTGCAAAAACCTGGCATTCTACTTTTTTAACGTAAGCTCCTTTTGCTTCTCATCTTTTCACCCCCTGCCGCATGTGCCTATTGCGAAATAAAAAGAGGCCGCCGACGTCTGATTTTCAATGAATGGATTTGGATGGATTAAACAAGATCAACATTTTTGCGCCACCATTTTTCCTGAAAAATACGGTGTTAAAACAACGCTTCTTTTTTAAAGATACCTTACCGGGTTTAGAGTTACAACTACTGAATACCGGAGAAAATATTCACTGTAAGCTTTAGTAAATATGATCAACATTTATTTCCTAATTCGGACACGGTCCGACGAAATAAATCGAAATATAATTAAAAAGGACAGTTTAAAAACTGTCCTTTTTAATTAACCTCAAAACCTTTATTGTTTTCCGATCACAAGTTTTTTAGAAATTAATTTGTTATCAACAATTGCATTTAAATAATAAGTGCCATTCGCCAATCCCTTTAAATTATTTATTTGAAAATAATTATCGCCTTTTGTCAATTGTTTAGTAATCAATTGCACCTGCTGACCATTGGAATTGAACAATCTGAAGGTTGTGAATTGTGTTGACAATACCAAAATACTGATCGTTACATATTCATTTGCAGGTTGAGGATAAACAATGACCCTATTTTGTAGACCATTATTACGAACAACCAGAATATTACTATAAGTAAAAGAACCGTCTGTGTTTACCAATTTCAAACGATAGTATTGGATGGATGCCGTTACATGAAAATGATTAAACTGATATTGATTCTGTAGTACACTAAAATTGACAATGCCAATCTGTGCAAATAAATTACCATCTGCACTGTACTGAACTTCAAAATGTGAAAAATTAATAGCATTGTCTGCCTCCCATTTCAATAGAACTGCAGATTCATTCATAGAAGCATTAAAATAGGATAACCGAATGGGCAGTAAGCCACAAGGAGAAGCTACATTATTCGCATTTAATAATACCGGAGCGGCTGCCAGTGTAAGAACCTGACCATTGGTGCCAGGTGTGGCTCCATATGAATTCGTAACTGGATTGGCACTATTCCCTGCTCTTGTGAGTCCGTTTGCTCCACCCACAACGGTGGCAGAAACAAAAGCCCCATTAGTTATAATAAATCCACCTCCACCACCTCCGCCAGGACCATGGTCATAAAAAGTCTCCATATTTCCACCTCTACCTCCACTTACATTTGCTGAAATTAAATTTAACCCAACAGGAATGTTTTGTCTTGTTACTGCTACAATAGTACCGCCTGCTCCGCCACCACCTGCAGCGTCAGTATTAGTACCAGCACTTGTAATCCCAACTGCGGCTGCACCATTTGCATTTACGTTTCCATTTCCAGCATAGGAACTACCACGAAGTAAAATGATTCCTCCTCCAGCCCCGCCACTACACATATATTGATTTGCAGCAGTAGAATTATTTGCTGTACCGGCGCCTCCGCCCCCGCCCATTATAAATTTATTAATATTTCTTTCAGCAAAGGGAGTACCGCCAAACCCTCCTGTTCGATAAGTATTTACATTTCCTGATCCTCCGTGCCAGCCGCTTCCGCCTACTCCTCCTGTACCAGCATTTCCGCCTCCGCCTCCTCCTGTATTATATTGATTACCCCCCGGATTATTGGCAGGATCGCCATCAGTTCCACCGCCTCCGGCAACCGCAGGAGCACCTCTACCCATTGATCCATTAGTATAACCTTCCACTGTGTTTGTAGTGATGGTAGTACTTCCTGTAGTTAAAACATAAGTTGGTGTACCGGCAATACCTTCCCCTTTGGCACCACCAGTTAAATTAGCTGTTGTTGTAATGGGGGAATTCCATCTGTAATCAGTATTTGTAAGCGCTGTAGAGCCATTTGTATTACCCGTTGTAGCCCCTCTTAAATCAATACCGCCTCCTCCGCGAAAGCCCATACCATTCACAGAAATACTTCCATTGATCGTTACAATATTTGCTGCATCTATAACAACCACACCACCAGAATTGCCATTCCATGAAGGGCAAACAACCGAACCTGTACCTGTTATGTTGAAATTATAATAACGCGGAATCCTAATCACTTGGTAGGTTCGTAATGCTCCAACTGCAAAAGCCCTCGAATAATAATTATTGGCTAACGAAAAAGAAAGGGTTATCGTTGAACCTGCTATTGAAGCAACTGAATTATATTCATAATTACCGGCAAACAGATTAGAACCAAGATAACCACTTGCAGGCCCGCCACTAACACCATTGCCGTAAGCATCTGTATTGGTAGCATCGATATCTGCTCCCTGCATTTGTATAATCAAAATAAGATCACCGGCCGCTACAGGTGTGGAACTACCTCTTCCATCAAGGGTACCTACTGTAATTGTAACAGCTCCAACGGTTGGATTTCCCTGGCCCGGATAGTAACTATTAATTATTTGGGAAGTAGTTGAAACGGTAGTTGTACCACTAGTCGGATCAAGACCGCATTGCCCATTGGCAAAATAAGCAGAGGTTAGCATACAAAGAATAAAAATAAATTTCATGATAAATTAATTAGTTTAGAATTTGATTAGTAAGTGATAAAAACAAAGTTATTACATGTCGGTGAAATAAGCAAAATCGCTTCTGCCACATGGGTGAGCTATGAATTTGAAGATTTGTTGTTCTTTAAAATACTGTATCATAAATGTTGGCAGATCCATGGCATACGCACCAGTAAACTATGCAGTAGTTTCAGTTTGATTTATTTGTAGCAAAGCAGCAGCATTCATAAAGTATTTTCAGCATCGTTAAATGATAAAAACGGACAGTATGTTGAAAATTTATGTGTGTTTGGAAATGGGGGTAAATAACAGGATCGTAAATTTCCAACGTTTTATACATTCAATTAATACACCGAATTCCTTTTACCATAAACTCGTTTACTGCACAACCCACCCTTACCTGCCGCAGCCTTTTTTTATGCTAAGACAAATTATTGTAATTACTAGATGCTCAATGCTGTTTTTTTGAAATAAAATAGCCGGGCGTTATTTTTATCTCACCAATTGGTGGCAAATGAAACTCATTTCTAAATGTTGCGCTATTTATATCCCACAGATTTTCTGTAGCATTTTTTTGTTTCGCACCTCTACATCGCCTGCCGTGGAATCTTTTTCTTTTTAGCAAAAAGAAGCAAATCCTGCCCCCCTGATAGATCAAAAGTTACAAAAAAGCTCTCCGATTTCGCCACGCTCGCAGGGAACAAGAAAAATTATTGGTCGGTGTAAAATGAAATAAGTTCAAACATTTGTAAAATACCCAACTATGTGCGACTTACCAGCTAAGAATAGTTCCGAACTTCGGTAACTTTAATTTCATTTTTACATCCCTCCTTCCTATTTTCTTAACTTATTTTTTGGGAGGTCCGTATTTCGTTTCTTAGCCGGTTTTATTCGAATGCTTATCATTTTTCTGTAGAATAATATTTTAGTAGTGAATACAGTTCTGCAGATCCCTCCACTATTTACTATTTTCCATTGGTACCAACTTCCCTTTGTAAAATTCTTTGAATATCAATCGTAAGTTCTGGTCTCTGGTAAAGTAATTGTACAACCAATTGAGAAATACAGAAAACCTGTTTTTAACACCAAGAATGAGCATGAGGTGCAGGGCCATCCAGATCAGCCACGCTAGAAAGCCACCAAAATGTAATTTGGGTTTGGGAACGTCTACTACAGCCAGGTTTCTGCCTACTGTTGCCATGGCGCCTTTGTCTTTATACTCAAATTGAAGCTGATATGTTTCATTGCTTTTCATTTGAATACGTTTGAGGTTATTTACCAGCATATCTGCCTGTTGAATGGCTACCGGGGCCACTTGCGGGTGACCATAGGGATAGGCGGGTTCTTCCATATACCCAACATCGCCAATGGCGAAAACATTACTGCTGCCTTCTACTTTACAATATCTGTCTGTTTTGATGCGATTGCCTCGGACTATTAAATCTTTTGAAATACCACTGGGAACATTTCCTTTTACGCCCGCTGCCCAAATGAGCATGGAGGTTTCAATAGTACTACCATCTTGCATGGTAGCCGTTTTGCCATCATAATCTTTGATAAGGGTATTTGTTTTAACGGTTACGCCTAAACGCTCCAGGTATTGTTGTGATTGAGCGCTACTCTTTTCGCTCATCGTGCCAAGGGTTTTAGGGCCACCTTCTAAAAGGTAAATATTCATCATAGAAAAGTCTAGCTCAGGGTAATCTTTGGGCAATACAAATCTTTTCATATCGGCAATGGCGCCACTGAGTTCTACGCCGGTTGGCCCTGCTCCTACTATCACGATATTCAAGATGCGTTGCAACGTAAGAGGGTCTTTGATGGTAAGCGCATCTTCAAAATTGTGTAAGATGCGGTGACGAAGCTGAAGCGCTTCGGTAGTACTTTTCATGGGAAATGCATACGTTTCCATGTTGGTATTACCGAAGAAGTTGGTATCTGCCCCAGTGGCAATGACTAAGTAATCGTAGGAAACGTCTCCGGTACTGGTATGAACGATGTTATGTGTGGTATCAACAGCATTTACTTCTGCCATCCGAATATTTACATTTTTACTATGGTGAAAAACTTTGCGCAGCGGGAAAGAAATATTGCTGGCATCGAGCCCGGCTGTGGCTACTTGATAAAATAAGGGTTGAAACTGGTGATAATTGTACCGATCGATCAGGGTGATCTCGAAACCTGTTTGATTGCTGAGTTTTCGGGCTAATCGGAGTCCACCGAATCCGCCGCCTATAATAACTAGTTTCATGTTGTATGTATTAATATGGTAAAGATATTATATTTTCAGTATTTTTTGAAACCTTAGGAAATGTATTTATTCATATTCGATGGAGGAATTTTCTTGCTTTTGAAAATACGCTGCAAAAAAAATGTATGATTTCTTTAAATGTATTAAATGACGAATGTTTAAGCAGTTGGGCAATTGGCTGGTAGTGTAAAAAGCTGATAGATAAAACATGATCAGTCTGGCCCCGACAGCAGCGAATACCCCGCTGTAGCCCGGTGCAAGGGCTTGTGGCGGAGTAGCAGCGAATGGCGGGAAACAAATGGGGAGCAGAGAACAACCGCCCCTGCTCCTATATCATTAATAAAGCATTCTTACTTTGATGGTTTCTTTTACACTTCTCAAAAGTTCGATGGCATTTTTACTGAGGCCCCTGTCTACATCTAACACCACGTAACCGATGTGCTCATTGGTTTTGAGGTATTGTGCCAAAATATTAATGTTGTTTTTGCTGAGCAATGTATTGATCTGGCTCAACACGCCGGGCACGTTGTTGTGGATGTGTAAAATGCGGTGTGCCCCTTCCTGCGCTGGCATGGCCAATGCAGGAATCGTATGCGAACCAGTACTCACGCCTTTTTCGAGGTAGTTAAATAATTTGTTGCTCACATCTTCACCGATATTGCTTTGCGCTTCCTGTGTGCTGCCGCCAATGTGAGGGGTGAGCAAAACATTGGGCAATCCTTGTAACTCGCTTTTAAATACATCCCCATTTTTTTCTGGCTCAACCGGAAAAACATCAATGGCCGCACCTCCTATTTGTCCGCCTAAAATTGCTTTGCGCAATGCAGGCAAATCAACCACTTCTCCCCTCGCATAATTGATGAGAACGGCACCTTTTTTAAACCACGCCAAGTTGATTTTATTGATGAGGTTTTTGGTACTTGCTAATTCGGGTACATGAATGGTGACCACATCTGCATGTTTCAGTAATTCTTTTAAATTTTTGCTGTCATTGGCATTGCCCAGGGGTAGTTTGGTTTCGGCGTCGTAAAACATCACTTTCATGCCCAGTGCTTCTGCCAATACACTTACCTGGCTGCCTATATTACCATAGCCGATGATGCCCATAATTTTGCCACGGAGTTCATGAGCGCCCGTGGCATCTTTCATCCATGCTCCTTCATGGGCGGCTTTATTTTTATCAAGAATTTTTCTTACTAACATTATCGATGCGCCCACCACCAATTCGGCCACGCTGCGAGTATTGCTGTATGGGGCGTTAAACACAGCCACCCCTTGGCTGGTGGCAGTTTGAAGATTTACCTGATTTACACCAATACAAAAACAACCGATGGCCTGTAATTTACTGGCAGCCGACAATACAGCCGGGGTTATTTGCGTTTTACTCCTGATGCCAAGGATATGGGTGTTCTTAATTTCTTTGATGAGATCTGCTTCACTGATTGCGCCATTGAGTTTTTTCACATTGGGGTAACCGGCATCTTTGAACTGTTTAACGGCAACCTCACTAATATTCTCTAGAAAAAGAATGTTTATTTTTTCTTTGGGATAACTCGTATTTTTTTTCTCTGGCATGGTATTAACGGTGTATTATTGCGCAAATATATTCTTATTAAAGCATTCTTATTTTATTGAAAACATTTTCAGCCATTCCAGCTATTCACAAAATACGCTCAAAGTCATTTTTTCTACTCTCCTCCGGGTGCTTGGCGCTAGCAGCCTTGTTGACTACCGGCTGCCAGCAAGCTGAAAAAAAAGGGGGCGTTAATAAGCAAGCTTCCCTCCACAGCATCATTGAACTGCCCGTATCCCCTCCTATATCTATCATAGAAAAACAACGATTGGCGGCTGCGTGTACCGTTTGGTATGATTCAGTGTTGAGCAAGAGTGTTTTTAATGGTGGCATTTTGGTGGCCAAAAACGGCCGTATCGTATTTGAACGCTACCGCGGTTATGAACCAAAAAGCAAAAAAGATACAGTGAATGAAAACACCAGCTTCCACATAGCCTCGGTGAGTAAAACTTTTACCGCAATGGCCGTCCTCAAATTAAAGGAAGAAGGTAAACTTCAACTCAGCGATTTGCTTAGTAAATATTTCCCCTCTTTTGATTACCCGGGTGTAACTATACAAACCTTGCTGAACCATCGAACTGGTATTCCCAACTACCAATATTTTATGGAAAAACTGAAATGGCCAGTTACAATTATGATGCGCAATCAAGACGTACTGGATTACTTGATTTTACACAAAGCAAGCATAGAAGATATGGGCGTCGCTGATCGACATTTTAGTTATTCAAATACCAACTATGTTTTGCTGGCGCTCTTGATAGAAAAAATTACTGGCACCCCTTACCCTGCTTATTTACAACAAACCTTTTTTGATCCTTTGCAGATGCAACACAGTTTTGCGTACACCCGCGCCGACAGTGCGAGAGCCAGTTTTAATTACGATGGGCGCGGAAATCGGATACAAAACAATTACCTCGATGAAGTATACGGCGATAAAAATATTTACAGCACTCCCCGCGATTTACTGATCTGGGACAGGGCTTTAAGCAGTAGATTATTATTTAAGGACAGCACCCTGCAAGCGGCGTTTACTGGTTACAGCAACGAAAAACCCGGCATCAAAAATTATGGATTGGGTTGGCGGATGAATAATTACCCTAATGGTAAAAAAGTAATTTTTCACAACGGTTGGTGGCATGGCAATAATGCTGCTTTTATTCGGTTACCCGAAGAGGATGCTACCATCATTGTATTGGGCAACCGGCACAGCACCAAAGTGTACAAAGCTTATCAATTGATCAACATCTTTGGCCAATATTTTACCGTTTCGGAAGAAATTGAATAAAAAACCCTTCACAATTTCTTAACAAAAATATCTCAATTTCTTCAATGTTTTTGCTGGTTTTGCAGGTTTTCCACAAATATTCCGACAACTCTTACGAAATAAATGCGGTTTTTTGCAATATTTTAGTTTACTTTAGTTGCACAAAACAATTCGAATGCTTAAAAAAGAAAGACAGGCGTATATATTGCACCAGGTTAATCTGCACAATAAAGTGCTGTCGAATAGTTTAAGCTCCGAAATGGAAGTATCAGAAGACACCATCAGACGAGATTTACAAGAGCTATCAGTTACAGGTAAACTGATCAAAGTACATGGAGGAGCCTTGTCTCACTCTTTCAATAAAATTTCGTATCCCATCAATGATATTTATGCGCAGTCTGATAAAAAAATCATTGCCAACAAAGCAGTGACTTTAATCAAAGATGGTATGTTTGTGTTAACGGGCGGTGGCACCACTATCATTGAAATGGCGCGTGCTTTGCCTCCGGTATTGCACGCCACGTTTGTTAGTGGAAGCATACCGGCTGTGGTAGAATACATGAATCATCCAACGATTGATGTGATTGTATTAGGAGATAAAGTTTCTAAGTTATCCAAAATGACGATTGGAGCGGATGCGTTGAGCAAAATAAAAAACTTTAAAGCAGATATTTGTTTTCTAGGAATTAATGCGCTCGACATGGAGCATGGAATAACAGATAATGATTGGGATGTGGTGCAGCTAAAACAGCAGATGATCATGTCTTCTCAGAAAGTGGTTTGTTTAACCATTTCTGAGAAAATAAATACGTTGCAACCCATTCATGTGTGTGCGGCCAATAAAATAGATATCCTGATTACAGAATTAGATCACCATGATCCATTACTGCAACCATATATGGAAGCAGGGATCACGGTTTTATAATACAATATATCCAATACAACCTAATAAAGAGAAACCCTACTTTTATTTATACAAAACAATTAAAACAGATTGCTATGAGAAAAAATCTGCTATTGATGCTGTTGTGGGGCTTTACATTGATGTATGCACTCCCGGCATTGGCACAGGAAAAAGTAGTTTCCGGAATTATAACGGGAGCTGACGGTGCGCCTTTAAAAGACGTAACGGTAACGGTGAAAGGCACCAAAATTGCCACCAAAACCAATGATGCGGGTAACTACAGTATTCGGGTAAGTCCGGGTCAGGTACTCGTATTCTCTTTTGTAGATTACAACAGAAATGATGTTACCGTAGGCGCATCCAATTCCGTGAGTGTAAAAATGGTGCCGTCTAATTCTTCGCTCGATGAAGTAGTAGTGGTAGCGATGGACATGAAAAGAAATTCCAAAGAACTGGGTTACTCAGTTCAAAAAGTGGACGGGCAAGATATCCAAGAATCACAAAGAGAAAATTTCGTAAACGCCTTACAAGGAAGAGTGGCGGGTTTAACAGTGAACCAAACCTCGGGGGTTGCGGGCGCCAGTTCTCAAATTGTATTGAGGGGCTTTAACTCCCTTTCCTTAGACAACACGCCCCTTTTTGTAATAGATGGGGTGATTGCAGACAATTCCACCGTAGGTGAAGGTGGTGGTGGCGCAACACTTGGTTTGGCCGGAGATCCGGGCAATGCCAACAGAGCCAACGATTATAGCAATAGGATCTCAGACATCAATCCAAACGATATCGAAAGCATTACCGTTTTAAAAGGCCCGGAAGCTACTGCCTTATATGGTAGCCAGGCCAGCAGTGGTGCCATCATCATCACCACCAAAAAAGCAAAACCAAACGGAAAGTTGGTGGTGTCGTATGACAATAGTTTCAGAACACAAACATTTAACAGGATTCCAGAAACAATGGATGCCTATCAAGGTGGTACCAACGGTGTTCCAATAGATATCTTTTCTTCATTTGGTCCAAGGTATGATTACGGTACCAAATTGTACGATAATGTAGACGCATTTTTCAAAACCGGTTTTAGCCAAACACACAATATTTCAGTAGAATATGGCAAAAAGAACTCTAGCTGGCGTTTATCTGGCTCAGTGTTCGACCAAGACGGAGGCATACCCGCCAACACTTTTAATAGGGTTAATTTACGCTTATCTAACAGTACCAAAATTGGTAAATACATCAGTATCGATCCTGCGATTCAGTACATTAAATCAACCAATGATAAACCCATTAGAGGAGCCTCAGGGTACATGATTTCTTTATTAGCATGGCCTGCAGACAATGACATCAGAGAATACGAGGACGACAACGGATTAAAACTACCGTTGTTTGCTGCCAACCCTAACTCAGATTTTGATAATCCTTTTTACAGTGTTTTCAAAAACAGAAGTCAGGATGTTACAGACAGGGTCATTGCAAACATAGGGGTTAACATCAATCCGTTTGATTGGCTAAGTATTTCTGGTAGGTTTGGATATGATACCTATGCACAAGATGGATTTACCAGGTATGATTCTATGTCGTTTGCTTTAGTAAGATCGCAAAGAGGGCAATTAACCAATTACTACCGCGATTACTATGGTTACAACCATACCATCAACGTAACCGCTAAAAAAGACTTCGGCAAATTTTCTACGCGTATCATGCTAGGAAATATGTGGCAAGATTATGAAACCCAGCAGTGGTCGGTAACAGGTACCAACCTAAGCAATCAAAGTAGCAAGGACAGCAGTGTTACTGATCCAGCTTCAAGGATTCGTTTGAACAACAACCAGTTGAAAAATTTACCCAACTATAGTATTAGAAGATCAAATGCTTATTTTGGAGAAGTTTCTGTTGGCTTCAACAAAGCAATATTCTTAACCTATTCTCACCGATTTGAAGAATCGTCTATATTCCCCAAGAAAAATAGAAACTACGATTATCCTGCTGCAAGTATCAGCGTTGTTCTATCAGACCTGATACCCGGCATAAAATCAAATACGCTCAACTTTCTAAAATTGAGGGGCTCCTTGGCAAGCACTGCCAGGTCTAGTTCTCCTTATGCCAACCAGCCGGTCTTTAATATCAACAATGGAAGTGGTGGAGGATTTGTGTATGGATTCCTCAATAATAATCCTGAACTAGGTCCAGAAGAGCAAAAAACTTTTGAATTGGGAACGGAATTCAGATTGATGAACAACCGTTTATCGGTAGATGCCACGTATTACAACACTGAAAATACCAACTTGATTGTTGAAAATTTCAGAGCCAGTTACGGAACTGGATATGTGTTGAACACCTTAAATGTTGGGGCCAACCAAAACCAAGGGGTTGAGATCGCCATCAACTTCGATGTAGTAAAATCTAAAAAATTTAGTTGGAACACCCGCTTCAATTTCAACAAAATGTGGAACGAAGTAACCGAGCTTCCCGGAAGTGTGCCCGAATTTTATTTATCTGATACCTGGCTCTATGGCAATGCCAGAGGCGGTTTGGTATTGGGTGGTTCTACCACTAGTATTACTTCATTTGGGTATAGAAGAAATTTAAAGGGAGACATCCTCATCAATCCGCTCACTGGCCTGCCGGTGATAGATGCAACCTTTAAAAACAGAGGCGATCGAAATCCAGACTTTAGTTTGGGCTGGGTAAATAACATAACCATGGGCAATTTCAGGCTGAGCTTTTTATGGGATTTAAAAGTAGGTGGAGATATATTTAATGGTACTGATGATTACCTGACGGGTATTGGTAGAAGCTGGCGCACTTACGATCGTAATGTGCCACGTGTAATTAATGGGGTGTTGCAGGATGGGTTAGAAGAAACAGCAAATCCTACTAAAAACGACATACTCATTACACCTGCTTATAACCAGGCTTACTACACCACCATGCCTGAGGAAGAGTTTATAGAAAAAGACGTGAACTGGTTAAGATTGAGAGACGTTTCTTTGTTTTACAAATTCGGAAAACCAGTGATGGACAAAATTAAATTTGTAAAGTCACTAAGTGTTTTTGTAACAGTAAACGACCCAATTCTGATCACTAATTACCGGGGTGCTGATCCGCAATCAAACGGGGTAAGTGCGGGCGCCAGAGGTGTTGGTGCTTTTGGATTTGATTATGGAAACATCGGTGCGCCGGTGAGCTTCAATCTAGGGTTAAGGGCTAACTTTTAATTACACAAAATTTAAATTATGAAAAAGACATTCATTAAATACTTCCTTTTTCTGGCAATATTGGGCAGCCAATTTGCTTGTTCAGAAAAAATAGACGAAGCATACCTGAATCCTAATGCGGCTTCAAGGGTTGAAGTAGAAAAAATATTGCCACAAATTATCTCTGCAACAGTAGGCAACTATGCAGCCCATGGAACCATGCACGATGTAAGGTATATTGGTGCTTACGTTCAAAATTTTTCCTTTTCCCTGCCCAACAGCAATTTTGATCAAATGGGTCATTTTTACAACCCCGCGGATATCGGGCAAAGCATTTTCAGAATGCATTATTTTGACATCGGTCAGAATAACATGAGAATGATTGAATGGGCCGAAGAAGAAAAAAAATGGGATTATGCGGGTGTTGGACAAGCGATCTTTGGATGGAGCTGGCTTACCATTGCAGATGTAAATGCTGAAGTAATTGTGAAGGAAGCATTTAACACCAGCCAGATTACTTTCAAATATGACACTCAAGAAGATGCTTACAATTTGGCACGTGACTACTGCTTTAGAGCATTGAACAACCTCAACAAAACGGGCGATGGGGTTAGTCAGGCCAACTTAGCATTGGGCGATGCATTTATGTACAATGGCGACGTCAACAAATGGAAAAAGTTTGTGTACGGCGTATTGGCCCGGTACTACAACCATTTCAGCAATAAATCTACCTACAAGGCTGATTCTGCTATTTTCTATAGCAATTTGGCTATGACCGACAACGCAGACAATGCAATGGTAAAATTTGCAGCAACGGTGCTCACTGCCAACAATAATTATTGGGGGCCACTCAGAAATAATTTAATTGGAACCGGTGTTACCAACCCAACTGCCGTAAGGCAGAGCGCGTTTATCGCCAACTTGTTGAATGGTACCAATACCGAATTTTTGGGTGCTCAGGATCCCAGGGCATGGTACCTGTTAAGAGGCAACTCTACCGGAACCATCGTTGGGGTGGAACCTACAATTGGGCAAGCCTCTATTTCAAACTTGTTAAGGCCAGAAAACTTCTGGGGATCTAGCCAGGCAGGGCCTGCTACCAACGCAGCACCAGTTATAGAGAGTGGCAGGTATTTGTTCCGGAATTCAGCACCGATTCCGCTCATGACTGCCAGTGAAATGTTTTTCATTAAGGCAGAAGCTGCCTGGAGAAAAGGGGATAAAACCACCGCTTACGAAGCGTACAAAGAAGGCATTAGTAAATCTTTTGACCTGCTAAGTGGTACCTACAACGTTAATATCCCTGCAGGCAGAGAAATTACGGCAGCCAATAAATTGGTTTATATGACCGACCCGTTGGTTGTTCCTGCCACTGCCAACGGCCTGAATTTATCAAAAATCATGTTGCAGAAATACATATCAATGTTTGTGCATGGAGCCATTGAGACCTGGATGGATATGCGTCGATATCATTACACAGATGCAGATCCCGCCACCAGTAACCAGGTTTACAGAGACTTTAGACTTCCAATAACTCTATTCCCAGACAATGCAGGATTAACTGTTCAAAGAGTCAGACCAAGATTCAACTCTGAATTCGTTTGGAATTTGTTGGAACTTCAAAGAATTGGGGCCACCGACCTTGACTATCATGTAAGAGAAATGTGGATCACAAAACCATAATTTATTACTTCAGTAAAAAATCAAATAATGAAAAAAATATTCATCCACAGTTTAATAGCGGCAACGGTGTTGTTAATGGCCAGTTGTGAAAAGAGCAATGAATACAAGGCTCCTTTTGAAATCACAGATGCCAGCCAAAGCAAACTAAAATTCATATATGCCAGTGCGTACCCTGCCAATCCTGGTGTGCAAATATCGATCGATGATATTCGGGTGAGCAATCTCATAACGGGAAGAACACCATTCCCTGGAGGAGGTTTCAACACACCGGGCTCTAGTTTTCCAGATTACCTTCGAGTGCCGGCAGGTGCCAGAAATATCAAAATTTCTATCCCAAAAAGGCTTACCAATATTGATTCGATTGTGTTGTACAGTACGCAAATAACAGTAGAGGCCAACAGAAATTACACCTTGAATGTAATGGATACGTTTACACGAACAACCTCCACGCTCGTTTCTGATACCATTCGACAACCAGCGCTTGGTACTGTGAAATATCGTTTTGTAAACCTAATGCCTAATGTTCCCAGAATAGATTTGTATTATGGTACTACTTTGATGGCAACGAATATAGCATACAACACGCCAGGGATTACATTTACGATGGATGTACCAGCGGTTAACGTTTCATGGTTTATCAGAGAAACAGGTACATTGCCCACAAGCACTGCCTTGGCATTTCTTTCAAGTGCCGGCACTGTTGCCAACCAGCGAATGTTTACAGCTTTTGCGATGGGGTATAAGGGTGCAACACCTACCACCACCAGACCTTACATTTCTTTTACAATTAATTTGTAAACTTTTACAACGTATAAAAAAACTTCACGTTTCTGACGTGAAGTTTTTTTTATGTGTAAAACCTAATTTTTCCTTACCCAAAAAACAAATAACACAACAATACCGAAGTAATGATGCCCACCGCATCTGCCAATAACATGGCACCTACAGCATAGCGGGTGTTTTTAACCGAAACGGCGCCAAAATAAACGGCTATCACATAAAAAGTAGTATCGCTACTTCCTTGCAAAATACAGGATAATCTTCCTGCAAAAGAGTCTGGACCATACACTTCCATCGTATCTACCATCATACCCCGGGCGCCGCCGCCGCTAAAGGGTTTGATCAGCGCAGTGGGTAATCCATCCACAAATCGTGTATCAGCACCCATCATGGCAAAAAATGATTTCATACCGTTGATCAATATATCGAAACTACCACTGGTGCGCAGCAAACTAATGGCCACCAACATACCCACGAGGTAAGGGATAATTTTAACGGCTGTTTCAAATCCACCTTTTGCCCCTTCTACAAATGCATCAAAAATATCGATCTTCTTATACACCCCACCCAACACAATGGCTACAATAATCAGCAAGATCAAACCGCCACTCAGATTACCAGAAAATAATTTTACCCCTTCCGAATCCAGTGTTTTGATGTACACCACCAATGAAGCGATGATGGCAGAAATACCAGCAATCCAACCAAAAATAACCGGCTGCAATAAATTTATTTTTTGTTTGAAACTTACAATAAACAAAGCCGCAATAGTAGCCACAAAAGTGGCGATCATACAAGGAATAAAAATATCCATAGGGTTAGCCGCCTTGGCTGCAGAACGAAGGGCAATGATGCTCACCGGAATGAGTGTGAGTCCAGATGCGTGTAAACACAAAAACATGATCTGTGGGTTGGAAGCCACGGCCTTATTGGGATTGAGCTCCTGTAAACTTTCCATCGCTTTGATACCAAATGGTGTTGCGGCATTGTCGAGGCCTAATAAATTAGCACTAAAATTCAATGTCATATGCCCCATCGAAGGATGCCCCTTGGGTATTTCAGGAAATATACGGGAGAAAAAAGGACCTATGATCCTGGATAAAAAACGTACCCCACCTGCATTTTCTGCGATCTTCATCAAACCCATAAAAAATGCCATAAAACCAATCAGCCCTAAACACAAATTCACAGCATTGATACAAGTTTGAATCAACCCATCCGCTTCCTGCTTTTTATAAACGAGAATGCTTCCATCTTTATATTGTTGAGCAAAAGCATTACCTGCACTACCCTTTCCATTGCTATCCAGCACAAGTATTTGAGAAGCCACAGCAGTAGCTGGTTGAATAGAATTGATTTTAATGGTATCACCAGATTTACCGGTTACCATGGTACTAAAGATGGTTTTACTATCCGTAAAAAAAGCCGCTCTAAAGCCAGCCACTGCAATTGCGATGATAATAAAAGCACTCCATATTTTACTTAATGCCATATAATTGTGAAAGGTTTGAGTGCCGAATATCGATTTTTTTTGTGAAACTGTTTTAGAAAAAACTGACAATAGCAGGTTGTTCAAAAACTCTCCATTTTACTTTGCGTTAAATCATTACCTACTTATTGCCCTGAAATTGTTGTAATTGAGCAAATTGGACTCCTTTCTTTGTTCAGCATCATCATAAGCCCTCAATCCTTACCTTTGCAGCCGAAAAAAGAGGACGATCTTTTTTTTAAGGGGAAGTACTTTTAAGAAAGCTGTCTTTTATCAAAATGAATCCTTTTCTCAAATTTTAAAATATCGCATAAAAATAAATCAGTATGGCGCTTCAAGCAGGTATTGTGGGATTACCCAATGTAGGAAAATCAACCTTATTCAACGCAGTGAGCAATAGTGCCAAGGCCCAGGCCAGCAACTATCGCTTCTGTACCATCGAGCCCAACACCGGTTTGGTGAATGTTCCGGATACCCGGCTCAACAAACTGGAAGAATTAGTGAAGCCTAACAGAGTAGTGCCTACCCAAATTGAGATTGTAGATATTGCAGGCTTAGTTCGGGGAGCCAGTAAAGGCGAAGGTTTGGGCAATAAATTTTTGGCCAATATCAGAGAAGTAGATGCCATCATTCAGGTGATACGATGTTTTGAAGATGAAAATATTTTAAGAGACGAAGGTCCTATCAATCCATTGGCAGATAAAGAAATCATTGAAACAGAACTTCAACTAAAAGACCTGGAAAGTGTAGATAAAAAAATGCAACGTGGCGAAAAGATGGCCAAAATAGGCGACGCCAAATTAAAAGCAGAATATGATGTGCTCGTTCGTTGCAAAGAACATTTAGAAAAAGGCAAAAACATCATTTCGCTCGGATTAACCAAAGATGAAAAGCCAGCCATCGCCGATTTGTTTTTATTAACAGACAAGCCTGTATTGTATGTAGCCAATGTTGACGAAGCCAGTATGCACACCGGTAATAAATATTCTAGCGCATTAATAGAAGCCGTGAAAGACGAAGGCAACGAAGTGATCATCATGACCAATGCCATAGAAGCGCAAATTGCAGAGTTTGACAATGCGGATGACAAAGCCATGTTTATGGATGAATATAAAATGAAAGAGCCGGCATTGGATCGTTTGATTCATTCCACTTACAAACTACTTAATTTATCTACTTACTTTACCGCAGGTGTGCAGGAAGTTCGTGCCTGGACGATTCAGCATGGATGGAAAGCACCACAAGCAGCCAGTGTCATTCACACCGATTTTGAAAAAGGATTTATCAAAGCAGAAGTGATTGCTTATGAAGATTTTGTTGCCTATGGCTCAGAAGCAGTCTGCCGCGACAATGGTCGTTTGCGAATTGAAGGAAAAGAGTACCTGGTGAAAGATGGGGATATTATGCATTTCAGATTCAATGTGTAATTAGAAAAAAACATTTTTGTCGGCAAATAAAAGCAACCCTCTGTATGCTCATTTTAAAAATGCGGCATGATTTTTTTCGTTGAAGTTCTTGTCAAAGTAAAAAGAGGTCTTTTTATGGCTCTCTTTCTAGCGCAGATATGCCGCACAGCTAAGCACCGAAGGGTATCTGTGCCCAATTAGTTTCTCTACCACAAGTAAAAATGGTGGCCTGGCTTTCAGCCAGCGGCTTTGGTTGGAATAACAAGACGAAAATTTTTTACAAAAAGATTTTTACTTTATATTTTTCTATCGCCTGCCGCGGGCTCTTCTTCTTTTTCTTAACAAGAAGAAACAAAAGTCAAGGGCTGCAGAAAAAAAACCTAAAAAATATTCGTCGGACGTAAAATGAAATAAGTTCAAACATTTGTACTTATCTAAACTTCGTGCGACTTACCAGCTAATAATCATTCCAAGCTTTGGTTACATTAATTTCATTTTTACATCCCTCTTCCTAATTTTCTTAACGCAATTTTTTGGGAGGCCCGGCTAACGGCTTCGTAGCGGGTTTGTCTCGAGTTATTATGATTAAATTCGAGGATCTCTAATATTCCGAAGGCATAAAAAAATTCGAGCCTTCGAGTCTCGTGGCCAATAATTTTTTTACCAAAGGCAAAAGCATTTTTCTTTACATCTCCCTTTGGAGTAGCTTGGTCATCAGGCCTTAGGCGTTTTCCGGTAAACTCCTACCGTCTTTCCTCCGCATCACTCAATCGCTCCGCCATTCCCTTCCCCTTTACAATTTTGTACAACTGAATAAAAGCGGTGAGGGTAAAAATAGCTCCGATGACCCAATTAATATAGGCTTCACTATTTTGAATGTGTTTTACCAAAAACCGCCCGCCAAAAATAAAAACGCAATTGCCCATTAAAGTTCCAATGCCAATACCCACGATGTAGGTGTTGTACTGTGCCGGAACTGGCTGCAATATTTTTTTAGAAAACAACACCGTGCTCCATCCAAACCAAAACGGAATTTGTACCGGATTGATAGCACACATGAACATACCCAGTAAAGTGCGGTGAAGTTTATTTTGCAACACTACGTTTTTGGCTTCATTGCTGGGATGTAATGCTGCGATAATGCTACCAGCAGCCAGGGCAATGATGATGCCCAGCGTGATCCACTGCATGGCCCGCATCAGTTTATCTTGCTTACTCACCCAATTGATACCTACCAATGATATTCGTACGTAAATCATCTCTACCGCCAATGATCCCGCTACAAACAACAACGCATTTTTAATACTTTCCTGGATACCAATTTGCATGGCAGTTATATTAAGCGTGCCCATAGGCAGCGTGCCCAAAAAACTTATCAACAATCCCCATAAAAAAACCCTTAACAACGGCGACATGCGCCAAAGATAATGCGTAGAATGATTATCAACCAATTCATCATTTGGCAACGATGCTCATCGACACTTTCACTTTGTCTGAAAGTACCATACTCTCTTCTCCTACTTTGAAATCGAGTCGGTTAATCTCAAACGTTGCAGTAAACAACCAGCCACCATTTTGAAAAACCGCTTTGAATGGGATGGGTATTTGTTTGGTTACCCCCCGAATAGTTAAACTGGCCGCTAATACATAAGCACCCGATTGGCTGAGGGAGGGTTTACCCGTAATTTTGATCAAAGGAAATTGCGCCACATCAAAATAATCAGCTCCTTTCAGGTGTTTGTCGCGCCGGTCGTTATCTGTATCAATTGAAGCCGCATTCACCGTAACATCAAAATAGGATGATGCTAGCTGTTGTTGATCGAAGACAATTTTTCCTTTCAGTCCGGCCAATCGGCCGTCTGTATTCATTCCAAAATTTTTAATCTTAAAACTTATCTTGCTGGCCGCATCCACTGGCTGCACTGTTTGTTGTGCATGTAGCAAAGCAACATTCAACAGGAATAAACAAATGATCGTACAATGTTTCATAGTCCAATTTAGTTTGTAAAACGACAGCCTGCACAGATAGTTCAACAATAGTAGGAACAATTAACAAAGAATAGGTAAATTACGCCTATCAAAATATGTTACAATCTTCCACATTGCAGTTACTGCGTTTTCCATTTTCGATTTTTCTCATGCCCGTTTATTGGTTTGCGCTGAGTCAGGTAACGGCAGTTCACACAGGAAGGGCTATCCTGGTTTTTATCATTCTTCATGGTTTGGTTTATCCAGCCAGTAATGGTTACAATAGTTACATGGACCGGGATACTGGCAGTATTGGGGGCATTGAACATCCAAAAGCACCCACGAAACAGTTGTTGTACAGCACCATCATTTTAGACATGGCGGCATTGGCACTAAGCTTGTGGATCAGTACTTGGTTTTTTGTGGGTATTTTGGCATTCATTATTGCCTCCAGGGCCTACAGTTACAGAGGCATTCGTTTAAAAAAATATCCAGTGATTGGATACCTTACGGTCATCATTTTTCAGGGTGGCCTTATTTACTTCCTGGTGAAACATGCCTGTAGTGAAGCGCAGGAATTTACGGAATCATGGAGTGCGATCCTGGGCTCTTCTTTTCTAATTGGGGCATTTTATCCACTAACACAGGTGTATCAGCACCAGCAAGACAAAGAAGATGGCGTTACCAGTATCAGCGCTGCATTGGGCTACAGGGGCACTTTTATATTTACCATCATCGTATTTTCGCTTGCGATGGGCTGTTTGGGATGGTATTTTGCCAACAACCTGGAGTTGGACCATTTTTTGATTGTTCAGATCTGTATGCTCCCTACCCTCGCATATTTTTTGTGGTGGATGCGGCAGGTATTTAAAAACGAATCAGCCGCTAATTTTAAAAATACCATGAAGATGAGCATCGTCGGTTCTCTTTGTTCCAACGCAGCATTTATCAGCATTTTAATGATTAATCACTTTGAGTAAAATTACTTCTATAGCAACTGCTACACCAGAACACAAACATTCGCAGGAAACCCTGTTCGAATTTGCTGACAAGGTGTTTTGCAATAACGAAACCGACAGTAGAAAATTACGTTTTCTATACCGGCAAAGCGGTATACAATATCGACATTCTGTGCTGCCTGATTTTGGTAACGTCGATTCGGAAAGATTAATGTTTCCCCGTACAGACGACCTGGAACCTTTTCCTACATTGGAACATAGGATGAGGATCTTTGAGCAATCGGCAGTGGTTCTTTCCGTGAAGGCCATCCGTGATTGTATTGCCAACGTTATAGAACCACCTAACATCACGCACCTGATCACCGTTAGTTGCACCGGGATGAGCGCACCAGGATTGGATCTGGAAATCATGGAAGCCATGGAGCTATCTCCGAATCTACATCGTACTTCCGTAAACTTCATGGGCTGCTATGCTGCCATTCATGGTTTAAAAATGGCCGACGCAATCTGCACACAACAACCTACCGCCAATGTGGTGGTGGTTTGTACGGAACTTTGTACGCTACATTTTCAAAAAGAAATTTCGGCAGACAATATGATGTCGTCCTTATTGTTTGCAGATGGAACAGGCGCCATGCTCATACAAAATAACCAACACAAAGGCTTTTCTTTGAATCACTTTTTTTCGGAAGTAGCTTTTAAAGGCAAAAAAGACATGTCGTGGCAACTCTCTGCCACTGGCTTTTTAATGACACTCACTGGCTATGTTCCCGAATTATTGAAAGCAGATTTTAATACTCTTGTACAAAAGGCGCTAAAGGCTTATGGCTTCAATACCAACAATATTGATTACTGGTGCATTCACCCCGGAGGTAAAAAAATTTTACAAGCTATTTCTCACAGCATAAGCTTAGAAATGTCTTCTTTACAAGCATCCTATGACGTGCTGAAACAATACGGCAACATGAGTTCTGCGAGTATCGTATTTGTGTTGAAAGAAATTTGGGAACACATTAAAATAAATAAAAAAGAAAAAGCCCAGGTATTTGGTGCGGCATTTGGGCCAGGACTCACCATGGAAACCTTTTTGGCAACATATGAGTAAATTTTCACAAAGATCATCTAAAAGCGAGCTGCTTGATGCAGATGATATCCCTTTCGATGACATCAAGCTAAATATGATTGAACTGGATAAAATCAATCATTTACTGGGTGGCCATCGAATAACGGTAAAGGGTATCATCAAATTAATTCCTGAAAATTGTAAAAAACTAACAGTTTGTGAAATAGGTTGTGGCGGAGGTGATAATCTGAAAGTGATTCACGATTACTGTTTACAAAATAACATTCAAGTAACGCTTACAGGGATCGATATCAAAAAATCTTGCCTGGAATATGCTGCTGAAAAAAATACGGATATGCCATGTAACTGGATCTGTAGCGATTATGCATTGATAGATTTTAGCGATCAGCCTCCCGATATTATTTTTTCTTCTTTGTTTTGTCACCATTTTACCAATGCACAACTGTTAAAGATGCTGGCATGGTTACAACATCAAAGCAGGATTGGTTTTTTTATCAACGACTTGCATCGGCATCCTTTAGCATACTATTCGATTAAATGGCTCACTCGATTTTTTTCAAAATCTGATCTGGTAAAAAATGACGCACCTGTTTCTGTTGAGCGTGGTTTTATCAAAAATGAATGGGAATCACTCTGTGCGGAAGCTGGTATAAAACCTGTGTTTATTCAATGGCAATGGGCATTTCGTCACCTCATCGTTTATACAAAATGAACGAACCCATCACATACGATACTGCCATCATTGGAGGAGGCTTAGCGGGACTGAGTGCGGCAATTGTACTGGCCGATAAAGGCCACAAAGTGGTGTTGTTCGAAAAAGAGGCATATCCTTACCACAAAGTCTGCGGCGAATATATTAGCATGGAGAGCAAACCTTTTCTGCAGGAGTTGGGCATACCTTTTGAAAGTTTGCAACTCCCTTTCATCAACAAATTAATTGTTTCGGCCCCTGATGGCTCCCTACTACAACAACCATTATCATTGGGCGGCTTTGGTATCAGTCGATACAAACTAGATGATATGCTGAAAGACATCGCCCTACAAAAAGCGGTTACTATTCTACAACGCACTAAGGTAAACGATGTTGAATTTGATGGAAAGCAATTTGTAATCACAACTGCTACACAAACATTTTACAGCAAAACCTGTTGTGGTGCTTTTGGAAAAAAAGCAAATTTGGACGTCAAATGGAACCGTCCATTTAGCAGGATTGAAGCCAGAAAACTCAACAAATACATGGGGGTGAAATACCATATCCAGACTGACTTTCCTGAAGACACCATTGCATTGCACAATTTCGAAAACGGTTATTGTGGCATCTCAAAAATTGAAGACGACCGTTATTGCTTGTGTTACCTCACCCACGTGTCCAACCTCGAAAATAACCAACATTCCATTGAACAAATGGAGGCGGTGGTGTTAAAAGCCAATCCACATTTAGAAAAAATATTGAACAATTCGGTGATTCTTTATAAAAATCCCGTCTCCATTGCGCAGATCAGTTTTATGAAAAAAAGCCAGATAGAAAACCACGTGTTGCTGTTGGGAGATGCTGCCGGACTCATCACTCCCCTTTGCGGTAATGGCATGAGTATGGCGCTGCACTCAGCTAAAATAGCGGCCGCCTGTATCGATGATTTTTTACAAGAAAAGATCAGCAGGCAGCAATTAGAAAAAAAGTATGCCCGACAATGGAAAAAAAACTTTGCTACCCGGTTGTGGTTTGGAAGAATGATACAACGATTTTTCGGTAAATCGGCTGTTACCAATCGTTTCGTAGCTAACATGCGCATGGCACCTGGGCTTACCCGTTGGCTCATCAAAAAAACACATGGAAAACCTTTCTGATTTTTTGATTAGCGAATACTGGCATCTACCTTTTGTAACATCTTAAAATGCGCTTTGGAGGCCATTCTAAATCGAAACCCTTTCCACAAAGGCCATGGAGCAATGCCTTGCTTGCGGTTGTAACGACTAATGATATACAAGTCTTCCCAATGTTTCAATATTTCTTTATATGCTTCAAAAAGCGAATATCCTGTATCATAGATATGATTGGGCTCTGCGCCGCAGCCATTGTATTCTAAAATAGAGAAATTTTTACCATTTTTTAAGTCTTCAATACTAGAACAAAGTATATCGTATCGCCCATAAAAAAAATCGTTGATGCCTAAACTGATCTCATCAAAAATAGCTACCAGTCTTTCATCAATATGTTCTTTTAAGTCGAAAAAATGCGCACCTCTGTTGTGGTTGGCTGCATGGCTCAACATGTAATTCTCACCGTTTTGCAACACCCTGTGCCAATTTTCTTTGTGCTTACTGTGCAATTCCCCTACCCTTATGGAAGCCTTTTGATGCAATAGCACCAACTGTTCTAAAGTATGAAAGCCGTCGCCAGTAACATTTAGCGGAATCTTATGTAAAAAACCTGTAACAACTCCTTTGTCCGCTGTTGGGTGTCTCACATAGAATACACTCACTTCCATTGGATAGGTTATCAGTTCCTGTATGATGTATTCTACAGGTACCTGCTGGTGGTATATCCTCAGTTCTTCTTTCTGATCAATTTTGCGGAACAAAACGCCTGCACAACCTACTTCTGGTTTTACGACTAAGGGGAAAGTAATGCCTTTTTGTTGAACAGATGCCATAACAGATTCAAAAGCTACAGTAGGCAATACATTCAGTGTGATAGGAATCAGATGTACGGGAAGTAAATCATACATCTCTTTTTTGGGTTCGCCATCCATGCCGCCAAATGTTAATTTAGGATTGCTGGGCGTAAAATACCAAACCCAGCCCGAACGCAAGATGTTCCAGGCCCAGAATGGTACCAATGGAGCATAAATGAGTTTGAAAGGCCAGTTTTCCCAGTGAGCAATGTTTTTGAGATTCTTCAATTCTAAGCGTTAATTTGCAAAATAAATGCAACTTAGGAAACATCCATCATAAAATCTTGTTTACTTTGTTAGTATAAAACCTTTGAATATGCATGTACCTACAATGGCAGAATTTGCGGCAAGTGGCCAACAGCCAGAAGTGTTGTTTTGGGTAGGTTGTGCGGGTAGTTTCGACCAGCGGGCACAAAAGATCACCAAAGCCTTTGTTACAATTCTTGATAAAATTGGAATCAAATACGCCATCCTTGGTAAAGAAGAAATGTGTACTGGCGATCCGGCACGCAGAGCTGGTAACGAATTCATGTTTCAAATGATGGCCTATCAAAATATCCAGATCCTGAATGGATATGGCATTAAAAAAATTGTAACGGCCTGCCCACATTGTTTCAATGTTTTGAAAAATGAATACCCGGAATTGGGCGGCACTTATGATGTGGTACACCATGCTACCTTTTTACAAGGATTGATTGATGAAGGTAAAATTGTACTGAAAGAAGACGGCGCCTTCAAAGGCAAAAAAATCACTTACCACGATAGTTGTTACCTTGGTCGTGCCAATAATATTTACGAGGCTCCCAGAAAAGTGCTGGAAGCAATGGATGTTGCATTGGTAGAAATGAAGCGCTGCAAAAGTAACGGATTGTGCTGTGGTGCAGGAGGCGCACAAATGTTTAAAGAAGAAGAAAATGGTGACGTAAGAGTCAACATTGAACGCAGCAATGAAGCATTGGATACAGGTGCTACGGTGATTGCCGCCGCATGTCCTTTTTGTAATACCATGCTTACAGACGGGGTAAAAAATAAAGAAAAAGAAGATGAAGTGATGGTGCTGGACATCGCTGAATTAGTAGCCGCTTCTATTTAATCAAGTTAATTATAACAGATGGATCTCGATATTCAACAACATTTACCTGAAGATTTTCATCCCCACTCAAGGGTATGGATTTACCAAAGCAATCGCTTATTTACCATCAGCGAAGCCCTAGAAATGGAACCGCTGTTGAATAATTTTGTGTCCGATTGGAAAAGCCATGGCACCCCGGTAAAAGGTTATGCAAATTTGTTTTTTGGAAGATACATCGTGATCATGGCAGATGAAACAGCCACGGGTGTTAGCGGTTGCAGTACAGACAGCTCGGTAAAACTCATCAAAGCCATTGAAGAAAAATACCAGGTAGATATGTTCAACAGACAACTGGTACAATTTATTGTGAAAGATAAAATAGAACAATTGCCCCTTTCGCAGCTCTCTTATGCCGTCAGCAATGGATTTATTGATTTGGAAACATTGTACTTCGACCATACTGTTGCTACAAAACAAGAATTGATCAACAACTGGATCAAGCCTGCCGGATCGTCGTGGCTGGCAACAAAATTTAAAACTACTGTTTCTTAAAATCTAGGCAACGAGCGATGCTCCTACAACTTTATCGTACTTATTAAACCATTTGATGATGGATAGCAAGTACTTGTTATCAGCGTTTCACCGTAATCGTTATCCCTTTGTTTTCTCAACGATCTTCTGAGGGACAGGCTTTTTGGATGGTGCCTTTTTTTGAGGCGTCTTTTTAATTGTATATCCTGCGGTGATCCTAAAATTACGGGTATTACTCACACTGTAGCTCTCCAGGTTGTAGTTGGGCGCTTGTATATAATTGCGGAATTGTTGTTGGCGAAACGGATCCACCATAGCAAAACCTACCGTAAGGTTCTTGTTAAAAAATTTGTGCTGAGCGCCGAGTGTCATTCTCACATTGTTTCTAACCGTACCCTGTGGATTGGCAAAACGATTGTAGTTGAAATTGCCATTCATGCTAAACAGCGGAGTGTGTACAAAGCTGAAATTTACGCTGGTATTGATACCGCCGTTGTTTCTAAAACCATTGACAACCTGATCATAATTACTGTACACGTTGTAAACATAGCGGCTGTTGGCATTCAACTTCCATTTTTTACTCAAGTTCACGCCGCCCCAAATACTGGCTTCGTATTCTTTTCTACCACTCAGGTTAAACCACGTGGTTTGTGTTTTTCCATCCGGCTGCAATTCCCTGATAGAACTATAAATTTGTTGGAGGGCATTGTATCCAACAGACAAATTAAAATTAAATCTTTTATTCCAGTAGCCGCCAATCAAGTCAACATTATCAGAGAAATAAGGTAGTAAAAATGGATTGCCAAAACGGATATTATAGGGATCTGAATAGTCGACTGATGGATTCAGCTGACCAATCCCTGGGCGTTGAATACTTCGTTTATAGCTTCCCGTTACGGAGTAGCCATTCTCCCATTTGTGGTTAATAGTCAAAAAGGGGAGCAAACTATAATTGGTATTTTTATAATCTGTAGGATTGTTTACAATATCAAAAGCGGTGCTTCCCCATTCCTGTTGTAAACCAACTGTTACAGAAAAATCGGGTCGAAAAAGATAGCGCACAGAACTATTCAAACTGTATATGTGCTGAAAAAATTCAAACTCGTTGCTAAGCAAATCGCTAGTTACCAGTAAACTGTCTGACTTTCTACGATAGGCAGATTGAAGTTGGTTATCGGTGTGTAACTTTTGTGCAGCGGCTGTAAAACTCAAAAGCGTTTTTTTGTCGCTTAGTGGTTTGTCGTAATTCACCCGAACCGCAAAAGTGCGGTTATTAATTTTTGTAAGCTGTTGTTGCGTAGAATCAGCTATCACTTTACCACTATCTACACTTAAAAACTGCTGAAAAAAGTAGCGGTCATTGTCGGTTTTGCTGGAAGCTGCATTGCCTGTAATTCTAAGAACTTCTCCCACCGCATTTATTTTAAAGGTATAGCCAACGGTTCCTGAAAAATTTTTACTCATTACTTCACTGTTCACAGATCTGTTGCTTAGCCTGTACAATTCATCAAAACGATTGATGTTATTATATTCAGTGGTGCTCACCCCATCGTTGTTGTTGGCATTAAAAACGGCCGCTACGTTGATCGATTGTTTTTTATTGAAATCATGATTGACGGTTACCCTACTGTTTGGACGGATGCTGTTGGATTGACTGTTACCATTCGTTTTAAAAAAGTTACTGCTGTCTGCATACACGTTGTTCCGAACGCTGTAACTATTCCCTAAAAATTGACTATACATGAATCCTACATTCATGTTAAGAGTCCATTTATTTTTTCGATAGCTGTAACTACCATTCAAGCCCGCTTCTCCCCGCGATCCTGTATTGAAATTGATTCGGCCACTTTTGCCGACCTTCCCTTTTTTGGTAACAATATTAATGACGCCTCCCCGTTCGTTGGAAAATTGCGGTGGCGGTGTGGTGAGTACCTCAATTTTTTCAATCATGCTACCCGGCATACTCTCCAGCAAATCTTGCAGTTGACGGGTATCCATTTCTAATGGTTTGTCATCAATCAAAACCTTCACATCTTTACCCCTCATTTGAAGTTTACCATCGTCATCTACCGTTATCAATGGCGTTTGTTTCAACAATTCTATTGCGGTGGCTCCAGCAGAAAGGGCGGATTCAGAAGCATTAAAAGTGATTTTTCCGTCTTTGTTTTCTACCAAAGGTTTTTCGGCATAGATAGTCACTGTTTCAAGATCAGCCACCGAAACTGACAAACGGATATCACCCAAATTAAAATCTGAACGTTCAGATCGAACATGGATACTATCTAACCGAAAACTGGCGTAGCCCAGCATCTTGATAGAAACAGTGTAATAACCAAAAGGAATTTTTTCGATTAAAAACGACCCATTTTCGTCGGTGATCAGGGTTTGAAGGGGTTCTGTTTGTTTTCCAGCCATCATAACCGAAACGGTTGCTCCTGCGAGAGCTCTACTACTAGATGCATCCATCACATCACCGGAAATCACTGCCTTTGAAACTTTTTCCTGCGCCTTTGCGGTAACAGCTAAAAGCAGCAAAAATAGAAACAGAAGTGGTTTCAAACAGTAATTTTTAAAATTAGTCGTGACAAATGTAAGAAATCAGTGGAACGGTGTCTCCATTTTCTATAAACGGTACGGTTTGCCCTCGATTTAATAACTAGTTAAAAAAGTGTGCTTAAGTTATGAATGCTGACAATCTGGCACTTTTGACCTAATTTCTTCTATCTTTGCAACCTAAACTTACAAGGATTGATGCAGGAACTTTTATCGAATAAAACGCACGACGAAAGCAGACAGGGTGAGGCATTTGCCAGTATTGCCCCCATTAATCGTTCTGTAAAAAAACATTTTTACATCGAGAGCTATGGCTGCGCCATGAATTTTGCCGATAGTGAGGTAGTAGCTTCTATTTTACAAGAAGAAGGTTTTGGTGCCACCACTAACATAGAAAACGCAGATCTGATATTGGTAAATACTTGTTCGATCAGAGAAAAAGCGGAAGATAGGGTTCGACAAAGGCTCACGGTTTTTAGATCGCTCAAAAAAAATAAACCAGGTTTGGTGATTGGGGTATTGGGGTGCATGGCAGAAAGATTAAAAGCGAGTTTTTTGGAAGAAGAAAAATTGGTCGATATTGTAGTAGGGCCAGATGCTTACCGAAGTCTTCCTTCATTAGTAGAGGAAGCCTATGGTGGTCAAAAAGGCGTAAATGTTCAGCTTAGCAGAGATGAAACCTATGCCGATATCGCTCCTATACGACTCAACAGCAATGGCGTAAATGCCTACGTGAGCATTATGAGGGGTTGCAACAACATGTGCTCCTTTTGTGTAGTGCCCTTCACCCGCGGAAGAGAACGGAGTAGAGATGCACAAAGCATCTTACACGAATGTGAGGCACTGTTCAACGAAGGTTACCGCGAAGTAACATTATTAGGCCAAAACGTAGATAGTTATTACCAAGCCGCCAATGGGGATCAACCAGAAATTACTTTTGCAAAATTGCTTGAAAAAGTGGCATTGGTTTCTCCTGATCTAAGGGTACGTTTTTCTACCTCTCACCCAAAAGATATTACAGATGAGGTATTGTTTACCATCAGGCAATACGACAACATCTGCAATTACATTCACCTGCCGGTGCAGAGCGGAAGCAGCCGTGTGTTACAAATGATGAACCGCACATACAGCAGAGAATGGTACATCGCCAAAGTGAACCGCATCCGGGAATTAATTCCCGATTGTGGATTGTCGACGGATATGATCACCGGATTTTGTACCGAAACAGAAGAAGATCACCAGGAATCCTTGAGCTTGATGGATTATTGTAAATACGACCTGGCATACATGTATTTTTACTCTGAAAGGCCCGGAACACTGGCTGCCAGAAGGTTTGAAGACGATGTACCTCTGAACGCTAAAAAAAGAAGGTTGCAGGAAATGGTAGATCTACATAGAATTCATTCGTTGCAAAGCATGCAAAGAGATGTAAGCAAAACATTTAAAGTTCTGATTGAAGGCGTATCGAAAAGAAATGAAAATGAAATGTTTGGCAGAACGGGACATAACAAAGTGGTGATCATCTCTAAGGGGGCACATCAAAAAGGCGAATACGTGGAGGTTATAATTAATAGTTGCACCGCTGGTACTTTGATGGGCACGGTGCTTTGATGTTAGATATAAATTAAATGGTGGCCATTGAACTCTACCCTAAAAAAATGGGGTTCAATGAAGTACTTACAATAGAATGCAAGCTGATTTAAATTAGCATGTAAAACTTTATCAAAAAAAATGGATACACAATCTATAAAAAATCGTTTTGCCATCATTGGTAATTCACCAGCACTCAACCATGCATTGAACGTGGCTATTCAGGTGGCCAACACCGATTTGAGCGTGCTTATTAATGGAGAAAGTGGCGTGGGCAAAGAAGTTTTCTCTCAAATCATTCATGCACTCAGTGCCAGAAAGCACAACCCATTTATTGCGGTGAATTGCGGTGCCATACCAGAAGGCACGATCGATTCAGAATTGTTTGGACATGAAAAGGGATCTTTTACCGGCGCGGTAGATAGCCGCAAGGGTTATTTTGAAACCGTAAATGGTGGCACTATCTTTTTGGATGAAATTGGAGAAATGCCCTTAGGAACCCAGGCCCGTTTGTTGCGGGTACTCGAAACGGGCGAATACATCCGCGTGGGTAGTAGCAAAGTTCAAAAAACAGATGTTCGGGTAATTGCAGCCACCAACAAAGAGTTACTAGAATTCACACAGAACGGGCGCTTTAGAGAGGATCTGTATTACCGCCTCAATACGGTGCCCATCAGGGTGCCTGCATTAAGAGATCGCAGGGAAGATGTGTTGTTGTTGTTTAGAAAATTTGCTGCTGA
>JBBSDF010000004.1:0-111499 GCA_038249665.1 Chitinophagales bacterium
CTCGGCTTCGGCTTTCGTCTTATCATCCCTAAAGGGCTTCCATCTTTTGTACAGCATTCTTTCCGCTTTTACGGATTGATTCAAGACACACACGGTTTGGCGCTTGGCGAAGAAGCGGATTTAGAAGCACTAAACTGTCTGCCAGCACCGAACTTGATATGAAGCACGAAGTTTCATTTAAGCAATAAACCCGCTTTTTTGCCAAACGCCTGTTAGCTGTAGTGCTTCTTGTCGTGCAAAAAAGTCTCAGTGTAAACCTAGCTTACCCAATTGTTTTTTCTGGTGGTGGTAGTTCTTTCAAATAAAGTAATTCAAGTAACATATTTGGTTCAGTCAATTCAAAGTAACAGAATTCAAAAATGCCTTCTGTGTAACCATTTTGAACCATTTTATATCCTTGCTTTTGTAATTCATCTTTGGCGGCTTGCATACTTTCCAAGTCTGAATAAGCAAAACAAGTATGGTGATACCCTTCGCCTTTTAGCTTTAAATGCTCGTTATAAAAGCTGTGTCCTGTGTGTGGTGATATCAACTCTAAGTTTGCACCACCAACTTCTGCAAAGGCTACTCGGAAGGTAAATGGTGAAGGTTCTCCATTTATGAAACAATGTTCAGGTGCAATTGTCCAAAGATTCCAAGTTACAGAAAGTGTCTTTGCCAATTTCTCTGCAGATTTTTCTAAGTCATTCACCAAAACACATGTGTGGTGTAATGTTGCTAAATTTGATACAGGCATAATTTTTTTATTTATAAATTGTATTGCCTACTCTAAATGGTTTTCGGCTACCCCATTTTCAAATGTTTGTAATCTCGATTGTTACCTACTGTCTTCATAGGCGATAGCATTACAGCTAACTTGTATATAACCGAAACAAACCTTCGCCGAGCAACCCAATTTGAGGTGGATAGGCGAATGATTGTTTCGCTTTTTTTATGCATTTAAATATGACATTTTTTATTATAAATCATCAAACGGGCTTTTAATTTGTTGAATACTTTTGATACTTACATGGGTATAAATCTCAGTTGTTTTGCTGCTACTGTGCCCTAACAACTCTTGAATATAACGTAAGTCGGTTCCACTTTCCAATAAATGTGTTGCATAACTATGCCTTAACCAATGCAAGGTTACTGGTTTTGTAATCCCTGTTTTTGCAAGGGTTTGCTTTAGTATTAGTTGCAAGCTGCGGGCATCATATTCCTTTCCTGCTGTTTGCCCTTCAAAAAGAAAGTTTGTGGGCTTGTAGGTTTTATAATAACCTCTTAACATGTCCAAAATTTTCGGACTTAATGGTACCACACGGTCTTTTTTTCCTTTGGCATTTTTTAAAAGTACAATATTCCGTTTTGAGTCGATATGAACAGGTTTTAATGCTATTGACTCGCCACATCTTAATCCACAACTGTAAATTAAACTCAACATTGTTTTATGTTTAATATTGCTGTGCGCATCTAGTATCAATTTCACTTCTTCTTTACTTAAAACATTGGGCAAAACTTTTTCCCTTTTAGGCCTGTGCACTAAGTTTATATTCATTGCTTTGTCTTCTATTCTTAAAAAAAATAATTTAATAGCATTTACCATTTGATTTTGGATCGAGGAAGAGAATTTATTTTTTATTATATAGTCATGATTGAATTCAATTACATCTTCATTATTTATTTTTTCAATGGGCTTTGTATTAAAAAATCTTAAAAAAATACTTAACGCTTCACAGTAAGTCTTTACCGTACTTTCGCTGTATCTTTTAGAGGTTAACCACCGTTTAAATTGCAATATTTTTTGTAAATGAATGGTATTTAGTACCATCGGACATTCAATGTTAAACTTTTTTCTGTTTTCTTCAGTATCTGGCAAATGCCAGGCTTTTGAGGTGTTACTCCACTTTACTTCTGCTAGTTTTTTAATGCGCGCAATCAGCCCCGCATCTTTTTTAAAATACACCGCTGTTCTATCTTCTTTATTATGCTTAACTAATTTGGCTTCCCATTTCATTTCAGTTATTTAAAATAAAAACTAAACAATTTTAAGAATCGTTTTTTTTAGCACATGCCGCCATATTATTTAAAATGTGCAGCTTGCACTACCGCCAATAACTTCTTGCCCCAGATTGTTTGTAAGGATGGACTTAGCCTTTCAGCCGCGTATAGCTTACTTACTGTGCAATCCTTTCAGGCGCATTCTATGACATTAAGCAAAGCCGTGTTCAAGCAAAAATTACCCCTAACTGTTGTATTTCGTTTAGTGAGGGCACAAAATCTGGCGGAGCTGTCATTTAGTTTTTTGCATCGCTATTTTCTAAATGCACCACCCGCTCTACCTGTTTGTTAATGTTTAAAAACTGCAGTAGTAACCAGGCCACCGAAATCATAACAGCAAAGGCGAACAGCGTTACTTGCCAATTAAAATTGGCCTTAATTGGTCCAATTAATGCAGCTAAGGCAATACGACCAAGGTTTCCCATAGTCATATAAAACGTAAACTGGCTCGCCGAGACTTTTTTCCAGCAACATTGCATGGCAATGGCAAAAATGCCGATGCAGGCAAATGTGTAAACTATATTATACAGCATCATAAATGCATAAATAAAACTGGTGTTGCCCCAATACATTTTTAAAAATGCCAGAGCAGTTGTAAAAAGTACCATGCCTAAAAAATAAATATTCATCATGCGCTTTTTACCAAACCTGTCAATGAGAATTCCTCCAATCAGCATTCCTCCAAAACCACCTATTATTTTTGCAGTTGCATAAAATTGTGAGTAACTGCCATTCGACCAATTCAATTCTTTTACCGTAAAAATGGGCAGTAGTGTATCAATATAATTGTAAGCCCCCGTCGCTATAAACAATATTAAAGTAAGCAATAAAGAGTTGCGTAACTTAAGCACACTGTATAATGATTTGAAAATAGAAGTCCAGCTGGTTAATTGCATTTTTTCAGTTTCAGACGATGCTGTGCCCGATGTCCAGGGCAATATTTTTTCATGTTGCCGCTCTCTTAAAAATAAAGGCACCAGCATAATAATTCCGATCATAACAGCAAGCATGAGTATGGAAGTGGTAAAATCGTATTTATTTAAAAGCCATGTACCTAATGCAAGCGTGGTTGAAACGGCAATAATTTTTGAACCCCACATTAAACCATTGGCACGGGCTTGCTGGTTTATTGGAATCATGTCAACAGCCATCCCGTCGGTAGCCACATCCTGAAAAGCGCCAAAGAACGATACCACAAAGCCTGCCACCATTAGCCCGTTTAAATTATTTAATGGATCAGGTACATAAGCCATGGCAATACAACTTATTATTAATCCTATTTGACCCAAAAGTACCCAAGGCCTTTTGCGCCCCATTGGCAAATAAGTATAACGATCCATGAGTGGCGCCACTATAAATTTAAAACTCCAGGGCAATCCACATGCTACGGCAAAGCCAGCTATTTCGCCAGGTGATTTACCATTCATTGCCATCCATGCCGGAATGCCAAAGAATAACATTCCTTCCGGCACGCCTTGTGCAAAATACAAGGCAACAAAATTGAAATACCTAAAAAAAGTATTTTCGGAAAGGGCTGGAATTTGGCTACTTTGTTTAAACGGAATGCTGATGGTTGCTTTCATTATAAGTTAGGTTTTATAATATCTGCTATGCTGCTGTAGTTTTAATAAAGTCCTCAAAGCTTTACACTCTGAGGACTTTACCATATTTAATGCGCTTATTTAGAACTTAAATCGGCACGCAGAAAAAGTAATTCACTCCAGGTTTCATCAACATAGTCAGCCAAATCATTTTGGAACTGTGCATAAGAACCTTCTCCATTTACAGATTCATATGTTTCTTTAAATGGTTTACGAAAACCTGATGCTCTTTCTTTTAAACCTTGCTTATACCTGGTTACTAATGTATACTGAACCGGCCCCGAAGAACTGGCTGTATAAACAGCAACTGTTACCCCAGCAGCAACCCAGTTTTTCTTTAATTTCTTTATCATGCTTACTACATTATCCCCCTTGCCCATTTTAGGATACAGATGTGTGATATTGATTTTATCAGAAAAATCACCCAATGCCACTGTACTTAAAGAATCCTGGTAAACAGAATAACCAGTCGATTGCCTATCTGTTAAATAAATGGCCACACTCTTATTCCAATCCAGGTTGTGCTCGTTTCCTAAATTACCCCTTACATCTTCTGCCTCCCAGCTTGTTGGTCCTTCGGTAATATGATATCCACCGGCATCTGGTCCGGATTGAATGGCAAACACTCGCCAATGAGCGGTACCGCTATGGTACTTTTGTGCATGGGCAGCAATGGCTTTTTCAAACTCAAGCACTTTGTCCACTTTTGGAAATACCCGGTGAGCGGAAACTAAATTTTGGGTTTGGCTCATGCCTGCAAAAGGAGCAAGCATACAAAGAAGCATAAACATCTTTGACTTTAAAAGGAAATTCTTGTTCATGATAGATTGGTTTATTGGTTTAAAAGAAAGTTTTGATTGTTTGCTAGCTATTGCCTGCAACAGCTATGGGCAATACTGTAAAATTCTGCAAATGAATAGCTTTTAGTTAGCACAAATCCACCATTCTACCGACCATTCTCTTCTTTTAACCAGAGAAATTGTGCAAGAGCAGGATTAATTCGTCATTTTACAAAATGAGCCGTAGTTTCTTTTTAAACGATGCATAAAAAGTGCGTGTTCCATTTATCTTTATAAGCAAATGCATAAACGCCTCATCAGCATAAAGACATTGCTTACAGTTCCCGTGATCTGGTGGGTATTGGTTACATCTGCACAAACCCCTCCTGCTTACGAATCCATTTCAACAGCCCAAGGTTTATCGCAGGGAATGGTATTTGATATTTTACAGGATAAAGAAGGCTTCATCTGGGTAGCCACAAAAAATGGCTTGAACCGATATGATGGTTATAGTTTTAAGATTTTTACCAACGACCCCTACAATGCCCACAGCCTAAGCAGCAATACAATCCTTAAACTTTTTGAAGATTCAAAAGGCCGGATATGGGCCGGAACAGAGAATGCAGGGCTAAATATCTACGACAAACAAAGTGGAAAATTTTATCGTATAACACACAATATTTCAGATGCGGCCAGCCTTTCGGGTAATGGAATACGGTCAATTATGGAATTGCCTGATGGGAGGATAATGGCCGGCACTGATGTTGCCGGTTTAAATATCATTGAACTTAGCAACAGCTATTTTGAAAAAAAAACTGCACCCGTTATTACCAGGCTAAGCCTGCCCGGCAATACACAGGTGTACGGCATGGGAAAAGACAAGAACGGCATCATCTGGATTGGCGGTATGGACGGATCTGTGTACAGGTTTGAAACATCTAAGAATGGTTTTATTAAATTAGAGAACGGCAGTCTGTTCAATAATGGCTATCTAAACCGCGATGGAAGTAAATTGATAAACAGTAACCTGCTGCTAGCTGATGGTAAAAATATTTACCCTTTGTTTGATATTAACAAAACTGCAGCGGGCAATATCATTTTTAAACCCAAACAGCAACTTTGGGAAAATCACCACCGGGAGGAATACTTTTATGAAGTATATAACTGGGAACCCGGTAAAGCGGTAGAATGGGATGATCCATTACCTTCAACCAATACAAGATTAAGTTATCCGTTCATTATTGACCGATCTGGGGTACTCTGGTCTGGCTCGGTTGGCTATGGGCTTCGGAAATACAATTCAGCAGGCAACAGGTTTAAAACATGGATTCCAAATCCTGGAGCTAGTGTAAAGTGGATCATTCCTGTTAAAGCGGATGATATTTTTTTAGGAGATTTTGCCTATGGTTGGAGCAGGCTAATCAATGATTCGATAAGAAAAAATGCATTCGACAAGATTCCCGGTCTCACTGAGGTAGATAATTTTATCATATCCAAATCGGGTGATTACTGGATAAAGAGTGATCACAAAGGATATTTTAAATATAATCCGGTTTCCGGCAAATTGATATCATATCCTCAGATCAACGACGATAAAAGTATTGGTGCAAAACAACCAATGCTTGAAGACAGTAAAGGCAATATATGGCTTGCGGGACTTGGAGGTAAATTCACCCGCATCCATACTGCTACAGGCAGTATAGACAGCTTTACCATTAACAATATGGCTGCTAAACCAATACCGCCCAAATCAATCTGCACTGCATTATATGAAGATAAACAGGGAGTTTGCTGGATTGGCACTCCCGAAGGTTTTGTAAAAATCAATTTCAGTAACAGCCAAAAATCGTCTCCGCAAACACAATGGTTTTACAATAACAGCAGCAACCGGAATTCGCTCAACTACAATCATGTTTCCTGTTTTTTAGATGACCCATCTACCCCCAACAAATATTTATGGATTTCAACTAAAGGAGGTGGCCTCAACAGGCTGGATAAAACCACCGGCGATTTTTTTCAACTAACAGCAAAAGATGGCTTACCGGATGATGTGGTGTATGGTATTTTACCTGATGATGCCGGTAATATCTGGGGTAGCACCAACAAAGGTATTTTTTGCCTCACCGCAATAAAGAATAACAGCAACAATTGGGTATTCTACAATTTTACCAAAGCCAATGGTTTGCAGGATGACGAATTTAATACCGGTTCTTACGCTAAATTACCAAATGGAAATCTTGCTTTTGGCGGTGTAAACGGCTTGAATATTTTTGACCCTAAAGAAATACTGGTGCCGGGTTTTATGCCCAATGTTTTCATTACAGATATCCTCATCAACAACCAATCCATTGCTCCCGGAGATAATACAGATGTGCTGCAAAATACCATTGAGCAGTCAAAAAAAATTACGCTTACCTATTTGCAGGATGTTCTTACACTGGAATTTTCTTCTCTTGATTTTACCGCTTCTGCCCAAAATAAATACCGTTATCAATTGGTGGGCGCGGATCAGGATTGGGTTGAATCCGGCACCCGCCGTACCGCCACTTATTTACACTTACCGGCAGGAAAATATATTTTTAAAGTGCAGGGCAGTAACAGCCAGGGCATCTGGGGCGAAAAGATTTCCGAACTACAGATCATTGTATTGCCGCCCTGGTGGCGCAGTTGGTGGGCTTACATCATTTACATTGTACTGCTGGGCTTTGGTATCAGGACTTATTTTAAATTCACAGTAAACCGGGCCAAACTTACTTCGCAATTAAATTTTGAACAGCTGGAAGCCAAAAGGGTAAAGGAATTAGACGCTGTAAAAACACAGTTATATACCAATATCACCCACGAGTTTAGAACCCCGCTAACCGTTATACTGGGTATGGCACAGCAGGTTAAAAACAATCCGCCTCAGCATTTGAATAACGGTATAGACATGATCATACGAAACGGACAAAGCCTGCTGAACCTGGTAAATGAAATGCTTGATTTATCGAAACTTGAAACTGGTAAAATGATCCTGCAACCGGTGAACGGCGATATTATTAATTTTCTCCGGTACATAGTAGAGTCGTTTCATTCACTAGCCGAAAGCCAGAAAAAGCAATTACATTTTTTGGCCGGGATGGATTCGCTTTACGTCGCATACGATCCCGAAAAGCTAAGACAGATCATTGCAAATCTTTTATCAAATGCTTTAAAATTTACCCCGCAAAAAGGAAATATCTACATTACGGTAAGCGAAAACGGCCAGGCGCACCCAGCTGGTAAATCGACCTTGATCATTAAAGTGAAAGATACTGGTATTGGTATTCCTGAAGGCCAGTTGGAACATATTTTTGAAAGGTTTTATCAACTGGATAACAGCCATACCCGCAAAACAGGGGGTACTGGTATTGGGCTGGCACTAACCAAAGAACTGGTTAAATTAATGGAGGGAGATATTACCGTAAAAAGTCCGCCAACAGGCGCCAACAAAGGGACAGAATTCACGGTTACACTACCTTTGCTAAACAATACTGTAGCAGAAAGTAGTAGTTACCCAGATATAAAAGACGCCTTATCCAACCAAATAAATATCCCTTCTTTTAACAGCCCCCACCTGGATGAAGAAAAACAGGCAAAGGAAAAACCACTGATCCTGCTGGTAGAAGACAATGCAGACGTGGTAGCCTACACTGCATCCTGCCTGCCCGATTGTCGCCTTGCAGTTGGTCAGGATGGAAGAGAAGGTTTTGAAATAGCTTCAGAAATAATTCCCGACCTCATCATTACCGATGTGATGATGCCATTTGTGGATGGTTTTGAACTGTGCTTGCAGTTGCGCAGCGACGAACGTACCAGCCATATTCCCATCATCATGCTTACAGCCAAAGCAGATATAGAAAGTAAAATGGAAGGACTGGAAAAAGGTGCAGATGCTTATTTAGAAAAACCGTTTAACCGGGAAGAATTACTGTTACGGATAAAAAAACTATTGGAGTTGAGAAAAAATCTGCAACAGTTTTACTTAAAAAAAGCAGGACTTAACAATCATTCAGCAGCAACGGAAAATGTTTTGCGTGCTGAAGAAATGATTAGTGAAAATAAAATAGAAGACGAGTTTGTGAAAAGAGTGAGGGAAGCTATTGAAATACATTTGGCAGATACTGGCTTCACCGTTGAGCAACTGTGTAAAATAGTATTTATGAGTCATTCTCAGTTGCACCGAAAGCTGGATGCCTTAACTGGATGCTCTCCCAATAAATTTATCCGCATCATTCGTTTAAACAAGGCTAAAGAACTGTTGAAGCAACCTTACAGCAGTATTGCTTCCATAGCCTTGAGTTGCGGCTATAATGACCCCGGTTACTTTGCCAGGGTATTTAAGCAGGAGTACGGAGTTACACCGCAAGACTGGCGCACTGGTAATTAGTCGTTGCTCAAAAATCTGACTAAAGTCGAAATCTTGCCAGTGTGTTTCATTGCTTCGGAAATAAAAGTTCATTCAATTGTATGATTTCTTTTTTTTGAATCCGATTGTACACCGATAGAACTAAAAGGCGGCAAAAAATATACATCATGCCTTCGGAACATTAAAACACTGTCTGTTTTCTTTCAGCATCAAGGAACAGGTTTTAAGTTTACAGTAGTACCAAAGCGCTATCAGAGTACCGCCGCCAAACGGGGTATTATCGTTTGGCGGGTTCCTTTTATGCCGCAGGTAACGACGAAAGAAAGGATTTTTTGGAGAAGCAAAAAAGAAAAGAAGCCCACGGCAGGCGATAGAAAAGCGCGAAGCAAAAAGCTTTTATGATAAAATCAATCTCGTTCATCCATTCATAGCAGTTCGCTGAAAGCTGGACGGTGGTGACCTCTTTTTATTTCACAATAAAGGAGCCCAAGGCAAGAAGTTGATTAGCCACGAAGGCAGGAAAGCTTTATGCCTTTTGAATAAAAGTGCATTAAACTTTGTTTTTTCTTTTTCCACAATCCGGTTGCAAGCTGGCAGAACTTAACGGCATCAAGTGACCTGCTTTGCGGAGTACCTGCAAGCTATAATAGCCTACTGACTATTGCTGCCCTATGGGTTCATCGGGAGGTGGGTCGGTGCTATCGATCCACCTTTTTTGAAATTGTGATGTATAATTTATTTTCCATCTTCTGTGGCTCCACAAATAATTGTCGGGATGTTCCCGGATAGCAGCTTCTAAAAAATCTCTGTATAGGCGGGTGAGCATTCCTTCCTCAAAATTCCTTCCATCTTCTGTGATCACTGTGGGTTCAAAACGATAATAGCCTCTTTTGGTTTTCACAAATTTTACAAACACCACCGCAGTATTGTTTTTGATAGCGCCTTTATCAGGCCCCGAAATAAAAGGAACTGGCCTCCCAAAAAAGTTGAGCCAATAGCCGGAAATGGGTTGCCCAGGATTTTGGTCTCCAAGTAATCCTATGGCGTACTGCTGTGAAAAAATTTCGTGCGCCCTGCTTTTAAACTGGCTTTTAGGCACCAAAATGGTATTGCCTTTGTTCCTGATTTTATAAAATAATTTTTCTACTATTTTGTTTTTGATGGTCATGTACACGCCAATCCAGGGGATGGGCATTTCACGGGCAATTGCCCAATGAGCGTACTCCCAGTTCATTAGGTGACCGCTGTGGAGTTGTATGCTTTTCCCTTTCGCAATCAAAGCGTGTACCTCCGTAAGATCCATGATGGCCCGCTTCTTAAATGCGCCGTCTGAAATGCTGAGTAATTTTACGGATTCAATAAAGGTATCCATCAAATTCTTGTAAAATTTTTTGGCAATTAATATCCTTTCTTTTTCCGATTTTTCGGGAAAGGCAATCCGCAGGTTGTTGAACACTACTTCTTTGCGATAACCCATCACGTAGTATGCCAACACATAAAATAGATCGCTGATGCGGTAAAGAATAAAAAATGGCAGTAAAGAAACGACGTACAAAAACCCGTAAACAATATAAAACATAGCTCCAATTGAAACGCAAAGTTACGTCAACCAATTTTTATCTGATAAAATGCACTGGCATTTGTATTACAGAATGGTATTTTGCAAAATATTGCTTTTGCTTAGGAAGTCTGTGTTGTAATGCAAGCCCCTGCTTTCGTGCCGCAACTCTGCACTTTTCACTATCAAAT
This sequence comes from Chitinophagales bacterium, assembly GCA_038249665.1. Lineage (GTDB taxonomy): Bacteria > Bacteroidota > Bacteroidia > Chitinophagales > Chitinophagaceae > Ferruginibacter. The sequence continues at coordinate 10,557 of JBBSDF010000004.1, forward strand.
AGGCTACGGTGATCATGTTCCTGAGTTCGCACAACTGAGGCGATAGTTCAGTTCGTTCATACAATTGTTCCGTCTCTTCATGCAGTAAATCCAATCTTCTGTTGGCTCTTTTCAAACGTTCGTTGTTGCGAACGATGCCTACATAATCACTCATCAGCAACTTAAGTTCTTTTAAACTCTGAGTAATCAGAATCATTTCTTTTGGCGCGGTGGTGCCGGCAGCATTCCAACCGGGAAGCTCCTGAAAAACCACCTGATTGGTTTTTTTAAGGTCATTGCCTGTACTATGCAGATATGCCCTATGTGCAAATACCATTGCCTCTAACAGCGAATTACTGGCCAACCTGTTGGCACCATGTAAGCCCGTACTGGCGCATTCGCCCGCTGCATATAAATGGTGAATAGAGGTTCTGCCCCATTCGTCTGTTTTGATACCACCACAACTGTAATGCGCTGCCGGCGAAACCGGAATCATATCTTTTGAAACATCGATCCCAATGCTTAAACACTTCGCATGAATATTCGGAAAATGTTCTATAAAATTTTGCTGATCCATTTGTCTGCAATCAAGGTACACAAACTCAGTACCGTTAATTTTCATTTCATTGTCAATAGCCCGGGCAACAATATCTCTGGGAGCCAGGTCTTTCCTGCTATCGTATTTCTCCATAAATGCCTCTTCCTTTGCATTGCGAAGAATAGCACCATCACCGCGTACTGCTTCGGTGATCAGAAAAGAATGACCTCTCACCCCTGGCTCATACAAAGCTGTAGGGTGAAATTGTATAAACTCCATGTTTTCGATCCTTCCTTTGGCCCTGTACAGCATCGCCACGCCGTCGCCCGTTGCAATCGCGGGATTGGTGGTGCTTCTATAAACCTGGCCATTGCCTCCAGCGGCCAGCATCGTAATACCAGCTTCAATTTTTTCGATCTTGTTGGTAGATAAATTCAACATATACACGCCGTAACATTCGATACCAGGCGTGCTTTTGGTCACCAAAAAACCGAGGTGGTGTTGGGTGATGAGGTCAATCACAAAACAATGGCTGATCAACTGAATGTTGCTGCATTTTTTGATGGCTTCGAGCAACGCTCTTTCCATTTCTTTACCCGTAACGTCTTTGTGGTGCAATATCCTGCTTTCGCTGTGGCCGCCTTCTTTGCCTAATTTATAATCGCCATCAGGCTCTTTATCGAATCGTGCCCCCCATTCAATGAGTTCGTTGATTCTATCAACTCCTTCTTTCACCACAATTTCTACAATGGCCTCATCGCACAAACCATCCCCGGCAATCAACGTGTCTTCGATGTGTTTGGTAAAACTATCCTGGTCAAAATCCATCACTCCTGCGATGCCACCCTGTGCGTACTTGGTATTGGTTTCGTCGCTCTGGGTTTTGGTGAGAATGGTTACTTTTTTATCAGGGCATTGATACGCTACTTTTAATGCAAAGGTTAGCCCTGCAATTCCTGACCCTATAACGAGAAAGTCTGTCTTCATTTTTAATTATTTTTTTAAAGCTGCTAAAAAAAAGATCAGGCAGGTTCTATCCATGCATTGTTTTCTTTAAGCAGATTAATAAGTTCGTCTACTGCAATTTCGCTGTTGATGTTTTTCTTCACTACTTCTTTTCCTTTGTATAAAGTTATTTTCCCCTGACCGCTGCCTACATAACCAAAATCCGCATCGGCCATTTCGCCCGGCCCATTTACAATACATCCCATGATGGCAATTTTTAAACCCTTGAGATGATGGGTTACATTTCTAATCCTGGCCGTGGTTTCCTGCAAATCGAACAAGGTTCTGCCGCAGCTCGGACAACTAATATATTCTGTTTTAGAAATCCGGGTTCTCACCGCTTGTAATATAGAAAAAGAAGTGTTGTTTAGGAACTGGTAATTGTTGTTTACCTCAAGGTAAGTTCTTCCGCTTACCTGCTGTTGTTGCACCACCGCAGGATCGTTCATCAACCAGATCCCATCTCCCATGCCGTCTAAAAATAATGCACCCGCATTACTGCTGAAATGAATCAATTGTTCATCCACACTTTTGTGTGTACTCTCTACCGCAATTACTACCGGACAATTTATATTGGCCGTTGTTAAACCAGCGATGGTATTCCTCAACACCTGCATGCCAGTGGCCACTGTTGCGTACATACACAACACTACACTGCCATCTCCTTGAATGCTTTCAAATAAATGCTGGTTATTTTGAGTAGCATCCACAGCCACAAAATTGAGTACGGGAGATTTTAGAGAAGCCTTTATGTATTCCTCTCCCTGAAATAAGGGATAGCAGGAAGCATCCGGGGATTGTTTTTTCCAGGTGGCAGCATCACAAATTACTTTGAGTGTACCGGGCAAATTAAAATCAATGGTTTTACTTCCCGTATAAATAAAATCTGCTGCTGCATCTCCGATATTCCATTTATCAGTAACAGCATTGTAGGTATAACCGATCGTGTTTAAATGTTGGTGAGCAATATCGCCGTGTTGCATAAAATCTGCCATTACAATCGGCACCTGCCTAGCTCCGATATTCAATACTGAGTTGGTAGTTCTGCGTTGGTATTCAAAGGGATTGTAAGGAAGTTTTACGTTTGCTTCTACTGTTTCGGGTTCCGTTTCGGTTGGGATTTCTTTCACTAAATCTTTGCAAACCGGAATTTCAAACTCTGGATCCTCTGTTAAACTAACCCTGATGGTATCTCCAATTCCGTCGAGCAACAAAGCGCCAATTCCGATGGCAGATTTGATCCTTCCATCTTCACCATCGCCTGCTTCTGTTACGCCCAGGTGCAAAGGGTAACATTCACCAAATTCTTCCAGCATGTGTTTTACCAACAACCGGTATGCTTGTACCATCACCAGGGGGTTGCTGCTCTTCATACTTAAGATGATGTTGTGAAAATCTTCCATCCGGGCAATGCGTAAAAACTCCATGGCACTTTCTACCATGCCATTGGCAGTATCGCCGTATCTGCTCATGATCCGATCGCTGAGGCTACCATGGTTGGTACCAATGCGCATGGCAGTGCCTTGTTCTTTACAAATCAGAACAAGGGGTGTAAACCTTTCTGTGATGCGTTCAATTTCTTCCGCGTACTCTGCGTCGGTATATTCGATCTGTTCAAATTTCTTTTTATCAACGTAGTTACCCGGGTTCACCCGAACCTTTTCTACGATCCGGGCTGCAATCTCTGCAGCATTGGGAGTAAAATGGATATCTGCTACCAGGGGTGTATCGTACCCTCTTTTCTCAAGCTCGTTTTTGATCACCCGTAAATTTTCTGCTTCATTTTTAGAGGGCGCCGTAATACGCACCAGCTCTGCTCCCGCATCTATACAGCGGATGGTTTGAGCAACCGTTGCCTCGGTATCCATCGTATCTGTGGTGGTCATAGTTTGAACCCTGATAGGATGGTTTCCTCCCAGCAGCAGTTTCCCTATTTTTATTTCGCGGGTTTTTAATCTTTTATAGGTAAAAAGCGATTCGCAATAAATTTGCATGATATAATAATTGATGATGGTCTTTGCACAAAGGTACAAAACAAAGAAATGCAGGCACTTGATGAGCAGCCTGCATTTGGACTTACTTATTTAACAATATTTGAACTGATTTGTTTCCTTTACATGGTGGCTTACCAATCTTTTTCTGGTTTGTTGGGCGCTTGAATGTTTACTTTGCGAAGTTTGTCTTGCAGGTTTTTTTCCTTCTCTAACAAGGCTTTCAATTTTTCTTCTGCCTCTTTTTTAGTAATTTTTGATTGTTGCGGTTTAGGCTGTTGTTGCTGTTTGTTTTGATCGTTGTTATCTTTTTTATTTTTTTCTTGGTCTTTTTTTTTCTCTTCTTCTTTTTTCTGCTGTTGCAATGCTTTTTGCAAGTTCTGACGTGCATCTTCGTTGGTAGGATCGAGCTTCAATGATTCTTTATAAGACGTAATGCATTCGGGTAATTTTTTGTCGTTTTGTTGCACCACCCCTTTGTTATACCATGCGTTGCTTTTTTCCTGAGGCTTCTTTAGCTGACTGATCGATTTTTCGTAAGCCGCAATGGCTTCTTCTTTTTTATCACTTTTATACAGAGCATTGCCCAGGTTAAATTGCGCAGCAGGATTAACAGGATTTTTTTTCAAAGCATTGTTATACGATTGCTCTGCAGCCGGAAAATTGCTTTTTTTATAGGCATCGTTGCCCGCTTTGATAGCCGCTTTTTCGCTTTGGGCCACCGAAGAAAAAGAAAGTAACAGTAAAAATGGTGTAACTGCTACTGCAAGTTTGCTATTTTTATTTGGTTCTTTTTTCATTTCTGAAACAAATTGTTCTATTAAAAGTACGAGTAATGTTCCCAGAAGAAACCATTGGAAAAAACTTTTGTAATGCACCAGTGAATCATCTGTTACATTTCGTTGGTCCATAGTAGCGAGTTCTCCAGCTATTTTGGAGACTACAGATTCCGTGTTCGTAAACAATTGGTAACTGCCATTCCCTTTTTTGGCAATATCACTTAAAGCTGCTTCGTTGAGCCGCGAAATAACCGTATTGCCCTCTGCATCTGTTTTCATTTGACCAGTAGCCTTGTCTGGAATGGGCGCGCCACCCGGTGAGCCCATGCCAATGGTATTGATCACCACACCATCTGAAGCCATTTGTTCCGCTACCTCAACGGCGTTTTCATCATGGTCTTCTCCATCGCTAATTAACACGACCGCTTTGTATTTTTTTTCTTGGTTGTTGAACGAAGCATAACACATTTTTAAAGCGTCCCCGATCACGGTGCCCTGCGTAGGAACGGCTTCGGTGTTGGCTGCAGACAAATACATTTTAGCAGCCGCATGGTCTGCCGTTAAAGGCATTTGCAGATAAGATTTCCCTGCGAAGATTACGATGCCCACCCGATCATTGCTAAGTTTATCAATCAATCTGCCCAACACTTGCTTTGCCCGGTCGAGCCGCGTGGGTTGTACATCTTCTGCCAGCATACTTTTGCTAACGTCGATGGCAATCATTACATCAATCCCATTTCTACTTACTTTTTCAGAACCTGTTGCCGAACGCAAATTAGCCATTGCCAAAATGAGCATGGCCATGGCTGCACATATCAATAAAAATTTTTGAAGGAATGATGTTGGGCGGTAGTTTCCCAACAGTTGGTTCACCAGATCTGGATCGCCTATGAGTTGAATTTGTTGTTTCTTTTTTTTGATCGATCTCCAAAAAAGCAGGGCCATCAGGGGTAGAATCCCCAGTAAAGAAAGTAATAAGATATACTGAAATTGTGGCATAGGTTGATTGCGTAAAATACAATTTATTGCCTCAGGAGCCTGTTAAAAAAACAATAAGACTTACCTTTTGCCCTCAAAAAATCCAAAATGTTTAAGGATGTCTTTGGTGATGTTCATTCTTATGTTGATCATGTCCAGTGCCGGATCGGGTGATTTTACCATAGTAACAAAGAAATAAACGTGCCGATTTTCTTCAATCCACCCAGCTACCCAACCAATGTTGTTGTTTTTTTCATCAAAACCCCAACCGGTTTTATAACTGAGCTTGTACAACGTATTGTCTTCCTGCAGCATCATTTTTCTTACCGCTTCCTGAACGGATGCCCTAAATGGAAGCTGATCAAAGTACAGCTGTTTCATGAGTCCCAATTGTTCGTCTGGAGAAATTTTAAGGGTGTTGTTCAGCCAAAAAGAATCAACCGGACCAGTGATATTTCTATTTCCGTACGACATACTATCAATCCAGTTTTTCATGGTATCCATCCCAATACTCCGTGCAAGCGATTGGAAATGTGGAACAGCACTCACTTTAAAAGCTTCTGTAAGCGACAAGTCTTTGTTCCAGTCTTTGTTTGCCCTTGAAATACCATCCCACCTGATCACCATGTTTTCATCTGTAGCAATACCGGTTTGTAAACTAACCAACGCATTTACGATCTTAAAAGTAGAAGCCGGTAATACTCTGGTGGTATCCATGTCAAGATTGTAAACGGTGATGGTTCCGTCGCTGTTGTTGAGCATGGTGAAACAACCTTCTACGTTTTTAGCTTCAAAATATTTTTTCAGACTGTTGTCGATATCAGCTTTGTTTACAGAGCATGAATTGATTCCTACTGTTATCAAAGCAAAAAATATGGTTAGCAACCCTTTGTTCTTATTCATCATAATTTTATCGTTTATCCTAACGAATCTAAACATGGTTTAGAGAGGGTCAGGTGTAGGTTTATTTTCTTCTTTTAGGTGTTGAGCCGTAGCATCCAGTGCTTCGTAAAAATTTTTACCGAATTTTCGTATCAATGGTTCTTTTAAAAATTGGTACACGGGCACTTTTAATTTTTTACCCAGTGCGCAAGCAGCTTTACAGTTATCTTCTCTTGGTTGGTAGTTTGCAAATTCTGTAATACCATCACTACTTTTTTTAACGACGACAGGAAACAAGTGGCAACTGATGGGTTTTTTCCACAACACTTTACCATCGAGGTAAGCTTGCTCAATACCGCATTTCACAATTCCTTTTTCATCCTTTATTGCATACACACATATTGCACTGTTGATGGTCGGAGTAACCCAGCCATATTCTTTTTCGTACACATATCTGCCTTGCCGGTCAATTTCCCGAACACTTTCTTCGGATAAATACGGCAAAACTGCGTCGAATACTTCGTCAATTTTTTGCAACTCTTTTCTATCGAGTGGAGCTCCTGCATCCCCATCTACACAGCAAGCTCCTTTGCATTGTGTGAGATCGCACACAAATGCATCTGTGATTACCTGGTCGCTTACCAATACATGATCGATTGCTATCATAATGCAAAAATACTACTTAACAGCTGCAGCTGCTGAATGTTTTGATGAAGATGGTTAATTATTTTTCCAGCGGAAAGTATTGATCAGGTGATTGATATCAGTTTGCAAAAAATCCTGTACCGGTTTTAGGGAGTCTGCATTGGGTGTAGTATCAAAATACAATGCACCTCTGATAAAATGCCTGGCGGTGTCGCTCATGAAAAATTGTTTAGCAGTGGCGGCATTTCCACCTACTTTAAAAAAAACGCCGGTGATATTATTAGGTGTTACAAATAAACTGTCTTTTATGGAAGTAGCAACCGCTTCATTTTTATTGGTGAGGTTAAATGCGTCATTCACCATTCGATCAAAGTAATTGATTCCGGAAGAATCTGCATACGATCCATTCGGCAATTTTACTTTGTAAGTAGCCCTTCCGCCCACTATTTTGTAGCTTAAAAATATACGGGCGTTGAATTGAGGAAAATCGACGTTGCGCCAAAAAGGATTTTCCGGGGTGCTGTCAAAATAGGTACTGTCTTTTACAATGCTGGCATAAGCCGGATATTCAAAACGATAAGGAACTCCTGGCTCATCAAAAAGCAGGTATTTTCTTTCCGGAAATGTGATGTTAAAGTACCCTTTCTTTTTTGAACTATAGTTGCTGTTGCAACTGTACAAAAGAAAAAGAATCACTACAGTTGCGGTTATCCGATTGATCATGATATTGGTTTGGACCAAGCCAACCCTAATTGACGGGCAATGAAGGATGGATGGTAATTTTTATTTTATCAATTCTGTTTTTATTGATCCCCAGGGGTACAAAAGTAAAATCTCCACTTGTGATGGTTGAATTCACTTGTGGAAATTCTCCGGCTATTTCCAACACCAGCCCGGCTACGGAATCGCTGTCACCTCTTACCTGGTCGAAAGTATCTGCAGGCAACTTCATCGCCTTGCAAGCATCATTGATCATGAATTTGCCTTCGAATATATAATTGTAGTCATCCAATTTTTTGTTGATGCTTTCTTCATCATCAAATTCATCGTTGATATCGCCAATAATTTCTTCCATGATATCTTCTAGTGTAACTATGCCTGACGTGCCGCCAAATTCATCCACTACAACGGCAAAGTGAATGCGTTTTGCCCTGAACTCTTGCATCAGATCTTCTATGAGCTTTTGTTCGTGTACAAAATAAGGCGCCCTGATGAGGCCATGCCAATCGTAATCAGAAGCTTCTTTCAAATGTACGAGCAGGTCTTTGGTTTGCAGCATCCCGGCTATTTCATCTAAGCTGGATTTGTAAACAGGTAAGCGGGAATAGTGCAATTCCTGCACTCTTTTAAGCACATGGTGAAAACTGCTATTAAACTCAATACCGCTCACGTCCATTCTGGTGCGCATAATCTGTTTCACTTCTGTATCGCCAAATTTTCGGATGCCTTTAAGAATTTGTTTTTCTTCAACCGATGCTTCATGATCGGGTAAAAGATCAATGGCATAATCGAGGTCACTGTTATCTGCATACGAAGATTGATCTGCATTCATCGTTTTGCCTACTCTTTCATTCAGGCGTATGATACGCTTGCTGATACCATAAAAAATGCTGTTAAAGATTTCGATCACCAGCGAGGAAGAAGCTGCAAACCACACCTTGTGGTGGGCCGCCCATACTTTTGGTAACACTTCAGAAAAGAGTACTAACAACGTGGAGATGATCCCTATTTTGATCAGCAATAAAAACCCTACGGACAGTTCCATAGGACCCATCCACTGATTGAGTAAAAAATTGGTAACCAATATGGCGCCCAGGTTTACAAATACGTTCGACACCAGCATCGTTGCCTGCAAGGTTTTGGGCTGTTCGAGCAGCGTTACAATTCTTCGGAAAGAAGGTTGTTGCCTGGTTTTAAGTATATTAATGTCTTTAACATTCAATGAAAAAAATGCCACTTCACTTCCTGCAATTAAAAATGATAAAATATAAAAAATGACTGCCAAAAAGAGAAGTATCGCCGTTGCCGCAGGAGTAAGCACATACAACAGTTGAAGTTGTGAGAAATAAAAGGATTGCAGTACCGAATGGTAGTCCAAAATGATTGTTTTATGTGAACAAATGAATGCTGCCCGAAACAGCCTTCGTTTTAATTAATAGGTTAGATTCTAAAAAGGTAATCTTTCTTCCCCATTCTCATCTGGGGTTGATGGAAGATCAGCATCTGAAGGCCCGAGGTTTTCGATGTTTTCCAAACCTGGCAATGGTTGTCCACTTTCGTTGCGCTTATCCAGCATAATTAAGTTATCGCCTACCACCTCTGTGGCAAACTTTTTGTTGCCTTCTTTATCTTCCCAACTGCGTGTTTTCAGTCTTCCTTCTATGTACACCAAACTTGCCCGATGCAGGTATTTTTGTGCCAGTTCTGCCAATCCCCGCCACAACACCACCGTATGCCATTCTGTTTGAGAAATGAGCTTGCCGCTTCTGTCTTTGTAAGTTTCCGTTGTTGCCAGCGAAAACTTTGCTACCGCAATGTTTCCTTCCAAAAATTGAATGTCTGGATCTTTTCCCAAATTGCCGATCAGCGTGACCCTGTTTACACCTCTCATAATATCATTGTATTTTGAATGTTGACCATTGCCACTTTCAACTGTTTCAACAAATTTAAAGATACAAATTTTATGAATCAAACCGTTTGTGAGCGATTTTGATTTTATCTCATTTTTTCCTCACATTTTCTTTTTCCAGAAAGTGATTGATCAATCTGGGAAATGCCAGTTTTCCAATGGCGGGTTTCTCTACCCAAAAAAAATGATTGCCGACAAAAACCCTGGAAGGTTTTATCCTTAAAAAAACGGCATGGATCGTTTGGTGGGTTAATTGCTGGCGATAATTGCCAGAAACTGATACAATTTTGTTCGTTCCGGGAAAAATTTCTTTAAAATCAGCTGTTTCCAAAATGCTGTTGGGCTCAACAGGTGCTGGTGTTTCAACCAATACGAACTCATGTAAATGCTGCCAAATATCTTTCGATTGGCGCTTCTGAATGAGGCAATAGCCTTTTTTTTCGGCAAGGATATAATAGAACCACCGCTCCCTTTTGATCAGTTTTTTTTCTTTAAAGGGCAATACCCTGACAAGATTTTTTTGGTACGCTACACAGTTAGGCTGCATGCAACAAATATCGCAAATGGGCAGTTGAGGTTTGCAAACAGTTGCCCCAAAATCCATGATGGCTTGGTTGTAAATGGCTGATTTTTTATCAGGCAATAATGCCATGGCCAAACCGGCAAATTCCTGCTTACCCTTCGTACTATCAATGGCAGTACGAATGCCGAAGAAGCGCGACAGTACCCTGTTCACATTTCCATCCACCACGGCGTGGGGCAGGTTGAAAGCAAAAGAAGCAATGGCAGCAGCGGTGTATGGCCCCACGCCTTTGAGTGAAAGAATGGTTGGATAATCGTTAGGGAAAACACCCCTGTGCTCTCCTACAATTTGGCGGGCAGCCGCTAGCAAATTCCTGCATCGGCTGTAATACCCTAATCCCTCCCAAAGTTTAAATACCTCGTCGTCTGGCGCGGCGGCCAGTAATTGTATATTGGGATAATGGCTGATAAATTTTAGATAGTATGCAGTGCCCTGCTCTACACGCGTTTGCTGGAGAATGACTTCGCTTAGCCAAATTTTGTAAGGATCCTTTTCGCCTTTCCAAGGCATGCTACGCTGATTTTCAGACTTGTGCCACTCTAACAGTTTCGGCGTAAACCAGCCCTCCTTGGAACCCTTTATCATGAATATGCAAATATATTATGTACAAACCTATTGATTATCACCCTCTTATTTTGTTTTTTTCGCAAAAAAGCATTAATTTACTGCTCTAAACACTTTTTGTATGAGAAAAGCAGACCTTATCAGTAATATCTCTGACAAAACCGGGATACCAAAAGTAGATGTTTTGGTGACATTGGAAACGATGTTTAAAGAAATAAAATCTACCCTGTCGAATGGCGAAAATCTCTATATCAGAGGTTTTGGGAGTTTTATCATTAAAAAACGGGCCGCGAAAATTGGTCGCAACATCAAAAAAAATGTAGCCGTATCTATTCCAGAACATTTTATTCCGGCCTTTAAGCCCGCCAAAGAGTTTGTGCAGGAGATTAAAAACTCAGAAAACATAAAAGATATCCCAAAATTAGAAGAAGAAAACGATGGTTAGTGTAACTTTGCGCTCCGCTCCAGTTTAGGGCGGATTTAATTGAAAGCGTGAAGAAGCAACCCCTAATTCTTATCATTTCCGGTCTCATAGTGGTTTTGGCCCTGTTCTTTTTCGGCCGCACTTCGGAACCGAAGAAGCCTTCTGGCAGCCCTGCAGCAGCAGCAGGATCTCCAAAATTATTTGATATTCAATCATTTATTAACAATTCCAAGAGCACCCTACCCCCTTCTCAGGTGTTATATGTTACTGAACTGGAAAATGGCATTACCCGTGGAGATGTACCCACCCAGCAAATAACTGCCTATAATGCACTTGCTAATTTCTGGAAAGACAGTGCGAAAATGTTCGAACCTTACGCTTATTACCTTTATCAATCTTCTGTGTTGGAAAATTCAGAAAAAAACCTCACCTTTGCAGCCCAATTATTTTTAGACGCACTGAGAGCAGAGCACGACGATGCTAAACTTGATTGGGAAGCAACAAAGGCCATCGAATTATTTGAAAAGGCATTGATCTTAAATCCGGATAATGACGAATTGAGGGTTGGATTGGGTAGTTGTTATGTTTTTGGAAAGGGAAGAGGTGGGGATGCACAACAAACCATGAAAGGAATTCAGGAATTACTCACTGTTGTAAAAAAAGATTCCAACAACCTGAAAGCACAGTTCGTGCTGGGGGTAGGTGGATTGGTTTCCGGACAGCACGATAAAGCTATTGAGCGCTTTACCAAAGTGGTAACTGCCCAACCAGATAATTTGGAAGCAATTGCTTTTATGGCCGATACCTACGCTGCAAAAGGAGATAAACCCAATGCAGTAAAATGGTACAATATCAGCAAAAGATTGGCAAACAGCCCATCTTACTCAAAAGAAGTAGATGAGCGAATCAAAATGCTGAAATAAACAGAAACTCGTTTAACGAACTATATTTTAAAATTATTTATCAAACACAAAAATCATTATTATGCCTTGTGGTAAAAAAAGAAAACGTCATAAAATTGCTACGCACAAGCGTAAAAAGCGTTTAAGAAAGAATCGTCATAAGAAGAAATAATTTCTTTTTATAGCTCGGGGCCCCGATAATTATCGGGGCTCTCATCTCTATATACATGTGTATAACAGCCACGGGTGTGTAATACCATGCCGTTTATGTTATACTTCTATGTAATAAACGGAATTTTAGAAAACTTTTTACACTTTGACGAAGGAACTGATCATTAATTCACTGCCGCAGGGAGTAGAAATTGCCCTGTTGGAGGATAAGAAACTGGTAGAGCTGCACAGCGAAAAAGCTGATGCCAACTTTGCCGTGGGAGACCTGTACCTTGGAAAAGTTAAAAAACTTATTCCAGGACTGAACGCTGCGTTTATAGATGTAGGTTTTGAAAAGGACGCTTTTTTACATTACACCGACCTGAGCCCCTATGTAAGATCCATTCTCAAGTTCACCAACTTAGCGGTGAACGATAAAGCAGAAGAAGTCTTTGACTTTTCGAAATTTAAGGTTGAACCAGAGATCATTAAAACGGGTAAGATTACTGAAGTTCTCAACGGAAGACCCAACATATTGGTTCAGATTCTGAAAGAACCCATCGCAGCAAAAGGCCCGCGTTTAAGTTGCGAACTCTCCCTCCCCGGTCGTTATGTAGTGGTAACACCCTTCAACGATATTGTAGCAGTTTCCAGAAAAATTCATTCATCCGAAGAACGCAAGAGGCTCCAGAAAATTATTGAAGCCATCAAACCAAAAAACCTGGGGGTAATTGTACGTACCGCAGCCGAGGGAAAGCACACGGCTGAGCTGCACGAGGACCTGCTCGGTTTAATTGCTACCTGGAAAACCATTCAGGTGAATCTAAAAAATGCAGTAGCCCCTGCAAAAATTTTAAGTGAGCAAGGAAAGGCCACCAGTATGCTGAGAGATTTGCTTACTGCAGACTTCAACCGCATTGTTGTAAATGACAAAAATATTTTTGCTGATACCAAAAATTATATTCAGCGAATTGCCCCTGATAAAGTTGATATTGTAACTCTTTATAATAATGGATTACCGTTGTTCGATCAATATGGTATCACCAAACAAGTGAAAGCGGCGTTTGGCAAAACGGTGAACCTGCCGAGTGGGGCCTATTTAATTATAGAACACACAGAGGCATTGCACGTAATTGATGTGAACAGTGGTTACAAAAGTGTGAGCAACAACCAAGAGCAAAATGCCCTTGAAACAAACCTGGAAGCGGCTGAAGAAATTTCGCGACAATTGAGGTTAAGAGATCTGGGCGGTATCATCGTGGTAGATTTTATTGACATGAAGCTGATAGAAAATAAAAAGAAACTGGCAGACGCCATGGATCTTTTTATGAAGGCAGACAGAGCAAAACACGCGGTGTTAGCCATTACGAAATTTGGATTGATGCAGATCACGCGCCAGCGCATGAAGCCTGAGATGAACATCAATACCAGCGAAATTTGTCCGAGCTGTCAGGGCACCGGTAAAATAAGTAGCACCCTCATTTTGGAAGATGAGATTGCCAAAAACCTGAGTTACCTCATTATGCAAAAACACAAAGGCCTCACTATAGAAGTGCATCCTATCTTATTCACCTACCTCACGTCTGGTTTCCCTAGCAGAAGAATGAAATGGGGCTGGAAATACAAACAAAAAATAAAAATCAAAGCCAACAGCAGCAACTATCTCACTGAATTCCGTTTTTTTGATGACAGCGACGAGGAGATCAAATTATAATATTATTCAAACCCTGCATAACGCAGGGTTTTTTATTTCCCGTATGCGTTGAACAAGTATTAACTTTGGATTCAAAATATCCCCAAATGAACCAAAACTATACCAGAATTTTATCCTTGTTGATCTGTTGCTGTCTTTTTAGCCTTGTAGGCAAAGCACAACTCTATGAAGTAACGTTGGATGAAAAAGTACAAGCCTCCACCCTGATTGTTGAAGGAACTGTACTAGAAAAGAAATCTTTTTGGAATCCCAACCGCAGCATGATTTTTACAACCAATACAATCAAGCTACACAAAATTTTTAAAGGAAGTTTTGCAGCTCCAATTGTTAAGGTACTCACCCAGGGCGGTTCAGTTGGTGCAGACGAAATTCAAGTAAGTGAACTTGCCCAATTGTCTGAAGGCGATGTAGGCGTATTTTTTCTCCATCCGAATAGTATCCAACTAAAAGATCCAGTGAGCAGTCAGGTTTTGTGGGACATATACAGCAGTGCCCAAGGGGCTTTCAGGTACGATATTTACCACAAAACCGCATCTGCACCTTTTGTTAGGTTTGAAAATATAGAAACCAAATTGTACCCTGCTCTGGTTCAGAAAGCAGGCAGGAGCTATGAGATAGTAGATCCTTATTTTAATGCCACATCTAATTCGGCACCACCGCAGACCAACAACATACTCGGTATCTCCTCATTTTCGCCAGCAACAGTAGTAGCTGGTGCAACAGAAAATGTTGCTCAAAACCTACTAACCATTACTGGTACCGATTTTGGAAATCCGATAAGTCCTGCGGCTGTGTTGTTTGATGATGCCAACAACGGAACGGGTGGTGCTCCTTTTGTAGTAGCTGCCACCAGCCCATTGATTGTTTCCTGGACGAACACCCAGATTCAAGTAAGGGTACCAACAAATGCAGGTACAGGTTTTATCAGCATTAGAGACGAAAACTTTAATGAAATACAATCTCCCTCCAGATTAAATATTTCATATAGTATTTTGTCTGCAACATTTACAAGCGGTGTTACCATTACCAGACAATCTAACCTGATGAACGATAACGGTTCCGGAGGATATACTGTTCGGTATTCTATCAGTACCAGTGGTAACGGACAAGATCTTGATGCCTCACCTGTTAAAGCCACTTTTCAAAGAGCACTCAATACCTGGAAAGAAATTAGTGGTCTGAATTTTTTTGAGGGAGGTACTACTACCACTCAACAAATTGGAGCCCCTGATGATGGCAATACCATCATGTTCGATAATTTAAATACTGGTGTCCCAGTGCTGGCAAGCGGAGTATTGGGAGTTTGTTACTCGAGAAATTCAACCTGTCTTCCATTAGGATCTGTTGCAATCAGAAAGGTAGAGTTTGATATTGTTATAAGAAATCCAGGCGTAAGTACTGGAAACGTGACCTTTGAAAACGGTCCCTGTTATCCTGGTGCCGCGGCTATTGACATGGAGACCGTGTTGTTTCATGAACTTGGGCATGCTTTAAATCTTGGACACATTAATGACGATTTCCAATTCACAGGGGGTAGTTATTTGAACGCTAATCCTCCGAAAGTAATGAACTACTCAGTAGTTGCAGGTCCGGCCAGAAAAAACCCCGATTGGTCTTGCTCTATTGGAGCTACCTATGCAATTCAGCCCAAAGGGTTAACATTGGGTACCTGTATTTTTCCGAATGCCGAGATGGTGCCGTTGAGCACCACGCTCGAGCCCAAAGACGAGTGTCCTACTTTTCCTGTAGGCGCCACCCCAGCAAATACGTTGGTTAACTTTGATTTAGAACACAGCACCAGTAACTTAAACACAGACCCTCAGTTTACCCGGCTTAAATGTGATGGAACAGGTACAGGAGTAACCAATACCGCTTTCTACCCCATTCGCACAGCAGCCAACGGAACCTTATCGCTGAGCGTAAGTGGGTATTTTACAAGTCCGGTAGAACTTGCAGCCTGCGGAACCGCAGGTGTGGAAATAGCTTTATATCAAGTAGCATCCTGCCCTGCAGGCCAGTCCTATCCTGTTCCTGTTGCATGCAGAACTTTTACTGCAAATGGAAACCTTTCCGACATTACTGGTTTGGCTATCAATACCCCCTACTTAATGGTAGTGGATGGTTTAAACGCTACCAAAGCCAACTTTAGCCTTTTGCTAAACGGATCATCGCTACCAGTTAGAATCATCAGTTTTAATGGCACGGCAAAAAACAATTACAATGAACTGAAATGGGACTTGGAAGTAAGTTCAGATGTTGCCTCCATTAGCTTAGAAAACAGCAATGACGGCCGCTCGTTTGTATCATTACAAAATAAATCCATTAACAGCAATGCCCAAAGGGTTTCGGATTTTTATAACGATTATGACTTTGCAGATAAAAAATTCTACAGACTTAACATCCTAAATAAAAATGGATCAATGGAATATTCTTCTATTCTTTTATTGAGAAGAGACAGCAAACTCAACACTATTACCATCTCTCCTAATCCGGTGAATGAATTTGCAAATATCCAAATTAACAGGTCTACTGCGGCTAACCTCACTTTTACGCTGAGTGATATGAGCGGAAAAACACTTTGGAACAAAAGCCAGTTTGCCCCAGCCGGTACTCAAACAATACAGCTGAATGAATTCAAAAATTTAAGCACAGGTACTTATCTTCTAAAAGTGTGGGACGGAGGAAAGTTAGAAACACTTAAACTGATTAAACTATAACTGTTCATTATCATCTGCACTGAATAAACGAAGGAAGCCGCCTCTATTAAAAAAGGCGGCTTCTTTTTATTGTGGAGGTAATAATTCTATTAATTTAAATTAGCAGTTACCGTCACTTTGGCTTCTTTGGACACTTTTTTTCCATCCGCCATTACCGAAAAATCGGGTAGGTTTACTAAAAAATCTGAAGTGGCGCTGATTCTACCAGCCGTGATCGTAATGGTAGCAGGTGCAGTGATAGCCTTTGTAGTTTCTTTAATGGTTAAATCGCCAGCTACTGAAACCGTATAAGTGCCATCTTTGTTAAAGTTCACTTTTTTAAGATCGTCGATCTTTCCTTTAAAACTGAATTTTGGATATTTTTCAGAATTCAACCATCTTTCGGCATTAAAATGCTCTTCCACTTTTTTATTTTCAAAAGAGAAATTTTTTACAGCAGCTTCAAAAGCAACGTTGCCCGTTTTTACATCCAGTGCAGCAATCACGGTTTTACTTTCTGCCTTCGCCACAGGATCTGCGGGTGTAGATGCATCAAATAAAATAGTGGCTGAAGTTGTTTTTTTTGTTTGTGCAAATAAACCTGCACTAGCCATAAGAAGTGCAAAAAGAAATGTTGATTTTTTCATTGTTTGATGTTTAATAGGTGTTTATTTTTTTGAGTAAATGATGGATTGTTTAAATGAAATCGTTTGTGTTTCTAAAATGTCGCTGTAAATACTTCCACTACATACCCCTTTTACACTCACACGATCGCCTGCTTTTATGGCTTGAACAATTTTGGAATCTGCTTTTTCAAAATCAAAAATAACATACGACCCGGTGCTATCGGCCATACTCAAAGTAGCACCTGCGTCACTTGCATTCAATTCCGATACCTGACCTTCTACTACCATTATTTTTTCTCTGTAAGTTGCATTGGATGCACTGTCTGCAGTTACAAATTCGTTGATGAGCTTCAGTGCATCTATCGTATATGCTACCTTTAAAGTGCTGGTAGCAGCTGTTTTTTCTGATACCTCACTTTCTTTGATCTGGTTAAAAGCCAAATAAGACAACCCCAGGGGCGCGATTAAAAAAAATACTTTCCACAACCATTTTTTTTGCCAGCTGGTTATAATTAACCATATGGCTGAAAATACTGCAATATAAAATGCTGGCTGTAATGCATTACCTAATTGAATATTGGTATCAAACAGTTGGAGCTCGTTGGTAAACAATGCATACACCACTCCCAATCCTAGTACCATGGCGCCAGCAAATGCACCATATAGTCCCGCAAAAGTTTTTCTGAAAAACACTATGAGGATGACCACAATACACAATGCGGGTATCAACCAGAATATCCCGTTCACAAAAATCATTTCAGGAAATGGATTGGTAATGGCAAAATTGGTTTCCGACAATGTATAAAAATTACCCGTTGCCATATCTCTGGCAGATACCGGAACGTTGATCCATTTTACCCACGGTAAAAAAAAGCAAACAATAATCGCTATTGCTGACAGCAACGAACTGTATTTTGAAAATCGACCAGATTGTTGCTCGTGCATACGGAAAAAACTTTTTTTGATTGTAAAATCAAATATACAATGTTTAAACAGCGATAGCTTGTAATTTAATGTTATTAATATTTAAAGAAACCGGAAAGAAATATGTTGTATAAAAAGAAACCCCGGAAAAAGCCGGGGTTATGGGTATCTAAAACTGTGTTGTTTAGTGTTGGTGATGGTGTTGCATCGCCACCAATTCATCAGCGGTTACCTGTTTCATTGTTGGATTGGTTTGTGAAGTGGCATAAGCAAACACTTTTTCAGTAATCAGTCTGCGATAGGTAGCATCTACTTGCTTTTCGTCTTTCATCATACGATCAATGTAGCTGTCTAACCAACTCATATCTTCACCCATATTCATCTGTCCGAAGTAGCGAGACACTTCTGCTCTCATCTGGTCTTTCAATTCTGCTTCCGTTACTTCCAATTTGTTTTCAGTGATCAAACGATCGCTGATGAGGGTCCATTTTAACTGTGAACTAAAACCAGGAAATTCAGTTTCTGCCTGCTCAGCAGTTTTAGGCTCATCGCCACCGGTTTGCAACCAACGCTTCAGGAAAGTTTCAGGAAACTCCATCTTGGTTTCATCTAATAAAAAATGATACAGTTGGTCTTGCAATTGGTTGACGCTTTGTGCATCCCAATATTGCTCAATCTCTGTTTTCAAAGTAGCCCTTAATTCTTCTTCTGTTTTGATTCCTTTTCCTGGGAGAATCTCGTTAAAAAAATCCTCGTCCAACGCTCTTTTCTCTACCAAACCGATTTTCACGATTTCGAGTTTAAAGTATTTATCAGCAGCGGCAGCATCGTTTTTTTCAAAACCGAGATCTTGCAACATCATTTCTAATTTGTCGGCCTCAAACGTTTTTCCCAATTGAAACACGATGGTGTCCCCTACAATTTTATCTTTTAATTGTTTTTGAATAGTAGGTGCAAAATATTTCAAGATCACAGAGTTTTCTTTACTGATACCACCCTCTACAGCATTACCATCTTTATCGGTTTCGGTAAACAAAACATTCAATACATTTTCTTCATTCTCGATTACAGCAGGCTCCGTCATGTTACCCCCTTTGATCTGCATGCGGCTAATTTCTTCAGATACCATATCATCAGTTACCGTTACCGCATGTTTGGTAACTGATACTTTTGGCAATGCAGGAATATCGAAAGTAGGCTTCAATCCTATTTCGAAATCGAAGGAAACTTCTCCTGGATTGTTCATATCCAGAGCGCTCAGGTCATTGTTGAGAGGAAGGGGTTGAGCAAAAATATCGGGCTTCTCGGTATTAAGCCAGGTGAACAGTTCTTTTTCAATGGTTTTCAATACCTCATCAGAAAAAATACCAGCTCCATACATTTTTTTAATCATCCCGGCAGGCACCATTCCTTTTCTGAACCCGGGAATATTGGCTGTTTTGCTGTACTCTTTCAGTTTCTTTTCAAATGCAGGAAAATAATCTTCTTTACTGATCTTGACGCTTAGTTTATCGTTTAATAAACCGATGTTCTCTCTTACTACTGTAGCCATTTTAAAAGTTGATAGTTGATAAATTAAAAAGTTGATAAGTCGGTTGGAGTAATGCTTGCTTATAAACATTTCAACGACTCAACTTATCAACTCAATCTGTGCGGATGATAGGGGTCGAACCTACATGCCTCGCGGCGCTAGATCCTAAGTCTAGTGCGTCTGCCAATTTCGCCACATCCGCGTTGTTGATCTCAGGGTTTTGAAGCCCTTTGACTGATTGCCGCCGTCTCTTTTCAACCAAATGATTGGCTGTACTGATACAAACGGGACGCAAAAGTAAGGGTTTTATTCAAATTATCGGGTGCCATCAATAAGTTAAATCACCAAAAAATAAAAAAAAGGAAAGGCAGAAACCCAATCCGTTTTTTGATGGGGTCAATTTTTAAACTAAATTCGTGATACTCATGGACGTTACAGAAACCATACCAGCCTATAATTTATCGGAAGACGAGGAAAAAAAAGAGATTCTTCGACATTACCGCGCCTTGTTGAGGGTGTTGAAAAGCAAACTCAAACCAGGTGATAAGATATTGTTGCGAACTGCCTTCGAAATGGCGGCAGAGGCTCATAAAACCATGCGTCGTAAAAGCGGGGAGCCATATATCCTTCATCCTTTGGCAGTGGCCAAAATTTGCGTGGAAGAAATTGGATTGGGTATCCGAAGTACAATTTGTGCACTTTTACACGATACCGTAGAAGACACAGATGTAACGTTGGAGGACGTTCAAAGAGAGTTTGGGCCAGAGATTGTAAAAATTGTAGATGGTCTCACCAAGATCTCTTCAGTGATGGATGCAAATACTTCACAGCAAGCTGAAAATTTTAAAAAGATATTGCTCACCCTCACCGACGATCCCAGGGTGATACTGATTAAACTGGCCGACAGGTTGCACAACATGCGCACGATGGACAGCATGAAAAGGGAGAAGCAACTAAAGATATCCTCCGAAACGGTGTACGTTTATGCCCCATTGGCACACCGAATGGGATTGTACAACATCAAAACTGAAATGGAAGATCTGGCGATGAAATACATGGAGCCGGATACCTACCGATACATTGCCCAAAAGTTACAAGATACCAAAAGAGAACGCACCCGATACATCAATGATTTTATCAGGCCGCTCAAAACCAAACTAGAAAAAACAGGTTTTGATTTTGAAATTTATGGCAGACCTAAAAGTATTCACAGCATTTGGACAAAGATCAAAAAGAAAGGAGTTTCTTTTGAAGAAGTGTACGATCTTTTTGCGATTCGCATCATCGTAAATGCTCCGCCCGAAAGAGAAAAAGAAGACTGCTGGAAGGTGTACAGCATTATCACAGATGCTTACAACCCTTCACCAGAAAGGCTTCGCGACTGGCTCAGCAATCCTAAAAGCAATGGATATGAGGCACTACACACCACTGTGATGGGGCCGCAAGGTAAATGGGTCGAAGTACAGATCCGAACAAAAAGAATGAATGAGATTGCAGAAAAAGGATTGGCTGCACATTGGAAATACAAAGAAGGTACCAACGATGAAAGTCGCTTCGACAAATGGTTTCAACAAATAAGAGAAGTACTGAGCAGCAACGACAGCAATTCGTTAGACTTTTTGCAGGATTTCAAAACATCTTTTTTAACTGAAGAAATTTATGTGTACACCCCAAAAGGGGATGTGAAAATGTTGCCAGTGGGTGCTACAGCACTCGACTTTGCATTTGGCGTACACACAGCCATTGGCAGCAAATGTATTGGAGCCAAAGTGAACCACAAACTGGTGCCCATCAGTTACAAATTACGAAGTGGCGATCAGATAGAAATTATCACCAGTGCCAAACAAAAACCCAACAGCGAATGGCTCAATTTTGTGGTAACCAGCAAGGCTAAATCAAAAATTAAAGACACCCTCAAAGAAGAAAAAAGAGCCATTGCAGAAGAAGGCAGGTATACTTTGCAGCGAAAGCTCGATGGTATGAACGCGGTAATGAACCAAACCAATTTGGAAGAGTTGGCAGTATTTTACAAACTGAATAGCTCGCTAGACCTCCTTTATGAAATTGCTACCAAAAAGATTGACCTTAAAGAACTTAAAGAGTTCACCGTTCACGGTGACAAATTGCTGGCCCCAAAACCCATCAAACCAATAGAAGAAAAATCAGATACAGATTTTGGGGAAAGACAAAGCAACAAAAAGGACAAGGATGCAGAACTCATCATTTTTGGCGAAAGCAGCGACAAAATCATGTACACACTGGCCAACTGTTGCAAGCCAATTCCCGGCGATGATGTGTTCGGATTCGTAACTACGGGAGAAGGATTAAAAATACACCGTACCACCTGCCCCAACGCCACCCGATTGATGGCCAACTACGGGCATCGGGTGGTAAAAACGAAGTGGGCAAAAAATAAAGAAATCTCCTTTTTGACGGGTCTAAAAATTATTGGATTAGATGATGTAGGCGTAATTCACAAAATTACCAACCTCATTAGCGGTGAACTTAGAGTAAATATCTCTGCTATGACGATTGAAGCTAATGACGGGATCTTTGAAGGCAATGTAAAAGTGTTTGTTCACGATAGGGACGAGTTAGACAATTTGGTAGATGAGCTTTTAAGTTTACCCGGCATCGAGCGGGTAGATAGATATGACACGGAGTAATAAAATAATTGGCCTTGAAGAGAGGCCTTTATTTTTTACCCTCCGCAGCTACTTTATTACAGTAGTCAAATATTCCTTGTATTTCAGCATCTGTTAACTCAGGGAAAGGCAGCATGGGAGCTTGTTTCCAGGTTTCAAATAATTGAGCAGCAGCATCGTTCCGCTGTATTACAGCGGAAGAATTTCGCACAAATTCGTAGAGTAATTTTTGATCTTTCCACCTGCTACTTACGCCAGCAATGCCGGGTGCGGCAAAATCTTTATCTGCCATATGGCATTGCTGACATTTTACCTTAAACAACTGCTCTCCTATCTCTAAAGGAGTACTGGCAACGGTTCCCTCTTCGGGTGTTTGTTGGCCACCACAACTTATTATAAAAAAAACTACGAGGAGGAGCCACCATTTTTTCATTCAATTATTTTAATACTTCTCTACTGATCACCAATTTTTGAATTTCGCTGGTACCTTCTCCAATGGTACAAAGTTTGCTATCGCGGTAAAATTTCTCTACCGGAAAATCTTTGGTATAACCATACCCACCAAATATTTGCACTGCATCTGTACTAACTTCAACGGCTACTTCGCTCGAATAATATTTTGCCATGGCTGCTTCTTTGGTCATGGGTAAGCCTTTCATTTTTAAGTCACAGGCTTGGTTGATCAGCAGTTCTGATGCTTCAATTTTGGTGGCCATATCGGCCAGTTTAAATGCGATTCCCTGGAAGTTAGCAATGGGTTGATCGAACTGATGGCGTTCTTTCGCATACTGAACGCTGGCTTCGTAGGCACCTCTGGCAATGCCCACGCTGAGTGCTGCAATAGATATACGACCACCATCCAAAATTTTCATGGCCTGCTTAAATCCTGATCCAACTTCTCCCAAACGATTGGCATCGGGTATAATACAATTGTCAAAAATCATTTCTGCCGTTTCACTGGCACGCATACCCAATTTGTTTTCTTTTTTTCCTGCACTGAATCCTGGCGTTCCTTTCTCTATAATAAATGCAGTAGAATTATTTTTGGCTCTGGGCTCACCCGTTCTACAAACCACCACAGCTATGTCGCCACTTTTGCCATGTGTAATCCAATTTTTGGTGCCATTGATCACCCAGTTACCGCCCTCTTTAACCGCGGTGGTTTTCATATTACCTGCATCACTTCCTGTGTTGGCTTCCGTTAAACCCCAAGCACCAATATGCTCCGCTGTTGCCAGCTTGGGTAAGTATTGTTGTTTTTGCGCTTCATTACCAAAAGTCATGATATGACCGGTGCACAATGAATTGTGTGCGGCCACAGACAAGCCAATAGATCCGCATACTTTGGCAATTTCTTGTATGATCACATTGTATTCGAAATAACTGAGTCCGGTACCGCCATATTGCTCCGGTACCAAAACGCCCATCATTCCAAGCTTTCCTAATTCCTTGAAAATGTGAACAGGAAATTCCTGGGATTCGTCCCATTCCATTAAATGCGGTTTGATGTGTTGAATAGCAAAATCACGGGCACTTTGTGCCACTTGTACGGTTAATTCTGATGGAGTAAAATTCATATGTAGCATTCGTTGAGCGTGCAAAATAAACAAAAAATAAATACTTACAACCGTTAGTTTAACCTTGTACCCTAATTTAATGTATCGTTAAGTAAGGGGCCATTTTAATAAAGCTTTCTGTATCAACAATCATGATTTTTTTAATATCTTCTACAGATTGATAGGCACCGTGTTGCATTCTATATTGCACGATGGCATTGGCGAGATGGTAACGGATGTATGGATGCGCTTTTAACTGATCGATGTTGGCTTCATTGATGTTGATGGGGGTGAGTGCAGTGTTCAAAGTGAGATAAGGTACAATTTTTTGAAAAACAGAATCGTGTAAAGCATAAGTTTCTTTCACTTGATCAATACTATGAAACCCTCCTAACTTATTTCGAAACTGAAGGATTCTTGCCGACAACTTAGCACCAATTCCTGGGAGCGCCATCAAAGAACTGGTATCGGCAGCATTGATGTCCACTATTGAGATAGCTGGCTTTTCATACGCTTTGTAAGGCTTATAAGTATTTTTAAAGTCTGGCTGGTTGATTGCAGCGATTCTTACAAAAGGTTTTAATCGTTCCGCTTCATCAGGAAACAAACCCCAAATTTTCCCTACGTCATCCGGGCTACGAAATCTGCCTCCTTTATTTCTGAAATTCAAGATCGTACGAATGGTTTTATCCCTTAATCCTAATTTTTTCCACCCTTCTTCATCCAACGTGTTGGGATCAAATTCGTACAGAACGCCTTTGATTGTGGGTGTATAAACCGACTTCTGGTGCGAAGGGTATATACGCTTATAGTCGTCTCTTTGTTCAAAGCTAGTAGGTTTATTTTTTTGTTGAGCAGCTTGCTCATTAAGTTGGGATATTTCTTTACCGTAATTTTTATGGTTGCTCACCTCATTTCCATACCAAAATGCGATTAAAAAAGGGATACTGCAAAGCAGTGCAATCAATATCAATAAAAACAAAGCTCCTCTTTTTTCTTTGCGGGTAAAATAGAGAACGCTGTAAAATGATTTTGCCGCCATACTTTAAAGCTACTGCCGAACGCAACCATAAAACAGGGGAGAAATCACTTATTTACCTGTGGTGAATCTGCTGTTTATCAAACGCCAGGAATTTATTGGGAGGTAGCGATGCAGCTACATGTTGATTGGTGCCTAACTGATGACTGATATGAGTGAAATAAGCCTTAGGGACAGCTAGTTCATCAACCAACTCAATAGCTTCTGATAAAGTGAAGTGGGAGATGTGCTTTTTGTGGCGCAATGCATTCAGCACCATCACCCTGGAGCCTAGTATTTTTTGTTTCTCTTTATCGTCTATTCTGTTGGCGTCTGTGATATACGTAAAATCGCCAAAACGAAAACCGAGCACGGGCATGTGTAAGTGCCATACTTTGATAGGCAACACCGGAATGTCGCCAATCATAAATGCTGCTGTATCAATGTCGTGCAAACAAATATCCGGAATGCCAGGGTACTTTTGCTCTGCAAACACGTAACTGAACTCGTTTTTTAAGGCTTTTTGCGTTAATTCATTTGCATACACATCAATGGCTTCGTGGGTAAAAAAATTGAAAGCCCGGATGTCATCCAATCCGGCAATATGATCTTTATGGGGATGGGTATACAGAACTGCATCCAATTTTTTTACTTTCTCCCTGAGCATCTGGTACCGAAAATCCGGGGTGGTATCCACCACGATGGTGGTGGTACTGCTTTGTACCATGATACTGCTGCGAAGTCGATTGTCTTTTGGATCGGTTGAAGTGCACACTTCACAATCGCAGGCAATCATGGGTATGCCGCTACTGGTACCGGTACCTAAAAAAGTTATAGTTAATGGTGGACAAATCACTTTTCAAAAATAAGGATTCTAAAGAGCAGTGAGCTTAATATAATTAAACCTGATTCTGAAAATCTTGGAAACATTTGGCGTTATATTTACTTTTTAAATTTCTTTTCTGTCATGATCAAATATTTTTCCTTCATCGTAGGTGTTGCTTTTTTGTGGTCGGCCTGTGCTCCCAGGCCTTTTGCAAAAACCAATCAGGCGCATAAAAAACAAGCAAATGTTTTGGCCGGCGATCTGCGCAAAACACCCGTTTATGTTTCTTTATCAGATTCAATGAAAGCCCCTGAAACTTGGGTAGGTACAACTAATTTTGGCTTGAGAAAACCCAATGCAGTCATCATTCACCATACCGCACAAAAAAGTTGTGAAGAAACATTGGCTACTTTTACTAAAAAAAGTACGCAGGTGAGCGCACATTATGTGATTTGTGAAGACGGCACGCTGTACCACATGTTAAACGATTACCTGCGGGCATGGCATGCAGGGAGTGGAAAATGGGGTGGGCAAACTGACATCAACTCATCTTCCATCGGCATAGAATTAGACAATGATGGAACGGATCCGTTTACAGAAGCGCAGCTCAATAGTTTAATGGGTTTGCTGGCTTCTCTTAAAAAAACATACAACATTCCAACTGCAAACTTCATGGCACATGGCGATATTGCTCCAGGCAGAAAAGTAGACCCTAGCGTATTATTTCCTTGGAAGCTACTGGCAGACGCTGGGTATGGTTTTTGGTACGATGATACCACCAGTGTTGAATTACCTGCAGACTTTAATCCTCCTTATGCCTTGAGGATCATTGGCTACGATCTCAGCAATATCAGTAATGCCATTCGTGCATTCAGGAGGCATTTTTTAGCGACAGAAACTGAAGGCGAGTTAACAGAAGCAGAAAAGAAAGTATTGTTTGTATTACTTAAAAAATACCTCTAGGATATAGCATTGGTATCAATGCAGGTCTTGCACCAAGGCATCAAAACTTATTTCTTCTAATACTTTTTTGACAGAAAGCTCATTTTCATCATACCATTTTACCAACCTAATATAACCGTCTGCAATCTCAATGCCAGTAATATCACCGTCATTAAAGCAACAACAGCCGGTATTAAAATAAGACGGTCTCACCAAAGTATTGTCTTCTATCGGCGAAATTTTATTGTTGGGATGTTGGAAATAACGGCCAGAAGCAAACACCGGACTGTGCGTGTGCCCTGTTATCAATAATAAATTCCTTCTCTCGCTACTCCATTCGTGCATCATTTTATTGTGCTGGTTACGCAAAGAAAAATCCATACTGGCGCTATTGATGTTGATGCGTAAGAACCGTTGTACAGGCATCCAAATATGCGCTACTATCCAGGTACTAAAAGCATTGTTATCACTCATTAAATCGCCCTGGTGACCATGGGTGCAGAATATATTCAAGGGAATTGATAGTCCATTGATTTGCAGCAATACCCCTTCATAAACTGTTAGACTAGGGGGATAGTATTTTTTTAGGTAGAAGTTTACAGCAAACTTGTCTTTCCAGATGATATCGTGATTGCCAAATGTTTTGGTATAACGTTGTGGGTGAAACGCAGATTCCAAAGCCAAACTTTTTTCATTGGGAACTAATAATTCTGCTGTTTTAAATTTCCAAAGTTCTTCGCTATCCCCGAGGTTGATGAAATGAAAATCTTCTTTATGGTAGTGCTCCAATGCTGCGCAATAGTTTTGTTCGCTCAATTGAAAATCATCGGCCCAACTTTTGTTGCCTTTGTGCTGATCGCTGAAGATGATGAACTTAGCCATTGATACATCTGAATGAATGGTTTTAACTGCATTGTCTTTATCAGTAAGGCCTTGCTGGTAAAGTGCAGACAAAGAGCTGAACACGATTTCCTGTTTGGGAGAAGCCGCCAGTGTATTGCCGATCCAGGTAAGGGGCTTGCGGAGCAGGTATTGTAATATTTTTCGCATGGATGAAAGTCTAAGCGTTGGTTCGTGAAAAATATTTTCCGATCACCGGCAATTTAGCCAGTTCTTTTGCCTCAATTTTAGAAACAAACCAGGTAAAGAAACCAAACAGCACTAGACCGGTGCTGATTGAAAACCAGTAAGTACCAGATATCCACTTTGTGAGGGCCACATGCAACAGATAAATCAGTACGACCAACACCACATAAGAGATCAGTTTTTTAACAGGATAAGGAACAGGATAATATTTTTGGCCCAACTTATAACTCAGTACCATCATAAACAGGTAACAAAAAAATGTAGATAATGCAGCGCCAGTATAATGTAAAACGGGGATCAACAAAATATTGAGTACGATCGTGATCACTGCTCCGGCGATCGTAATCATTGCACCATATTTATTTTTATTGGTGAGTTTATACCAAACGCTGAGGTTGTAATAAATGCCCAGAAAAATATTGCCCAATGCCAGCAGCGGAACAATATCAAGGCCTTGCGTCCAAGCCTCACTGGCGTAAGTTTCGAAGATCCATTTAAACACATCAAGGAACAGTGCGATGGTTAAAAACATAAAACAGCAAGCGATCACAAAAAACTTCATTACCCTGGCATAAGTACGTTGAGCATTTTCATTTTTACTTTGGTTAAAAAAGAAAGGTTCGGCTGCCATACGAAAAGCCTGAATCAAAATAGTAATGAGTAATGCAATTCGAAAAATATTGGCAAAAATTCCCAGTTCATGATCGGCTTGAGCACGGGGAAGGTCTACTACATGGCGGTAAATTAATCTACTCAATACGTCATTGACCATCCCACCCAATCCAACGATGATGAGGGGCATGCTGTATTGCATCACTTCTTTCCACAAAGCTTTATCGAAAATGAATTTTATTTTTCTAATCTCTTTCGATAAAACCAACAACGTAAAAAAGCTACCACACAAGTTGCCCACCAGGTAATAACCTAGTCCAATTTTATCGTTGTAGATGTACTGTATCCATCCATCTGGATTATTTTTGGCCATGGTAGGGGCAACGCCCAAAAAGAAAATTACCATAGAGAGATTCACTACAATACCAAGGATGCGGGCAAGTGCATAACGCCTGGGCCTGTTTTCCTGCCTTAGTTTGGCAAATGGCAAGGTATTCAGATTGTCTACTGCCAGTATGGCTATCATCCACAAAATATAATCAGGGTTTGCGGTTAAATCTGCTGCAGACACCAACCAACTTTGCGATAATAATAAAATAATGCTAAAGAAAATTGTAGATCCGAGTAAGGAAAGGGATAATGTGCTGTACAGTTTTTCTTTATCATGTACTTGAGAAAAACGGAAATAAGCGGTTTCCATTCCATAAGAAAACAATACGTTCAAAAAAGGAATCAAGGAATATACCTGAACCAGGTCGGCTGTTTTTTCGGGCATATCGATAAAAAAAGGGAGTGACATGTTCATCAGATAGCCAAGAAATCTGCTAAGGATGGTGGGCACGCCATACCACAATGTTTGTCCTGCCAGTTTTTTAATTCCGCTCAATGGATGTTATTATTTTTTCAAATTTAAGAGAAATGCCGGCCATTTAGTGTTTGAATTGTTCCGGACCGTCGGGACCAAACCTTTTGCTCTTAGTAAAGCTAGTGTCGGTAAGGGTGTAAAGAAAATAAACGAGTTCATTTTTTTGTAATCGGTTTAGCACAATTGGTTTTCTCAGATTACTATCCAGGCCCTGAGTTGATCTGTTTATTTTAGTCAAGTAGAAATCTATTACTTGCGGTACAGAAAAAATACTGCCATCGTGCATGTAGGGTCCGCTGAGTTGCACATTGCGCAAACTAGGAACTTTAAATTTTAAGGAATCTTCAGCCAAGCCGGTAATGGCCATTCTGCCAACGTCCTTTTTTCTGTTGAGCGGGAAGCCATTGTTTCTGAATGTAAGATCTGTAAACAAGGGTTCCTGGTGACAGGATCCGCAAAAGGTTTTAAAATGAACGTACCCTTTTTTTTCAAAGTTGCTAAACGTATCCTGGCCATTCATCACTCGGTCGTACTTACTATCAGACGATACGAGGCTCCCTGTAAATTGCGCCATTGCTTTTAACATCCGTTCGGTGCTGGCATTCGGGTCACCGAAAGCGGCTTTGAACATTTTTCTGTATTCTTCATCTTCCCGTAAAAATTGTAAGATACCTTCGAGCGTTTGTCCCATCTCGTTAGGTGCGGTTAATGGTGCCAGTGGTTGTACTTCTAAATGATTGATGGCCCCATCCCAATGAAAGGTATTCATCCATGCCAGGTTCATCAGCGCAGGCGCATTGCGGGTGGTAAACTGGTTACCGATGCCGTGGCTTACATCGTGGTCTAAAGAGCTGAATGCGGCAAATGGCTGGTGACAACTGGCGCAGCTAACGGTGCTGTCTTTACTGAGCCTGGTATCGTAAAATAATTTTTTGCCCAACTCAAAACCCTGTAGAGTGAGTTTATTTTTAGCGAAAATATTTTGTAGCGGGGCTGGCCAACCTTTTGGAATCTTAAAAGGAATGGCTTTGGGTTGATAGGCTCCATAGCCATCTTCTTTAGCTGCACCAATGATGAATAGGTAGAGCGTTACAAAAGCAAACAGCGATATGGTGACTTTTATTTTCAAAATATATTTTACTGAATGGAGCCGATGGTAAACATGGCGGGTATATTGTCGGCTGCAGCTGCGGCCAACAGGCCCGGCGACATGATCAACGCATTATCAACAATACTAGTCTTGCTTTTGCCCATCCAGAATTTATCCAGATCAACCGAAACATTTATTTGATATGATTTACCTGCTACTACCTGAAGCGGCTGAGCTAGCGGAAGCACCACCGTTCTATTGGCCTTGAGTATTCCGGTATATCCACCAATATGGTATTCTATTTTTTGAAGGTCGGCGGCCGACTCCGCTGAATAACCTTCCAGTTTAAAATAAATATATCCGGTATTCCAGGTCCAGAACATCCCATTGATAGGGTCCAATGCGCCCGATTGTGCACCACTGCAATTAAGGGAACTATCTACTCCAATACTAAATGCCAACGTATGGTAGATGCCGGGTTGAAGCGATAAGGAAAGGTCCTGTTCCGCCGCTGCATCCATCAAATAAACTGAAGGTATATGTTTACTTTTTGAAGGGCTTTGCCTCAATTCGATATTGCTTACATAATATTTGAGTCTGGTAGGTTGATACGATTCCCCAAAACTATTTTTGTAGGCACTGTCTACAAGCACCAAAGCCTGATTGTTTGCCCAATGCTGGAAATGTATAGAAACACTCCCAGTGTTTGATTGCGCCAATGCTGTTGTTGAACCAACAACAAGAGCGATGAGAAGTAGGAAATTTTTAATTTTAATCCTCATTGGGTGATGGTTTTTTTCTGTATTGTTTGATTTCGCCGGCTTTTTTCTTTGAGTCTAATCTTTTTAGCTTGCTGGCTTTGCTAGGTCGGGAAGCTTTTCGGGCCTTCGGAACAACCAGTGCCCTTACCAACAAATCATTCATCTTGTCTATAACGATCGCTTTGTTCGCCAATTGTGTTCTGGCTTCCTGGCTCTTCACCAATAATAACCCATCGGCATTGATCTTGTTGGCCAGTTTCATCGATATCCTTTCTTTTTCTTCTGCAGTAAACAAGATAGAGGCCGCTACATCCCAATAACCCTCTACCATGGTTTCTACCTTGTTTACATTTTGACCGCCGCTGCCGCCACTGCGAGCCGTTTTAAACTTTATTTCGTACCTAATATTGGGCATACACCCAAAAATACCGAATAAAGCAGGCAAATTGCAGGGAATGAACCTTTTAATAAGGTTAAATATTTCGGTATGAACAAAAAAACACACATTTTTGCAAGAATCAACTAACTATGTTTTGAGTAACATTTATCATTCATTGGTACAAAAAAAAGTACAGGGCAAAAAGTCATTTGCTGTGCTGATTGATCCTGACAAGGTGAATGATGCCAACATGGAACAGCTCATCCGGTTGGCCACAGATGCTCGTGTTGATTATTTTTTAGTAGGCGGCAGTCTGGTAATATCCAGTTACCTCGATGAGTGTATCCAGTATATCAAAAAAAGTTGCGATATACCCGTGGTACTTTTTCCAGGAAGTCCGAGTCAGGTAAGCCCATTTGCGGATGGACTTTTATACTTGTCTTTAATTAGTGGTCGTAACCCTGAATTATTGATTGGACAACACGTTGTAAGCGCCCCTGTCGTGAGAAAAAGTGGTTTAGAGATCGTGTCTACCGGTTATATGGTCATTGATGGTGGTGCTCCCACAACGGTGTCTTACATCAGCAATGCTACACCTCTTCCTTCCGATAAAAATGAAATTGCTATGTGCACCGCCATGGCGGGTGAAATGCTGGGCATGAAATTAATTTACATGGATGCAGGCAGTGGTGCCCGAAGGGCGATATCAGAAACCATGATTGAAAAAGTGGCTGGTTGTATTGAGGTGCCCTTGATTGTAGGTGGTGGTATCACACAACCAGAAAAAGCGTACCTCAATTGTAAGGCGGGCGCCGACGTTATCGTAGTAGGCAATGCCATTGAAAAAGATCCAACGCTCATCAAGGAAATTGCTTCTGCGGTTCACAGTGTTCCTATATCTATATAAAATTATACCAAGTATTTATAAAAAAATCTCCGGCATTCACCGGAGACTTTCAAAGTATTTTTATTAATGTGTTTATTTATCTGTTCAGTTTTTCTACCCTGGCTGGTGTTTCTTTTCCGGATATAATTCCTTTGCTACTGATGGCAATGGCTTTAATGATCTCGGTCATATTTTGCATATCCAACGTTTCAATTTCATCGTCCAACGTGTGATAAAATTTTTCTACATCCATTTTTGATGTACTGATGGTATGTGCAGGAACACCCAATGCAGCAAGAGTTGCATTGTCGGATCTGTAAAATAAATTTTGCGTTGGATAGGGGTCCGGTTCAAAACGAAAAATACTTCCTTCTAAATTACCTTGCAAAATTTTTCCAAAATCAGACCGCTCATACCCAGTAATATAAGCACTGTTCTTACCCCATTTGCTTTCTGTTCCAATCATCTCTATGTTGAACATCGCTACCGTTTTGTCAGGATTGATTTGTTTGGAAAAATATTGTGAACCAAAACCACCCACTTCCTCTGCCGTAAATGCCACGAATAGGAGGGTACGTTCGTTGTTTTTCATTTTACTAAAATAATTTGCCAGCATCATCACCGCTGTGGTTCCTGCTGCATCATCATTGGCACCATTGTAGATGGAGTCGCCTGATGCATTCGGCTTGGTAATTCCAAGGTGATCATAGTGTCCTGAGAAAATGACAAATTCATCTTTTTTTGACCTGCCTGGTAAAACACCAATTACATTCGCCAAAGGCATTTTTGAAATTTCATGTACGGCCTCAAAAGAAAAGGTGGAGGGTACTGCGCTGGTTAACACAAATAAAATAGGCTCCCGGGTATCAAAACGGTCTCGTTTAAACCTCGTTAATCTTCTGAAATTTTTTGCTTGTGCCGGATGTACTAATACCAATTGTTTTACATTTTTTTCTACAAGCTTAGTAGCTTCTGTTTGTAAGTTGGCAGCACTGTCAATCACGATGATCTCATACCCACTTTTTTCATCCAGCTTCAACTGCGCCTGGGTAGTAACTGCGATGATATTTTCTTTTTGCACTTCCAATCCGTTCATGGTGCCAGATGCAGAAATAAATTTTGCCCGGATCATTTCAAACGACTGCTTATAAGAATTCAATCCACCAAAAAACTGAAGTCCGGATTTCTGAAATTCTGTAGCAATAAAGTCGGCTGCTTTGTCTATACCAGGCATAAAGGTTCTTCTCCCCTCCATTTCATCTGAAGCCAACACCCTTTCTATGCGTTCAGTTTCTGTTGCGTTGATTAGCTGGTCTATCTTTTGTGCATAACCAACAGTACCTGATGCACTCAATAAACTAAAGGCAATTATTTTTATAAAATTCATGTTGAGAGGGATGTTAAAAAAGTAAATAAAAAGTTACCCTATTTGGAAGGTACACAGTCGTTCTATACATCTGAAGACATTAAAGACTCATCATTTCTTTGAATTTGACCGCTTGTCTTCTGCTAACTTCAATTTTTTCACCCGCTTTCAGATCGAGCAGCAAACCCCCGTTAAAATAGGGCTCCACTTTTTCGATCATGCGCATATTGATAATATGTTTTCTATTGGCTCGAAAAAAAATTCTTTCATCCAGCTTATCTTCCAAAGCATTCAGCGATTTTAATATAAGCGGTTTGTTGCTCCCAAAATATACTTTGGCATAGTTGCCTACACTTTCAAACAAACGTACTTCCCCCAATTTTACAAACCAACATTTCTCTCCATCTTTTACAAACACCTGATCGTTTTCACCGAGCATTCCACGGCTCATACCTGCCATGGCTGCCGCCAATTCTTTTTCTTCGGCCTGTTGTAATTTGTGTATGGCATCTGCCAATCTTTTAGGTTCCACCGGCTTCATGAGGTAGTCGAGTGCATTTACTTCAAAGGCCTTGAGTGCAAACTCATCGTAGGCGGTTATAAAGATCACGTGCGGTGCTTTTTCTAATTCCATCAACATGTCAAATCCGGTTTTGCCAGGCATCTGAATATCTAAAAAAATTAGATCTGGCGAAAGGCTTTCAATCTTTTCTATGCCTTCCGCTGCATTGGCGGCTTCTCCGACCACTTCAACTTCTGGAAATTCTGACAATAGTTTTTTCAGTTCGTTTCTTGCGAGTCTTTCGTCGTCAATGATAATTGCTTTGTGCATAACGCTGTTATTTTTTGGGCCTAAAATTATAAAATTGATGCCAAAGGCATGATGATTTTTGACTCAACCATGTTGCCGCTAACGTCCATTATTTTAAAATGCGCCTTACCTTGGTACAATAAATTGAGCCTGTCCTGGGTACTTTTAATTCCAAAGCCATCACTGCCATGAGTGGCGTGTCCATTTAGGGTGCCAGAGTTTAGAACAATCAACTCGTAATGATTTTCTTTGAAATCAGATGTAATACGAATAACACCTCCATTGATTTGTTTACTCACTCCGTGTTTGATAGCATTTTCTACCAAGGTTTGCAGCATCATGGGTGGGATGGGTTGGTTCAATGTATCTTCATCGATGTCCATTTCTATTTGCAATCTTTCTTCAAAACGCATGTGTTCCAAAGCAAGGTAATCTTTTACAATATCCAGCTCCTGTTTGAGTGGCACAGTTTCCATTTTTTCAGCCTGCATGCTGCTGCGCAAAATATTGCTCAACTCAGTGATGGCCCTTCTGGCACGTTCCGGATTTTCGTCTACCAAAGCCCTAATGCTATTGAGTGCATTAAAAATAAAGTGAGGGTTGATGTGGGATTTGATGGTTTTAAGTTCCAATGATTTTACTACGGCTTCCAGTCTAAACGTATCCAACTCCTGCTTACGGTTTTGTTCTACGTAGTGGTATATGTAATAGATCATGTTCCACACAAGCAGTAACCACATCGCATTAAAACTGCTAAAAAATAAGCGTTGGAGTTTACTGTATTTTTGGAGTTTATCTGGGTTATAACCAATTACATAATCAATCGCTTCATTGAGCATGCCGAAGAAAATAGCAAAAATAAAAGTGAGTGCCACCAGGTAAAAAATTTGCGTTTTCAGGGGTTTCCTTAGTACCTGCAAGCTGTGGATATTGAGGCGCATCACATGGGTGATCAGTACGCCCAACAAACAAGTTAAGAGTAGGCTTAAGAAAAAATAGGTGTCTGGCTCACCAAAAGTAGTGACAAAAAATACGCTGATGGCGATGTTTACCGACCAACCGATTATCTGACACCACCAATATCGCGAAATCTTGTTTAACATATAAGTGCAAATCTACTTTGTTACCAATACTTACCCTCTATCCATTTGATTAATGGCCAAATGCTGTTGTAGAAGGCACAACGGTCTTATCGGTCCGTTTTTTAAAGCCTTCCTACTGCGCTGTGAAAGTAATTTTTTTTACCGTTAATTGATCAATTGGCATTAAAAAAGCATGTGTGCCCGGGAGGGTTTATTCATGTAAACGATTATTACTTTAGCTTTACAGTACAATTAAGTACAACGCATGGGCAATCCCAATTTAGATAGCAATACAGGTAAACTGAACGCTGCAGACAAAGAGTTTGAGAACAATATCAGGCCACAAGAAATAAGTGATTTTAGTGGACAGAGCCAAACCATCGAAAACCTACGCATTTTTATAAAGGCTGCCAAAGGCAGAGGCGAAGCATTGGATCATATTTTGTTTCATGGCCCGCCGGGCTTGGGCAAAACCACCCTGAGTAGAATTGTTGCCAATGAGTTAGGGGTCACCATCAAAGAAACCAGTGGACCGGTGATAGAAAAACCAGCCGACCTGGCGGGATTACTTACCAACCTCGAACCCAATGATGTGCTGTTTATAGATGAGATTCACCGACTCAGCACAGTAGTAGAAGAATATTTATATGCTGCCATGGAAGATTTCAGAATTGATATCATGATTGATAGCGGCCCAAGCGCCAGAAGTGTGCAGATCAATTTAAATCCATTTACACTGATAGGCGCCACCACCAGGAGCGGCTTGCTCACTGCGCCATTACTGTCGAGGTTTGGAATTAAATCGAGACTAGAATATTACGATGCAGCCACTTTAAAAAATATTTTGTTGCGCAGTTCGGGAATTTTGAACACCAAAATCACCAGCGATGCGGCGGCAGAAATAGCTGGCCGCAGCAGGGGAACACCCCGCATTGCAAATGGTTTGCTGAGAAGGGTGAGGGATTTTGCGCAGGTATTGGGAAATGGGGTAATTGACATGAGCATCACTGAACATTCACTTCGAGCTTTAAATGTTGATGCTTTTGGATTAGACGAAATGGATAATAGAATTTTAACCGCCATCATCGATAAGTTCAAAGGTGGACCCGTTGGTATTACGACCATTGCCACTGCGGTGGGTGAAGAAGTAGGCACTTTGGAAGAAGTATATGAACCCTTTTTAATTCAGGAGGGATTTTTACAACGTACGGCCAGGGGTAGAGAAGTAACGGCCAAGGCTTATGAGCATTTAAAAAAGACAATGCCAAGTGCCGGTTCTCAAAATAATTTGTTTGGGATGTAAGTTTATGGAAAGTATGCACGCAAGTAAAAAAAAACTCACCACCACTCCATTGGTTTACCCAATGCCAACATACACAAAAGCCGCCCTTTGAAAAAGGCGGCTTTTGAAATAGTATAGTACTTTCTTATTCAGACTCCACCAAACGGAAACCATTCCCGTGGATGTTCACAATTTCTAATTTAGCATCTTCTTTGAGGTACTTGCGTAATTTGGCGATGTACACATCCATGCTTCTACCATTAAAATACGTATCGCTTCCCCATATTTTTTTAAGGGCTGCTTCTCTGGGCAAGAGGTCGTTTTTGTATTCGCTCAGCATTTTAAGCAACTCATTCTCTTTCGGAGAAAGCGTTTGTACTTTACCGTTTACGGTTAATTCGCGTAAACGTGGGTTGAAATGATAAGAAGCCAAATCGAACTCTGCGTTGGCTTCTTCACGATGGGTTTCTTCGTTGCGCTTTAAAATCGCTTTGATTTTATGCAACAACACTTCACTGTCGAAAGGCTTGGTGATATAATCATCCGCTCCTAGCTTATAGCCTTGAATGATATCATCTTTCATGGTTTTTGCACTGAGGAAAAACAGTGGCACATCTGGATTAATGTCTCTGATTTCTTCTGCCACGGTAAACCCGTCCATGTTGGGCATCATCACATCCAGCAAACAGATGTCATATTTTTCACGCTGAAAAGCTGCCAATCCCAATCGGCCATCTCTTTCCAGGGTTACTTCGTAATCGTTCAGTTCGAGATAATTTTTTAGTACCATGCCAAGATTGGTGTCATCTTCGCACAATAATACTTTTGGTTTAGCTGCTTCCATGTTTTTATTAGTTTGTTTACAAATAAAATTATTCTAATGTTAGTCCTGCTAATATAATGCCTAATTTTTTGTTAACCTTAAACAAGTGTACTTTTTCAGGTAAGAATTAGCGAAAAAGAAAAGATAACTGCAAGGATTACCAGAAAAATGATGGTTGTTTGTTTTGAATGGTAAGCTTGTTTTCTTTATTTCTGATAGGCTTTATCGGTGAGGGTTTTCAAAAAAGCCACCAGGTCTTTTTTTTCTTGTTGGGTAAGTCCCAGTGGTTTCATCAACACAGCATCCATGTTTACCGGATCATCTACAAACATAAATGGCGTATTGTAGTAAGAAACGACTTGTTCCAGTGTTTTAAAACGGCCGTCGTGCATATAGGGTGGCGTAACAGCGATGTTGCGAAGACCAGGCGTTTTAAAGCTACCGATATCAGATAAATTTTTCGTGATCCTGTATCGTCCGGTATCATTGGCTTCTTTGCCGTTGAATAAGCCGATATTTTTAAAGTTGTCATCTGTAAAATCTTCCATAGAATGGCAGTCGAAACACTTGGCCTTATTCCCTACAAACAGTTCCCGGCCTCTTTCTTCTGACTCGCTTAGTTCGCTGATATTATTGCTCCAGTCGTCGAATTTACTATCTACGGTTTCCAGGGTTTCTTCAAAAGCAGCAATGGCCTGGGCCAGATTTTTTTCATTTGGAAGTTGCCTAAATATTTTTTTAAACAGTTGGCGGTATTTTTCAGACTGGTTCAATCTTGCCACCGCTTCTTTGATGGGAAGCCCCATTTCATCGGGATTTTCGATGGGCATCAATGATTGCTCTGCCAACGATTGGGCCCTTCCATCCCAGAAATAATAAGGCCTGTTTTTCATATTGAGCACGGAGGGTGTGTTGCGGCTGGTAAGTTTGCCATAGATGCCGATGCTGAATGTGGCAGTATCTGCGAAGGCAAATTCGGGTTTATGACAACTGGCACAACTGACGCTAGAATCCAGGGATAATATTTTTTCATTGAACAATAACTCACCAAGAGCCGCCTTGCTGCTGGTCTTTGAGGTTTTTTCATCAAACGAAAAACTCAGCAACAACATGCCACCAATCATAAAACCTATTAAAATGTAGCACCGTTTCATTAGGGCAAAAATACACTCCTGTTTTTT
Organism: Chitinophagales bacterium; assembly: GCA_038249665.1. Lineage (GTDB taxonomy): Bacteria > Bacteroidota > Bacteroidia > Chitinophagales > Chitinophagaceae > Ferruginibacter. Next base: position 49,308 of record JBBSDF010000004.1, read on the forward strand.
ATCAGTGATAAAATATTGTAGATTTATGGTTCTAACTTAAAAATTTAACCAATGTCGGATAAAAATGCATTTATAGCATCCATCAATAAGGGATACAGTTTCAAAGGAGAGTCGGTACAAATTGGTACCGCGATGCTCGATGGAGAAGTGATTCAAGAGGCTGGGATCTTTTTGCCACTCAAAACCATGAACCGGCACGGATTGATTGCCGGGGCTACCGGTACCGGTAAAACGAAAACCCTGCAAACGATCAGTGAATTTTTAAGTGATGCCAGCGTACCCGTGTTGTTGATGGACATCAAAGGCGACTTGAGCGGCATTGCTGCGGAAGGAGTGCTAAATGATAAACTTACAGAGCGATACCAAAAGCTTCACCTAACTTATACGCCGGCAGCCTACCCCAGCGAACTATTATCCCTTACTGGTAAAGATGGTGTGCGTTTAAGGGCTACCGTGAGTGAGTTTGGCCCTATCTTATTGAGCAAGATCCTTGGACTCAATGATACCCAAGGCGGTGTTGTATCACTGGTATTTAAGTATTGCGACGACAACAAGTTACCCTTGTTAGATTTAAAAGATTTCATTAAAGTGATCCGATTTGTGTCGGACCAAGGGAAAGTCGAAATTGAAAAATTGTATGGCAAAATTTCCACGACTTCTACCGGTACGATTCTACGTAAAGTGATTGAATTACAACAACAGGGTGCTGATATATTTTTCGGAGAAAAAAGTTTTGAGGTAGATGATCTGATGCGCATCAGCAATGATGGAAGAGGGATGATTAATGTTTTAAGGGTAACAGATATCCAGGATAAACCAAAACTGTTTTCCACATTTATGCTGCAACTATTGGCAGAACTGTATGCCAGCTGCCCAGAAGAAGGAGATGCAGACAAACCCAAACTGGTGATGTTTATAGACGAGGCACACCTGGTCTTTCAGGAAGCCAGTGCTGAACTACTCCAACAAATTGAAACCATCATCAAGCTAATCCGCTCTAAAGGCATTGGTATTTTCTTTTGTACACAAAACCCCATGGATGTTCCCGCAGCTGTGTTGGGACAGTTGGGTTTAAAGATTCAGCATTCGTTGAGAGCTTTTACTGCAGCCGACAGAAAGCTGATCAAACAAACGGCAGACAATTACCCTGAGACCGAATGGTATAAAACCGAAGACCTCATCACAGAACTGGGTATTGGAGAAGCACTGGTAACCATGCTCAATGAAAAAGGGATCCCTACCCCATTGGCACATGTGATGTTGTGTTCTCCCAGAAGCCGCATGGATGTATTAACTGAGGCAGAAATTGTGGCTATTAACAGTAAAAGCAGATTGGTAGCCAAGTACAATGAAAACATTGATAGTCAAAGCGCATACGAAATATTAACTGCAAAACTGGAAGAGGCTGCCGCCAAACAAGAAGAAGAAAAACCCGCATCTAAAAAAACCACCAGGGATGAGCCCAGCACATTAGAAAAAGTAGTGAACCACTCTGTTGTAAAAAGCATCGCCCGAACGGCGGGTAATACGATCGTAAGATCACTGTTGGGAGCACTGGGTTTGGGGGGTAGAACTACTCGAAAAAAGACCATTTGGTTCTAAAATGGTCAATTAATTATACACATTTTTAATTCGGCATATTTTTGAAAATAATTTTATAATAGGCTGATTATTATATACTTAAAATAAATAAAACTACATAAAACCATTATTTTCTACTGCTTGTAGAATATCGACTACAAATAAGCACAAAAAACTTTGGATGTTAGTATATTCCACATTATCTTCGTTTTGGTTTTTCATAGGATATTGGATTTTAAAGCGGGACTAGATTTCTATCTTGGTCCCTTTTTTTATGCCTTTACTTTCTGGTTAAGCCCAAAAGCCCTTCTTCATCATACGTAATTTTTTCTTCGCTCTGGAGAAAATGGATCGCCTGCCAAACCACCGATTCTTTGATGGGACGTAGTTGTTTAATGATATTGGATGCATGAAGAGGGGTCATGTTGACCATCTGCGTAATTTGTTTGTACACTTTTTCAAGCTCATCGCTGGTTAGTGCTCTTTGGGAAAGGTTGATGCAATTGTCGCAAATTCTGCAACGACTGCTGGTAGTTGCGTTAAAATAGGTGGCCAACAATTGACTCCTGCAATCGCTGCTGTTATTTATGTATCCTGAAAGGGCTGTAATTCTTGATTGTAATTCCTCTTTTCTTAGTCGCAAGTCGTTTACATCTATCAGAAATGCATCTGCATACATCCTGTTTTTAAGCAGGTAAATTTGAGGCTTTTCAGACATGGGGTTATATTCTATCACGCCGTATTGATTCAGCTTTCGCAAGCGCATCGTAACTTCCTCCTTATCCATTTTCATGAACTTGGCCAACAGGCCTTCATAAATATTAGTGGGGTAATCAAATATACCCTCATAGCTGCGCAACAATGCTTTGATGATGGGCTCCAGATCAGGGTATTGCTGTTCAAAATCATGCAGGTCGTTTTTGGAAATCGTGAATGATGCGCTGGATGGCCTGAAAAATATTTCGTTAAAGCTAAGGATCCCTTGTTGGCCAAGGGCCTGTATTCCATAAGTAGCTTCTAATATATTTATTTTAAAATAAGAAGCAAAAGAAGCCAAGTCAAAATCGTAACTGATGCCTTCCCCATAACCTGCGGGCACTTGCAAATGATTCAGGAGGGCAGTATAAACCTTTTTAATTTTTTCTGCTGATGGATAACGGATATCGATCCTACTTTCGATATCCCGAATCTCTGATGGCTGGTACAACAACACCGCATAAGCACGTTTGCCGTCCCTTCCGGCCCTGCCAGCTTCCTGGTAATAATTTTCTAAACAGTCGGGCACATCATAGTGCACCACCAAACGCACATCCGGCTTATCGATTCCCATTCCAAAGGCGTTGGTGCATACCATTACCCTTGTTTGGTTTTTGATCCAGGCATCTTGTTTGGCAGAACGCTCGTCTGATAGCAATCCAGCATGGTAAAAATCGGCGTCTATGCCCTTGCTATTCAACAAGCCAGCCACTTGTTGGGTATGCTTCCTGCTTTTGCAATACACAATGGCCGTTCCTGGTACACTGGATAATATCTCTGCGAGTTTCGTTTCCTTGGCCTCAGGAGAAAACAGGCTGTATGAAAGATTGGGTCTGTCAAATGCTTGTTGAAAGATGTTCGATTTTTGGTCGAAAGCCAGTTTTAAGCATATATCCTCCTGCACTTTTTTAGTGGCGGAGGCCGTGAGCGCAATTAAGGGCACATCCGGAAATTGTTGCCGGTACTGAATAATGCGCAGGTATGCCGGTCTAAAATCGTAGCCCCATTGAGAAATACAGTGAGCTTCATCTACCGCAATTAAAGAAGGTTTGAGTGCATGGATGTACTCGAGAAATAAATCTGTTTCGAGCCTTTCAGGACTCAAATACAAAAATTTATAATTACCAAAAGCCGCATTTTGAATGGTTTTTTTAACTTCCATAAACGGCATTCCGGCGTAAACTGCCAATACAGGGATTCCTCTGTTTTTCAGCTGTTGCACCTGATCTTTGATCAGGGCGATCAGTGGACTGATCACCACGCAAATGCCCTCCATGGCCATGGCCGGTACTTGAAAACACAGGGATTTGCCGCCCCCTGTGGGCAGCAAAGCGAGGGTGTCGTTTTTATTCAGCACAGACTGAATGATCTCCTCTTGCATGGGGCGGAAGCTATTGTAGCCCCAATATTTTTTTAGTATGTTGTGTATTTCGCTCAATGCTATGGTGTAAGCCTCAAGTTATAAAACCTTTTTTACAAACAAGCGTACCGAATTGATTCCCAATACCACATCGCTCAAACCCATCGCCAATGCTGCAACGGTGGGTGTGAGCAAACCAATAGCAGCAATTGGAATGGCAACGATATTGTAAAAGAAAGCCCAAAACAGGTTTTCTTTAATGGTGATGTAGGTATGTTTACCCATGCCCAGCGCCAGGGGCAGGTTTTTGAGACCATGATTCATGAGAATCACATCTGCACTCTGCATGGCTATTTGAGCAGCATCGCTTAGTGATATGCCAAGGGTTGCTTTCGCCAGTGCAGGAGCATCATTGATGCCGTCTCCCACCATAGCTACCGGACTCACTTTATTGAGCTCGGCGATCTTATGCAATTTTTGTTCGGGTGTTTGCTCAAAGTAAACTTCTTGAATACCCAGTTGTTTTGCCACTTCCTCACATTTCATTTTTTGATCCCCACTGAGTAGTGCTGTTTTGATACCCTTGCTGTGAAGCCATTCTATTACGTTTGCTGCTTCAGGCCTTATCATATCTTTTACATCTACCCAGCCCAATAGAACTCCGTTTTTGGTGAGGTACACATTGTGTGAAGGATCATCTGTGCCTTCCGGTAATATTCTCCACGACCCAGCCAAAAAGATATTGCCTTCTTCGTCTGAGGCTTTAATTCCCAATCCTTTAAGTTCTTCAATTTTTTTCCACCGAATAGTGGTGGGTGTTTTCCATGCAGTTGAAATAGAAATGCCAATCGGATGATTAGAAAATTTTTCAAGAGAATACATTAATTGTTTGAACAAACTTTCTTCCACATTGGAATGATATTCAGCAATGAGAAACTGGCCGCTGGTGAGCGTACCCGTTTTATCGAACACTACTTTTTGTATGGTTTTAAAAGATTCTAAACTGGATGCATTTCTGAAGAGAACACCATTTTTAGCGGCTCTTCCCAAACCAACGGCAATTGCTGCAGGTGTAGCCAATCCCATCGCACAGGGGCAAGAGATCACCAATACTGCAACAGACCGTAGTAAAGCATTGCCAAATGTTTGCTCTGCAACAGTATAATTGAGTACGAACGTGAGTATTGAAATGCCAATTACCAATGGCACAAAGATGGCGCTGATTTTATCTGCCAACACCTGCATCGGTGGTTTTTCACCCTGTGCATCCTGCACCATTTTTAAAATACCACTCAAAACGGTATTACTACCGGTTGCGGTTACCTGCGCCTTTACAAGGCCAGATTCCAATACACTTCCACCGATGAGGGTATCTTTTTTCTGTTTAAATAAAGGAATGCTTTCGCCGGTGATGATGGCTTCGTTAACAGTAGCATCACCCCATAAAATTTTGCAGTCGATAGGTACTTGTTCGCCATTTTTAATAAGGATCAGATCGCCTGTACGAAGCTGCGTATTTTGAACGGGGAAAATTTGTTCCTGGTGCTGGTCATCGAAAGCGATCATGTTGGCCATCAACTGTTGTGATTTGGCCAGCGATTTGATCGTTTTCTGGGTAGATTGTATGGATGCTTCTTCTAAAAAATTACCAAACATCACCAATGTAATGATGGAGGCCGTAGTCTCGAAAAAAAGAAAGTCGGGACCCAGTTGTAGCACTGCACCAGTTAGGCTGTATGCAAAGGAAGCTAATGCACCAATGCTGATGAGAACGTTCATGTTAGGGGCGAAGCCTTTCAAGCTTTTGAGCGCACTTCTACCAAAATACCACATACCCACCAAAAAAACGGGTAAACAAAGTGCGAGTTGCACCCAGGGGTTCATTAACCAATGTAAGTGGACCCAACCATCCAGCATGTGAAGCATCAACACCAAAGTAAATGGCAAGCAAAAAAGCAATCGTTTTTTGTTGGTTGATAAGAATCCTTTGCCCGCAGACCCATTTGCATCAGCCCCTTCTTCTAATACAGAATATCCGAGTGAATGAATCCCTTTTTTTAAAACAGGCAGTACATTGTTTGCCGCAGTAGAAAAGCTTACTGCTCCGCTAATAGGATTTACGATCACTTGCTCCATCCCCTCTTTTTGAAGGTATTTGGTAACGCTGAGGGCGCAGTTGCTGCAGGTCATCCCTTCTACTTTCCAATCAACTTTTTCCATACTGCAAAATTATCTTACTATCTCCCCATCCATTTACTATTTATGTAAAATATCTTTGCATCATGGATTCAAAATTTACCCTGGGGCAATTGGAGGATGCGGCTGCAAATTTTCTGAAACAATTGGGCAGCACAAAAGTGGTAGCCCTTCATGGTGCAATGGGTGCCGGTAAAACCACTTTTATTCATGCTATTTGCAAAGCCCTTCAGGTGCAGGATGTTACGAGCAGCCCCACTTTTTCGATCATCAACCAATATAATACCATTGATGGAGCAGCTATATATCATATGGATTTGTACCGGCTTCACAACGAACAAGAAGCCATGATGGCTGGGGTAGAAGATTGCTTTTATTCGGGAAGTTTGTGTTTGGTGGAATGGCCCGAGAATGCACCAGGAATTTTTCCGCCAGAAACACTGCATTGTTATTTAACCGTTACTGGCAATAATGAACGAAAACTGCAAATAAAATTGTAAATTGTACGTTCGGCTGCAGTATCATTTTATACATTAACTTTTACCAAACCATGGCTACGTCTAAACCATTTGTTTCTCCCTCCCTCACCTACGAAACCATGGAAGAAACCTTGGATGTAAAACCAAGAACAGAGTCGCTCACCATTGGTATCCCGAAGGAAGATTCCTTCAACGAAAACAGGATCGCACTTACCCCAGAAGCAGTAGGTGTGATTGTGGCCAATGGTCACGAAGTAAACGTAGAAACCGAAGCGGGCGAAGGCGCTAATTATAGCGACAATGATTACAGTGAGGCGGGCGCCAAAATCATTTACAGCAAAAAACAAGTGTTTGAAAGTGATATCATCGTTAAAAGTGCTCCGGTAAGTGATGATGACTGTGAATACCTTCGACCCAATCAATACATTATTTCACCCATTCACTTGGCGGTGATGAAGCGGGAAATATTGGAGAAGATGATGCAAAAAAAAATTACTGCACTGAGTTTCGAAAATTTGAAAGACGCGAGTGGTCACAACCCCATCGTTCGCAGCATGAGTGAAATTGCAGGAAGTGCCGTAATGCTCATTGCAGGTCAATACCTTAGCAACGCCAATGAAGGTAAAGGGGTTTTGGTGGGAGGCATCAGTGGTATTCCTCCAACAAAAGTAGTAATCATCGGCGCGGGTATCGTGGGAGAATATGCCGCTAGAACTGCGCTTGCCATGGGCGCCAGTGTGAAGATTTTCGACAACAGCATTTATCGGCTTAAGAGATTGCAAAACAATATTGGTGTAAGGATGTGGACATCGGTGATTGAACCAAAAATACTGAGCAAACAATTAAAAACCTGTGATGTGGCAGTAGGCGCTTTGAGTGGTGCCGGAGGCAGAACACCCATTGTTGTTTCGGAAGAAATGGTGAGCAATATGCGACCTGGAACGGTGATCGTAGATGTGAGCATTGATCATGGAGGTTGTTTTGAAACCAGTAAAGTAACCACGCATAAACAACCCGTTTTCAAAAAGTTTGATGTAATTCATTATTGCGTACCCAACATCCCCAGTGGTTTTGCCCGAACCGCATCGCAGGCCATCAGCAATGTATTGATGCCTTTGTTACTGGAAACGGCTGAAGATGGCGGTATCGACAATGTGATATGGCACAAGATCAATATCAGAACGGGGATATATTTGTTTAAAGGAAGTTTGACTAACTTTTACCTCAGCGAAAGATTTGATTTAAAATACACCGACCTGAATCTGCTCATTGCTAGCAGAAGGTAATGAAGGTGTTTCACTCAATTTTTTTGGCCGAAATTAGTTTTGGATCGTAAGCGGCACTAACCGCCAACTATTTAAAATCCTGCATTTTTATGATCTCGTTGCAAAACGCATATTCCTCTGGAACGTTGCTGCTGATGATGAGCATTCTACCTGCTCTTTGTTGTTGTATTAACTGATGGTACATTTCTACCCCGTCTCTGTCGAGGTTGGTAGTAGGTTCGTCGAGCAACAAGATGTCAGCTACCGAAAAAAAAGCCTGTGCCAGTTTGAGTCGTTGCTTCATGCCACTGCTGAAATACCTGATTTGTTTTTGAGCAGCATCCTGTAATTCTACTGCTGCCAATACTTCGTCTGTTGAATGAGAGAGTTGTTTAAACTTGCTGTGAAAATGCAGCAATTCTAAGGCTGTCATTTCTTCTATTAATTCGAGATAGGGGGTAGCTATGGCGATGCGCTGGTAAGGATTTTTGGAGTCACTGGAATAGTTGATTTCGCCTTCGCTGTGGGTGATTGCACCAGCTATAATTTGCAGTAGGGTTGATTTGCCCGAACCATTAGATCCAGTAATGGCATAAGCGCCTGTTTCCTGAAATTCGAAATTGAAGTGACGGAATATCCAGTCACGGTTAAATCGTTTGCCCAAATTTTGCAAACTAATTTTCATCCAATATGTCTTTGCTGAAAATTTTAATGATACCCCTTTTGCTTTCTTTGATAAAAGTTACGATGGCATCTTTTTCTGTACACGGAGGCAATTGTTGTTCTACGTAATTCAAGGCTTGAGAGGTATTGAGTCCTTTATTATAGATGGTTCTGTAAACTTCTAAAATAGCATTGATGGTTTGGTTGCTAAAGCCTCTGCGTTGCAATCCTACAGAGTTTACCCCGGCATAACTGATGGGCACGCGGCCTGCTTTGATGAACGGGGGCACATCTTTATTGATGACGGTATGGCCCGCAACATAGGTATGAGCACCAATTCTTGAAAATTGCGGGGCGCCTGCCATTCCACCGATGATGGCATAATCGCCTACTTCCACATGGCCTGCTAGTTGAACACAGTTTGCGAGAATCACGTGATCGCCCAATATACAATCGTGGGCCACATGTGCGTAAGCCATTAAGAGGCAGTGGCTACCCAATACTGTTTTCCATTTATCTTGAGTCCCTCTGTTGATGGTAACACATTCGCGTATGGTGGTGTGGTCGCCTATTTCAACGTAGGTTTTTTCGCCAATAAATTTTAGATCTTGTGGTATTGCTCCAATAACAGCCCCTGGAAATATGAGGCATTCCTTGCCAATGTTGGTACCTTCCATGATAACGGCTCCGCTCATAATATGGGTTCCGTCGCCTATTTTCACATCCCTGTGAATTACTGCAAAAGGGTCAACTTTTACATCTTTGCCTAAAACCGCATCCGGGCTTATGTGTGCAAGAGAACTAATCATAGTTATGCTTTGGGTCTTTTTACAATTTGGGCAACCAATACGGCTTCAGTAGCAATTTTATCGCCTACAAATATAGTTCCTTTCATTTCGCAAATACCCCTTCTGATGGGATTTAGCAATTCCATTTTTAAAATTAATGTATCGCCCGGAACTACTTTTTGTTTGAATTTACAGCTTTCAATTTTAAGAAAGTAAGTATCGTACTGGTCTTCTGTATTTCTGGGGATGGCCAATATCCCTCCTGCCTGTGCCAGCGCTTCAACTTGCAGCACACCCGGCATTACTGAATTGCCGGGAAAATGGCCTTGGAAAAAGGGTTCGTTATAGGTAACATTTTTTACAGCCACCACGTACTTATCGGTTAACTCGAGAATTTTATCGACCAGTAAAAAAGGATATCGATGAGGAAGCGTTTTTTCTATTTGATGAACATCATACAAAGGGGGCACATTGGGATCGTATTTTGGTACGTCTTGGCGGTATTTGTATTTTTTGATGTGTTCTTTAATTTTTTTAGCAAATTTTACATTGCTGGCATGTCCAGGCCTATTGGCAATGATGTGCGCTCTGAACGGGAAACCCACCAACGCCAGATCTCCCACCACATCGAGCAGTTTGTGCCGGGCGGGCTCATTGGGGTAACGTAATTGTAAATTATTGAGTATGCCCTCCTCGCTTACTTTCACATCTTCTTTGTGAAATATTTTAGAGATGCGCTGCACCTGATCTTCACTCACTGGCCTATCCACCACTACAATGGCATTGTTGATATCGCCACCTTTGATCAAATTATTGTTGAGTAATACTTCCAGTTCGTGAAAGAAACAAAAGGTTCTACTAGATGCGATTTCTGCATTAAAATCACCAATATTTTTAAGGTCGGCATGCTGGGTGCCCAACACTGGCGAATTAAAATCGATCAGGGTATTGATCCTATACTCGTGGTAAGGCAATGCCACCATTTCCACTTTTTTATCTTCGTCAACAAAAGTGATATTGTGCTGAATATCGTAATATACTTTTACAGCATCTTGTATGATGGTGCCTACTTCTTGCAATGCCTTTACAAATGGTTCACTGCTACCATCTAAGATGGGCACTTCTTCTCCGTCTATTTCAATGAGTACATTGTCTATTTGCATTCCAACAAGTGCTGCCATCAGGTGTTCGATGGTGCTTACCCTTGCACCATTAAATTCTAGCGTGGTGCTGCGGTTGGTTTCTACTACATTGTCAACATCCGCTTTTATGATAGTTTTTTCTGGCAAGTCGACCCTTTGAAACTGGACGCCAAAGTTTGGTTCTGCAGGTTTCAACTTCATGGTAACTGCCTGTCCTGTATGAATACCCGCGCCGGAAATGGTCAATTCCTGCTTGATGGTGTGTTGATATGTTTGTTCAGTCCCGTTCGATGAATCCATAGCTGCAAAAGTATGAAAAGAATCGGATTTAACTGGTACAGATAACTGATGAAATTAGGAGGTATAAACGCTTGAGGATAAATGGGAAACAAAGGCTATCCTGTGGTGGTTTGTCCATCTTCCTGGTCGGCCTTTAATAACCGAATCACACGTTCCAGATCAGAAAGCCTTTTTTCTAATTCGGGTAGTTTGCGATTGAGTGCCTGGCTACGGAGAGCTGCTGCATATTCATGGGCGGGTGAACCCGTCACAATCGTGTTGGGAAATTTGATGCTTTTACTTACACCACTTTGAGCATTTATTTTGGCACCATCTGCTATCTGAATGTGGCCAACAATACCTGCTTGTCCGCCAATCATAACATTGTTGCCGATTTTTGTGCTGCCGCTAACACCTGCCTGTGCAGCGATAACAGAATTATTGCCCACTTCTACGTTGTGGGCCACTTGAATCAGGTTATCTAGTTTTGCGCCCTCCCTAATGATGGTCGAGCCAATGGTTGCACGATCGATGGTGGCGTTGGCGCCCACTTCTACATTGTTCTCAATGACTACATTGCCAATTTGTGGTACTTTTTTAAAGGTACCATCCGCCTGGGGCGCAAAACCAAAGCCATCGCTGCCAATGACAGTTCCTGCATGTATGGTCACATTGCTGCCGATCACACAATCTCTGTAAATTTTTACGCCTGGATGTATGATGCTATTGTCTCCAATGCTCACATTATTGCCAATAAAAACATGTGGAAAAATTTTAACATCGTCGCCGATATTCACTTTTTCACCGATGTAAGCGAATGCGGCCACGTATATATTTTTACCCAGTGTGGCCGATGAGTCAATGTACACATGGTCTTGGATGCCCACCAATTGCTGGGTTTTGAGTTGCTGGTAAGTGTCTAACAAAGTAGCAAAAGCGCTATAAGCATCCGGTACACGGAGCAGGGTTGCCTGTACAGGTTGTTTAAGCACCTGCGAGTAGTTAATGATGATGATAGAAGCACCGGTGGAGTATAAAAAATCTTCGTATTTGGGATTGGCTAAAAAAGAGAGCTGGCCAGCACGTGCCTCTTCAATTTTACCAAAGGAATCTACCGTAACGGAGGTATCACCCTCCGCGGAAGCATTTATGATGGCTGCTATTTGAGCTGCACTGAATTGCATGTTTTTTACTTTTTTGCTGTTGCCATGTTTGTCGGCACCATTGTTAAAAGGATCAGTTTCAGCCAGTGTTGAAGTTTACCTTAGATAACAAATGTAATATTTTTTAATCGTGCCTCTCAGATTTTCATTGATTAAAGCGTGGTCTACTTCCGAAATATCTTTAATTGTGCCGTCTTTGAACAAAATATGGATGTGCTCATCTTCAAAATTATAGGTACTGCTGATGGCTTCACCGGTAAATACTAACCACTGCGCATCTTCTACACTTATGTTTTCCCGCTCTGCAATTTTATTGGTTTTAGTCGACACCATATCTGAATCCCAAGCCGTAGCTGCATATTGTACTTTTAATAAATGGCGATTGATGATGCCGTTGCACAATACAGATAATACCCAGTCGGGATGACTGCACCAATTTTTAATGGCTACCAACACATCATGATCATCTATGCTGCAAAATTGTTCTATAGTAATTTGTTCGAGGGGTTGGTTAATAAAACTATGGAGGGGTTCGTGGCATTGGGCTTTGACCAGCTTCGCTCGTTTGATGATCCGCTTAAGCATTTGTTCGGCACTTAAAACGGTTTTATGTAAGTACACTTGCCAGTACATGTGCCTGCGGGCCACCAGAAATTTTTCGATAGAATAGATTCCTTTTTCTTCTACCATTAATTGACCGTTGTGAACAGTGAGCATTTTTAAAATGCGGTCGTAACCAATGGCACCTTCAATTACCCCGGTAAAAAAACTATCCCGGGTTAAATAATCCATTCTGTCTACATCCAATTGTCCGCTGACTAATTGATGCAGAAATTTTTTAGAATATTCATTTGTAAAAATATCCAGGGCCATTTGTAACTTCCCTTCAAACTGTTGATTAAGTTCTTTGATGATGATTAGCGATAGTTCTTCATGATGCATCCCTTCTGCCAGTACATGTTCCAAAGCATGGGAAAAAGGACCATGCCCGATATCATGCAACAGGATGGCAATTTTAGCCGCCTGTTGTTCTTCTGGAGTAATGGCTACCCCTTTACTGGTAAGCTCCTGCAAAGCCAACCGCATGAGATGATAGGCGCCCAATGAATGATGCAGTCTGGTGTGTACAGCTCCCGGATATACCAGATGTGCCATGGCCATTTGATGTATCCGGCGCAAACGTTGGTAGAAGGGATGTGCAATTAATTCCAAAATCAATTCGTCATCTATCGTGATAAAACCATATACCGGATCATTGATTATTTTATGAGAACGCATGTAAACTTGCTTAAAGTGAATATGTTAAATCTATTACAAATCGAAACAAAGCTACAAAGCCAATTTTTAAAAAATTAAATTTGTAGTAACACTACAAAATTTACTATGGCATTTATTTTGCTTCTACATTTAAATCAATAAGCGCATAGCCCATCTCTACCTAATAACCGCTACTTTTGGTAGGTATCAGCAAAAAAAACGAACGTATGAGTATTGCAAAAATATTATGGGTAGATGATGAAATAGACAGTTTGAATTCTCAGATTATGTTTCTGGAAAACAAAGGATACAGTGTAGTTACCAAAACCAATGGATACGATGCCATCGAATATGTAAAAGAAAACATTGTAGATGTGGTGCTGATGGATGAAACCATGCCGGGTATTACCGGTTTGCAGGTATTGCAGCAGATCAAAGAAATCAACAGTTCACTTCCTGTGGTCTTGATCACTAAAAACGAAGCAGAGAATTTAATGGACGAAGCCATTGGCAGTCAGATCAGCGATTACTTAATAAAGCCAGTTAATCCCAACCAAGTATGGCTCAGCTTAAAAAAAATCATCGACAACAAGCGGTTGGTAGCAGAAAAAACAACCAGTGCTTATCAGCAGGAATTCAGAAGTTTGTTCATGGCACTCAATAGCAATCCTAATCATCTAGAATGGATGGACCTCTATAAAAAATTGGTGTACTGGGAGCTTGAAATGAAAAAAAGTGATAGTCCTGAGATGCAGGAAGTATTTGCCTCACAAAAACAAGAAGCCAATACGGAGTTCTTCAAATTTATTTCTAAAAACTATGCCTCCTGGGTATCGCCCAAAAGCACGGATGCACCTATCATGAGCCATCAATTATTGAAATACAAAGTATTGCCTCACCTTGAAAAAGGAACGCCTTTGTTTTTTATTCTCATCGATAATTTACGATTTGATCAATGGAAAGCTATTCAACCGATTTTTAGCGAAAGTTTTCGCATACATGAAGAAGACACTTTCTACGCCATCTTACCCACTGCCACACAGTATGCCCGTAATGCAATTTTTGCTGGCATGTTGCCCATCGACATTGAAAAGCAATTCCCTTCACAATGGAAGAACGATGATGAAGAAGGAGGAAAAAATTTGTTTGAAGAAGAGTTCTTAAAAGGGCATCTTAAAAGGGCGGGTAAAGGCGACCTTAAATACTCTTATACCAAGATTACCAACAATCATGACGGGCAAAAAATGGTAGATAATATCCACAATATGTTGCAAAATGATTTAAATGTGATTGTGTACAATTTCGTAGATATGCTCAGCCATGCACGCACAGAAATGGAAGTTCTAAAAGAATTAGCCGGAGATGAAACTAGCTACAGAAGTATTACCAAGAGCTGGTTTGAACACAGTCCGCTACACCAGGCTTTGAAAAAAATTGCAGATAAAAAATTAAACATGGTGGTAGCAACCGATCATGGTAGTACCAGGGTAAAAACACCGGCTAAAGTAATTGGCGACAAACAAACCACCGCCAACCTTCGGTATAAACACGGAAGAAATTTAAATTATGAAGCTAAAGATGTATTAGCTTTTCGTGATCCAAAAGAGGCGGGTTTGCCAGTGCCCAATGTAAACTCTACCTTTATTTTTGCCAAAGGGGATATCTTTCTTTGTTATCCCAACAATTACAATCATTTTGTAAATTATTACCGCAATACCTTTCAGCACGGAGGTATTAGTTTAGAAGAAATGATTGTGCCTGTTGTGCGCATGACCAACAAATAATGGTGATGGCGGCAGCACTTTTTTAAAAGGGTGGCCTATTCAAAAAAGGGTTTGATCTATTTTCGGATTAACTTATCAACGGTTGTTGAAAACCTTATTTTTTATTCCCCTTCAATTTTATGAGTTTGCAACAGATTTTTATAACAGCGATCCTCTTGACTTGAGGCGAGATATGGAAGCATATGAAATTTACACAACACACACTAGATAAAATAGAAAAAATAATTGAGGATAGCGGATACATTATCCGTTATGAGAGAGGAACTTTTCAAAGCGGGTATTGTATTTTGCAAGAAAAGAAAGTGGTAGTACTCAATAAGTTTTTACAAACGGAAGGAAGAATCAATACCTTGGTTGATTTAATTGGTCAACTTCATATCAACTTCGATGCCCTTACTCACGATAGTCAGAAATTATACGCAGAACTAGTAGAACTGGAACACTCCAGATAAAGGTTTTGTAACCACCTGAAAAAACAGAGGGTTTCAGCAATGAAACCCTTTTGTGATTTCATCGTAGATTAAGCCTACCTTCTCTGGCGACCAAACAGCATTCCTATTTTAAAATTAAAAGAAAAATACTGGTCTTTGTCTTTTGTGTTGCCTCTTTTTTTACCTGGCTCAGATTGTGGCAGGTATTCTCCTCGTTGGCGATCGTGCAATGCCAAAGCGTTGTTCAGGTTGGCGCCGGCCAGGTTATTAATAAATGCTTGTTCATCAATATAAGTTTTGCTCACATCATCTAGGTAATCCGTGTTGGTTGGCCGGTACATAAACTCTGCACGCAGGTTAAAGGTGGGCGAAAGGTCGTATTTAACACCTGCCCCTACCGGGAAAGATATTGCATTGAGTTTGTATGGTTGCCTGCTGGGGTATTCTGGAAACCCCTGGCCTTCTGTACTCAATGGTGGCAAATCTACCCAACGATTGTTGAGGTTTGCTTGTGGATTGAAATTGAAAAAACCAACTCCGAAAAGCACGTATGGTGAAAACCTTGGTGGATCAAATTCTTTGGTTGTCCAATCTACAAATGCAAACAACGGATGTAGCTCTGCCACCAAAGCAATTTCCGTTATATTGCTTCTGAAGCTTAAGTTACGGTTGTAACGTGCACGTGCAATATCAGTGAGCGGCACGTTGCTTAATACACTATCGTATGCGGATACCCTGCCAAAATTAGCTTCCAATCTTAACGCAACAGCATTCTTGTAAGTCGCTCCAAAATAAATACCCGCAACAAATTCTGTATTGCCTATGTTTAGGTCTTTTACAAACTTGCCGCCTACACCCTTTTTGCCTCCAATATCTGTAAGAGAATTCATGGCTCCAATGTTAGCCCCTATTTCGAATAAGAGAGGAGAATCATAGAAATTGTCGTTGTAAAAGTAGTATTGTGCATTTGCACTGTTAGCTAGCAGCAGAGAGCTAATGGTACACACGCTACCTATCGTAATTTTTTTAATCCAGTTGCACATTCTGAGGACGGTGTTTAATGATTTCATTTAATATCTACAAAATAAGTGATAATTATTCAATTTTTACATTGCGGGGCCATTGTTTATTGTAAAGTTTACACACACTAGCTAATCCGCACTGCTCACATTTTGGTTTTCGGGCCACACATATATACCGGCCATGCAGAATTAGCCAGTGGTGCGCTTTGTACACATATTCTTTGGGAAGCTGTTTAACCAACTGTTTTTCTGCAGCTGCCGGTGTTTTGGCAGCCGTGGTCAATCCCAGTCTTGCGCTTACCCTAAACACGTGAGTATCAACAGCCATATTGGGTTGTTGATCTATCACACTAGTAATGACGTTGGCTGTTTTTCGTCCCACCCCGGGTAGTTTCACCAATTCGTTCACCGTCATAGGAACCTCCCCATTAAATTCTTCCATGAGCATTTTGGCCATCCCCACCAGATGCTTGCTTTTATTATTGGGGTAGGAAATGCTTCTAATCAGCTTAAACATTTCTTCCACCGTAGCAGTACTCATAGACTCAGGATCGGGATATTTGGCAAAAATAGCCGGGGTAGTGGCGTTAATGCGCTTATCGGTGCACTGAGCAGATAGAATTACGGCCACCAGTAATTGAAAAGGACTGTCGTACATCAGTTCTGTTTCAGCATTGGGAGCATGCTCCTGAAAATAATCGATGATATATTGGTAACGTTCCTTTTTTGTCATAAAAAAAACCCTGGTTTTGTGAAACCAGGGCAAATTTCTTTAAAATCAGTGTGATTTAAGCATTTTCAGATAACTCTTCTACCGATTTTTCAGCATAAGCAAATATTTTATCCAAGGTTTTATTGCTGGGAGAAATCATTTTGATGCTGTTAAGTTCCTGGTGAGAAGCTTTTAAAACATCCATTTTTTCGAGCAAACCCCAGTCTGTTTCCAGCGCGAGTTTGATAGCTGCAGTTTTGTCTGCAGAAGTTTCCTTGTACAAATATTGTAACAAGTCTTCAGTTGTAAAAATGTGCATAAGCAAGATTAAGCGAGTTAAAATTTAAATATCAATGTTTGTCCAATTACCTAAACGAGGCTTTGTACCGATTATTGTATGGTCAGCGTAATTTTCACTTTTTCTCTGCGGAAATTACGATGAACAAGTCTTCATTGTCTTTTTTCATGTAGTACTTCTCCCTTGCGTACTTTTCAATGGTTTGTGCACTCGTTTTAAGCAGTTCGAGCTCTATGCGGGTGTCTTTGATCTGGGCTGCCAGGTGTTTTTCACTTTTTTGCAGCTCTCCCAACTTGTTTTTGTTCTCTGTGATCAACCCCCAGTCTCTTGCATCAAAAAACAACATCCACACCAAAAAGAAGGATATGGCGAGGAAGTATTTATTTTTTAAGAGGGTAAAAGTCCCACTCATCAGTTTCATGCTTATTGTATTTGGTACAAGTTAAGGAATGATTTTGAAATTTAAAAGCCTAAAAAAGAGGCGGGACTATCGGGGTCCCACTTCAAGAATGATTTGAATGATTATTATTTACCAAATTTGATTTTATTGCCAGGATATTGCCCGCTTTCGGCCAATATCTCTTCGATGCGGATGAGTTGATTGTATTTTGCCATACGATCACTGCGACTTGCAGAGCCTGTTTTGATTTGGCCGCAATTCAATGCTACTGCCAGATCGGCAATGGTACTATCTTCCGTTTCACCACTTCTGTGACTCATGATGGTGTTGTAGCCATTATTTTGAGCAAGGCTCACCGCATTGATGGTTTCTGTTAAAGTACCAATCTGATTTACTTTTACCAGCAAGGCGTTGGCCGTGTTGGTATCGATTCCTTTTTGCAAACGTTCAACATTGGTTACAAACAAATCATCCCCTACAATTTGGCATTTGCTACCCAATGCTTCTGTCATCATTTTCCAGCCCTTCCAATCGTCTTCTGCCATTCCATCTTCAATAGAGCAAATCGGATATTGTTTTACCCAGCTCTCCCAATATTTTACCAGTTGTTCGCTGGTCATTTCTTTGCCATCGCTTTTATGGAAAACATATTTTTTCTTTTTGGCATCCCACAACTCACTGTTGGCTGCATCCATGGCGATCATGATCTGGCTACCGGTTTTGTACCCTGCTGCTTGAATGGCGGTGAGAACGGTTTCGATGGCTTCTTCGTTGCTTTGAATATTGGGGGCAAATCCCCCTTCATCACCGACATTGGTGCTAAATCCTTTTTTCTTCAAAACGATTTTAAGCGCATGGAAAATTTCTACGCCCCATTGCAATCCTTCGCTAAAAGTTTTTGCTCCGATAGGCATTACCATAAATTCTTGAAAATCTATTTTATTGTCTGCATGAGCCCCACCATTAAGAATATTCATCATGGGAACCGGTAAGATTTTGGCGTTGGTTCCGCCAACATAGCGATATAAAGGCAGGTTAGCTTCCAGTGCTGCTGCCTTAGCTACTGCCAAACTGATGGCCAGCATGGCATTGGCACCTAATTTACTTTTGTTAGCAGTGCCATCGAGTTCAATCATCATTTGATCTATGCCGGTTTGATCGGCCACATCCCAGCCTAACAATGCATCTGCCAACATTGTGTTTACATTTTTTACGGCTTTGAGTACCGACTTACCACCATATAGTTTTTTGTTATTGTCGCGCAGTTCTACAGCCTCATGAATTCCTGTGCTAGCTCCACTTGGTACAGCAGCGCGCCCGAGTTTTTCGTTTTCGGTTAAAATATCTACCTCGATGGTAGGATTGCCACGACTGTCTAAAATTTGACGTGCATAGATGGAAGCGATGTAACTCATTGTAAAGTTTTTTTGTTGATAAAATTTTTTAAGATACCTGCAGCATTGGCCGAAGGTGAACAATTCTTTTTACAGTTTGGCAAGTTAATCAGAATCTTGAAATAATTCGCACCCGGCCAGCAAGATTACGCAAGCATCAATTAGGGGCAGGAGTTGAGGTGGTGAGCGATTTAAATACGGACTCCAAATTTCGGGTTTGGCTTTGCAAAGAAATGATGTTTAGGTTTTGATCGATGCTCAGTTGAAGCAATTGTTTTTTTACTGCTTCGGCATCGTCGCATGCGATACTGAAGGTGCCTGCAGTTGGCGACTGTATGGATTGTACCCCCGGCAATTGTTGTAAATCTGCCGCTGCAACACTTTCTTTAAAAACCACGGTTACCAGTTGACCATTATTGCTGGCTTGCTGTAATTGGCTTAACTGATCATCGGCAACAATATTTCCTTTGTGAATGATGATCACCCGATCGCAGATGGCTTCCACCTCTTGCATGATGTGGGAAGAAAACAAGATCGTTTTTTGGGTGGCCAGTGATTTAATCACATTTCTTATTTCTATGATCTGGTTGGGGTCGAGGCCACTGGTAGGTTCGTCTAATATCAATACTTCCGGATCGTGTACCAATGCGGCTGCCAGCCCCACTCTTTGTTTGTACCCCTTGCTTAATTGGGTAATTTTTTTATGCGACTCCGGGGTTAAACCCACGATATCGATCACTTCTTTAACCCTCGCTGCCGGGTGCTGAATATGGTGCACGCCAGCAATAAAATGAAGGTATTCCTTTACGTACATGTCTAAATACAGTGGATTGGCTTCTGGCAGGTAGCCAATTTTTTGTTTGGCGGCTACGGCATTTTCCCCTGCCGGTAACCCGCATACTTCAATGGTACCGCTATCTGCTGGCAAGTAGCCAGTAATCATTTTCATGGTGGTGCTTTTCCCGGCACCGTTGGGACCTAGAAAGCCAACGATTTCTCCCTTTTGAATGGAGAAAGAAATATTGTCAACTGCCTTTTGTGGGCCGTAGTGTTTAGAAAGTTGGGTTACTGTGATTGACACTATTTAAATCTTTTATGTTATCCTTCATTGGGCGCCTGGCTATCGGACTTACCATCTGGCCTTGGCGGACGTGGACCCCGGTTTTGCGGCGGCCTTTGCGGCCTGCCTTGCTGTTGAGGCCCGCCGGGTGCACCGCCTTGCTGTGGACGAGGCGGGCGTTGACCTTGCTGCTGGCCTGGCCTTTGTTGGGGCTGTTGCCTTTGCTGTGGAGGGTTTTGACCTGGCTGCTGTGCTGGACGTTGCCCCTGTTGTTGGGGGCGGTTACCTCTTGGCTGGCCCTGAGCTGGAGGACCTTGTTGCCTTGGTCCACGTTGCTGGTTGGATGCGTCGCCGCCTTGTTGCTGCCCTCTTTGCGGTTGCCGGTTACCCTGCTCTTGGCTGCGCTCTTTATCCTTGCGTTTGCGGGTGGTTTTTTCGAGGCTTTTCAGGCTGATCTGCCCTACAATATCTGCATATTCCGGTTCAATTTCTTTTGGTTTGCCAGTGATGACTTCGGCTGTTTCCAGCTCTTCTGGCCGAACACCTTCTCTATTCTGTAATTTGATTTTTTTTACCGTTTCAATCGTCAATGGATAATGCTTGTTGCTATCCGCCATGGTGTACCACATGAGGTTGCGAAAGATGTCTTTTTTTACGAGAAACGCCCTACCCCTGGCTGTTTCCAGCATATCGGCATCATTGGGGAAAAATTGAAGCGCGTCCATGTAAGTATCCAACTCGTAGTTGAGGCAACATTTTAACCTGCCACATTGCCCGCTGAGTTTAGTTTGATTGATGCTCAGGTTTTGGTAACGGGCCGCGTTGGTATTCACGCTTTTAAAATCGGTGAGCCAGGTGCTGCAACACAATTCGCGGCCACAACTGCCGATGCCGCCTACTTTTCCAGCCTCTTGACGGGCACCTATTTGGCGCATTTCTACCTTTACCTTAAACTCGCCGGCGTATAATTTGATGAGTTCTCTGAAATCTACCCGGTCGTCTGCAATGTAGAAGAAAGTGGCTTTACGGCCATCTGCCTGCACTTCTACTTCCGCCATTTTAAGTTCGAGCTTCAGTTGGCGTGCCATGGCGCGACTGCGAATGAGTACTTGTGCTTCGCGGGCTTTGTTTTCTTCCATTTTAGCCAGATCCATCTCTGTGGCGCCGCGCATTATTTTTTTTACATCAGGACTAAACTCATCGATCTTAAGTTTTTTAAGTTGTAAGCGAACAAGTTCTCCGGTGAGGTTGACCATGCCCACATCAAAACCATTTACGCCTTCCACGGCGATCATTTCGCCTTTTTCGTAATAATGGAGGGTAGTATTTTTAAAATAATCTTTACGGCTGCCATTGTTGAAGCTTACTTCTACAATGCGGCAACTACTTTCCCGATCGCTGAAAGGGATATTGGCCAACCAATCGTGCACATTCATGCGGTTACAACCACCACTGGCACAACTTCCATGACTTTTACAACCTCCGGGAGCACCGTCTTTACTGGTACCACAACTTCCACAACCCATATGTTTCAATTTAGCCCGGTTACACCGGGCGATGAAATAAAATGATGACGGATCTCTACAACTCCTTAGCAGTGATATTGATTGGCAAGCATTGCTTTTGCGGGATAAACCTACATGAGCCTGGTAACAACGAAATGATTCGGTACGCCGGCCGCCGCTGGTAAAAAAAGTACAAGTGTGCGACGCAACGATGTTGAATATTGTTACCAATGCTTGGTCAATAAAACCCTATTCCCTACACCCACGTTTCTGTTGATTTGGATCCTATTGCATCAAAATTATGGATTTGTTACTAATAATGTGGTATAACTTAATAGTAAGTGCGTGAAAAAGCATTTTAGGGTTGGCATTTCGCTCAATATAATAAATGGCTTGATCTAATTCGTTTACAATGGCTTCCTGTTGTTCGATCCCGCAAATTCCGTTAAAACGGGTTGCAAAGTCCGACAATCCGTCGGAGAACGCGGTAGGTTCTCCGTTGCTGGGAGGCTGTACCAATCGAAGATTGACGGCCGTTTCAAGCAAGTGAATGAAGTACAATAAAAACTGCTTTTGTTTTTCCCTGCCAATTTTACTTGCTTCTTCTATCCATTTTACTTGGGCCACCGGACCTGTTTTGAGGATGCTGTTGAGCCAGTCGCGCAGCAAAACCTCCCAATCATCATCGCTGTGGGCGAGTTGTTGTAGGGCTTCATGGTAGTTGCCGTTGCAGATAGCCGCTATCTGGGTAGCTTTTTCTGCTGGCAGATTTTCTCTTTCTTGAAGTGCTTCGGCAATGGCTGGTTGTGTAAGTTGCGGTATTTTGATCAACTGTGTTCTGCTGATAATGGTGGGCAAAATAAGTGATTCGTTTTCTGCCACAAATAAAAAAAGCGTGTTAGGTGGCGGCTCTTCGATCAGTTTCAACAACTTATTACCTTCTTTACCCAGCATTTCTGGCATCCACATGATGAGGATCTTATATTCGGCTTCAAAACTTTTGAGGCTCATTTTTCGGGTAATATCGTTGCATTCGTGCGCACTGATATTACCCTGTTTGTTTTCTGCCTCAATAAATTGCAGCCAATCGTAGTTATTGCCATAGGGATTTTTTTCCAGAAAAGCCCGCCACTCGGGCATAAATTCGGTGCTCAGCGGTTTGTCGCCGCTTTTGCGGGTGATCACAGGGTAGGAAAAATGTATATCGGGGTGAATGAGTTTAGTTGCTTTTTGGCAGGAAGGGCAAATCCCGCAGGAATCGGAAAATGATTGGGGTTGTGTTTGACCATCTGGTTCAGTATCTATTGGCGGTGCTGGCTCTCCAAATAAAGAAGCTACGGGAGGCTCAGCCGCTTCGGGGCTTTTGATTTTTTTACCGTTTACTTTGTCGCAAACAATGAATTGCGCCATAGCACGGGCGAGTGACAAAGCACCGCTGCCCTCTTTTCCTAAAAATAACAGGGCATGGCTAAGCCGGTTGTGCTGCACCATGTGTGCGAGCTGTTGTTTGATTTCTTGTTGGCCAATGATGTTGGAAAACTGCATGTGTGCAAAGTAAATAAAAACGCTGGTCTTTTAAACCAGCGTCTTTTATTAAAATTGAGTTGAAGCCAACCTTTATAACTTGCTCACTATATCGTTGCTGAGCGGCGTGACATTGCTGGGGAAATGCGCTATTAAATTGCCATTTTCGTCGATCAGGAATTTATTGAAGTTCCATCCGATCTCTGCATCCATCACGCCATTTTGGTCTTTAGAGGTTAGCCATTTAAAAATAGGCGCCATATCAGATCCTTTTACAGAAACCTTGGCTGCCATGGGGAAAGTAACACCGAAGTTTTTTTGGCAAAACTCTTTGATCTCTACTGCAGATCCTGGTTCTTGTCCGCCGAAGTTATTGGCCGGAAATCCGATCACTACGAGCTTGTCTTTGTGCTGCTCATACAATGCCTGCAGGTCGGTGTATTGTTTGGTATAACCGCATTTGGAAGCGGTATTGACGATAAGGATTTTTTTGCCTTTGAAAGCTGCAAAATCAATGGTACCGCCGTCTAGTTTGTCTACTTTAAAACTGTAGATGGGAGTTGCGTTCATGATGTGAGTGGTTGTAGCCGTTTCACCGTTGGTTGCGGATGCTGTTGGCTGTGTGGTTTGGTTGTTGCAGGCCAGCAAAATGGCGCTGGCTACGATTAATTTGATCATTGTTTTTATTGTTAAACGTTTAAAAAACTTGTTTGTTCATTGCAGCAGCAGCTTAAATGATGCCCAAAAAAAGTTATTGCCTTTCGTAACAACCGGCATCGGGGGCCAGGCCTACGGTGCGGGGATTATTATCGAGGTCTCTTAAAAATAAGGTGCTGCTGCCCCTATTGATGCCGGGGGCCATGAGATTTTTAAGTTGACGGAAATCGTAATAGCGGTTAAAAACATCTACGCTATCAAAAAGCGGATCCTGGTTTCTAATCACATTGGCCAGCAGGGCGTTGGCTGGGTCTGTTGCTGCTTTGATGAGACAATTGTTGAAATTGACTGCAAAAGGCGTGGTGCCTTGTTTGTTAACCACGAGTTCGTCGGTTACAAAACCATTTTCTGCCCAAAAAATAGAATTGCTAAAATTGGCTAGAAGCGGATTAATGACCACAGCCCCACCGAAACTGGCTGCATTGGAAACCGACAGTACGGGGGTTTTGTGCTGAATAAAATTATTGGAATAAGAGGCAATCGTACAATGGGTAAAATTATAATTGCCACCGCCTTCTATTAGTAGGTTAGATGCGGTGTTGCTGATGAGGGTGTTACTCACTTCAGCGCTACTATTGCTGCAAAATAAACCAGATTGAAAGGCATTGTCGATCACAGATTGTTGCAGAATAAGTTTGGGCGCTGCGTTGGGCGAAGGATTGAGTAATACGATGGCCTGGTAGGCATTGCGTATTTGGGTGAATGTAAAAAGATTGTTTTTACTGCTGCTGGTAAAATAAATACCGGGCCAACTGGCAGGAAAATTTTTGTAGGGTTCATCTAATCTGTCCCCGCTAAATACGATTGGTTCGTTTGCGCTGCCATTAGCCAGTACCGTGCCATTTACGATAATGGGTGCGTTGGCACGTGCATATATTTTTGTGCCGGGTTCTATGGATAGGGTAACGTTGTTGGCTATACGCAAACCGCCCAGGATCACATAAGGTTTGTTATTGGTGAAACTGGTATGGCTGTTGATGGTTAGGTTGTTTAGAAATGTAGCATTTAAGCCGTAGGCCTGCAATTGCACCCAGCGTTGGTTGCCGTTGAATTGAACAGAAATACTGTCACTTACAATAAAAGGCAGGTTGGCAGTGGAAGGATCGATGGTGACTGACACAAAAATATAGATGCTGTCATCAGCCGCAATATCAATTTGTTGTTGATTGCCAGAAGCAACACCATTGATATTTATTTTAAAGGCGGATGTATTTCCACCCATGAGTTTTATTTCGGAGATCCGCAAGTGCTGATCGTTTTCATTTACGATTTTAAAAGATTTTGTAACGGAACCGATGCTGGTAAATACGGTATCAAATTTAAGTGTGTCGATGCCGATGCGCAAGCGGGCATTGGGACTGTTGATAAAACCATCTTTTTTGCAAGAGTTCAATATGCCCGTTACCAAACAGGCACACAATGAGGTATAGAAGAAGTATTTCATCGAAACAAAACTACAAAAAACTTATTTACTGGCAGTAGCCAAAGTAGCTACGCTGATATTGATCCCTGGAATACCCGATAAAACTTGAGCGCAAGCTTCGAGGGTGGCGCCGGTGGTGATCACATCATCTACAATGAGCACGTGTTTGCCATGCAGGAGTGCAGGATTTTTTATTACAAAACTACCAGAAACATTGTCCCACCTTTCGGCGCGGTGTTTTTTAGTTTGGGTTTCGGTGTGTGTTGCCTTGCAAAGATTGTGCAGCAATACCGGTGCGTTCATTACATCGCTCATGCCTTCGCAAATGATGGCGGCCTGGTTGTAACCGCGCCTAAATTCTTTAACGGCCGTAAGGGGAAGGGGCAGCAGGTAATCGATGTGGCCAAAATAGGGACTGTTTAAAATGGCTTTGCCCATGAGTGCGCCCAAGTGCCTGCCTATCGCTGCGTTGCCTTTGTATTTGAGTTGATGAATGAGGTGTTGTACCAAGTGACCTTTTGCAAAATAAAAACAACTGGAGGCTGCTTTAACGGCTACCCTTCCGGCAAATAAATGCTGGATGGGGTTGTTGGGTATGTTCTCAAATCCGGTAAATGGGAGTTGGCTGGTGCAGCGCAAACAAAGTAGTTGGTTGTTATAGATCAGATCCGACCCACATCCTTCGCAATGTTTTGGAAAGAAATAGTGGAGCGTATCCGACACTAGGTGTTGGATTGATAACATGGGGTACGTATTTGGTGTGAATTTAAAACAAATATTGAAACATATTAATCTTTTTTAACTTAATTCGCCGACATTTTATAACTTGATACAGTCACTGGTTTCCATGGAGTTCATTTTTTGTTTAAGCCATCTAACTGCGCCTCATTTACATAACCAAGGTTTTGCAGCTCGGCAACCTCTTTAATAGCATGAGTTTTTCCATTCACTAATAAATAAAGCTGGTCAGAAATGGAAATAATTTCTTTGTACAATTGATCTGTAATCAAAAACCCTTTCGATGATTTTTTTTGGGAAATGATCTTGACAATTTTCTCAAGATGGATGGGTGATAACTGAGAAAATGGTTCGTCTAACAAGGCAAACTTCGATTGCTTAACCACTATACAATACACTTCTATCAGCCTTCTTTCGCCGCCTGAAATGTTACGCATGGTTGTCTTCTCTGAATGTTGAAATTCTGGAAACTCAAGAATAAAGTCACCAAACGAAATGTCGTACTGTTTAAAAATTTTTTGAAGTGTAAAAGAAGCAGGCAAAAAATTAAACTGAGGGAGATAATTAACCAATGCTGGTTCTAAAAAAGCTGTAGGCTTAGAAAGATGGTTGAATCTTATTGATTTGTCTTCTGTGTGCTTGGAACCAAATAAAATTTGAAGCAAGCTAGACTTGCCTGTTCCATTTCTACCTAACAACCCAACCGTTTCGCCTACGGTACATTTTAAATAAATATCTGTAAGGATTTGTCGAGTACCATAGGACAGCCTTATACTGTCTGCTTCTAAAATTGGATTCATATAAATTGTCTTGAAAGAATGACGGATAAAAAAACAATAACAAATCGTAGGAGATGGCGGAACTGTAAAGACGAGTTGTTGAAAGGCCTAAGTTGTGGTAATAATAGAACTCATTTTTTTTTAAACTTTTCACAAACAATAACAGGATAGACAGTACTATAATCTTAAACCAAAACACCATGAAAAATATCCTGATTCCATGTAATTATAAAAGATAGGTACACAATAATGTGATGATGAACGAAGCAGGAAAAATGATCCAATAAAAGCTGAAAGTTGCTTTTAATAACCGCATGTTTAATGTATTTATACTGATACCCTATTCCTTAAACTAGTTGAAGTAATTAAAACAAATACTGATACACTTCCTCCACTTTTCCCAACGCAATCACATCAATCCCAAATTTTAATTTGCCGAGCGATTTAGAATTGTATTTACTCACGATGATTTTTTCGAAGCCCAGTTTTTCTGCTTCTGCGATGCGTTGTTCGATGCGGTTCACGGCACGGATTTCTCCGCTCAAACCAACCTCGCCTGCAAAACAAATTTGTTGCGGCAAGGGCACGTCTTCGTAACTGCTAAGTAAGGCACAAACAATGGCAAGATCGATGGAAGGATCTTCTACTTTGATACCACCTGCAATGTTGATGAAAACATCTTTTACCCCGAAATGAAAGCCGCCTCTTTTTTCGAGTACTGCCAGTAAGAGTTGCAAACGTCTCAGGTCAAATCCGCTGACGGTGCGTTGGGGTGTGCCATACACACTTTGGGTTACCAAGGCCTGTGCTTCTATGAGCAGGGGGCGCATGCCTTCGATGGTGGCAGCAATGGCAATGCCGCTGAGAGCATCTTCTTTTTGGGTGATGAGAATTTCGCTGGGGTTGGTGACGCCGCGCATACCTTCGCTCGTCATTTCATAAATGCCCAGTTCGGCTGTGCTGCCAAATCTATTTTTGATGGTGCGCAAAATACGATAGGTATAATGGCGATCACCTTCGAACTGCAACACCGTATCTACCATGTGTTCTAAAATTTTGGGGCCTGCAATGCTGCCATCCTTGGTGATATGACCAATTAAGAAAACAGGCGTGCTGGTTTCTTTCGCATACCGCTGTAACTCTGCGGCGCACTCTCTGATCTGACTGATGCTACCAGGTGAAGATTCTACAAAAGGTGATTGTAAGGTTTGAATGGAATCTACAATCAGCAGCGCTGGTTTCAATTTTTTTATTTCCTGAAAAATAGTTTGAGTGTTGGTTTCTGTTAAGAGGTAAAAGTTTTCACTTTTAAAACCAATGCGATCGGCGCGCATTTTTATTTGCTGTTCGCTTTCTTCCCCGCTGATGTACAAAGTTTTTACATCTTGTAGTCTTAATCCAATTTGTAAAAACAAGGTCGACTTTCCAATGCCTGGCTCGCCTGCTACCAACACAATGCTACCCGCTACAATGCCTCCACCTAACACCCGATTTAATTCTGCATCGGTGCTGATGATTCGTTTTTCTTCCGCACTACTCACATCGTTGATAGAAATGGTTTTTAATTTCCCAACCCCGTTGTATTCTTTCCAATCTTCTTTACCCGCGGTTTTATCATTTCCTTTTACGATGACTTCTTCTACAAATGTGTTCCAGGTATTACATGATGGACATTTACCCAACCACTTTGCACTTTCATAACCACAACTCTGACAAAAAAATGCTGACTTCGTTTTACTCATGCCGTAAAATTAATGGCTAATTACAAATTGTGCGAGAATGAATTTTTGAACGGAGAAAAAATAAAATAGAAATGATAAAAAATGAAAATGGATGACGTGATTTGAAAAAAATAAAAAAAACGGTCTTCGAATTTTTCTGAAAAATACAAAAAACAGAAGCTACTAAAAAGTAAAAGGACCGGACATTGCTGCCGGCCCTTTGTACTTACTAACCCATTAAATTCTATTGCTAAATTACAATTTGACAGCACAATAAAAAATTAATTTTTAAAATGTTAATAACTAAACTTACTCGTCTACCAGGTTGCAATACACTCAATTAACAGATGTAAAATATTGATTTACAATATCTTAATTCATTATTTACTACCAAATAAGACCATCTAATTCTGTCAAATTAAAAAAAATAATTTAAAATTAATTTGGTTTATATTATAAACTACTCTACGTTTGTGACAAATTTATGAATCATGAAATTTGTGTTTCTCCTGCTGCTTTTTATTGGTTACATGGTGGTGAATGGACAAGTGGTGATCAGCGGAAAAATGACCGATCTTAAAAATAAACCCTTGAGGGGCGCAAGCGTATCTATTAAAGATTCTTATGATGGGTCAACCACCGATTCGCTGGGCGTGTTTCGTTTTTCTACCACCGAAAAAGGAAATGCCATACTGGAAGCCACGATTTCTGGCTATGCTACATATACCAAAAATATTACATTAGAAGGAAAAGACATCGCACTGCAGATTGCAGTAAAAGAACTGATTACGGAGTTAAATGCAGTGGTGATTACTGCCGGAGCATTTGAAGCCAGCGACAAAAAAAAGGGGGCGGTGCTTACGCCACTTGATATTGTTACAACGGCCAGTGCCGAAGGCGATATTACAGGAGCGCTCAAAACCCTGCCGGGCACACAACAGGTGGGGGAAACAGGCGGCTTGTTTGTAAGAGGCGGTAGTGCAACAGAAAGTAAGATCTATATTGACGGTAATCTGGTGAATAATTTCTTCTATAGCAGCGCTCCGGGCATTGCGGCGAGGGGGCGATTTAATCCATTTTTATTTAAAGGCACCATTTTTAGTACCGGCGGTTACTCGGCATTATACGGGCAAGCACTATCGGCAGCGTTGATATTGGAGTCAACGGATTTGCCCGAAAAAACAGAAGCCTCCATCAATACCAGCGTTATTGGATTGGGAGCGGGCATTCAAAAACTCAGCAAAGACAAAAAATCATCGGTTGGCGCAACTTATAATTTCACCCATTTAGGCCCAGCGTTTGCCTTGATCAAACAGCGGCAAGATTATTTCAAGGTGCCGGTATTTCATGAAGGAGACGTCAACTTCAGAATAAAAACGAAAAATGGCGGCATGCTTAAATACTACGGTTATTGGAACACCGGTGATGTAGGTTTCCGTACGGCCGACATCGACTCGTCGGTGCTGAACAACGCATTTACTTTAGAAAATTTAAATACGTACCAAAACCTTCACCTTAGAGAAAACATTGGAAATGGCTGGAAATTGTATGCCGGAATCAGCTTTAGCAACAACAAAGATCAATTTGCCAATCAACTACAGGATCAAAACAACCAACAACAGATTATTACTACTCCTATCGGCTACGCATTTAAGAACTTTGGTTTGGTGAGCAAATCTTACTATGCTCAAGGTAGAGCGGTACTTGAAAAAAGAATCAAAGGCCTCAATATGCTTAGATTTGGTTCCGATTATTTTTACAGCGATGAACAGTCTGCATACACCCTTTTTAATGGAGCTGTTTTTACCAACCGGGTAAAAGACAACCTTTCCTCCTTGTTTGTAGAAACAGATATTTACTTATCTAAAGACCTTGCGGCAAAAATCGGCAGCAGGGCAGAACATTCATCACTGTTGAACGATTGGAACATTGCTCCACGTGTATCCTTGGCTTACAAACTTAAGAACAAAGCGCAGGCATCCTTCGCATACGGTACTTTTTACCAGAATCCTGAAGCCAATTTACAACCGGCCCTGCAAAATATTGGGTATTCGAAAGCCACCCATTATATTCTTCAGTATCAAAAAATTGCCAATGACAGGTCATTTAGAACGGAGCTCTTTTACAAGAACTACAACAACCTCTACAAAACTGGTCCGGATGGCAATGGAAGAGAGGTGGCCATCAACAATAACGGTAAGGGATATGCGAGGGGACTGGAAGTTTTCTGGAGAGATAAAAAAACGGTGAAAGGTCTTGATTACTGGATTTCCTATTCATTTCTGGATACCGAAAGAGATGCACTTAATTTTCCGGAAAGCATGGCGCCGAATTTTGCTGCTAAACACACCGCTTCCTTGGTGGTAAAAAAGTTTATACTGCCCATCAAAACGGGGTTCAATGCCAGTTATAATTTCGCCACAGGCCGACCATTTTATAACCTGCAATATGACAATAATACTGGTAAATATATGGTAGCAGATAAAGGCAGAACCATTAACTACAACAACCTTGGTTTTAGCATAAACTACCTTCCTAACTTAGGTAAAACAGGGAAAAAAGCTTTCCTCGTTTGGGTATTATCGGTGAGCAATGTGCTGGGTCAGACGCAAATATTTAATTATACTTATGGGCCTGTGACGGGCAATCGTTCCGCCATCAGACCACCATCCGACAGATTTGTATTCCTAGGCTGTTTCCTCAGTTTTGGTGTAGACAGAACGCAGGATGCCATCAACAATAATTTATAACATTTAAAACAACACAACATGTCAAACTATCAACAACCAGCTCCCGAAGGAAAGGATCCTGTTTTATGGGAGATCGCTCAAAGAAGGGCCAGTTTTAAAAGCCATGCATTGGCGTACCTCATTGTAAATCTTCTTTTATGGGGCTTGTGGTTCTTTAACTCAAAAAGCTACAACAATGTTTACCCATGGCCCATTTGGACCACACTTGGTTGGGGCATTGGACTTGGTTTTCATTTTGCAGGAGCATATGTATTTCCCAAAGCCAATTCTGTAGAAAAGGAATATGAAAAACTCAGCAATAAAAATAATTAGTCAGGACTTTGGTATATCATTTTAAATATTTAAAAAAATACAAACATGAAAAAAATACTTTTTACCGCCTTTTTTGCTTTTTGTGCAAATATGTTGATGGCCCAGTACAGCGAAAAATTTACGAATGCCATGAAAAAAAATCTGGAAGCAATAGATACTGCTTTCAGCAATCCACAAAGTTTGCTAACATTGGCCAATAATTTTGAGCGCATCGGCGAAGCTGAAAAAACGCAATGGCTTCCATTTTATTATGCAGCACTTTGCCAGGTAAATTATGGCTTCATGGCAACAGATAAAACTCAGACGGATCCCATTGCAGAAAAGGCTTCGGCATTGATCGCAAAAGCAGATGCATTGAATCCGAATAACTCTGAAATCAGTTGTATTAAAAGCATGATTGCCAGTTGTCAGATGATGGTGGATCCGATGCAACGCTGGCAACAATACGGCGTAGAAAGTAGCAAACAAATTGCCATGGCCAAACAACAAGATCCCAATAACCCACGTCCAGACATGCTTACAGGCCAGTCGCTCCGTTACACACCCGAGCAAATGGGTGGTGGTTGTAAAACAGCCATAGTAAAAATGGAAGCGGCCATGAAAAAATTTGAGACCTTTAAAGCTGCCAGTCCTTTTCATCCAAACTGGGGAAAAGAGATGACGCAACAAATGATGAATGAATGCAAATAACACATAGGTTTGCCACCACTAGGATTTAAAACATCAATCATGGATAACCGTTTTAATGAACAAGCCGGACTGGAGCTCATTCAGTCGATGATCAACAAAGCCAAAAACAACTATACAGAATCTGGTACACTGTATTTAGTATGGGGCATCGTTGTGCTCTTATGTAGCCTGAGCCAGTTTGTGTTAGCTTATTTTTTTAAGTATGAGTACGCTCATTTTATTTGGTTGGCTACCTGGGGCGTGTTTGCTTATCAGATCTATTATCTTTCTAATAAAAAAAAGAGAGTAAAAGTGCGTACTTATGCAGATGAGATCCTCAGTTACGTATGGATATGTTTTATAGCATGTTTTTTTACTATGATTTTCATCCTGATCTATACCCGTAATTTTGAACTCATTTTAACAGTTATCTTGGTGTTGTATGGTATCCCTAGTTTTTTATCCGGGGCAATTTTGAAGATCGATTTGTTGGTAGTTGGTGGCATTAGTTGTTGGGCGTTGGCGATCGTAAGTCTTTTTATTCCCATCCAATTTCACTTACTGCTCATCAGCGCAGCCATCACAGTTGCCTGGATATTACCAGGATGGAACATGCGAAAAAAATATTTAAAGCAAATAACAAATGCAAGACAATAATTTAAGTTACGAGGATAGTTTAAGGCTCATCAACACGATGATCAACAAAGCCAAAGATGCTTACCACAACACGGGTGTGGGTGCCATGTTGTGGGGTTCAGTAATAGCCATCTGTTCGCTGACAAGGTTTGCAGAAGTTCAGTTTGATTTCAAACTTCCGTTCGACATCAACTTTCTCGCTTTGTTTGCGCTTGTTCCGCAAATTTTTATCACTATCCGTGAAAAAAGAAACAGAAAGGCCAGGTCGTACGATGAACGTTTCTTAGAGTATATATGGATAGGTTTTGGCATTTCTATTTTTCTTCTCATACATGTTGTGAATTTAACATTTGAGTCGTGGACGCCTGTGTCAAGAGAGTACGCGGCTTTGGCCGGTCACCCTTCCCCCTTTCGTTTTAGTGAATTTGTGATGCCGTTGTTTTTGATTTTATATGGCATGCCCACCTTTATTACCGGGGCTGCCTTTAAAGTAAAGCCCATGTTATGGGGGGGATTGTTTTGCTGGCTTTGCAGCATCATAACGGTGTACACTCATTATAAAGTTGATTTATTGTTAACTGCTTTATCAGCGATCATGGCTTGGTTTATCCCAGGGCTGATCATGGAAAAAGAATATAGAAAGGCTAAAAAGAAAGAAGCAGCTGCCAATGTTTAAAGAACTGGATCCCATATTACACTCTCAACTCCGGCTGGCCGCCATTAGTTTACTCATCAGCGTAAAAGAAGCGGAGTTTACTTTCATCAGAGAAAAAACCGGTGCAACTGCTGGCAACCTCAGTGTGCAATTAGGCAAACTGAAAGAAGCTGGCTACATTGATATCACTAAACAATTCAAAGATAATTATCCACACACCTTGTGCAAGATCACTAAAAAAGGAATTGATGCTTTTGAGCAGTATGTGGCTGCACTGCAATCTTACATGCAACCAGGCGTTAAAGAAAACTAGTTTAAAAAAATAGGATAAAATTGACTTCTCGTTAAACATTCCCAGCGCTTATACTGTTAATTTTGCAGTATGAGCGTAATCCTTCAGGTAAACCACCTTTCCAAACAATTTAACCACTTAAAAGCTGTTGACGATCTTTCCCTCACTGTAAATGAAGGAGACGTGTATGGATTCCTTGGCCAAAACGGTGCGGGTAAATCTACCACCATACGCATGATGCTAACTTTGATTGCGCCCACCGCCGGAAGCATTGATATTTTAGGCAAAAATGTGTATGAACACAGAAATGAAGTGCTGAGGCAAGTAGGGGCCGTTATCGAAAGACCCGATTTGTACAAATATCTTTCTGCATATGACAACCTGGCTATTTTCGCCAAACTCAGTGGATTGAAAGTGACCAAAAAGCTCATCCTTGACCAGCTTGAAAAAGTGGGCCTTCATACCAGAGCTCAAAGCAAAGTGAAAACTTACAGTCAGGGAATGAAACAACGATTGGGTATTGCCATTGCATTGGTACACGATCCCAAACTGATTATTTTAGATGAGCCCACCAATGGTTTAGATCCGCAGGGCATCGCAGACATGCGTAATTTGATTATCAGCCTAAGCAAAGATTTTGGTAAAACGGTCATCGTTTCTTCTCATTTGTTGAGCGAGATTGAGCAAATGGCCAACCGAATGATCATCATACACAAAGGCAGAAAAATAACGGAGGGAGATGTTAAACAAATGATGGATCCTGCCAAAACGATTGTGGACATTGAAACCAATGATGATACGTATTCACTCAGCCTGATAGAGACCTCGCCTTATAAGCAGTTTTTGATAGCCAATGATGGAGGCATCAGAATGCAGATGGATAAAAACAATATCCCGGACATGATTCATTGGATGACACATGCGGGGGTGCAAATACTTTCTGTACAACCGCGCCACTCTTTAGAAGACTATTTTTTATCCCTTACAAACTCAGCCAACTATGTGGAATCTGCTTCAAATTGAGCTATATAAAATATCTAAAAGACCCAGAACTTACATCGCCTTTGCTGCTATCTCTGCTATCGTGGGTATTTTCCAATTTGCTTTTAAAGCAGATGGCCAGAGTTACATGAACCTTATTCTGCAAAGTGTTCAGGATAGTTTTGAACTAGACAAGAGCAAAGCTATCAATGGTTACTTTATGTGTTACATCATCTTAAACACATTGCTTATACAGGTTCCTATTTTGGTAGCATTGGTGGCAGGAGATGCTATTTCGGGAGAAGCCAATATGGGTACACTGCGTTTGTTGCTCACCAAACCTATTAGCAGAGTCCACATTATTGGGGTAAAATTTGCGGCATCAGTTATTTACACCCTCGGTTTATTGGTATGGATGGCCATCATGGCATTGTTTCTCAGTCTGTTGATTTTTGGGGCAGATGACATGCTCATATTCAGGGTGAAGGGCGATGAATCTCAGATCTTACAAATTACCAAAGATGATATCATGTGGCGGTACTTTGCAGCATTCGGATATGCGGCGGTAGCATTAACCGTGATTGCCGCGTTGGCATTATTGCTATCTGTATTTGCAGAAAATTCTATTGGTCCCATCATTGCTACTGTTTGTATCGTGATTGTTTGTACGGTCATCAGCAACATCAATGTACCGATCATCGATAACAATGTAAAACCGTGGTTGTTTACCTCCTATTTGGTAGGATGGAAAGGATTCTTTTACATAGGCACTACTGAAGAGGGGGTGCCCATCAAAGGCTCTATTGAAAATTGGCCGGCCATTAGAAATAGTCTTAACATACTATTGGCGCACATTGTGATTCTTTTAGGAGCCACAATGTATATTTTTAAAAAGAAAGATATTTTATCATAAATCTGAGAACATGAAAATTACTGTATCCGTATTCTTCCTGCTGCTGGCAGGCCATTTCGCCGCAAGTGCACAAGATATCAATGCCCTGGTATTGAAAGCTAAACAAAAAATAGATAAGGTAAATGACTACGAAGCCTCTGGCCGTATGAAAACCAATGTTACTTTTTTGAAAGTGCCAGTGGCCAACGTCAAAGTTTATTTCAAGCGGCCAAATAAACTAAAAGTGAAAAGTGAAAAAGGTGTTTCCTTTATTCCGAAAGGCGCGGTGAGTATTAATGTCAGCAGTATTATTGGAACCAATGACTACACCATCATCGATGCGGGTACCGATAAGATTGGCACCACTAACGTACGGGTGGCACGCCTGTTGCCCAACGATGATAATAGTGATGTGGTATTGAGTACAGTGTATATTGATGAAGTGAACAACCTGATTTTAAAAGCCAAAACTACTACCCGCGACAACGGCAGTTATGAATTGGAAATGACTTATGGCAAATATGCAGCTTATGGTTTGCCCGATAAGATTATCTTCTCTTTTAATACCAAAGATTATAAATTACCCAAGGGCGTTACTTTCGATTTTGATGATGGTAGCAAACCAGCGGCAACAGAAAAATCAAAAAACAAAAAAGGGAGAGCCGAAATAACATTCAGCAGTTATACCATCAACAAGGGGGTGGCTGAATCGGTTTTCTTATAAACAATATTTATCCTTCGTCAAGATTAATTTTTTCATCTACAGCGTTTCTTAACATAGAAGCGCTTATTTTTTTCAGGGGATTTTTGTACTGGTCCTGGTGTTCTTTTCTGGCGTTGATGATATCAATACAGGTGTAGAGCGCTTGCCTGAACGAAGCTTCGTCTGCAATACCTTTGCCAGCAATATCAAAAGCGACGCCATGATCGGGAGAAGTACGAACGCCTGATAATCCTGCTGTATAATTCACCCCTTCACCAAAAGCCAATGATTTAAAAGGAATCAATCCCTGGTCGTGGTACATTGCGAGTACACCGTCAAATTTTTCATGTTGTCCTCTTGCGAAAAAAGCATCGGCAGGGTAAGGCCCAAAACAAAGAATGTCTTTAAATTTTGCTTCTTTTACAGCAGGCTTGATGATTTCTTCTTCTTCTTTGCCCAGTAAACCTTCATCACCTGCATGTGGGTTTAAGCCTAACACTGCAATAAGGGGTTTGTTGATGCCAAAATCTTTTTTTAAAGATTCTTTCATGAGTTGCAGCTTGCGGATAATACTTTCTTTGGTAATCAGCCCGGCCACGTCTTTTATGGGTACGTGCTCTGTGAGTAAGGCAACGCGCATATTTTCTGCCACCATAAACATGGCCACTTCTTTCGCTTCAAACAGTTGTTTCAGGTAGGGAGTATGTCCGGGGAAGTTGAAGGCTTCAGCCTGGATATTTTTTTTATGGATGGGTGCGGTTACCAGCCCGTCGAGTTTACCTTCTTTAAGCGCTTCTGCTGCGATGGTTAGGCTCAGGATGGCATACTTTCCAGCCTCATCGGTGAGTTGGCCGGGAGTGATGACCATATCTTCTTCCCAGCAGTTGTATAAATTGACCTGTTTGGGATTGATTTTGGTAGCATCTTTAATGCTGGAAAAACTGATATTATAATCCGGTAAGGATTTTCTATAGAAATTGATAAGTTTATTGCTGGCAAAAACCACCGGGGTACAAAGTTCCAGTATCCTATTATCGCTCAGGGTTTTGATGATGATTTCGGGGCCAATGCCATTGGTATCTCCACAGCTGATGCCAATTAGTGGCTTATTTTCATTTGTTAAACTCATGTAATAAATGATTTGTGTTTGTAAAATTACGTGTTATTCCTAACAAAGTTTGCCTTAGGTCAACCAGTTAAGCATGTAAATTTTCTTTCCCTTTAAGCAATACTTAAATGCATCGCACGTTTTAGTGCTTGCAGGTATTTGCAAACTCCGTAATTTAATCGTATCAAATGCAAGGGATCTTTTCTCGCTACAAATCACCACTGATGATGGTATTGGTCTGCCTGTGTTTCATACAAGGAAAAAGCCAGCGGGTAGGTATTTCCGTTACACCTAATGGAACTGCGTTGCAAGTGACCGTTAGGCAAGAAATAAATTTTGGTGCGCTTACCCAAGGTCAATCTGGAGGTAGCATTATTATCACGCCAGAAGGCACGAGGACGGCAAGTGGAACAGTTGTTCCTTTGAATTTTGGATCAATTTACCTACCGTTGATATTGGAAATAGAAGGCCCAAAGGGTTCAATCGTTTCCATGTTGTCAAACGAAATAACCACATTAACGGGAAGCAACGGCGGGATCATGAAATTGAAGATGAAGGGTAGCAACCCCATTATGCCATTTTACATTACTGATGATGCTCCGGCCAAGAGCATCATAAAAATTGGAGCTGAGCTAATAGTAGGTAGCTCAATAGAGTCGCCTCCCGGGAACTATAGCGGCACAATAAATATTTCGTTTGTGGCAGAATAAATGAAGGAGTACCAATATCCAATAAATCCAACAGTTTGAAAAACCAGAACGCTTTTTGCTTATGCAAAAAGTTTTGTTTTAATGTACTGCTTTTACTTTGTGTGTCCACCATACTATTCCCATACAAAACCTTTGCGCAGGAAGGAAAAGTTGAGTTTGACGAAATTGTTGTAACACTCAAAGGCCCAAGTATTGGTACAGCAGAGATTCCTGCGCTCATCGTCGGCCAAGACGTTTATCTCCCGGTGACCGACCTTTTTAACTATCTAACCATCAAAAATAGCTTATCTGCATCAGGCGATGCCATTAGTGGCTTTATATTAAACCCTAAAGACGTTTACATCATCAACAGAATAAACTATGAAATTTTTTATGGAGACAGCCTTACAAAAATTAATAAAAATGACCTTATCTTTTCTTCCAACGAATTTTATTTAAGCGCAAAATATTTTGGACAGTCTTTTGGGCTTCAATGTATATTTCAGTTTCGCAGCTTAACAGTTGATTTTAGCACAAGTATAGAACTTCCTTTTATGAGGGAGAAAAGGTTGGAGCAAATGCGCCGGAATATCACCAATTTAAAGGGAGAAGTAAAACCCGATACCATTATCAGGCGAACCTTTAAAACCTTTCACTTGGGTGCTTTGGACTGGAATATTAATTCTACCCAGTTTAGAGGAAACAACGATGTTTTGGCAAGAATTGGTATTGGAGGAGTTTTAGCCGGTGGTGAAGTTAGTTCCCAACTATTTCTTACCGACAACATGCCCTTTAGTTTAAGAAATCAATTTTTTTTATGGCGGTATGTAAACAATGATAAAAAGTATTTTAAACAGGTAAGTGTTGGCATTGTGAATGCCCCAGGAGCTTTTTCAGGGATACCTTCCTTAGCGGGCATACAAATCAACAATACAGCCACCAGGCAAAGAAGGGCTTTTGGATCATACCTTTTGAGCGAATTAACAGAACCCGGCAATGTGGTAGAATTATATATAAATGATGTGTTGGTAAATTATACCAAAGCTGATGCTTCAGGGTTATTTTCTTTTGAGATACCGCTCCTATATGGAAATACGAATATAAAATTTAAGTTTTATGGACCTTGGGGAGAGGAAAGATTGAGCGAGCAACTTATCAATGTCCCTTTTGCTTTTTTGCCAAAAAACAAAGTTGATTACTCTGTAACTGCAGGTAAAATAACAGACAGTTCGCAACAACTATTCTCCAGGGTACATCTTAATTACGGATTAAACAATCGCCTCACCATCGGTGCGGGGGCGGAGTACAACGGTGCATTATTCAATCGAACCATGTTGCCTTTTGCCCAAGTATCTGCCAGAATAGGTAATTCATTCATTGTTTTTGGAGAGTATTCTCCTGGTACATTGTTTAAAGGCACCAGTAGTTTAAGGTTGAAAAATAAACTTCAACTAGAAGCATTGTTTGTGAAATATACACTTGGCCAGGACGCTGTAAGAACTGGTAGCCTGCAAGATAGAAAGCTACTGGCCTCCATGCCATTTAAAATAAAAAGAATGATTGGCTTCAGTAGATTGACGATTACCCATTCAAAATTTTTTAAAGGGGAATTAAAAACCGCCGAATTATTGATGAGCGCAACCAAAGGACGCATCAATGCAAATGTTACTACCTACGCAGCGTTCGTTAACAGGCCCGAAATATTGAGCAGGATAGCTTTAAATATTCCGTTGCCATTTAATATAAGATTTACCCCACAAGCACAGTATAATTATCAGCAGAAAAATATTGTATTACTCAAAGCCGAAGCCGAAAAAAGAGCCTTTAAAAATATGGTGGCCACCGTGGGATATGAATACAATCAGTTAATCGGCTTCTCTGGCTTTTCTGTAGGGTTAAGGCATAATTTTTCTTTCGCTCAAGTAGGTTTTGCTGCCAGGCAGATAGCTAATGGTGTTAACGTAGCTCAATCCGCATCCGGTGGTGTGGTGTTTGATAACAATTGCAGAAATATTACTCTTTCCGACAGAAGTAATCTAGGCCAGGGAAGTATATTGGTATTGCCCTTTCTGGATTATAACGGTAACGGCCAACGTGATAAAAATGAACCAGAAGTATTAAACCTGAACGTAAGAGTAGATGGCTGTAAAATAGAACGGAGCCATAACAAGGCTGCCATAAAAGTTGGCGCACTGGAAGCCTACCATAAATATTACCTTTTATTGGACGACAAAAATTTTGACAATCCTGCCTATAAAATAAAACACAAGGTGATGGAAATAACCGCTGAACCAAATACTGTGAAACGGATTGCCATACCAGTATTGGTAGTTGGTGAAGTAGCCGGTTATGTATCTGTAAAAACCGGGGCTGCTACAAAAGGACTAGGAAGGGTAATTGTACATATATACGATGAACAGAAAAGGCTGGTTGCAAAAACCCTTACCGAAGAAGACGGGTATTTCAGTTATCTGGGTTTACTGCCCGGAACCTATACAGTACATACGGATGAAGCACAATTGAAAAAAATAGCAATGTATAATAGCGATGCGCCGCTTGCATTTACTATTAAAGAAAACAAAGAAGGCGATATTGTTGACAACCTGCAATTGGTTATAAAGCATACAACAAAATAATAGATATCATCCATCGATAAAATATTCCTTTTCAAATATTTAAATATGCAATAAATTTTTTGAAATCTGCAATATCTTTTAAATGAGCACGTTTTAGTTTTTACAACCCAAATCAATATTAACCAAAAATCAAATCCAAAATTTAACGATGATGAAAAAAACACAACAATTCTTAGGCGCAACAGTTGCTATGCTAATTTGTGCAGTAAACGTAAACGCTCAGGCTACTGCCACTTCTAATGCCTCAGCTAATATTATTAGCCCTATCAGTATATCAAAAAGTGCTGATTTAAATTTCGGAAATTTATCTGTTGACGCTTCAGGCGGTACCGTAATTCTTGACCCATCCGCAGCGGCAGTTCGAGCTTCTGGTGGTGCTGGTGGTGTAAGTTTCCCGGCAACTACCGGATCAGTTTCTGCAGCAACTTTTGTTGTAAGCGGACAGGCTAATTTTACGTATGCAGTAAACTTATTAACCGCTAGTATTCAAATTACCAATGGTGCCAATACTATGACCGTTGATAATTTTACTACAAGTGCAGGCGCAGGCACCCTGAACAATTTAGGGACGCAAACCATTTACGTAGGTGCAGACCTTACCGTGGCTGGTTCTCAGGCGCCAGGTCTCTACACCAGTGTTTCCCCATTTATAGTTTTGGTTAATTATAACTAAGCATCAAAAAAAAAAGGAACCCGCATCATTTTTATGCGGTTTCCTTTTTTTATTCCACACTCATTCTTCACATTAATATTTATACTGCTAATTCTCTAAAGATTACTTTCAAAAATTTTAATATGGCAATCCGTTTTTTTCATCATTCCCTTACGCTGATTTTTTTATTAGCGGCAAACCTGTCTAAGGCACAGGGGGATTTGCTCATTACTCCAAAACGACTTGTATTTGACGGGAGCAAGCGGGCGGAAGAAATAAACCTTGCCAATATTGGAAAAGATACCGCTACTTACAACATTTCTTTCACGCAATTTAAAATGGATGAAAACGGTAATTTTATTGTAGTAAGTGAAGATGATAGTACGCAAAAATTTGCCCACAAAAATCTTCGGTTCTTCCCGCGAACAGTTACTCTGGCACCCAATGAAGCACAATCTGTAAAAGTACAACTGATC
Source organism: Chitinophagales bacterium (assembly GCA_038249665.1). Taxonomy (GTDB): domain Bacteria; phylum Bacteroidota; class Bacteroidia; order Chitinophagales; family Chitinophagaceae; genus Ferruginibacter. The sequence continues at coordinate 91,196 of JBBSDF010000004.1, forward strand.
AGATCAAACGAACTTTTGCCTGGAGAATACAGATCTCATTTGTTATTTAAAATTGTATTGAACAAAACTGCATTAGGCGAAGAACAAAAAGACGTTCAAACAGACACTGGTATTGCTGTAAATATTAAACCGGTATTTGGTATATCTATAGCCACCATTATAAGAGTGGGAGCAACCAACGTTGAGGGTCAATTTTCCAACACCAGGTTTATTGCTGCTAGCCCCACCACAAATGCTGCTATAAATTTCACCCTTAACAGAACTGGCAACATATCGCTTTACGGCGACTTACAAGTGCTCTACATAGGACCTGATAATAAGTCTACTCAGGTTGGCATCATGAAGGGCCTGGCAGTATATACTCCAAACGCTCTTAGAAACGTACAGCTACCCATAAAGATTGTACCAGGACTTAATTACAAGACTGGCAAATTTGTTATAGAATACAGCAATCCTTCTGCTAAAAATGCTATCATAGCACAAACAGAAATAGTAAAGTAACTTCCCCCTTTTAGTTCTATTTTGCTGATGTTTTAAATAAAAAATCGTTTATTTTAAAACGGTTTATCAATCATTCATACTATTTCTTACCTCTTTTTAAGCCTTTCACTGTGGCAGTTCTACTACTTCATCTTCGTGATTAACACAGTAACTTAATCTGATACGTCATTGAGTTACAAAATCCTAACAAAGTCCAAAATAGACAGACATGAAAAACATTTACGCTGTAATTGCCTTACTATTGGTTGTGCAAGCCTCCTTTTCACAAGTTTCTCCCACATATCTGCAAATGTAAAAGCATGAAATGTAATCTCTTAAAACAATGTCGGAAGGTGAAAGCCAAAGCGAACTGACAGGTTTAAATGGTCATGTAAAATACTACAGATTAGAGTTAAGGTTGAATCCAGACAGCACGGGCCCTGCAAGTATACCAGGTAAATATGTTAGAGGATTAATAAGAACCCTATTTTACTACCAAAAATTCAAATTTTAACTTCGTAAAATCCGACTTTGCAGCCCAACTCACCTGAGATTCGGTTTATTACAAAGGTGTTAAACTGCCCGCTGGAAATAAGGCGGAAGATGCAGATACGCTGAAGATTACTATTCCTGCCATTGCAATGGCAGGGACGTCGGATTCTATAAAAGTTTATTACCAGAGAGTCTCCAGTGGGAATCGATTTTGGCAGAGCAACGGGTTTGTAAAAAATACACAGACTCCTTCGGGCAATTATGTTTTTAACCTTTTCGAACCGTATAGTGCACTTACTTGGTGGCCATTCAATGAAAGAGTAACATCAGACAAAGCAGATTCTGCAGACATCACCGTACATGCCCCATCAACATTCAGGGTAGCTGCAAACGGTAAAAGAATCAGTGAGATTTCAGCAAGGCCCAATACCGTTGGCACATCCAAAGCTGATGCCAATTAGTGGCTTATTTTCCATCGTAGCGCTCATTTCATCTGGTTAATTTTTGTAAAAATAAGCGGCTTTCTCTTTAGTTATAAAGAAAGGCTTAAGAGACTGCCATTGGTTTAAAACGCAGATTAAGAACAAATTAGCTGATTGTCGGGTCAGTTTGCAATCACCCAATAAAAAAAACAACTTTTCTTCCATTTTATCACATGTAATAAAAAAACTACACAATAACTAGTTGCGCATCTCGTTATGATGTCATTAAATATCCCTAATAAGACAAATAAAAATCCAATTACATGAATAAGCTTTACAGTATTGCGGTCCTATGCCTATTGTACTCTACTTCCCTTTTAGCACAAAACAATGCGGACAGCAGGTATTATCACAGGAACCATTTTGTTGATAATCAGAAACCTACGGGTGATGAATCTTCGTCTAACTTCACAGGACAAAGTGGAACCGGTGCGAATATGGATGTAGTGTATCACCGTGCTAACTGGAGGTTAAATCCAGATTCTGCTAAGGCAATTAAAGGCGAAGTAACTACTTATTTTAAAACAATAGCGGCTAACGTGAATATCATCACGTTCGATCTAAGGCAGTCTTCTTTTAACAATGCCAATCTTATTGTAACATACCATGGCATCACCTGTACCAGAACGCTAAATGCATCAAATGTTCTCAGCATCACGCTCCCTTCAACTATTTCTGCTATTAATACACTCGATTCTGTTAGTATTAGCTACTATGGCATACCGCCTGCGCCAAGTGGTTCAGCTCAAGGGTTTCAAATAGGGCTTACTCCTTCTGCTCAAAACTACATCAACACATTATCTGAATCTTACGAAGACAGAGATTGGTGGCCATGTAAAGCAGATATGCAAGATAAGATCGACAGTATGGACATTATTGTAAATACCCGCTGGTCTGGTGCCGATACATTCTGGGTAGCTACTAACGGTAAATTAGTAGATTCTACCATAAGCGCAGGAAGAAGAATTTTTACATTTAAAACAAGGTATCCCATGGCATCATACTTGGTGTCGTTGGGCATTGCTCGTTACAACCGGTATTACAGAGGAACCGTAAACGTAGGTGGTGATCAAGTGCCTATTGTTTATAATTTGTTCAGGGGTAAAACCGCCGCACAATACAATGCTATTTTAACTTCGATGGATTATATGACCACTTTGTTAGTAGAGTTTAGCAATCGGTTTGGATTGTATCCTTTCCGCAAAGAAAAACACGGTTTTTATGAAGGATTGCAAGGTGCAGGCGGAATGGAGCACCAAACTTTTTCTGCTATGGCTACCAGTACTTTGAACAGCCGACAAACTTTAACCCATGAATTAATACACCAGTGGTTTGGTAATAAAGTTACTTTTTCTACTTGGGCAGACCTTTGGCTTGCTGAAGGTTTTGCAAGATATGGCGAAGTGATGGCTGGTGAGTTATTGCCGGCAACAGGCGTTAACCCATTGACCGAACTTACTGCAGCAAGAAATGCTGCGAGAAGCAATACCACCACTCCAACCAGAATTACCAGTTTTGCTAACTCTAACCAGGTATGGTCTTCAACCAATGCAAGCGCTACCTACGATAGAGGTTGTATGGTAATATCTATGTTAAGGACATTGGCGGGAGATAATTTATTTTACGAATCTTGTAGAAGTTATTTGAACGAAACCAATGGCGCTGGTTTTAAATCAGCGAATACAGACTCTTTAAAAAATAATTTTAATAAAGTGCTGGGTACAGATCTTACTCCATTTTTTAATGATTATGTTTTGGGTACTGGTCATCCCACCTATACCATACACTGGCAACCAAAAGCTGGAGGCGGAATATATGTCTCGGTTGGTGGACAAACAAGAACTGCTGGTTCAACTGTTTCCTATTTTAATAGTCCTATTGTTTTAAGAGTACAGGGCGCTGGTGGCATGGATACAACCATCGTTTTTTATGATTTAACTGATGGAGATTTTATCAATGGAGAACTTGCGAAAGCAGGTGGTGGAATTGGTACAGCATTAGGTGGCAATCGCCTTTTATTCCCACTTTCTTTCACCCCAACTATTGTTACTTTTGACCCGGGATTTAAAACTATAGCAGGTGGTTCAGCGCTACAAGTTTCTACACTTGATTTACAAATCATAGATTTTGACATTACCCCAACCGCCAGCGGCAACAATGCCATATTGATATTAGACGACAATACCAACAACGCTGCTATTGTTTTACAAAGAAGTAGTAATGGCGCTAATTTTTCAGACTTAGGAATAATGTCGTTTATACAAGACAATAATGCAGGTAAAAAATACAGCTTCAAAGATCTTCAACCGTTAAAAGGATCGAACTTTTACCGTGCTGTTTTCAAAAGTGCAGAAGGTACTGCCAACTATAGCAGAATTGTGAAGATCAATGGTAACAGCCCTTCCTTATTCAGCATTGTAAAAAATCCAATAATCAACGGACGTATAGAATTGTTCAGCCCTGTAGATGCAGGAAACAGTGTACAAACATTTGTTGTGTACGATGCTTCGGGAAAAGTAGTACAAAGAGAAAGCAGAACGATTTCTAACCAAAATATTAGCATTAACATCGGCAGACTGAGCAAGGGCTCTTATATATTGAGCATTGGAAATGAAATGCAGCACAGCATCAAATTCATTGTGCAGTAAACCTCTTTAATACAAACTAACAATATCTGTTATGAGAAAATTAATCATCACCTTAATGGCACTGTGCTGCGTACAGTTGGTATGGGCACAGCCGGCTACTAAAAGTTATCCCTTTTCGGTAGGAAGAACACTTTGTTCCAGTGGCACACAACAAATTCAATTTTACAACTATGATGCCGCTACCAATATCATCCAAAATGCAACAGGAGGTTTGGTGAATCCTTGTGTACCCCAATTTAGAATTGGTACATCTGGAGGAGGTACTGGATCTCAAAGATTTACTTCAAACATTTCCAGTGTGTCTTTTAACCCGGTAGATAAAAATATTTACTACCTCTGGACCAATCTTACCGCACCAGTCAGAACGTATGCTTGGAGATATCCGTTGGGTACCTGCCCTACAGCCACTAATCCCAGATTAGACACCATTAGATCTTTTGCAGCTGATATATTAGGTGTTGCATTTGATAACAACGGCAATGGTTATTTACTTGAATTTACGAATGAGCCAAACGGAGTTCCTCATAAGATGATGATTCGTTCGATCGACTTTGCCACCGGTGTCATGGGTGGTGCAGACACTATGAATATTACTGGCGGTGCAACCATTTGGGTAACAGGTAGTGGCGACTTAGCCATGTCGCCTTCCGGACAAATGTATTTTGTAGTGAATAATAAAATGTTCACCCCTAATTATACGGCATACACAGGTACGGGATCGTTCATTACCTGTACTTACTTGGATACAATTCCGAATCCTAACTATTTTGTTGGTCTTACTTATGCGGATGGTGAAACGATTGCCGCTTATTCAGGTGGTGGTTGTCCTTATGTGGAGATTGACCCGCTTACTAGAATCACCGCTGCCATTACTAAAAACAATGTACCTACCACTGTTACTTCTACTTCTGATTTTGCTTCTGTTATTTCTGGGGCAGGTGCCGCCAAAAGATTGGTTTCTGTTACCCCAACCGGTATTCCAAACCAATACAATGTTGTGTACGATATCCTAATAAAGAATTATGGAAACATGAATGTAAGCAATCTTCAGGTTACAGATGATTTAGGAGCTATAAACGGCAATGCCAACGTATCAAATGTTTCGGTATCTATTCCTGTAAATCCAAATGGGTATATTGTAAATCCAGTGTACACTGGAGAGGGGCCGCTGGCTATCAATTATAATCTATTAAATGCGCCAGTTATTTTACCTAATTTCCCTGTGGCCAACAGCAGCTTTACGATCCGTATTTCGTGCCGGCTTTCTAACATTCAAGCAGGTATCGTATATAACAACAGCGCCGTGGTAACCGCCAGAGATTTTAACAACAACAACTTAAGAGACTTCTCAACCGATGGTAACGATCCAGATAGAAACTCCAATGATAAACCTGATGATGTAGGAGAGAACCAGCCAACGCCCTTGCTCGTTACCGTACCGGCTATTACACCACCCTGTGTAAGCTTAACAAACGTGTTGTATTCTCAGAATTTCGCTTCCGGAACAGGGCTTGTAGCCGCTATTCCGCCAGCGGTGTTAGGTCCCGGTGTATTTTCGGGTACTGCCAGCAGCTTTTATGTTTCAGCTACCACTCAACCTTTGCCGGTAGAAAGATATACCCTAACCAATAATGCAAATAATGCCTACACTGCCAACTTTATAAATCTTACAGATCATACGGGCAATCCCAATGGCCGCATGTTGGTAATAAACGCCGATGCTGCAAATACCATTATGTACAGGGGGTCATTCTTCACAAGCACTTGTAGTAATACCCAATACTCCTTATCCTTCTATGCAGCCTTCCCTGGAAACGGGGCTTATCAAACCATTTGCGATGCCTTTGGCGGATTTCGCTACCCAAAAATAAAAATGCGTATACGGGATGGTATTTCGGGTTTGATTATAACAGAAACATCAACCACCGATATTACGAACAGTACGTGGCAGCAGTACGGTTTAAAATTTGTTGCACCTGCTTCTTACAACCAACTTTTTATTGAATTGATCAATGATGCACCTGGTGGTTGCGGAAACGATATCCTTTTAGATGATATCCAGTTTGGAACCTGCGACCCCATACCAACCGTTTCATCAACCGTAGTTTCCGGATGTTTGGGCGGCCCCGGTACCTTTATTTCAAATATCTCTGACCCCGGAGCTATCAGCGGAACTGTTGAATATCAATGGCAGGTAGCTTCTCTTTTATCAGGCCCATGGGCTAATATTATTGGAGCTAATACAGCCAACTATACGATACCTGCGGTAGTTGCTGCAGATACCGGCAGATATTATCGGGTACTGATCTCGGCTGCTGGCAATATCTTAAATCCTTCCTGTCGATTTGCTTCGCCTGGCATAATATTACAGGGCAAATTATTGTCTGTTGCAGCCACCGGAGCAACCATCAATAAAAACAATTTGTGCCCGCTAATCCCTGTCACACTCGGTATTACAGGAGGTAGTTTGGGTGATGCAGCACAATGGGTTTGGTATGAAGGTAGCTGCAGCGGAACTCCTATTAACACAGGAGCAACCATCAATTTTGCAGCCCCTAATGCCACCACTACCTACTTTGTTAGGGCACAGGGAACCTGTAATATTACCCCCTGCAGAACAGTAACCTTATTTATTTCTTGTAATATTGATAAAGACAGAGATGGTATTCCAGATTATGTAGAAAGTTATATGCCGTTGGCATTAACAGATCACAATAGCAACGGTATTAGCAACGCTTTTGACCCTGCTTATCCTGGTTTTGTTGACAACAACAACGATTATATCAACGATAATTTCCAGGCAGACGGTGATAGCGACAATGATGGTATTCCTAATTATTTAGACACTACTTTCCCCGGCAGAGTAGACAGTAACGGAGATAGCGTCGACGACCGTTTCGACATGGATAGAGATGGTATCATCAACATGCTGGATCTCGATAGCGACAACGATGGTATCCCGGATGTAGTGGAAGCGGGTGGCGTAGATACTAATGGAGATGGCCAAATTGATAATTTTACAGATACGGATAATGATGGCCTTTCTCAAAACGTAGATGGCAATAACACGGGAGCAAGAATTTCTGGCATTGGCCTAGGCGTGATGGATTTAGACGGCGATGGCAGACCCAACGCCATCGACAGAGACAGTGATGGAGATGGTATTCCAGATGTGGTAGAAGTAGGCGGACCAGACACCAACAACAATGCCATCATCGACGGGTTTACAGATCTAAATGGAGATGGCATTGCAGACGCATACATCAATGCAAGTGGATTGCTTCGCACCGGCCCTGACACCAATAATGATGGCAGGCCAAACAGCTATCCCAATAAAAACTTTGACAACGATGGCAGAGCAAACCCTTATGACCTCGACAGTGATATGGATGGTATTGTGGATGTTGTAGAAGCCGGCTTTAACGATACTGACTACAACGGATTTGCAGACGGCGCAAGTGGATCAGATGGATGGAATAACAGCATCAGAGCATTGGGCTCATTGAACTTGCTGAACAGCGACGGTGTAGGCAATCCAAATTACTTAGATATTGATAGTGACGGAGACGGCATTCCAGATAACGTGGAAGGACAAACAACTATTGGATACAGATTCCCCACTTATCTCGATACCGATAATGATGGAATAGACAACGCCTACGACGGCGCACCATTTGCCGCCAGCTTTGGTGGTTCGGGTATTTTCCTTGCCGATAAAGACGCCGATTCTATACCAGATTACATTGATCTTGATACAGATTCGGATGGAGTTTTAGATATCGTAGAAGGAAATGATTTTAACCTGAATGGTATGTCTGACGACAATGTAACACCTACTGGTTTGGATACAGATGCTGACGGTTTAGACAATCGTTTTGATTCTCTCAACTCCGTTACCAATCGCAGAGGAACTTCTTACATGATGGGTACTGGCGGAAGCCTAATCGGTGATCCTGCCCCTGGTACAAGATCTCCCGTACAAAGGACAATTATTTCACAACCTGAAAGAGATTGGAGGTATGTGACTTACGTATTACCGCTCCAGTATTTCGAATTTAGTGGTTCAGAAAACAAAAACAATGTTACACTCAATTGGGCTGTACTTTCTAACATCAACCTTGATTTGTTTGAAATAGAAAGAAGCACCGATAACCAAAGATTTGAAAGAGCGAGTTCTCAACCCGCAGCAGTAATACTGGGCGAATTAAAGAACTTCACCGGATTTGATTTTATCGGAGATATAAGTGGAGACAAAGTTTTTTACAGATTAAAAGTGATTGCTCAAAACGGACAAATTCGATACAGCAATGTGATACTGATCAGGAAAACCAGTAACAACATACCGGTTACCATTCAGCCTAATCCTGCCAGTGATTATACCGTCATTCAGTTTATGACACAAAAAGCTGGTGTGATGTTGATCAGCATTAAAGACAACTTGGGCAGAACAGTACACAGTATCAAAATAAATGTACAAAAAGGTAGCAACAGTATCTCGATGAACGGCCTTTCAAAATTCAGCAGTGCAGTGTACCATGTGGTGATGCAACTAGATGATGAAATTATTTCTAAAAAGCTGATCATACAACATTGATCTAACAACAACGCGTTTCGTTTTTAATACAACCCACCGCCCTACTGCAAGTCAGTAGGGCTTTTTTTTAGTAGCTTTGCCACTATGTACACACTCAAAAAATCGCTTGGACAGCACTTTTTAAAGGATGAACAAGTGTTAGCCGATATGGTGCATGCTTTGCAACAGCAGCAATTTACACAGCTCTTAGAAGTTGGTCCGGGCGCCGGTGCACTTACCAAACACCTGATCCATTTGCCCAACATCGATTTTAAGGCCGTAGAACTCGATGAAGAAAAAGTGCTGTACCTCGAACAGAAATATCCAACGCTCAAAGAAAAACTGATCCACAAAAATTTTCTGGATATGGAGCCTCCTTTTACCGAAAGTTTTGGGGTAATAGGTAACTTTCCCTACAATATTTCAACCCAAATACTTTTTAAAATTTTGGAGTGGAAAGACCAGATACCCTTTGCCATTGGTATGTTTCAAAAAGAAGTGGCTCAAAGAGCCGCCGCCAGCCCTGGCGGGAAAACTTATGGGGTTTTAAGCGCACTGATGCAGCCTTATTATCAAATAACTTATCTATTTGATGTGGCCCCGGAAAAATTTACTCCGCCACCCAAAGTCATGAGTGGCGTCATCCTGCTCAAAAGAAAATCTTTTATGTTGGATGTAAAATCGGAAAGAGCTTATTGGGTATTGGTAAAAACAGCTTTTAACCAGCGACGAAAAACCATGCGAAATGCAGTCAAAAGCCTGTTCCCATCCGAAGTTTTAAAAGACCCACTTTTTGAAAAAAGGGCGGAAGTGCTCAGTATCGAAGACTTTGCCGCATTAACGCACCAAATGTCATGACAACCATTATCCGTTCACCCTTCCAGCATCTCCCTGTAAAAAAATACTCCAAAATTTTAGTGAGTTTTGTGCTGTTATGGGTAACCTTAAATGGATGCTATACGCCTCGGTATGTGTACAGCCCAAGTGCCCATAATGTGCCGGTACTATCTGCAAAAGGAGACAGCAAACTGGCAGTAAACTATTCGTCTAATGGGGGCGGCAACAGGTGGAGAGAATCTTTTGTTCAAGCGCGCAGTAACGGAGCAGATATACAAGGAGCATATGCTTTTCATAAAAACTGGGCAGTTCAAAGCAGCTTTTTTACAAGAAATGAACGCAATGGAGGTGATTATAGTAACACGGATAGTGCCGTCATCCGATATAAAAGAAGGTTGGTAGATGCAGGTATCGGTTATTACAAATCGTTGCATCCCAAAGGGGATGTTTATTTCCAAGTTTTTGCAGGCATGGGTGCAGGGAAGTTCAGTTTTAGAGACAATGGCCGCGATGATGCAAATACCATCTACAGTCGTTTTCACGAAGCCAACATCATCAGATTCTATATCCAGCCGGCGTTACAGGTACAATATAGAAAATTGATAGCCGCCAGTTTCTCTTCCCGCTTCAGCTTCACCGATTTTCGCAACATCCAAACCAATTATGCCAGTGTAGAATTGGAAAATTATGCCTTACAAACATTGGGCAATGGTGCAGTAGTGTTTTGGGAGCCCGCTTTTATAAACAGTTTTGGCACCAAAAAAATTCCTGGCCTCCAGCTAGAGTACCAGTTGGGGTTCAGTATGCTCATGAGCCGGAGGTTCATAGATGCCAGAACCTTTAATTTCTCCATCGGACTCCAATCGGACCTCGGCATCCTGCTAAAAAAGAAAGGCAGCCCTTCCAAAAAATGAATGCGCTTTAATCTGTAATTTTGTGCTTCGATTGCGCCAGTCTACAACAAGTGGCCCGGCAGCACTCGATGCACTACTGTTGCTTGGCCGTTGGGCCACAACCATTCCTATTGCTTATTAAAAGATCAACAAAAACAAGTATGAGTTTTACTACCAATCATAAAGTTCGCATTGTAACAGCTGCTGCTCTTTTCGACGGACATGACGCCGCCATCAATATTATGCGCCGCATCCTACAAAGTAAAGGCGCAGAGATCATACACCTCGGACACAATCGCAGTGTGGCGGAAATTGTAGAATGTGCTATTGAAGAAGACGTACACGGCATCGCCATCACCAGCTATCAGGGCGGACATGTAGAGTTTTTTAAATACATGAAAGACCTGTTGAACGAAAATGGTTGTGGGCATATCAAAATTTTTGGTGGAGGCGGCGGCACCATACTTCCAGCAGAAATGGAGGAACTTCATCAATATGGCATCACCCGAATTTATAGTCCGGATGATGGCAGAAAAATGGGCCTGGAAGGAATGATCGAAGACTTGATCCTTTCCTGCGTTCCCACATCAGAAACTGGCACTGATAACGACTTTCAGCAATCCGCCTTTTTTAAATCGGCAGAACATTGGAATGGAAAATTACCTTTAGAGGAGTTGAAAGATATTCGCAGGATAGCACGAGCCATTACCCTGGCAGAAATGGGTCAAGACCGCCCTGAAGAAACTTCTTCTGAAACCAATAGCAACTGGCAAGGAGCTGTACTCGGCATTACCGGCACGGGCGGCGCAGGAAAGTCTTCGGTAACAGATGAAATTGTTCGCAGATTTTTAAACAACTACGGGGATAAAACCATCGCGGTTATTTCTGTAGATCCTAGTAAGAAAAAAACAGGAGGTGCACTACTGGGCGATCGCATCCGCATGAATGCCATCTCTTCTCCCCGCGCCTACATGCGCAGTTTGGCCACCCGCGAAAGTGATGTGGCCCTCAGCCAATATGTACAGCAAGCCATCGATATTTGCAAAGCAGCCAATTTTGATTTCATTATTTTAGAAAGCGCAGGCGTTGGACAAAGCGATGCCTCCATCCTCGATTTCTGCAACATTAGCATGTATGTGATGACGCCCGAATATGGGGCCCCATCACAACTCGAAAAAATAAACATGCTCGATTACGCCGATGTCATTTGCCTCAATAAATTTGACAAAGCCGGCGCATTGGATGCCTTACATGATGTAAGAAAACAGTACAAACGAAACCACGGTTTGTGGGATGCAAAAGATGAAGACTTACCAGTGGTGGGCACCATCGCTGCACAGTTCAATGATGCCGGGGTGAACGAATTGTTTGAAAGACTAATGGCGAAAATAGAAGAAAAAACAGGCATCGTTTTCAAAAGCCATGTCACGGTGGCCACACACAAAGCAGACACCAGCAACCAGTCTACCATCATTCCTCCAAAGCGGGTACGTTACCTGGCCGAAATTGCTGAAACCATCAACGAATACGACCAATGGGTAAAAGCTCAATCTGAGATCGCGACCCAACTCTATCAACTAAAAGGTTCTTTAAAAATAATACCCAACGAACACAGTGCAGCCCTTCACCAGGCCATTGAACAAATTGCTGAAAAACAAGATCCTTTCTGCAAAAAATTAATCAACGGTTGGGAAGAAGTAAAAGAACGCTACAGCAAAGTGTTTTACGAATTCAAAGTGAGGGATAACATCATCAAACAGCCGCTCACCTACACCAGTTTATCAGGCACCGTTTTATCAAAAGTTATTTTGCCCAAATTCAAAGACGAAGGAGATATTTTAAGATGGCAGTTGCAGGAAAATGTACCGGGTGAATTTCCATACACTGCGGGTGTTTTCCCACTCAAAAGAGAAGGCGAAGACCCTACGAGAATGTTTGCTGGAGAAGGTGGACCAGAAAGGACCAACCGCCGTTTTCATTATGTGAGTATGGGCCAACCCGCCAAGCGCCTGAGTACCGCCTTCGACAGCGTCACACTCTACGGTGAGGACCCTGCTTACCGACCAGATATTTACGGAAAAGTAGGAAACAGCGGGGTGAGCATCGCCAGTGTTGACGATGCCAAAAAATTGTACAGCGGCTTCGACTTATGCGATCCCAAAACTTCGGTGAGCATGACAATTAACGGCCCCGCGCCGATGTTGCTGGCATTTTTTATGAACGCCGCTATTGACCAACAATGTGAAAAATATATTATTGAAAACAATTTAAGAGATGAAGTAAACCGCATCATTGAATCAAATTATCAGCCAGATCAACTCCCAAGATACATGGGTGTAGATGGCACCCCGATAGTACCCGAAAAAGGTTTACTCAAAGGACAATTACCCGGCGAAAGTAACGGACTCGGATTGCGTTTGTTAGGACTGAGCGGACAAGATGTATTACCTCCTGATGTGTACGCACAAATAAAAGCCAAGGCATTGAGCACCGTTAGGGGAACCGTGCAGGCAGATATTTTAAAAGAAGACCAGGCACAAAATACCTGCATCTTCTCTACAGAATTTGCATTAAAACTGATGGGTGATGTACAACAATACTTCATCGACCACAAGGTGCAGAATTTCTACAGTGTCAGCATCAGTGGATACCATATAGCTGAGGCAGGGGCCAATCCTATAACACAGCTTGCCTTCACTTTGGCAAATGGCTTTACGTATGTTGAATATTACCTGAGCAGAGGAATGCACATTGATGATTTTGCACCCAACCTATCTTTTTTCTTTAGCAATGGGATGGATCCGGAATACGCCGTCATTGGCCGTGTAGCTCGTCGCATTTGGGCCAAAGCCATGAAACAAAAATACAAGGGTAATGATCGCAGTCAGAAACTGAAGTACCATATTCAAACCAGTGGCCGCTCTTTGCATGCACAGGAAATTGATTTTAACGACATCAGAACCACCTTGCAAGCATTGTATGCGATCTATGATAACTGCAATTCTTTACACACCAACGCTTACGACGAGGCCATCACTACTCCTACTGAAGAAAGTGTGAGAAGAGCCATGGCCATCCAGCTCATCATTAACCGTGAACTAGGCACCGCTAAAAACGAAAACCCTAACCAGGGTGCTTTTTTAATTGAAGAGTTAACCGACCTGGTAGAACAAGCTGTATTAAACGAGTTTAACCGCATTACTGATAGAGGAGGCGTGTTGGGTGCCATGGAACGTATGTACCAACGTAATAAAATACAGGAAGAAAGTCTGTACTACGAAACCCTCAAACATACCGGTGAATATCCAATCGTAGGGGTAAATACTTTCCTGGGAAAAAATGGTTCTCCAACCGTATTGCCATCAGAAGTGATCAGAAGTACTTCAGAAGAAAAGGAAGGGCAGATCAAAACACTGGAAGCATTCCAGCAACGGCATTCTCAAAAATCTGCTGCCATGCTAAAGCGTTTGCAGGAAGTAGCCGTCAACAATGGCAATCTTTTTGAGGAATTGATGGAAACGGTGAAGCACTGCTCATTGGGACAAATTACTCATGCATTGTACACCGTTGGCGGGCAATATAGAAGGAATATGTAATTGCTATCCTTCCATTTTTAACACGGAAAAAGCAAGCACTCTCCATTAAAAAATAAGTTTTTGTAAAATAAAAATCCCGATGTTGCCGTCGGGATTTTTTTATTTTTCTACAGTGAACTTATAATTCTTGTTTGATGAATGCTAACAATTCACCCTTTGTAATTGGCACGCCCATGATTTTATTGTAGCCTTTCGCATCAATCAGGTACTGATCGCGGATGATTTTGATAAGCTGCCCGTTGTTGATTTCCGGGATAATTACTTTTTCAAATTTACTCATCAGCTCACCTAGGTTTTCCGGAAAAGGGCGAATATAACGGAGATGCGTATGCGAAACTGCGTGCCCTTCTGATTGCAATTCCAAACAGGCACTTTTGATGGCGCCATAGGTACTACCCCAACCCAACACCAGGATCTTTCCTTGTTCGGGTCCACTATCGAGTTGTTGTTTAGGAATATACTGTGCAATTTTATCCACCTTCTCCTGGCGCAACTTCACCATCAACTGATGGTTTTCAGAATCGTAACTGATGTTACCGGTGATGTTTTGTTTTTCCAAACCACCAATGCGATGTTCCAGCGCAGGCGTGCCGGGTACAACCCATGGCCTTACCCCTTTTTCGTCGCGCAAATAAGGTTGAAACTTTTCTTCTCCATCTCCTAGCTGTGTTTTGAAATGTACTTCAATTGCAGGCAGATCGGCCGATACCGGAAATTTCCAAGGTTCTGCACCATTGGCAATATATCCGTCGCTCAGTAAAATAACTGGAGTCATATGTTGCACTGCAATTCGGACAGCTTCGTAAGCTACTTCAAAACAATCGCTGGGTGTGCTCGCAGATATCACCGGGATAGGACATTCGCCATTGCGACCGTAATAAGCCTGCAGCAAATCACTTTGTTCGGTTTTGGTAGGCAAACCTGTACTTGGTCCGCCCCGTTGTATATTACAAATTAACAATGGAATTTCGAGCATCATCGCCAATCCCATAGCTTCGGTTTTTAATGCCATTCCGGGTCCGCTGGTGGTGGTTAAGCCAATTTGTCCGCCATAACTGGCACCAATAGCCGAAGTGATAGCGGCAATCTCATCTTCCGCTTGAAATGTTTTAATACCAAAAGATTTATAACGACTCAATTCGTGCAAGATGTCGGAAGCGGGGGTAATGGGATAAGAACCCAAAAACAATGGCAACTTACTTTTTTGAGAAGCGGCGATCAATCCATAAGCCAACGCCTGGTTGCCCATAATGGAGCGATAAGTGCCGGGTTCCATTTTTGCTTTGGCCACAGAGTACCTGTCGGTGAAAGTTTCGGTGGTATCGCCATAATTATATCCGCTTTGCAATGCTTTGATATTGCTTTCAAGTATCTCTGGTTTTTTACCAAATTTTTCATTCAAAAAGGAAATAGTATTCTCCATGCTTCGGTTGTACATCCAATACAAAAAGCCCAGTACAAACATATTTTTCGCCCGGTCTTTTTCTTTAGTACCCATGGTAATGTCTTTCAACGCTTCCCGGGTCATTTTGGTCACATCCATTTTGATTACTTCGTAAGCATCCAGGCTGTTGTCTTCCAGCGGATTGATTCCTTCCGGATAGTTGGCCAAACGGAGGTTCCTGCTATCAAAGCCATCAATATTGGCAAGAATTTTTCCGCCCTTTTTCAGTCCATTCAGATTTACCTTTAATGCGGCTGCATTCATGGCCACCAATACATCGCATTCGTCGCCTGGCGTAAAAATGCGGTCGCTGCTAAAACGAAGTTGAAAACCGCTCACCCCGGGCAAAGTTCCTATTGGAGCCCTGATCTCGGCTGGAAAGTCGGGGAATGTAGCCAGATCGAGTCCCAGCATGGCGCTATTGTTGGTAAACTGGCTGCCGGTGAGCTGCATACCATCGCCACTATCGCCTGCAAATTTGATCACTACTTCACTTAAAACTTCTTGTTTATCTAACATGGTGGTATTGTTAACTGTAATGCCTGCAAAGGTAATGATAGTGCATCAAAATACTAGGGGCGGTAAAAAGTCCATTTATGAAAGACGGAAAAAAATAGATCGATTTTTTGTTTAAAAGGCTCCGCGGCATTCGCAATTCTCCGAATTATCTGTTAGGTTTGCCTTAAACTTTTTTGAAGTATGTTAGATTTGATAGAATTTTTAGACCCGGTGCCCGTGCACGAGTTGAATGATGATGGAGGATATACCGACGGTCAACTAGGCAAACACATCAAAATATTTACGGAGGAGTTGCCAGATATTGAAAATGCCGATATTGTTTTATTGGGCGTAACAGAATACAGGGGGAATGGCTACTTTGAATCAGACAATGATGCTGCCATTATCATCCGCAAGCATTTGTACCGATTGCATTACTGGCATACCGATGTTATAATCGCAGACATGGGCAATGTAAAAAAGGGCGCAAGTGTGCAAGACAGTTATGCTGCCATCAAAACTATTTTAGCAGAATTGTTTCGGTTAAACAAAACAGTGTTGATATTGGGTGGATCGCATGATATTACGCTGGCTCAATATTACGCTTACATAGAATTAAACCAACAGGTAGAAGCCACTTGCATCGATGCCATGATCGATTTGAGGAGCGAGAGCCCCATCAGAAGTGAAAACTTTTTGATGGAAATGCTCACCGGTGAACCTAATATGGTGAAACATTACAACCACATTGCATTTCAAAGTTATTTTGTGCACCCGCGGATGTTGGAAACCATGGATAAACTGCGTTTCGATTGCTATCGTGTGGGTATGGTTACAGAGAATATAGATGAGATAGAGCCTGTTTTCAGAAACAGCCATTTGGTGAGTTTCGATATCAGTGCCATCAAACACAGTGATGCACCGGCTAATAAAAATTGTCCGAACGGACTCACCGGCATAGAAGCGTGTATGCTTACCCGTTACGCAGGGTTCAGCAACAAAACCAATAGCATGGGTATTTATGGATACAAGCCTTATGATGATGTAG
Source organism: Chitinophagales bacterium (assembly GCA_038249665.1). Taxonomy (GTDB): domain Bacteria; phylum Bacteroidota; class Bacteroidia; order Chitinophagales; family Chitinophagaceae; genus Ferruginibacter. The sequence continues at coordinate 108,187 of JBBSDF010000004.1, forward strand.
AAGAAATGACAGCCAAACAAATTTCGCAGATGGTTTGGTATTTTATTGACGGAAAAAATCGTTGTAAACAAGAAGCAGCGCTAACCGATCGGGAACTGTTCAATGAATACCACACGGTTTTTGCAGAAGTAGAAACGGTTTTTTTACAGAGTAAAAAAACCAACCGATGGTGGATGCAAATGCCCGACCAACGGTTTATTGCATGTAGTTACAATGATTACCTTACTGCCAGCAACAACCAGATTCCGGAAAGATGGCTCAGGGTGCAAGAAAGGAATTGATCAATACATGATGATGGTATCCAGACATAAAAAATACAGCTTACTATTTGCTACTATTAGCTTGCTGGCATCCTGTTCTGTAGGAAAGCAAGTAGGTAAGCAGGCTAATCGGCTGTTGCTAAAAGACAGTGCCATTGCCGCAGGGCATATCGGCATCAGTATCTTTGAACCGGCAACCGGCAAATATTGGTACAATCACAATGGCGATAAATACTTTGTACCCGCTAGTAATACCAAATTGTTTTCGCTGTATGCGGGAATGAAATACCTGGGCGATAGTTTGGTGGGCATGAAGGTTACGCAAACAGATATCGGATTATTTCTTACGCCTTCTGGCGATCCCACTTTATTACATCCCGATTTTGAAAACCAACCCATTGTTGATTTTTTAAGCAAAATCAACTTACCATTATTTTCTGATTTGGATCTCCGCCCCATCAATGGACATGGCAGGGGCTGGGCATGGGATGATTATGATGCCAGTTATATGAACGAAAGATCGGCCATGCCGGTATTTGGCAATTCGTTGGTAGTAAGCGGCAAATCATCTGAACCCATGTATTTTCCGAAGCGTGCAGCCGTTACGATGGTTGCAAAAAACAATAACCAAAACGGTTACATCAACGATGTAAGCAGAAACCGATACAGCAACGATTTTAGTTTTGTTGCCAATGGAAAAAAGAGCAGCAAAATGGTGATTCCATTCATCAGTTCATTGCCATTGGCATTCGACATATTGGGCGATACGATTCATCAAAAAATTGAACCAGCCGGCAGTATAGATTCCAATAAAATCATCCGAACATTTGTGCTGCATTCGCAACCCAGCGATTCGTTGTTTGCACCCATGATGAAGTGGAGCGATAATTTTTTTGCAGAACAAACCTTGCTCATGGCCAGTAATGAAAAACTGGGTTATATGAGCGACAGAGACATGATTGATTTTTTGTTGACAAACGATTTAAAAGCGATTCCTCAAATACCGAAATGGGTGGATGGGAGTGGACTCAGCAGATACAATTTATTTACACCCCAGAGTGTTGTTTTTGTGTTGAACCAACTAAAAAATGAATTTGATTTTGAGCGAATCAAAAATATTTTACCCACTGGTGGCGAAGGCACATTGGGCAGTCTATACAAAACCGAAGCCGGTTTCATCTTTGCTAAAACCGGCACCCTCAGCAACAATTGCGCTATTAGTGGCTACCTCATCACCAAAAAAAACAAGTTGTTGATTTTTTCTATTTTAGCTAATAACTACCAAACCAACGCCACACCGGTGAGGAAGGCAGTGGAGGGATTTTTGAGGGAAATAAGGGAGCGGAATTAATTTAATTTTGGAAATTAAGTATCAAATGAATAAATAAATGGTATTTGTATATTAAATTTTAAAAAAATATACATGTATATGATTTTGTTTATATGAATTGTTTGTAACTTAACATTTTCAAATTAATCCAAAATGAAAACAAATTCTATTTCTAATTCCAGTGCATTCGCCTTAATATTAACAATCTTTATTGCACTAATTTCTGTTACAAACTTTTCGTGTAACAAAATGGATGTAGTTAAAGTTACAAATATTGAAATTGAGAATCGATTTTTCAATATTACTACTCAAAGTCCCGATGTTCTTAAGAAAGTAGTATCAGCATTAAAAAAACAAAACGAAATCGGTCATTTCATACCCGAATTCGCTAAAAATGAAGGATTTGCGTACTGGGATAATCAATTATAAAAAAGTCTAGCAATAATCAAGTATCATATAACAATCGAAATGGTAGATTCACTGATGCCATAGTCATCACGCCAATAATACAAGAAGATAGTGGATTTGTTAATGGATTCTTTCTGAGTAAGGTGGCTGGAGATAGTGTGGAGTTGCATCTATATAGAGCCAATGATTTTGACCTACACCCCTACGGTAGTGAAGACAGTACTTTCGTAACCGCTGATAGAATAGCTAATCAAATAGCTCTTTTAAATTATAAGGTTTTTGGTTACCAAAAGTTTTTAATCAATGACACATTACTTTTCAGAAAGTATTTTAAGTTACCTTCTAACGGAGATACACGAACACTTTCTTTAAAAGTAGCCACACCCCAAAATGGTAATGCAGTATACTGTCAAGTTTTGAATCCATCAAGTTGTGTGGGTATGTCACCTGAGGATTTATGCGTGGTATGTTATCAAGTGAATATCATTGTAGTGAGTAATGATCCTGACATCCCTTATAATTGGCCTCCAGATGCTCCTTTGCCGACTGGTGGAGGTGGTTTAGGGGGAGGTGGAAGTGGAAATACAGGGAATCCTCCTCCAACAAACAACTGTACTAGTAACAACCAATGTCAACAACTTCGCTCTTTGATAGTAGAAGGTAGATTACCTTGTGGTGGTTGTGGTTCAGGGCCAATTACAACAACCAATCCTTTACCACCAATTGATATTCCTGTGGACAGCATTCCCAAAATTATTTCTTTAGCTGCTGACCGTGAAATGGATTCACTCTATTTATGGGGCATGAATAATAGTTTCAGGGAACAAAGTTTCATTGTGGTGAAAAAAAACTCACAGATTTATCCTAAAAATTGTGTTCCTGGATTTACATCTGGTGACCAAACAAGAGTTAACTATACATTATTACCAGGTGAAGAGTTACTTGCATATGGTCATATTCATGCCGAAGACACAACAAACTATTGGCGAACCTCTTTTTCGCCAGAAGATCTGGTAGAGTTTAATAAAAACGCCATGAAAGTAGGGTACACAGCTATATTAGAGGTTGGTAATGCTAGATATGCTTTTGTTTTGGAAGATGTTCAAAAGAAATCTACATTCAATATAAGTAATAGAGGAAATCACAGACGTGGATACTTCTCTGCACTACAGAATTTAGAAAATCAAATTACTAATGAACAGTTAAGAACAGAACAGGCTTGGGTTCAATACCTTGGGTCAACTTCAAACTCTGGGATTGGTTTCTACAAAGCAACTTCACCGAATAAGAATATTTTTACTAAATTAAATCCTTA
>JBBSDF010000005.1:0-101991 GCA_038249665.1 Chitinophagales bacterium
GATAAATGAACTGCGATATAAAGGCTTGGCGATGTCTTCTAAAACTGCGGCTTAATATACATATAACTCCAAGCCAGCAGGGGCGCAGAGCCTACCAATGCAAGTGCCATCCATCCACTGCATATGGATGCTGCCAGCAACAAAAGCACCATTAGGTAAACGGGGTATAGTACAAATAACAAGCCCACTGCAATAGAATCATAATGATCGTTGTGGGTACCATATTTTTTCGCAAAAAATTTAATGGGTAACCAAAGTGGCATGTGTAATATCCACCCAGCGATGGCGGGGATCAAGAATACTATTTTTACAAAAGCAGGAATGTGGACGCCCATTATTTCTACTTTTTTTTGTTGGTCTCCTTTTTCTATTTCATATACCAATCGCTCTAGTTCTTCGGTGAGCAATTGGTTAAACTCCATCACCGATTTTCCAAAGCCATTAGAAGTATAGATATCTTCTTCATGAATCATATTTCCAAAATTCAGGTGGATATTTTTACCAAAACGGGTAAAACTCTGGTAATTGATGCCTGTAGGTAAAACGGTGAGCGGAATACCAGCATCCCAACTGCTCAAAGCCAGGCGAGCCGTGCCTTTCATCAATGGGCGCAAATGCCATTCGTTGATGCACCTGCCTTCACTAAAAATTAACACTATGCCATTATTTTTAAAAATTTCTTTACAAGCATCAAATGTGCTGTAGTTGTGTCCCATGTTTTCTGCACCCTCTGAATTGCGGAATACCGGGAACATTTTCAATGATCGCAATAATCTTGCAGCCAATGAATGTTTAAACACATCTCCTCTGGCCAATGAATAGATGGGTTTTTTAAACACAGAGGAAAGAACAATCGCATCTAAAAAAGAGTTGGGGTGGTTGCAGGCAATCAAGAGCGGTCCACCCAGGGCTAAGTTGGCTTTATTGTTTACACGCAGTTGCCGGCAATACATCCAGAAACCAATGGCAGCAGGTATTTTAAGGAGACTATATAACAAATTATTTTAATGAAAATTTTTCTAATCATGTTAGCATCTTCCATTCCGGCAGAGCTGTAGGGGTTTTTTCAAACACAATCTAAATAAAAAAAGGGGTATTCTGGTTTTGCTTAAAATTAGGAAGATCAAAAAAGGTAAAAGCAGCCGTAACTTTAGGAATAACTGTACGATCAATAAAGGTAAGATTGTATTTTTTGGAGAGTTAATTCAGCTGCGGATCAGTAGGAAAATTGATCATCATTTCATATTTACCGCCCAATAATTTGAGGCTTAGTTTCCATATATCATCTGCTGCAGTATTAAAAACAATGGATGGATTGCTGGCAACGGTGAGCCAACTTTTTTCTTCGATCTCTACTTCCAGTTGTCCTGCATCCCAGCCGCTGTATCCCAGAAAAAACCGAACGCCGGCGGTCTTGATTTCACCAGATTTAATCAATGATTTGAGCAATTCAAAATCTCCGCCCCAGTACACACCCGACGTAATTTCAGGTGCCTCCGGGAAATGCTCGGGGCTTTGGTGCAAAAAATGAAGGGTATCCATTTGTACTGGCCCTCCAATAAAAATGGGTAAATCAAAATCGGTCATTTCTGGTAAAAGTTCGCCTAGCTGCTGGTGACCGGGTTTGTTGATCACAAAGCCAAAGGCACCTTCCACGGCATCAAATTTACAGATCAAAGTGACGGTTCTGATAAAATTAGGATCTTTTAAAAAAGGTTCTGCTATTAGTAATATGCCATTTGCGGGTGAAATCATACAAATAAAGTTAGCCATAATTGTAAAACTATCCTGAAAAAATGCAGATATTCACCAATGTAAACCTTCGTTAATTTTTGAAGCAGAAAGCTGTTTTATGCCTTCGAATTGCTTTAAAGGATTAGTTTTGTGGAGGTTATATTGTGTACAAACCGGTCGTATTTCATGAAGAAAATTTTCCCCGTTATTACTGTTTTAATTTTACTCAGCCTTTTTGGATTGATTTTTTTTCAATACAAGTGGGTGGAGAGTGCAAAAGATTTTAAAGAACAGCAACTCAAAAACAACATCACGCTTGCGATTGCCGAGGCGGCAGAGAAACTCATGGTGGAGCGAAGTATAGTTCCGGGATTAAAAAATAGTCGGGACATGTTGTTTACGCCCGAAAAAAAATCAATCGATCTTTTTGGCAACTCGGTGATGCAAAGATTTAGTTACGTCGAAGTGAACCAGGTGATTAAAACGGCACTAAAAAAATACATCATTAAAGATGTCCCATTTGAATTTGCGATTGCTCAAAACGAAATCGTAGGAGAGGAGATGCAATCACCAAATTTTGCAAAGTACTACGCCGATACTGCCAATAATCTTCAGATCATTTATCCATTATTGCCACCTAGCGGCAGCAGCCTCGAAAATCTTTCGATGAGCGAAGTGTTGGTACTCATTGTTCCTAACGACAATAAAATCGTACTCCGGGAAATTTTCTGGTTTATTTTTGGTTCTATTTTATTTACCCTCATCATTACCTCTGCATTTTATATTACTATTCGCAGCTTGTTGAAGCAGAAGAAACTCAGTGAGATCAAGTCCGATTTCATCAACAATATGACACATGAATTTAAAACACCGCTGGCTACCATCTCCTTAGCCGTAGATGCTTTGAAGAACGAAAAAGTGGTGGCAGATAAAGAGAAAACACAATACTTTACTGGCGTTATCAAGGAAGAAAATAAAAGAATGAACAAACAAGTGGAAGCTATTTTACAGGCGGCCCTGTTAGACAAACAAGAAGTTCAGCTCAATCTTCAAAAACATGAAGCACATGATTTGATATCTATTGCTGTAAATAATATGGCCCTTCCTATTCAGGAAAGAAACGGAAGTTTAGAAGTAAAGCTAGATGCCAGCAACGATGCTATTATGGCGGACGAAGTGCATTTTATCAACTTCGTAAATAACCTGCTCGACAATGCAGCGAAATATTCAAAAGACAATCCAGTCATTAAGCTGACCACTTCCAATTCAAACAATCAATTTAAAATCCGAATTGAAGACAATGGTATTGGTATGAATAAGGAAACGCTGGGCCGCATTTTCGAAAAATTTTACCGGGCACATACCGGTAACATCCACAATGTAAAAGGTTTTGGGCTTGGTTTGAGCTATGTAAAAACCATGGTAAATGCACACCATGGCAGCATCAAGGCAGAAAGCATCCTTGGCAAGGGCAGTGTGTTCACCATTTCTATACCGCTGGCTAAATAATCAATCAGCAAAGCGCCGGTACCACTTCGCAAGATTGAATCGTGTTGCTGAACAGGGTCTTCTTCAATTCGATACTACCAGCTTTTAACCCATTTCAAACCAACTTTTATCCACTTTTACTTCCGTTTTTTCAATACAGAGAAAGGATTTCTGTATCCGAGAATTAAATTCACATGTAATCCACACCTATTCACATACTATCCACATGCCAACAAGCTAAATATCCCCTTAAAACACCAATAGGCATGGCTACAGCCCCTGTGGATAAAAAACTTTATCATAAAAAGTGTCTAAAAGTGGGAAAAAGTGTTATTTTGTGTTAGTTAATACTAAATAATCAACTTAATTCTTCACATGATCGGTTTCCTGGGCGAGTACGAAGCAACCATCGACGCAAAAGGTCGTTTCCTTTTGCCGGCAGGCTTTAAAAAGCAGCTGCCGCAGGATGCTGCCGCTAAGTTCGTGATTAACAGGGGATTTGAAAAATGTTTGACTCTCTACCCCCTACAAAGCTGGGAGCCTATTTTTTCCCGAATAGCTCAATTGAACGATTTTGATCCCAAGGTGAGAGAGTTTCGCCGCTATTTTTTAAACGGAGCCATAGAAGTGGAGCTCGACAGTGCCGGGCGCTTATTGCTTCCCAAAAACCTGATGGGACATGCTTCGCTGGAAAAAGACATCGTGTTGGTTTCGGCCATGAACAAAATTGAAATATGGGATAAAAACAAATACGATCAGTTTTTTGAATCATTTACCCCTGAAACATTCAGTAACCTGGCAAATGAAGTAATGAACAAGCCGGGAGAGCAATTGTAACCAAGAAAACGGAAAATTGGAAGGTATGGGAAACTTACAAGAAGATGCAAATGAACCGATTTTTACTGATAACAATAGCAACTACCATGTTTCGGTAATGCTGAAAGAAACCCTGGAGGCGTTAGACATAAAGGCACAAGGAACTTATGTAGACTGCACATTTGGAGGAGGAGGACATAGCAAAGAGATCTTAAAAAAGCTGGATAAGAATGGTAAACTCATTGTGTTTGACCAGGATGAAGATGCCCGTAAAAATATACCAGAAGATGAACGCATCATTTTTGTGTCACAAAATTTTCGTCATCTGCAAAAATTTTTGAGATTACAGAAAGCCATTCCAGTAGATGGGATACTGGCAGATCTGGGGGTGTCGAGCCACCAATTCGACGAAGCCGCAAGAGGGTTTTCTACCAGGTTTGATGCAGCCCTTGATATGAGGATGGACAGCAGACAAACGCTCACTGCAGCTGATGTTTTGAACACCTATTCTGAATCTGAATTGCATAAGTTGTTTGAAAAATATGGAGAGGTTACCAACGCAAAAACATTGGCCCGTACCATCACTGAATATAGATTGATCACTCCCTTTAAAACCATCCTTGCTTTTAAACAAGCATTGCAGGGTATTGTAAAGGGCAATCCCAACAAATACTTCGCTCAGGTATTTCAGGCTTTGCGTATTCAAGTAAACGATGAAATGAAAGCGCTGGAAGAAATGTTGGAACAAACAGCCCCGGTACTAAAACCCGGTGGCAGGCTGGTGGTCATTAGCTTTCATTCATTGGAAGACAGGATCGTAAAAAACTATATGAAGTTTGGCGCAACCGAAGAACCTGCAGCCGATGATGTTTTTGGAACCAGGCCTGCTTCCATATTTAAATTGATCAGTAAAAAACCCATCACTGCCAGCGATGACGAATTGAAAAAAAACCCAAGGTCGAGAAGTGCAAAACTGAGGGTAGCAGAAAAAAATAAAACATGACTGAAACAACGAACCATACCAATAGTGTTCCTTCAAAATTTGATTTGAAAAAAATGTTCAACTATAAATGGATTGTAAAAAATATTCCATTTTTTTTATTTCTGTCTGTGTTGGCAGTGCTATATATCTACAACGGCCACATGGCAGATAAACTGGCGAAAAAGATATCTGCAACAGAAAGAAATATAAAAGAATTGGAATACGAATACAAAACTATCAAAGCCGAAGTGATTTACCGAAGTAAAGCAAGTGAGCTGGTAAAAGCAGTAGAGCCTTTGGGTTTAAAAGAATCAAACACCGCACCTGTTTCATTAGAAGCAGCAAGCGCCAACAACTAATAGAATAATCGATTGCCGTAAAAGGTATCATGGAAATTAAAAACGACATATTGTGGAGAGTTTACCTCTGTTTTCTGGGTATCGCAGTACTAGGTGTGTTTGTACTAGGAAAAGCGGTGTATATACAGCAGGTGCAAGGGAGTTACTGGAAGAGTATGGGTGATAGTGCACAAATGAATTTTCAACAGGTAGAAGCAGAGCGAGGCAGTATTTATAGTGAAGATGGTAACATGCTCAGCACTTCCATTCCAGTATTTGATGTATATGTAGATTTTGCAGCAGAAGGATTGAGAGAAAAACAAGGCAAACGTTTCAAAGATAATATCGACTCGCTGAGTATTAGTTTAGCCAATCTTTTCAATGACAAATCTGCGGCCGATTACAAAAAACAATTACAGCTGGCGTATAAAAACAAGGATCGGTATCATAGTTTGAAGAAAAAAATCTCCTTTGAAGAATACAGGCTGATGCGAGATTTTCCGTTGGTGCGCCAGGGAAGAAACAAAAGTGGGTTTATTGTAGAAACAAAAGATAAACGCATCAACCCTTATGTTTTACTAGCCAACAGAACGATCGGGCTTTCGAGGGGAGATGCTAAAAAGAATGTTGGCCTTGAGCTTACGTATGACAGTTTGCTGAGAGGAGTCGCCGGACAAAGATTAGTGCGTTATACGGCTGGTTCTTATTTGCCGGTAATGGGTGCCGAATTGGATCCGATCAACGGGAAAGATATCATCACCACGCTGGATACTTATATACAAGATGTAGCCGAACAAGCCCTGATGAAAATGTTGGTAGAAAACAATTCCATTCATGGCACCGCAATTGTGATGGAAACGGCCACCGGGAAAATTAAAGCCATTGCCAACTTGGGAAAACAAACAGATGGAACTTATATCGAAGACTTAAACTATGGCATCGGAAAAGCCACAGAACCAGGCTCGGTTTTCAAATTGGCTACGTTGTTGAGTTTGCTGGAAGACAAATATGTAAACATTAATTCAATAGTGGATTGTGAAAAAGGAGTGAAATATTTTCATGGCTTGCGCATCAAAGATTCGCATCTGGGTGCTGGAAACATTACAGTGAAGGAAGCTTTCCTGACCAGCAGCAATGTGGCTTTCGCAAAATTGGCTTATCAATATTATTCGGCTGAACCCAATAGGTTTATAGATCACCTGTATAAGTTTCGTTTGAATAAGATGACAGGGATCGACATTGTGGCCACTTCCGGAAAGCCTACCATAAAGTCGCCTGCTAATAGGAGCTGGTCTAAAACAACCTTACCCTACATGGCGCACGGGTACGAAGAACTGGTAACTCCTTTGCACATGCTGATGCTGTACAATGCAGTAGCCAATAATGGTAAAATGATGAAACCCTATTTGGTTAGTGCCATCAGAGATTATGGAGTAGATATTCAATTAATAGAGCCAGAGGTTTTGGTAGAAAGTATCTGCAGTATAGAAACCATTCGCCAGGCACAAGAATGTTTGAAAGCCGTGGTAGATAGTTTGCACGGCACCGGACACCGTATCTTATTCGATTCTGCTTATTCTATTTCAGGAAAAACAGGAACAGCAGTGAGTGCCCTGAACAATAAAGGTTACAACAAAGGGAACAAAATTTACCAGGCATCATTTATCGGATATTTTCCTTCGGAGAAACCGAAATATACAATGGCTGTTGTAATACAAAATAGTAAAGAGTCGAAAAAGATTTATGGTGCAGATGTATCGGGTACCGTGTTTAAAGAAATCAGTGATCGAATTTATGCCCGGTTCATTTTACATAACAATAAGAAAATAATTCAGGTGATTGATTCTGTTTGGTACAGTTCAACCGGTATGAAAAATGACCTCAATTCCATATTCACTTTTATGAATATCGCTTATAGAGATTCAGCCCAAGGCGGTTATTGGAGAACAATGCAGTTACAAAACAATGCTGCTAGCCTACAACAGCCTAAGTATGCAGAGGGAAGTCGAAAAGTAACACCAGATGTGATAGGAATGGGATTAAAGGATGCAGTGTATCTCTTAGAAAACAAAGGATTTATAGTACAAATAGGCGGCAGAGGAAAAGTTGTGAATCAAAGTATTGCTTTGGGAACCCCATTTAATAAAGGACAAAAAATTTCGTTGCTGCTCAATTAAGCGCACTCAATATGTTACAGGAATTATTATACACGCTTGCTATCCGCTCTGTAAAAGGGAGTACTCATCTGGAGGTGAACGCCTTGCATATTGATTCCCGAAATGTAAATGATGCAAGTTGTTTTATTGCTATAAAAGGAGCCGCTACAGATGGACATCAATACATTTCACAAGCCATTGTTCAGGGAGCTATAGCCATTGTTTGTGAAACCATGCCAGACGATTTAAAAGAAGGTATTACTTACGTGCAGGTAGAAAATAGTGCGGTTGCGGCTGGTGTGATGAGTCATCGCTTTTATGGTTCTCCCACAGAGTCTTTGAAATTAGTGGGCGTAACGGGCACCAATGGTAAAACAACGATTGCCACATTGCTCTTCAAACTTTTTACTTCGATGGGTCATGTTTGCGGTTTAATCAGTACAGTACAAAATCAAATTGCAGAAAAAATAGTTCCCGCTACACATACCACGCCAGATGCTATCGCATTAAATGCGTTGCTGAGGCAAATGCAAGAAGAAGGTTGCGAATATGTATTTATGGAATGTAGTAGTCATGCCATCGAACAACAAAGAATTGCTGGATTGATTTTCAAAGGGGCCATATTTAGCAACATTACACATGATCACCTGGATTACCACAAAACATTTGAAGAATACATCCGGGTAAAAAAATCATGGTTTGATGGATTGCCAAAAACTGCATTTGCCATCAGCAATGCAGATGACAAAAGAGGAATGGTGATGCTCCAAAATACCGCAGCTAAAAAATACTATTACAGCCTTAAAACGCTGGCAGATTTTAAAGGAAAAATTCTCGACAATAGTTTAGCTGGTTTGCACATGATGGTGAATGAATCGGAAGTACATTTTAAACTAATTGGCGAATTTAATGGCTATAACCTGTTAGCCGTATTTGGAGCGGCAATTTGTTTGGGTAAAGACAAACAGGATACACTGTTGCATCTCAGTAATATGGATGGTGCTGAAGGTAGATTCGATTACAGTGTGAGTGTACAAGATAATATAGTTGGAATAGTGGATTATGCGCATACCCCTGATGCATTGTTGAACGTGTTGGCAACCATCAAAAATTTAAGACAAGGCAACTCAAAAATCATTACCGTGGTAGGTTGTGGAGGAAACAGGGATACTACCAAAAGGCCGGTGATGGCGCAAGTAGCATGTGAGTACAGTGATAAAGTGATTTTTACTTCCGATAATCCACGAAATGAAGATCCCTTAGAAATATTGAAAGATATGGAAGCTGGCTTGAATGTAGTGGCCAAAAAAAAGTACATCAGTATTGCCGATAGAAGAGAGGCTATTAAAACAGCTGTGAGTTTAAGCAATGCAGGAGACATCGTGCTGGTAGCAGGAAAAGGCCATGAAAAATACCAGGATATTAAAGGAGTGAAATATGATTTTGATGATAAGCAAGTATTAACCGAAATGTTTGAAATGCTGGATAAATAAAGTGTACCCTTTCTGAAGTAAAAAACTTTGGAAAGAACAAAAAGAGAATCAAAATTGAATTGGGCACTGGCCAATTGCCAAATTAATAAATATGTTGTATCATTTATTTGACTGGTTAACAAAAGAAGAATTCCGGTTTCCGGGAAGTGGCCTTTTTGCGTTCATCAGTTTTAGGGTTATGATAGCCTTGATACTGTCTTTGATCATTACTACAGTATATGGAAAAAAAATCATCAGCTTTTTACAAAAAAAGCAAATGGGCGAAACCGTTCGAGATCTCGGATTAGCAGGCGAGCAACAAAAAAAAGGAACACCTACGATGGGCGGTATTATTTTGATATTGGCCATCATCATCCCAACATTGCTACTCGCTAATTTGGATAAAGTGTACATCAGGCTGATGTTGTTATGTACGGTTTGGTTAGGTGCGATTGGATTTATTGACGATTACCTGAAAATTAGTTCCAGAAAAAAAGCAAAAGCATCAGGGGTAGATTATAAAAAAACCGATGCAGATGGATTAGCAGGCAGGTTTAAAATTTTTGGTCAGGTTGTATTGGGTATCATCGTTGGGGCCACCTTGTATTTCAACGACAGTGTAGTAGTGAAAAGAGAAGTAATTAGTAATGGCCCTGTAGTACATACTGCCGCAGTTGGTGTGAAATATGATACATTGGTCGTAGACGGTAAAACCAGGGTATTTGTTGATGCAAAAAGCGTGATCACAACGATCCCATTTGTAAAAAGTCATGAGTTTAATTATGCAAAATTACTACCAAAGAGTTGGGAAGATTATACGTTCATCTTGTATATACTAATTGTGATTTTTATTGTTACTGCAGTTTCAAATGGCGCAAATATCACGGATGGCTTAGATGGATTGGCAACAGGCGTAAGTGCGATCATAGGTATTTGCCTTGGCATATTTGCCTATGTAAGTGGCAACATCAAATTTGCCGAATACCTTAATATAATGTACATACCCAACCTGGGAGAGTTAAGCATTTTTATTGCAGCGTTTGTAGGTGCCTGTATTGGTTTTCTCTGGTATAATTCTTATCCAGCGCAAGTGTTTATGGGAGATACCGGGAGTTTGGCACTCGGTGGAATCATTGCGGCGTTGGCCATTATAGTAAGGAAAGAATTATTGATACCGATTTTCTGTGTGGTATTTCTGGTAGAGAACCTCAGTGTGGTGCTGCAGGTGAGCTATTTCAAATATACCAAACGAAAGTTTGGTGAGGGTAGGCGCATCTTTTTGATGAGTCCATTGCATCATCACTATCAGAAACTCGGTTACCATGAAAGTAAAATTGCAGTTCGTTTTTGGATCGTTACCATTTTAAGTGTTGCACTAGCAATAGTAACCCTAAAACTGAGATAAAGAAATGTTTGAAAAGCCCCTGACCGTTAAAAGGGATGTTTGTTTTTCAATTTTCTATTATCCATGAAAAGCTTGTTTCGGTTAAATGCCATGCTATTGAAGAACCTTTTTATTGAGCCACAGAACAAGATGTCCTGTAATCTCGATACTGTTGAAGAACCTTTTTTATTGAGCCACAGAACAAAGATGTCCTGTAATCTCGATACTGTTGAAGAACCTTTTTTATTGAGCCACAGAACAAGATGTCCTGTAATCTCGATACTGTTGAAGAACCTTTTTTATTGAGCCGCAGAACAAGATGTCCTGTAATCTCAATACTGTTGAAGAACCTTTTTTATTGAGCCACAGAACGAGATGTCCTGTATTCTCAATACTGTTGAAAATCTTTTTTGAGCAGGGTAAAACTTGGAAATTTTATTACCTGTTAAGTTCTAATGCTGTTGAAAAACCAATTTTAAACAGTGGATGGATGAAGAAAAAAATGGTCATACTTGGTGCCGCAGAAAGCGGTGTAGGTGCTGCAATACTGGCACAGCGGAAAGGTTATGATGTTTTTGTAAGTGATGGCGGTATCATCAAAGACAATTTTCGGGAAGAACTGCTGCACTACGGAATTGAGTTTGAGGAAGGAAAACATGCTGACGAACGAATTTTTCTTTGTGATGAAGTGGTGAAGAGTCCAGGTATCCCAGACGATGCGCCGCTGATGAAAAAGATAAGAGCCAAAATGATTCCGGTGATCAGCGAAATTGAATTGGCTTACAGGTACAAAGGCAACAGTAAGATCATTGCGGTAACTGGTAGTAATGGGAAAACGACGACTGCCTCCCTGATCTTTCACATCTGTAAAACAGCTGGTTTAGAAGTAGCAGTGGTTGGTAATATTGGGTTCTCTTTTGCCAGGCAAGTCGCACTGGATCCCAAGCCAATGTATGTAGCGGAAATCAGTTCTTTTCAGTTAGACGGCATTGTAACTTTTAGACCAGATGTAGCAGTATTGTTAAATATCACCGAAGATCATCTGGATCGATATGATTACAAACTGCAGAATTACATCAACAGTAAGTTCAGAATTGCAATGAATCAAACAGCAGACGATGTGTTTATTTATTGCTTAGATGATAAAACAACTATTAATAATATCAACAATTATTCTACACAATCAATATTAGCACCCATTACTATGAGCAAAGAACTACCACAAGGCGCTTACCTAACCAATGCAATGATGAATTTAAAATGGAAAAGCGAAGAGATGCAAATGAGTATAGATGATTTTACACTCAAAGGGAAACACAATCAATACAATAGTATGGCTGCAAGTATGGCTGCAACAGCAGTAGACATTCGGAAAGAAAAGATCAGAGAAGCACTACAAACTTTCGAAAGCCTTGAACACAGAATGGAGCCAGCCGGTGTTGTGAAAGGCGTGACTTTTATCAACGATAGTAAGGCAACTAATGTAAACAGTACTTGGTATGCATTAGAGAGTATGAACAATTCGGTTATATTGATATTGGGCGGAGTAGACAAAGGCAATGATTACAGTTTGTTGAAAGAACTCGTAAAAGAAAAAGTGAAAGCAATTGTTTGCATGGGAACCGATAACCGTAAAATTCATGAAGCTTTTGGTGATATCGTTTCGTTGATGGTGAACACACAAAATGCACAAGAAGCAGTACAAGCCGCTTTTCATTTTTCCAACAAAGGAGATGTGGTATTGCTGAGCCCGGCTTGTGCGAGTTTCGATCTGTTCAAGAACTATGAAGACAGAGGCAATCAATTCAAAAAAGCAGTGAAAGATTTGTAAAAAACGAAGTAAACTATTCGGGAAGGAAAACATATTTATAACAAAATAGCAGCATCTGTAATTTAGGTTGTCAACATTTAAAACGATATTAAAAGAACTATTTGGTAGCAAAGCAGATGCCAACGACAGTTCAGCTTCCGCAAACTTCAAGGGATTCGGTGCTGTAGGGGTAGATAGCTTCGTCCAAAAAACCAAAGGCGATCGGGTGATTTGGGCAATCGTTATTTTGCTCACACTCGCGAGCTTATTATTGGTATATAGCAGTACGGGATCTCTGGCGTACCGCATGAGCAAAAGCAACGAAAGTTATTTATTCAAACAGTTTGCCTTTATCATATTGGGTTTGCTGATTATTTATTTTGCACACCGCATCAACTATACCCTTTATTCTCGATTAGCCAAAATTATTTTCCTCATTTCCATTCCATTGTTATTGTACACCTTATTTTTTGGTGTACAATTAAATGCAGGTAGCAGGTGGATCAAATTGCCAGTCATCAATATGACGTTTCAAACATCTGATCTGGCCAAGCTGGCTTTGTTTGTGTATTTAAGTAGAACCATCAGTCGCAAACAACAGGTAATTAAAGATTTTAAAAAAGGGTTTTTACCCATTATCATTCCTGTTGCAATTGTATGTGCGTTGATAGCGCCTGCTAATTTATCAACCGCTATGCTGATTGCTGGTACGAGTATCATCATCATGTTTATCGGAAGGGTAAGTGCCAAACATATTTTGGGTACAATCGCACTTGCGATGATTCCGGTAGTGATTCTAATTGCAGTGGCAGTTTCTTATTACGACAAAGATGCAGGCGAACCCAAAAAGTTACCAGTCATTTTATCATCTGGTCGTATCCCAACCTGGATCAGTCGTATTCAAACATTTGTGTACAGTAAGAAAGAAGATGATAACGAAAAAATGTACCAAGTGAATCAGGCAAATATTGCCATTGCGCGTGGAGGTTTTTTAGGAGAAGGTCCGGGAAACAGTCAGGCAAGAAACTATCTGCCGCACAGTTACAGCGATTTTATTTATGCAATCATTATAGAGGAGTATGGTTTGTTGGGTGGAGCAGCTATGATATTGATTTATTTGTTATTCCTGCTCAGGTGTATTCGGATCTACAGAAAATGTCCGTACGCATTCGGCGCGTTTTTGGCATTGTCGCTCAGTTTTATGCTGGTGATACAAGCCATAACCAACATGGCGGTGAATGTGAATCTTTTTCCAAATACTGGTGTTACCCTGCCATTGGTGAGCATGGGTGGAAGTAGTTTTTTATTTACTTGTTTATCAATTGGTATTATTTTAAGTGTAGCAAGAAACGTAGAGCAGCAGGAAGGTAAAACAGTGGCTACACCAGTTGGAGTAGTATAAAGCAGGAGTTTAAAAAAATGACGGAAACAACAAACGATATTGAAGGATTGAATGCGGTACTTACAACTGCTAACAGAATCTTGATCGCTGGCGGAGGAACGGGCGGGCATATTTTTCCGGCCATAGCTATCGCTAATGCCATTAAAAAAATAGCGCCCGAAACTACTTTTTTGTTTGTAGGTGCTAACGGCAAAATGGAAATGGAAAAAGTACCACAAGCAGGGTACAAAATTACAGGGATTGATATTGCAGGGTTTAACAGAAGTTCTTTGATTAAAAATGTGGGATTGCCTTTTAAACTGATAAAAAGTTTTTTTCAGGTAGCTGGTATCATACGGTCGTTTAAGCCCACCGCTGTGATTGGTGTTGGCGGCTATAGTAGTTTTCCAGTGTTGCGTTTTGCACAAGGGAAAGGGTTACCCACATTTATACATGAAAGCAATTCATTTGCCGGAAAGAGCAATATCATGTTAGGAAAAAAGGCAACTAAAATTTTTACAGCTACCGATGGGATGGAATCATTTTTCCCGGCAGCTAAAATTTTAGTAACCGGAAATCCAATCCGGCAAAATATCGTCGAAAATGAAATTAGCAGAGAAAAAGCAATCGATTTTTTTGGATTGAGCGAACATAAAAAAACCGTATTGAGTATTGGGGGTAGTTTGGGTGCTAAGTCAATCAATGAAGCAATCAATCACGACCTGGATTTGTTTTTCACCAATGGTTTGCAGCTGATTTGGCAAACGGGTAAGCTTTACAAAGAAGCTGCAGAAAAAAGAATTAAAGGAAAAGAGGGGATTTATGTGAATGATTTTATCACTAAGATGGAGATGGCTTACGCCGCCGCAGATATCGTGATCAGCAGAAGTGGTGCAATGGCTATTGCAGAGATATGTATGGTAAAAAAGCCGGCAGTTTTTGTTCCTTATCCATTTGCTGCGGAAGACCACCAGACAGCGAATGCTAAAAATCTGGTAAATAAAAATGCAGCCATCATGATCAGTGACGCCAATACGTTCAAAGAGTTGGTGCCTTCAGTGATTGCACTGAGCAAGGATTCGCCATTGCAGCAACAGTTAAAAAATAATATAGCAGTACTGGGTGTGCGGGATGCCGATAAAGTTATTGCAGAAACAATATTGAGAATAATTCATTAAAAAAAATAACAGTACACTTTTAGATAGTATAATGTCAGCGATTAAAAATATACCAAATAGAGCGATGATTTCCGGGTCAGCCAACCTGCAAGCGGTTTACTTTCTAGGTATCGGAGGAATCGGTATGAGTGCCATCGCTCGTTATTTTGCCAGCAGGGGCGTTAAGGTAAGTGGTTATGATAAAACTTCCACCATCCTTACAAAACAATTAGAGCAGGAAGGGATGCACATTCATTATGAAGACAACGTGGAGTTAATTGATAAGAATGCAGACATTGTTGTGTTTACACCTGCGATTCCTGCCGTTCATTCCGAATTTAATTTTTACCGCGATCAGCAATATCCCTTGATGAAACGAAGTGAAGTATTGGGTCTGATAACAGAAAGCCATTTTAATATTTGTGTTGCAGGTACCCATGGTAAAACAACTACCAGTGCCATGGTGGCACATATACTCCGGCACACTGGTTATGGTTGCAATGCATTTTTAGGTGGCATTGCAAGTAACTACGATACCAATTTTTGGTCGAGCGAAAAAGATGTATGTGTGGTGGAGGCTGACGAATACGATAGAAGCTTTTTACAATTGAGTCCAGACGTTGCCATTATCACAGCAATAGATGCCGACCACCTGGATATTTATGGAACGGAAGAAATGATGCAAGATGCTTTTGTAGCATTCACTGAAAAAATAAGAGAAGATGGGTTGCTGATCTATAAAAACGGTATTGCCAGATCATCAGATTTTAAAGTGGAAGATAAAATGTCGTATGCAGCGAGCGATGAAACAGCGGACGTTCATTCCAAAAATATCCGTATTAAAAACGGAAGTTATTATTTTGATGTAAAAATTGTTAACCTCCTTATAGAAGATGTAGCATTGAATATGGGCGGCATACACAATATTGAAAATGCATTGGCGGCCATTGCGGTGGCCTATCATGTAGGAATCGAAGTAAGTGATATTAAGGCAGCAGTGGCAGACTTCGCAGGCGTAAAAAGAAGATTTGAATACCTCATTAAAAATGAACAGTTGGTGTTGATTGATGATTATGCACATCATCCGGAAGAACTGAGGACATTGATTAACAGTGCGAAAGAATTATTTGAAGGAAGAAAATGTACCGTAGTTTTTCAACCCCACCTGTATAGCAGAACCAATGATTTGGCTGAAGGATTTGCAGAAGTGTTGAGTATGGCTGATGAAACCATTTTATTGCCCATTTATCCGGCAAGAGAATTACCCGTGTCTGGTGTGAGCAGTGAAATGATTTTAAATAAAATGACGAATAGTAATAAGTCGGTACAATCAAAAGAAGCAGTGATGCAATACCTGGCTTCCTCCGGTTTTACAAAAGAGAACGCCTTGCTGATTTTTTGCGGAGCAGGCGATATCGATACAATGCTGCAACCTGTAAAAGAACTGTTATCAATGTAAAATGAGTAAAGGCCAATTAAATATTAAAAAAATAGCACTCACCGCCATTTGGTTTGGCTTTGCTATTTCAACGGTGGTATTGCTGGTGGCTGCGGTGAATGTTAAAAATGAAAAAAAATGCACGGGAGTAGAAATTGATATTCAAGGTGTGAGCAATCATTTTTTCATTGATAAAACAGATGTATCAGGGATTATCAAAAATTACCTGGGAGGTAACCCAATTGGCAAAACAGTTGATTTGTTTGACCTGAAAGCAATAGAACAAAACCTCGAAACGGATGTATGGATAAAAAATGCTGAATTATTTTTTGATAACAACGAAGTACTAAGGGTTAACATCGATGAAAGAGAACCTGTTGCAAGAATATTTTCCAGTAACGGAAATAGTTTTTACATCGATAGTAGTTTGAAATTATTACCGCTGAGTGAAAAAGCTTCAGCCAGGCTTCCCGTTTTTACCGGTTTTCCAGAAAGGGCTACTAAACTTACCGCCGCAGATAGTAATATGTTGAGAGATATTAAACACATCAGTATGGCATTGCAGAAAGATAGTTTCTTAATGGCGATGATTGAACAAGTGGATATCACTCCGCAGAATCATTTTGAAATGATGCCAAAAATTGGTTCGCAGATCATTCAGTTTGGCAATGGAGAGGATGTTAATAATAAGTTGGATAAACTCCGGTTGTTTTATAAAAATGTAATGCCTAAATCTGGTTGGAGTAAATATAGTGTGATCAATCTGCAATATAAAAACCAGGTAGTTGCCAAAGTTAAAGATGCGGCAGATATAACAGCTGATTCTTTGCGCACTTTACAAATTATGCAGATGATCGCAGAACGTGCAGCAGCTTTGGCGCAGGATTCTGTACAAAGGTTTATACAAGACAGTGATAAAAATAGGGCAGATATTACTATGATACAGCAGTCGATTGAGAGAGACGAGGACGCTGATCCATCAATTGGCTCAGCGGTTTCAACAGACTCGACAGTCAATAATTTTGCTACGATCACTCCATCAACATCACCGGCAACAGCAAAAGAAACACCTAAATTAACACCAAAAACAACACCCAGGCTAAAGCCCAAGCCAACGCCCAAGCCAACGCCGAAAGCAATACCAAAACTGGCGCCAAAACAAACGCCCAAAAGCACTGCTGCTCCGAAAATGGTAATGCCCGAAGGCAATAATTAGAAATATAAAACGAGTAAGAACATTAACAACTAAGAGTAAGAAATACAAAGATTAAATCAGGCAGTTAAATTTTTTTAAAATAACACACACAAACAAACATACAGAAACAAACACAAAAACTACAACTATGATGCAGGAACAACCGATTATCGTAGGCTTGGACATCGGCACTACAAAAATCGCAGCCATCGCTGGCCGCAAAAATGAATTTGGTAAACTAGAAATTCTAGGTTTTGGCCGTGCCAACAGCAACGGGGTACAACATGGTATGGTGCTGAACATCGATCAAACCATCAAAGCCATTGAAACAGCACTGGAAAACTGCTACGCTTCCAATCCCAATCTGGTGATCAATGAAGTGTATGTGGGCATAGCTGGTCACCACATCAAAAGTTTACAAACAAGGGGAGACATCGTACGTCAAAATATCGACAATGAAATTACCCAGGTAGAAATTGATCGTTTGATCGAAGATCAATACCGTACCTATATTCCTGCAGGTGATAAAATAATCGACGTTATTCCGCAGGAATTTACAGTAGACAATTTTCAGAATATTCCCAATCCTATCGGCTACAGCGGTGTAAAAGTGGGGGCTAATTTTCACATCATCACAGGTGATAAAAATGCCATTAGAAATATCAACCGCAGTGTTGAAAAATCCGGTTTGATCACCAAAGACTTAGTGCTACAACCATTGGCATCGGCAGCAGCAGTGATGTGCGATCAGGATCTGGAAGCGGGTGTTGCTATTGTTGATATTGGTGGTGGCACCACTGATTTGGCCGTTTTTTATGAAGGTATTTTAAAGCATACTGCTGTTATTCCATTTGGTGGCGAAAATATCACCAACGATATCAAAACAGGATTGGGGGTATTAAAAACACAGGCAGAGCAAATGAAAATTCAATTTGGCAGTGCGCTTAGTGATGAAGCCAAATCGAATGCCTTCATTACCATTCCTGGTTTGCGAGGACTGGCGCCAAAAGAAATTTCAGTAAAAACATTGGCCAGCATCATTCAGGCAAGAATGAGTGAGATCATGGATTTTGTTACCTATCACTTAAAGCAAGTAGGCCTTGACAACAGAATGCTGAATGGTGGTATTATCCTTACTGGTGGCGGGTCTCAATTAAAGCACCTGATCCAGCTTACAGAATATGTTACAGGTTTGAATGCAAGAATCGGGTTTCCCAACGAACACCTCAGTGGTGGCCATATTGATGAACTGGCTAAGCCTATGTACAGTACTTGTATCGGTTTGATTTTAAAAGGTTACAACGATTATGAAAACAAGAACAAACAAATGGCTCCTAATTTTGCGAAAGTAACGCTGCCAAAATCTACACAGGAAGAAGTGTTGGTAGAAGCAAGTGCAGCCGAAGCTACAGAAGAAGCGCCCGTAAAAATTAAACAACGCAAAACTTTACAGGGATTTATGGATCGCTTTAAAACAAACCTGATCGAATTGTTTAAAGAGGAAGAGGATACGAAATTTTAAACGCGTTTCTTCCAACTTTTCTTACAATATATTAATACAAACAAGCATTTTAGATTATTCTTACTAACTCACAAACTTACAAACATGATTCATTTTGATTTGCCAAAAGACCAGTCCTCTATCATCAAAGTTATTGGTGTAGGAGGTGGCGGAAGCAACGCAGTAAACCACATGTTTTCGCAAAATATTGAAGGCGTAAACTTTATCATATGCAACACCGATGCTCAGGCCATAGCGTTGAGCAAGGTTCCCAATAAAATTCAGTTGGGTCCACACCTCACACAAGGATTAGGAGCAGGCGCCAACCCTACCATTGGTCGCCAGGCTACTGAAGAAAGTTTAGAAGAAATCAAACGCATCCTCGAAGTAAATACCAAAATGGCTTTCATCACCGCCGGCATGGGCGGTGGAACAGGCACTGGTGGTGCGCCCATTCTGGCAAAGGTTTGCAAAGATTTGGGTATCCTCACCGTAGGTATCGTTACCACTCCATTTGCCTATGAGGGTAAAAAAAGAATTGCACAGGCAGAGGAAGGCATCATGTTGCTAAAAAATCATGTAGATACTTTATTGGTGATCAGCAACGATAAATTGCGCCATCAATTTGGTAATTTAAAAATGAAAGAAGCTTTCGCAAAAGCAGATAACGTTTTGGCAACCGCTGCAAAATGTATTACTGATGTTATCAACAGTACCGGACAAATCAACGTCGATTTTGCAGACGTTTGCACAGTGATGAGCAATGGCGGTGTAGCTATTTTAGGAAGCGCTACTGCCCAGGGGGAAAATCGAGCTCAGGCAGCCATCGAAAATGCATTGAATTCGCCGTTGCTAAATGACAATGATATTCGGGGCGCAAAATGGATCTTGATTAACATCAATTCCTCTGAAGGAGAACACGAATTCACCATGGATGAAGTAGAAGTCATCCAAAATTATTTGATTGGTCAGGCAGGAGAAGATACCGATGTTATACTCGGATTGGGTTACGACAATACCTTGGGAGATGAGATCAGCATTACACTTATAGCCACTGGTTTTGAACACAAAGATCCTTTTGCAAAAAAAGAAAATAATGCCAATGCATCAGATACCCAATCTGAAAAAATTATGATGGAATTGGAAATGCCAAAGCCATCACAAAAAATAATCCAGCAGCCAACATTACAGTTTGATAAGAGCGAAGAAATGTCTAGCCCATCTGCTGAAATACCCGCTATCATTGCATCTGAGCCTGTTGTATCCGAAGCATTGGTTGAAGATCCCTTTATGCCAGTCCTCAGAGATGATACGCCTCCGGCGAATCCTGTAGAAGAAATACTTAGTAAAACTACTGTGGACAAATTGAATGATCAGCCTGAGTATTTTGAGATAACTTCGGCACCAAATCAACAACAACCCATTGTTATTGATTTTACCACAAGTACACCCGTTCCTTCGAATCCTGTCAGCAAAAACGAACCAGTATCCGATATCCAACCACAAGATTTTTCAGCAGTAAACAAAGACGCTAGCAATAAAGGAAGATCCCTTTCGTCGGGGAGCTTTCTGGCCAAACCTATGCAAATTTATGCAGAGGAGAAGCCAAGTATTACAGAATCCAATACGAAAGAGGAGCCACTGCCGTTGCGTCAACCAGTTCAGGAAGACGAACCTGTTATTGAGATGCAGCTGGTAGTTAAAGAATCCCAAAAAGCGGCGGAGGAAGAGCCCCTTGTACAACAAACTCAGCCTATCATGAAATCGAATGTTGAGGAACCTGCGATGCAGGACGAAACAGAAGAACTCAGGCGCCGGGCTACGGAACGCATTGCGAAGCTGCGTAATTTGTCATTCAACATCAACGCAGCCGATCCTAACAATGAGTTTGAAACGGTGCCGGCCTACCTTCGCCGCAATATGGAAATGCACAACCAAATTGCAGATGTAGAAAGTTTCTACAGTAACTATACCGTGAAGTCTGACGACAACAACCAGGCAGACATCAGCACCATTAATACCTTCCTCGATGGGAAAAAACCAGATTAAAATATCGTAAGGCCGGGCTTTAAATGGCCCGGCTCATTTTATGGGCAGCCAACATTGTGTTCATTATTTGAACAATAGCGTTTATGCCACGCCGTTGTGTTTGTAATTACTGTTTGTAAATAGCCCTCTCCATCATTGGAGGGGGCTATGTGTTTCTTGCATGTATTTTACCTAAAGGGACGAGTATGATTTTTTGAACAATTCAACTTTCAAGTTTTACGGTGGTCAGTCCCGCTTTTTGCTGCTACTCCGGCACAGATATTATTACCCTTCCCTACCTTTGCATTCCCTGAAAAAATTATTCCAGTAAATGGACTTGCTAACCTTTTTTAATGCGTACGACTTTGGGGCGTTGATCTCTCTCGCCATCTTTGCATTTGCTGCAGGTTTTGTAGATGCGGTGATAGCCGGGGTGGGCTTATTCTACTGCCCGCTTTGCTCACCAACTTTCCCGCTACTCCTTTGCCTGCTTTATTTGGTACTACTAAAATTGCATCCCTTGCCGGTGCCAGAGTGGCTGCTGCACAAAACAATAAACGTATTCAATTCAGTTATACATTACTCTTGCTGATCGCTGCATTTGTTGCTGCATCCGCATTTGCATCCGCATTTGCGTGCGCAAAGCTGGTAAGCCATAACAATGTGCAAGCAATCAAGCCCCTTATCTTGATT
The DNA here is from genome assembly GCA_038249665.1 of Chitinophagales bacterium. Taxonomy (GTDB): domain Bacteria; phylum Bacteroidota; class Bacteroidia; order Chitinophagales; family Chitinophagaceae; genus Ferruginibacter. Next base: position 21,574 of record JBBSDF010000005.1, read on the forward strand.
ATTCTGAATGGGATACCTAAATATACCGTTTCTAAAAAAAAACCTGGGGTGCTGTTCGTAAGAAAAAAGTGACACCCAATAATCAATACTTATATGGAGTATTGTTGGGAACAGTGGTAAGTTTTTACAGCGGATCTTCGGTCATGGTACCAATAGTTTTCTCGTATTGGGCTTTGTTTTGTTGCTGGGCTTTGAATTTGTAGAAGCTTCCGGTTAAACCAAACTGATCAACTGCATCACCAATCTTTCGGCGTTGTTTGTATTTATTCGGATGGGACGTTATTTATTGGGTATCGCTATCCTCATGTCTGTTTGTAATGTAGCCGGTAATTTTTTACGTGCCCAACTAGCACTTAAAAAAGGAAACAGTTCTATTCGGCTGTTTTTTATTCGTAGTACGCTTGATGATAGCCTAGTACGCGTATGATATTTTTTCTACTTCTTAAGTTTTGGGAAACCCTCATTATTCCACTAAACTGCTATTCAACTTACTTTTTTAGCATCATTTAAGACCAATTCGTTCGGATAAAAGTAAGTTTTGAGCCTTCTGTAAAGTGAATAGAACAGAGTTTTGTGGTTCATCTAAAAAATATTTTATGAAATCAAATGCATTCTTCTTCGTACCAATCGCCCTATTCCTTTTTTCATGCAGCGTTTTTAGCTCTCTTAATTCTAATACCACTATTGAACCGGGCAAAAGTTTTGTGCTGGGCAATAATGAACACCAATCCTTCAATGTAAAATTACGGAACGACTCTAAAAATACCATCGAATTGTACCTTGCTCCTATCAATGGCGGTAAACATTCGGCTCAAAAAATAGCCTCAGGAGCCAGCGTAAAGGTTAAAGTAGGTAACAACACCGCATTGGTGATTCAGAACCCTGGCAAGGACACTGCCAACGTTACACTAAAAGTAACAGGAGACACGGGATTAAGTATGGGGTATCAATAAATCAACGGTAAAATAAGGCATCTCTTTTTTCTAAGGGCCGTTTAAAATATTGCTCCAGAAAGGAGCGCTGTTGCACAAATTGTAGCTGTAACTTTTCAACCTTCGCCTCCAGTGCGGAAGTGTTATACTGATAGTTCGGTGTTCCAATACCTATTAAGTTAATAAATCCTTTTGCTTTATGTAATGACGTAGGAACATCTTGCAGCATGGCTCTGGTATTCTTTTCGTTTTTAGATGGTTGAAATTGCTTGTTCCTATATTGAATAAATAGATTCAATAAATTGCTAACTTCATTTACTTCCTCTACGGCTTTGTTGTACATCTGTTCGTTTCTTTCTTCATCAATCATGGCGATGTTCATTCGGTTGGCAGCATGCCAGGTATGCAATAAATCGGTGTTCATTCCCATTTGCTCTATCCGTCTATTGGCAGCCCGGTATTGTTGCAAACTGTCTGATTGTAAATATGCTAAAGCACTGTCTGTTACGTTTGGAAAAATAATAGCTTTGTTTCGTTTTTTTTCAGTACCTGAAAATACTGCGTAGTTGATAGGCATTGGTGCAAGTTGCCAAAGTGGATCGAAGGGCCAATGTTGACGAATAAATACTTCAGGGGTTTGTTTAAAATAAAAAAGCTGGTGGTGTGATCCTGCATCCCAGGTTGGATCCGAGAGCCACCAGGATCCGTTGCTGTAAAAAGCCGTCCAGCCATGGCCCGTTCGAGTAGATAAATTGCTCATGCCATAAACAACCGTTGCAGGAATATTCATTTTTTGTAAGAGAGCAACGAACAAGCTGGAAAAGTTATCGCATACACCTTTTCTTCTCCGAAGGGTCGCTTCTGCCTTTTCATTGAAATCGGAATGCCAGTTGATGCTGAGCACACTGTCTGTACTGTATTCAATATTGTTGATCACCCATTGGTAAGCGAGTAAGGTTTTATCTTCTTCTGAATTTGTTTGCGATTGAATATAAGCCGCTAACTCGCCAACAGAAGTAGTAGCACTTTTGGGAACGTAAAGAGGATGCATGGCATATACAGTAGATTGCGCCTGTGAAAGCAGGCTTGCGGCTAAAAATAAACAGAATAGAACCAACCGTTTCATATGCTGTATAAAAGTAGGTCATAATTGCAAATGAAGTACTTCAATTCTTTTTTTTAATGAAACTCCAACCCGTGTTACTTTTAAAATAACTATTTTAGTTTTTTGTATCTGTTATAAAATTGCATGTATGCCCCAGCAAGAGGACTCCCTAGAGCAACTATTTCAAAAACTACAAGCTCTTGAAAATGCGCAAACATCATTTGCTGCAGAGATCATACAATTACGGGTGGACATAGAACGACTGCAATTTAGCAACCAAGAAATAAAATCTGAAAAGCCTTTTGCTTCAACTGTTGAAACCTTCACAACCGTAGAAACTCCTGTTCCCAAAGTTGAACCTTTGGCGCCCCGGTTCGGCAACACTCGTCCGGAAAATCAGTCTTCACTTCAGCCGAAAAAACCAACAAAGTCGCCAGCATCTAAAACCAATCTGGAAAAATTTATCGGCGAAAACCTCATCAACAAAGTAGGAATTCTGATTACTATCATCGGGGTGGCTATCGGCGCTAAGTATTCGGTAGATAACAACCTGATCAGTCCCATCGCTCGCATCTTACTCGGTTATGGGGTGGGTATAGGGTTGTTGTTTTTTGGCATTCGGTTAAAGACGAAATATGAAAGTTTTAGTGCAGTTTTAGTAAGTGGAGCCATCGCAATTCTATACCTGCTTACCTTCTTAGCCTATTCTATGTATGGATTGTTTCCGCAAACGGCTACTTTCTTACTCATGCTGTTGTTTACCATTTTTGCAGTAGTGGCAGCCATACATTACAACCGCTCTATTATAGCACTCATTGGTTTGGCAGGCGGATATGCCATACCCTTTTTATTAAGTGATGGTTCTGGTAAGGTAGAGATCATGTTTGCTTACATGGCAATCATCAACACGGGTATTCTTATTATTGCATTTAAAAAATACTGGAAGACGGTTTACATCACATCCTTCGTTTTTACCTGGCTTATTTATTCTAGTTGGTTCGTGTTTGAGTACGATGATTCCAAACAGTTTTATACAGCAGCCTTGTTTCTAATCATTTTTTTTATACAGTTTTACAGCACCTTCCTTTCTTATCGGTTGATTAAATCTGAAAAATATCAGTTCGCCGATATCATCTTATTATTGCTTAATGCGTTTGTATTTTTTGGATTAGGATATGGAGTATTATCAGGGAATGAAATTTTTAAAAACTATTTGGGATTGTTTACATTGTGCAATGCCCTGCTGCATGCAATTGTGGCTGCCGTTATTTACCGTAAAAAATTAGCAGACAATCAGTTGTTTTATTTGGTAGCGGGACTGGTATTGGTATTCATTACCATAGCTATTCCTGTGCAGTTAGAAGGCAGTTGGGTTACCATGTTGTGGATAACAGAAGCTACGCTACTTTTCTGGATAGGCAGAACCAAACAGGTAGCCATGTACGAAAAAATTTCTTATGTGATGATGTTGCTGGCTTTCCTCAGTATTTTAGAGGACTGGTCTGGTTCTGCCAATCGTTTTTATGACATTGATTTTGGTGTAAATGCTTTTCCACCGACGCCATTTTTTAATATCGGCTTTTTCACCGGCTTGTTGTATGGTGCTGCCTCTCTGTTCATTGCCTGGATCTACTATAACAAAAAATGGTCATCGCCATTTGGAGATAAAACCTTGTTGAACTGGGTTTTGCAAATATTCATTCCAGGAGTTTTGGTCTTTGTTTTTTACAACACTTTTAAATTAGAAGTAGAGGGTTTGTGCACCACTTCATATCTTAATTCTGGCATTAAAAAAGTAATGCAAACGGGTCAGTTACCCGAGCTCACTTTAAATGTTGATTTGCTGCGTTTTCAATTTTTGTGGGTGATAAATTATTCCCTGTTCTTTTTTACAGGGTTACTTTTTATCAACTACCAGTGGATCAAAAAATCCTTATTCGGAGATGTATTATTTGCGATTACTTTATTTGCAGTGTTATTGTTTCTGGTACAAGGCCTATACCGCTTAGGTTTGCTCAAAGACAGTTACCTGGCTCCGGTAACAGATTTTACAGCTAATAGTTTTTATATCTTGATGCGGTATGTTTGTTACGCCTTTGTAGGCCTTGCACTGTATGTAAGTTGGCTGCACATTCGCCAGAAACCTACTGCGAATTCGGCGCGGCATTTTTTTAATTTATTTGTACACATGGTTATAGTTGGGGTACTTAGTAGTGAGATGATTACCTGGCTTAGCATTGCAGGCGTTACTCAGACGTATAAATTTGGTTTGAGTATTCTATGGGGTGTATATGCATTGTTACTAATAGGTATGGGTATCTGGAAAAAACAACAGTATGTACGCATAGCTGGTATTGTTTTATTTGCCGGCACGCTGGTAAAATTATTTGTGTACGACATTACACACCTCAATAGCATTGCTAAAACGATTGCCTTTGTTTCTTTGGGCGTGTTGTTGCTGATCATTTCATTTTTATACAATAAATACAAACATCTGATAGCCAATGAGGACGCTGTTAACAAGACTTCCTAAAATTGTTTTGTTCTGTTGTTGTTTCAACAGCACAAATGTTTCTGCACAAACACAACGATTTACCCGGTCATTGAATGAGTTGGGCAATTCCTGGAACAAAATTATTTTGCCCAATGATATCTATGGTCATTTTCTGCCACCATTCTATGATCTTCGGGTGTATGGAAAAACATCTACCGGAGATACCGTGGAGGCGGCCTATCTGATTAGATCGTTAAAACAATCACCTGTAATAAGCAAGTGGTCTTTGCCAATAATCAACCAATCTAATACAAATGGCGCTTATTATTATAGCTTTCAGGTTCCATCAGATAGTATCGTTTCCCGCATTCAATTAGATTTTGGCATCCGAAATTATGATTGGCAAGTTACGCTGGAAGGAAGTGACAATGGAACAGATTGGTTCACAGTTTTAAGTAGTTACCGATTGGTGGCAATCAGCAATCCAGAAACCAATTTCTCCTACAGTACGCTCAATTTTCAACGGGTTGGATATCGCCTGTTGCGTTTAAAAGTACCTGCAATCATAGACCCCTTGTTAAGTTCCGCCACGGTTCAGTTTCAACAGCCAGCCACCGCACTGCCTGAATTTTATTCGACCAATTTACAGCAACGTATTTCGCAAGAAAATAAAAAAACTATTGTTGATATTAGCTTGGATAAAATAATGCCTGTGAGCGTTTTTCTATTCGAGCTGGCAGAAACCGAAGCATTCAAAAGATCTTTTTCAATTGAATATGTAACAGACAGCACCAACAACAATGGAGCGAAACAATATATTTACAGCATACTAAGTGCAGCAGCTTTAAGCAGTACAACAAGTGCATTGTTTTTTACAAATGAAGTGTTTGCAAAATCTTTCCGAATCATCATCGAGAACAATGACAATGCAGCGTTAAATATTCAAGCTGTTAAACCTGGCGGATTTGGTTATGAATTATTGGTAAGAGTTAGTAAACCGGGTAACTACTGGATGAGTTATGGCGACAAAAGCATAACGGCCCCCCCAATACGATATTGCAGCATTCGTACCAGCTTCTACCGACTCCTTCTACACTGCCGCTGCTGGGGAGGAAACAGCTGTCGTAATAATAACTCCCTACAACAACAAAAGTTTTTGGTCATCACCAACATTTCTTTGGATGCTGATGGGATTGATTATTCTACTGCTCGGATGGTTTGCGTTGTCGATGATTAGAAATCGTCAAAAAGAATCATCTGGTTGATCTCCATCTTGTTACTTTTGTTATATGAAAGTTCGTATCAATATTGCCTGCTTCGGGGTTTTGACATTCGCCTGCTGTTTATTTTTCCTTAATGCTTGTAATCCTTCTACTAAAATGAATCATCCAATGGTGTATGCTTTTCGGCTAAAACCCGGACAAGATTTAAAAAAAGAGATCAACCATTTTGTGCAACAAAAAAATATCAAGGCAGGCTGGATCGCAACGGCGGTGGGCAGTTTAACCCAATACCAGCTTCGATTTGCCAACCAGGAACCAGGCGCAAAAGCCAATGGCCACTTTGAGATAGTAAGTTTAACCGGCACCGTTTCCATCAATGGGAGTCATCTTCATTTGAGTGTAAGCGATAGTACTGGCCGTACAATCGGAGGTCACTTGTTAGACGAATGCATAGTGTACACTACGGCTGAACTCGTTATTTTGGCCAGTGACCAAATGGAATTTATTAGGGCCAAGGATGGTACGACCAATTGGGAAGAACTGCAAGTGATTACAAAAGAAGATTAAATTGCATGTGGTGACCCGATCTGCATAAAAGAAGCATTTGCTTCGTTATATCATGGGCTGATCATGTTTGGACCTCCAAAAATGATCATAAAACAATTGCATATTATATTATTTTTCATTTTACATTTGCGAAGTAGGAGCAAACTCTTTGCACGCTACTAACAGAAAATTCATATTTGTGGGAAAGCATATCAACAAAGTTTCAGCTGCAGGTTTATTAATTGCACTCGGCATCATTTACGGAGACATTGGAACCTCACCGCTTTACGTATTCAATTCCATTATCAAAGACAGGCTCATCAGTAGGGAGCTTATTTTGGGAACTCTTTCGCTCATTATTTGGACAATCACGCTGCAAACCACCATCAAATATGTGATATTGGTATTGCGGGCAGACAACAAAGGGGAGGGAGGTATTTTCTCCCTGTTTGCATTGGTGCGCAGGCGAAAAAAATGGCTCGTTATTCCTGCTATGATTGGTGGGGCTGCCTTATTGGCCGATGGTATTATTACCCCACCCATTTCCATCACTTCTGCCATTGAAGGGCTGAAAGAACTCGAAAAATTCAGAGACATCAGCAGCAATACGGTGGTGTTCATCGTACTCGGAATCATCAGTGTTTTCTTTTTTGCACAACAATTTGGCACTTCATCTATCGGAAAGTTATTTGGCCCCTTTATGAGTGTTTGGTTTGTGATGCTGGCCGTGTTAGGATTAATTCATATTACCGATGATCTGGGTATTTTTAATGCACTGAATCCTTATTATGGCATTCATTTCTTATTTAATTATGAAGAAGGTTTCTGGTTATTAGGGGCAGTGTTTTTATGTACTACTGGTGCCGAAGCTTTGTACAGCGATCTGGGTCATTGTGGCCGGGGAAATATCCGCATCTCCTGGATATTTGTAAAATCATGTTTGCTCATCAACTATTTTGGGCAAGGTGCTAGTTTGCTTAAGCACCACACCGGACAAATGATGGACGATGCTACACGGAATCAATTTGGTATCAATGCATTTTATGACCTGATGCCAGAATGGTTTATTGTGCCTGGTGTGGTAATCGCCACTTCTGCGGCCATCATCGCCAGCCAGGCAATGGTTTCTGGTTCATTTACCCTAATCAGCGAAGCCATTCGATTAAATCTATGGCCAAAAATGCGAATTCAATTCCCCAGTGAAGCCAAGGGACAATTGTTTATTCCCGGTCTGAATATGTTGCTTTACGTCGGATGTGTAGGTGTAGTATTATATTTTAGAGAGTCATCTAAAATGGAGGCCGCTTATGGGTTGGCTATCATTACCACCATGACGATGACTACACTTTTATTTGCCAATTATATGGTATTGCATAGGGTTAAGCCCATACTCATTTATATTTTTCTGGCCTTCTATTTGATCGTTGAGATTTCTTACCTCGTGGCATTGATGGATAAATTTGTTCATGGAGGTTATATTACTTTAATGATCGGGGGCGCATTGTTTGCAGTGATGTATGTTTGGTACCGCGCAAGAAAAATTAAAAATAGGTACGTTGAATTTGTACGTGTAGAGGAATATGTTCCTAAACTGGAGGAGCTGAGCAACGACAATTCTGTTCCCAAACATGCCACACACCTGGTGTACCTCACAAGCGCCAATAATCCTAAAGAAATTGAGCATAAGATCATGTACAGCATTCTCAGCGGTATGCCCAAACGAGCAGATATTTATTGGTTTGTACACGTAGATACACTTGATGATCCGTACACTTGCGAATACAATGTAGAACATATTATCCCCAACGATATCATCAGGGTAGAGTTTAGATTAGGCTTCAGAATAGCACCACGCTTGAACCTGATGTTTAAAAAAGTAGTAGAAGACCTGGTGGCCAACAGAGAAGTGAATATTACCAGCAGGTACGAAAGTCAGCAACGAAACAACATGGTGGGCGACTTCAAATTTGTGGTAATGGAGAAATTCCTCAGTCAAGACAATGAACTTCCTTTCTTTGAAGAAGTTGTAATGAAAATTTATTTCTGGCTAAAAGAACTGAGTGTGAGTGAAGAAAGAAGTTTTGGACTCGAACAAAGCAATGTGGCTGTCGAAAAATTCCCATTGGTGGTAGCGCCGGTGAGTAATTTGAAATTGAATCGTATTTATTTTAATGAAGATGAATAAGAACTATTGTTGATGGGGTGCAGTTAGTAAAACAATTGCTGTCTACGATTTACTTACACGATATTTTATGCAAACGATAACTGCTGCTGTATTGCAGCAAAAATTACAAGAGGAAGATGAACTCGTTCTCATAGATGTACGCGAGCCATGGGAACATGCATTATTTAATATTGGAGGTATCTTGATACCAATGAATACCATTTTTGAAAATCTGCACCAGATTCCGAAACACATTCCAGTGGTTATTTATTGTGAAAAAGGCATCAGAAGCACATTGGTTATACAAAGACTGGAAGCAAAATTTAACTATTCAAACCTGGTAAATCTGGCAGGAGGAATGAATGGTTGGAAAAAAGTGTAAATGCTGTAGAAAAACAGCACGCGATCACTTATCTTTAAAGAACTGGTTGTAACTAAGTCATCCATTCTTATAATTTGAATAACACCCTTCTCTATATTATTCTTGGCTACGTTGCATTGATTGCGCTGGTATATTTTGTACAAGACCGCTTTATTTTCAAGCCGGAAAAACTAAAGGCCGATTTTAAATACAAATACGATTCTCCTTTTGATGAGCTTTTTTTCGATATAGCGCCGGGTGTTCGCATCAACGGCTTGCATTTTACCGTTGATAAGCCATTGGGGCTGGTCTTGTATTTTCACGGCAACTCCCGCAGTATCAAAGGATGGGCAAAGTATGCAAAAGATTTTTTAAGATACGATTACGATGTGGTGTTAGTAGATTACCGTGGTTTTGGTAAAAGCACCGGTAAACGTAGCGAGCACGATATGCTCAGTGATATGCAGTTTGTATATGATACCCTTTCTGTACAATATACAGAACATCATATAGTAGTGTACGGTAGAAGTTTGGGAAGTGGTTTCGCAGCAAAAATTGCGAGCGATAACAAGCCAAGATATTTAATTTTAGATGCGCCTTATTACAGTTTCAAAAAAGTGATCGAACGATTTTTGCCCATCCTGCCTGTTCGCCTGCTGTTGCGATATCATCTTAGAACTGATAAATGGATAAGGCATGTAAACTGCCACACCTATATTTTACATGGTACCAAAGATTTTTTAATACCGATTAGCAACAGCGAAAAACTACAGGCCATCAGTCCGAGAAAAATTACACTGATACGGATAGAAGGTGGAGGCCATAACAACTTGCCTTCGTTTAACGAGTACCATAACTTTATCAGAAGTATCTTGCAGTACTAAACAGGTCAGTCAAACTACTATTTTCATGAACAAGTCCTCAGATAGAAAATCGAAGCCCGCCACAACTTCTAAACAGAAATGGATTCGAAGATTTAAACTATTTATATTGATATATTGTACCATCGGAATCGCCTTATATTATTTACAAGAACAAATTTTATTTCACCCTAAAAAATTAGACAGTAACCACGTTTTCAATTTTAAGGATCCCTTCAACGAATTGAAGATTCCATTCAATAAAACGGATACGGTGGATATGATTCAATTTTATCCAAAAGATACGGTGAGGCGGGGGGTGTTGCTGTATTTTCATGGTAACAAAAACAATGTAGAACATTACGCCAGGTTTGTAACTGCGTTTACCCAACATGGTTATGAAGTATGGATGCCCGACTATCCGGGTTACGGGAAAAGTACCGGTGAACTCACCGAAGAAAAACTGTACAGCATCGCTTATGAAGTACAGAAAATGGCTACCCTCCGGTATGGGGCTGATCAAATTATTGTGTATGGAAAGAGTTTGGGAACTGCACTGGCGGCCTATGCTGCTTCCGTCCAAAAAAACAAGCTGTTGATTTTAGAAACACCTTACTATAGTATTCCATCACTGTTTAAAAGTTATGCATTTATGTATCCTGCTTCTATGATGAGCAAGTACAAATTGCCTACTTATTCCTTTTTATCGGAGGTGCAATCACCGGTTACTATTTTTCATGGCACGGGTGATTGGGTAGTGCCTTATCGATCTGGATCGCAATTAAAAAAGCATTTAAAAGAGGGAGATCAGTTCATCCAAATACCCGAAGGTTCGCACAACAATTTAAGCGAATCGACCATTTATCAACGTGCTATTGATTCTCTGATGTCTTTATAATTCTTTTAGTGTAACTTTTTTAGCACCTACGATCAAATTACATGTTATCCCAATTTTGAGTGCAACATTTTCGGTGCCATGGCTCACTGGAAAATGGAGGCAAACAGGAATGTTGAGGTCTGCACTGATCTCCTGTAAAATTTCATCTATGGTTTTGCCAAAGGGGCGATCGGTATCTTTCATGTCGGTGAAACCGCCAAAAATAAGTCCACTGATCTTATCCATTTTTCCGGCAGCTTTTAGTTGGCGCAACATTCGATCGGTACAGTAAAGCTGTTCGCCAATATCTTCGATAAATAAAATACAGTTTTTAGTCGCATAGTCATAAGGCGTTCCAACAACGTGAGCCAGCAAAGCCAGATTACCACCAATGAGTTTACCTGTGGCCGATCCTGGTTTGTTGAAGGGATGAGGTGCCGTACTATAATTCATTTTATTTCCTTTCAATGCTTTTTTAAGCGAACCAATGTATTCGTTGCCGGCACCGCCATCGTTAAAAGCCGCTGCCATGGGGGCGTGCATCGAAGCAATTTTAAAATTAGAAAACAAGTGGGTGTGTATCACTGTGATATCGCTGAAACCAATCAACCACTTTGGATTTTTTTTAAATTGTTTAAAATTCAACATCGGTAAAATTCGCCCCATCCCATAACCGCCTCTTCCAAACAAGATGGCATTGATAGTGGGGTCATCTAGCATCGCTTGCAATTCATCGGCTCTTTCCTGATCGGTGCCGCTGAAATAATTGGTGGAAGTACTGCCTAAAGTTTTGCCCACCATCACCTGGTAACCCCACTCCTGTAGTGTTTCAATACCCGTTTGTGCTTTTTCTGCCGCCATGTAGCCAGCAGGGCAAGTAATGCCGATGGTGTCTCCCTTTTTTAAATAAGCTGGAATGATCATTCGATAATATTAAATTTCTAGTAAGATGGTTTTTTCATTATGGATGGTCAATTCATGCGGTACGCCACATTTTATAGCAAGGTTATTTTTCTGGTGACCAACAGGAAAATCGAAGCAAACCGGGTAGTTAAAATCCTTTACTTTTTCAAGCACAATTTCTTCGAGGGTTTTTCCAAATTCTTCGCCAGCATCATCTTTTTTTATTTTAAAACCCCCGATGACCAATGCGCTGAGTTGATTGAGTTTCCCACTGCGTTGTAAGTTCCAAAACATTCTGTCGATGCTGTACAAGTATTCGCCGGTGTCTTCAACAAATAAAATTTTTCCGGCGGTATGAATGTCACTTTTGCTGCCAGCAAGGCTTTCAATGGTTCTGAGGTTGCCACCAATTAAGACCCCTTTGGCTGTACCAATTTTATTGGCTGCATTTGGCAGTGCGCTGTATTGCATTTTTTTTCCGGTGAGGCAGTCAAAAATGCTTTGTATGGTTTGTTGTTGTAGTTCATCTGCATCTTCCCATTTGTCAGGAAAGCTATTGCACATTTTAGAATGAATACTGGCTATGGCTACTTGTTGTTGTAAGTGACAATGCAATACGGTGATATCGCTAAAGCCAATGATCCATTTGGGATCTTGTTTACATGCTTTAAAATCCAGTTGATCTACAATACGAACGGCACCATAACCGCCTCGTGCGCAGAGAATAGCTCTTATACTTGGATCGTTGATCATATCCTGCAGGTCTGCAGCGCGCTCTGCATCGGTACCCCCAAATGTAAAATCTCTTTTGCCGATGGTGCTGCCAATGATCACTCTAAATCCCCAGGCTTGTAATCGTATCACTGCTGGTTGTATAGCTTCCAGGCTCATATAGCCCGCTGGGCTGCTGATGCCAATGAAATCACCAAGCTGAAGATAAGGAGGGATCTGTATTTTTTTAGCTTCTTCCTCTGCAGGGCCATTCCCCATCGCAATAGATTGCAACGCTGCAGCAGTCGTAAACACCGAAGTGAGGAATATTTTTCTTTTCATTTTATGATCAATCCACTATGTTTAAATAAAAATACAAGGTTTATCCCAACCTTTTGTAAAAACTGTACCACATAGGGATGTTAAATAAAGTCGATTAGCCGAATACTATTTCTACAAAACAAGCTATCAGAATATCGAAAATCAATTTTTAAAATGATTATTTGTAACCCTTCCCCAACTCCATCCCAAAATTTGAAAAAGAGGTGCAGCAGCCTTTTTTGATTGTTGCCATGGATTGCGGTAATTTTGTGACACAATGGTAGGCAGTACAAGTGAGTGACACAACGATGTTGCCCAAAGTTATTGCCGCCGGTTAAGCAATATTATGATACAAAATCCAAAAAGATATTTAGTGACAGCGGCTTTGCCTTATGCAAATGGCCCCGTTCACATAGGTCACCTGGCTGGTTGTTATTTACCTGCAGATATTTATGTGCGTTACCTGCGGGCACAAAAAAGAGACGTAAAGTTTATAGGAGGCAGCGATGAACACGGTGTTCCCATCACCATCAGAGCGATGAAAGAAGGAATTACCCCTCAGCAAGTGGTAAATCGTTACCACGCCATCATTAAAGAAAGTATGCAGCAGATGGGGATTTCTTTTGATATTTATTCTCGCACTTCTAACCCTGTGCACCACAAAACGGCGGCTGATTTTTTTAAAAAATTATACGACGACGGTTTGTTTGAGGAGAAAGAAACCGAACAATATTTTGATGAAAAAACGAATACGTTTTTGGCAGATCGCTATATCATTGGTACCTGCCCGGTTTGTGCTAACCCGAATGCGTATGGCGACCAATGTGAGAAATGCGGCAGTGCCTTATCGCCCGAACAACTGATACATCCGAGAAGTGCGTTGAGTGATGCCATTCCAGTGAAGAAGAAAACGACTCATTGGTATTTTCCTTTGCAAAACTATGAAGCATGGCTTAAAAGCTGGATCGTAGAGGGGCATACTGAATGGAAAAACAACGTATATGGCCAGTGCAAAAGCTGGCTCGACACTGGCTTGCAAAGCAGGGCCATGACCCGTGATAGCAACTGGGGTATTAAAGTGCCATTGCCAAATGCCGAAGGAAAAGTATTGTATGTGTGGTTTGATGCGCCCATCGGATACATCAGCGCTACCAAAGAATTAACCGACCAGTGGGCAGATTATTGGTGCCAGGATGATACCAAACTGGTTCATTTTATTGGGAAAGACAATATCGTTTTTCATTGTATTATTTTTCCGGCCATGTTGAAAGCGCATGGTGGATTTGTATTGCCAGATAATGTACCAGCCAACGAATTTTTAAATATTGAAGGGGAAAAAGTAAGTACCAGCAGAAACTGGGCGGTGTGGGTAAATGAATACATCAAAGATTTTGAAGGTTGCGAAGATGCGCTGCGTTATGTGCTTTGTGCCAATGCACCCGAAAACAAAGACAACGACTTTACCTGGAAAGATTTTCAGGATAGGAACAACAGCGAACTGGTGAGTATTTTTGGCAATTTTGTGAACCGTAGTTGGGTACTGATGCACAAACTTTGTGGCGGAAAAGTACCAAGGCTGCACGAAGCAAGATTAGACGATACCGATCAAACGTTGATGTTGGATATTGCTAATACTGCTAAAAAAGTAGCATTGCTAATAGAAGAATACAAATTCAGGGATGCCCTTTATGAAGTGATAGACCTGAGCCGAAAAGGCAATAGGTACATGCAGGAAAAAGAACCATGGATAGTGGTGCGTCAATTGGAGACGGATCCATCTGCACAGGAATTGATCGACAATTGTATGCATTTGTGTTTGCAGCTTACCGCTAATTTAGCCATTTTGATCAACCCATTTTTACCCACCACCGCTAAAAAAATGTTGGGTATGATGAAAGTGGTAGATAAAATGTTGGATTGGGAAAATGCAGGTTCTCTTAAATTGTTGAGTGTTGGTTATAGTTTGCGTGAACCACAATTGTTATTCAGAAAGATAGAAGACGCAGAAATTACTTCGCAGGTAGCGAAACTTCAAGCTGGGTTAGTAAAACCTACGGTAGCTGAGGCGGCCACTGAAGAGGTGGTTACGTTTACCGAAGTGAAGCCTGAAATTCAATTTGATGATTTTGCAAAAATAGACTTGAGGGTAGGCACCATTGTGGCTGCCGAAAAAGTTGAGAAAGCGGATAAATTATTGAAGCTGCAGGTAGATCTTGGTTTTGAAACCAGGATCATTGTTAGTGGTATTGCGTTGCATTTTGACCCGGCGGCTATTGTGGGCAAACAAGTAACGGTAGTTACCAACTTGGCTCCTCGAAAAATGCGTGGTATCGAAAGTAACGGCATGATTTTAATGGCGGAAGACGCCGCAGGGAAACTGAAGTTTATACATCCGGATGAAGCGGTGGATAATGGAAGTTCAGTGAGTTAGGCCGTTCTTCTATTGAGCAGGCATAAACAATTTCAATTGTTGTTGTTGTCGGCATTTGCCATATAATCCTTTTACAGCTTTGTCTTTTGCCTGTATTGCGCAGTGGCTGTCTGTAAAAATGCTTTCATTTTTTGGAGCATTATTTTATTTTGGGGAAGAAGGGTATCCGATAAAATATTTTGCTGCTTCCCAGGATCCGACATATAATCGTAGAGATACAAAGCTTTTCCCTCTGCTGCGTTAAAACCTAATACATGGTCTTTATTGATGGCTTGGTAAACGCTGCCGTTCAGTTTTGAAAAAACTACTCTGTTGCTGTCTGCCTCCTTTAAATTTTTTCCATAACTAATAAATGATTTTGAATAGCCGCCATAGTAAAGTATGGTATTGAGTATATCGAGCTGGCTAACGGGTGTTTGAATGGTTTCTGGTATTGCCGATGAAGGATCGTATATAAAAATAGGTATTCGGAGCGCATCTACTTTATCGATATTGATTACTTTTTCGTGCGGTTGTGCCCAGTGGTCAGAGCAAAAAATAAATACCGAGTTTTTAAACCATGGTTGTTGCGAAGCATTTTCGAAAAAAGTTTTCAAACAAGCGTCATAATATTGCATACTCAGCATGGGTGGAGTGGTGTTGCCGGCTTTGTTGTCTTTCTTGAAATGTGCAGGCACATCATTGGGGTAGTGCGTAGAGATGTTGTATTGTACAGCCAGAAAAGGTTCTGGCAAACTGGTTAATTGTTGTTGCATAAAATTCATTACATACTCATCGTGTAAGCCCATAGTATGTTGCTCTAAACTTTTGTAATTGGGAATGTCTTCCATCGAATAATATTTTCCAAAACCCAACCAACGGGCACATTTTGCAAAACCAAAATCATCGTAATTGTCGCCAATAAAAAATGCACTGCTATAATTATTTTGTGCCAAAGCTTTGCCAGGTGCTGTTTTCGAAATACTTGCGTATCCCGAATGGTACAGCGGCAAATCGGTTAAAGTAGGTATGCCTCCTAAAATAGCGGTAATACCCTTGTTGGAGCTGTAAGAATAACTGAATGCATTGTTGAAGAATCGGCTTTTCTTTATAAGGCTATCTAAAAAGGGCAGGGCGGGTTTGTACGGACTGCTGTCCGAAAAGAATTCCAACGGCACACTTTCCATAATGAACAATACTATGTTTTTGGGTGAAGAAGGTTGATCGTTTTTTTGATAAATCGAAAATGTGTTGGCAAGTGTTTGCTCATCCATGTAATAGATCGCCGGAATAGAAGTTTCATTGATTCGATAAGCCGAGTACACAAAATTGAGCAACGAATTTTGTGCCAATGGTAGTTGAATGGAGGGTAGTTTGGTGAGCGGGTAATTCGGTAAAAATTTTTTAGTGCCGGTAATTACTGATGTTACAAGAAATAACAAGAGTACACAAAAAGTCAAAATTATTGCCGATGTTTTTTCTGCTGCTTGCATCCGAACCAAAGTCCTCATGGCCTTAAATATCCATGTAAAACAGAACAGTAAAAGTAGGAAACCACCCAACGCCATCCACCAAACATTTGAATTACCGTATTGAAGTGGGTCTCGAAAAACATACAACAGGTCTGCGTTGCTGCGTTGTAGCTGAAATCTAAAATAAAAAATATCGATGCAATTCAATGCCAGCATCAACGTATTCAACATTGCAAAAGGTAAGGGTAGTATGTTTTGAAAATATTTATTATGTGAAAGCCTGCCAGCGATCATCATTATTAAAAAAAATAAAATATTGACCGCACAAATGCAAAGGATATCGTAGAACAAACTCCATTGAATAATTTGTGCCATATTGCCGATGCCTTCTAATTCCCAATCATTGCTAATTTGACTGTTATAAAAAAAGAAAATCAATTTTAGCAAGCCCAATAAAATAAGTAGCTTTAATAAAAATAAGAGCAAACTTTTATTTTTAGTCAAGCTATTTTTAAGCTGAAACAAAATGCCTTTTTTTAAATGAAGAAATTTCTCTTGAACAAATATACAATCTCCTGCTTCATTGTGTTGGTTGTATTGGGAGTTGATATTGTACTGCACAAGGGAATGAGCAGGGTGATGCTGCCGGTTACTTTTACAGAACAACGTTCGGCTAGTGCATTTGAAACCTGTAAGCAGCCTTTGATCAGCAAAGATAAAAAATGGATAAAGGGCGTAAATACCAGGGCCCAGTTACAACAAATTGACAGCAACACTGCAGGCATTGAAATGGATGTATATTTCGATACCGTTGTCAACGCTTTGTTCGTGTACCATGATTCTACTAATATTTCCGCTCTTCGGATCGAATCTCTTTTGGACCTGTGGACTTCAAAAAAAATGAACGGTTCCCTTTGGCTCGACTTTAAAAATCTATCCACTCTCAATAAAAGATCATCTCTTCTTTATTTGTCTCATATTAGAGCCAAATACCAATTGGACAATAAAATGATCATTGAAGCTTCCAATCCTGTAACCCTCGATGTGTTTTGTTTAGAAGGTTTTTTTACCAGCTATTATGTCCCTTACTTTAATCCGTATAATATGACGCAGACCGAGTTGTTAAGTATGGTTGACGAAATAAGCGGGCTGTTGGCCGTAAATAAAGTCTCTGCACTTTCAGGTTATTATTTTCAGTACCCCTTTTTGAAGAAATATTTCCCCGAATACCCTATTCTAACCTGGACCGATCAAAGTGCTATTAGTTTGGTTGTAAATATTTTTAACAACGGACTTTTAAGTGACACTCACGTAAAAGCTGTATTATTCCCCCAATAGATGTTTCAGTAAGCCATTCCTACTATTTGGTTTGTGTTTTGCCTATAAAGCTAGTAACCACAAATCAATTTATATGATACAGAAATGGATACTTACAATGGTCATGGCATCAATGTTAAGTCTATTATTCGCGCAGCCAATAGACGGTTCGTTTATTCCTTACCGACAAGGCGATCAATGGGGATACGCCACTGTAGATAATAAAGTGGTGATAGCCCCTATATATGCTGAAGCTAGTTGGTTTTCTGAAGGTTATGCCGTGGTGAAAAAAGGTTCAAAATATGGCTATATTAACAAGAAGGGTAAAATGGTCATTCCAGCACGTTACACTGTTGCTAAAGCATTTAGAAAAGGCTTCATGCCAAAGGCCGGTTCTGCAGGAGGCGATTCTATTTTGTTTGCTGGTGCCTCTGTTAAGGCAGATGGTTATGAAATTTGTATCAATACCCAAGGCGTACGTTTACCAAAGTGCCCGGCCATTCCTGAAAACAGCGTAGCTGCTAATACGCTGCCCGTTCAAACAGTGCAAATAAAGAAAAATTATTCCGTTTCTGATAACAATGGATTGTTTGACAAAATAACGGATGATTATACATTGTTAGGAAGTACAGAAACCTATTACATTGCTATGAAAGCGGGAAAGTATGGCGTATATAATTCCGTATTTGAGGTGGTGGTTCCATTTGAATATGACAGTATTAAAAGAGTGGGTCTGGATGGCTCTTATTTGAAAGTAAGCAAGAGTGGCCTGTCGGGAATTTTGTATGGCAATGGCGAAACGCGCATCCCTCCTGAAAACAATTCGTTGGATGTGGTGATTGCCGCTGATGGCAAAGCTTACGTGATCGTTCACAGTAACGGAAAGGCTGAGATCAAAGATGTAAACAACCTGCCATGGATAGAAGGTTCTTTTTCTGACATAGTCTATGATGGAGCGAACGGTTTTGTACTAACCGGAAGAGACAATATGAAAGGATTTCTTTTCATGGACAAAAGAATGATACAACCAAAGTACGTAGACATTCGTGCGCTAAACAGTACAGACTATCTGATTGTCAAAAACTTCGAAGGTAAAATGGGATATATCCACGCTAACGGAAACGAATATTTTGTTCAGTAAATTAAACATCAGCATTGCTGGTGCAAATAAATATGTGATAGGCCGGATGCTCATGCGGCCGGTTTTTTTACAAAAAATTCTTCTTCCACAAAAATCCTTTAGATGTGCGGCGAGTAATGGTCGTATGCTTCCACACTGACTTTTGAATGTAGCATCCATAGCTTCCCTTCTGTAGAAAGTCCAAACTTAAGGCTTTCAAGTACACATTATTCTGCCTTGAATATTTGATAGCTTTAATATTTTGTCTGTAAAATTAAAATCCTAACTTCGGCCTATCAAAATAGTTGTTTAACTAACTAATTTCAACTGATGGAAAAAAGAACGATAAAAAAAGTAGCAGTGTTAGGTAGTGGTGTGATGGGGAGTAGGATCGCTTGTCATTTTGCAGGAATCGGATTGCCAGTGCTGTTGCTGGATATGGCACCTAAAGATTTGGCGGCAGATGCTAAGCCTGTTGAGCGCAACAAGATCGTAAACGATGCGCTGGCAGCGGCTATTAAATCCAATCCGTCGCCGGTTTATCACAAAAACGTGGTGAAGAAAATTTCAACGGGTAACTTTACTGATAACATGAAAGATATTGCCTCTGCCGATTGGATCATCGAGGTGGTGGTAGAGCGCTTGGATATCAAACAAGCCATTTTTACTGAGGTAGAAAAATACAGAAAGCCAGGCACATTGATTACTTCTAACACATCTGGTATTCCCATTCACATGATGGCGGAAGGGCGCAGCGAAGACTTTAAAAAACATTTCTGCGGAACGCATTTCTTCAATCCGCCCAGGTACTTACGATTGCTCGAAATTATTCCTACTCCTTTTACGGATACAGCGGTGATAGATTTTTTGATGGAATATGGTGACCTTTTCCTGGGTAAAACAACCGTTTTAGCTAAAGACACCCCTGCATTCATTGCCAACAGGATTGGTGTGTTTAGTATGATGGCCATCATGAAAATAATGGGCGACTTACAATTAAGTATAGACGAAATTGAAGCGCTCACTGGTCCGGTGATTGGAAGGCCCAAATCAGCAACTTTCCGAACTGCCGATGTAGTAGGGTTGGATACATTGATCAAAGTGGCCAAAGGAGTAGCCGAGAACTGTAAAAACGATGAGGCGTTGGCTTACTTTACTATTCAAGGTTGGCTGGCCACTATGGAAGAAAACAAATGGCTGGGAGATAAGACCGGGCAGGGTTTCTTCAAAAAAATTAAAACTGCAGAAGGGAAGTCAGATATACAAGTATTGAACCTTCAAACGCTGGAATATGAACCGCGTAAAAAACCAACATTCGCCACTCTCGAAGCGGCCAAACCCATCGAAGATCTGGCACAACGAATCAAAGCATTGAGTGCAGGCACCGATAAGGCGGGTGCATTTTACAAACAGTTTCATTTTGCTTTGTTCTCTTATATTTCTCACCGCATACCAGAAATCAGCGACGAAGTGTACCGTGTGGATGATGCCATGATGGCTGGCTTCGGATGGGAGATCGGTGCTTTTGAAAGTTGGGATGCCTTGGGTGTGGTAAAAACCACCGAAGCCATGAAAGCAGCGGGTTACAGCATTGCTACATGGGTAGATGATATGATTGCTTCGGGCGCAACATCCTTTTACAAAGTAGAAAATGGTAAACGATTGTATTACGATGTAAACAGCCAATCTTACAAAACAATGCCTGGTGGGGAAGCATTTATTGTGATGAAAAACTTTGCCAATCAAACTGTTTGGAAAAACAGTACTTGTCGCACTTATCATTTGGGCGATGATGTACTAGGTCTGGAGTGGTACACCAAAATGGGCAGCATTGGAGGTGAAGTGTTGGATGGAATTCAAAAATCTATTGCACTGGCAGAAGATAAATACAAAGGGTTGGTGATCGCCAATGAAGGCAGCAATTTTAGTGCGGGTGCCAATGTGGGCATGATTTTTATGTTGGCCATTGAGCAGGATTATGATGAAATAGACATGGCCATCAGAATGTTTCAGCAAACCATGATGAGGGTAAGATATTCCTCCATCCCTGTTGTGCTGGCTCCTCACGGGCTAGCATTGGGCGGAGGTTGTGAAATTTGTTTGCATGCAGATAAAGTAATCGCAGCGGCAGAAACCTATACTGGATTGGTAGAAGTGGGTATCGGCGTAATACCTGGTGGTGGCGGTACCAAAGAGTTCGTGTTGCGGGCCGCTGATGAAATGCATCCGGGAGAACCGGAAACCATCACCCTCACCAACAGATTCTTAAATATCGCAACTGCTAAAGTAGCCACATCAGGCTACGAAGCTTTCGAGATGGGCATCTATCGCAAAGGCATAGACGCAGTAAGCATCAATGGTGGACGGAGGATCGCAGAAGCTAAACAAGCCGTAATTACTATGTACGAAGATGGATACGTGATGCCTGTGCAAAGAAATGATATCAAAGTGCTAGGCCGCTCTGCACTGGGTGCCATGCTTGCAGGCATCAATGGCATGTGGCGCGGCCATTATGCAACTGACCACGACGTAACCGTAGCAAAAAAATTAGCCTATGTGATGTGCGGAGGCGATTTGAGTGAACAAACCATGGTAAGCGAACAATACCTGCTCGATCTGGAAAGGGAAGCCTTTTTAAGTCTAACAGCAGAAAAGAAAACTTTGGAGCGAATTCAGTCTGTTTTAAAAACAGGCAAACCACTTCGCAATTAATGCGATAAAATAAAAACCCGGCAATTTTGATTGCCGGGTTTTTATAACCTGATTGGGATGGTATTTTTTACCCTTTTATTCTTTCGGGCAAAGCCATCATCACGAGTCCGGGATGAATGCGTCGTTCTTCCTCTGTTTCAAAAGTAGCATCTTGTGTGACCCTAAACTGTTTGCCGAAAAAAGAAGGCGTTTTTAAAAAGTAGCCATAAAGGTTCCGTCGGGTCTGGTAACCGTGTTGGAAGGATTGAAAAGATGACCGTTATTGAATTTTTGCACCGCTTTCATTGATCAAATGAATATTTATTCCGGTAGTTTATACAGCGTGTCCACCCCAAATGAGATGTGTCAATACCACTGGTAATATAAAAATTCACCAGATGCTGGTTTTCCTATAACTTCCCGCATTAATTAATTAATTACTATGGCAATACTGAACGTAGATAATCTTGCGAAAAACTATGGCCCTATCAAAGCCCTGAAGGGAATTAGTTTCGAAGTGCCCCAAGGTGCTGTTTTTGGAATTCTAGGACCAAACGGAAGTGGTAAAACAACTTTGCTGGGTATCGTTATGAGTATTCTAAAACCTACTGGCGGAAGTTTTCGTTTATTTGGCGAAACGCCTACCGATGCCCACCGCAAACAGATGGGGACTTTATTGGAGACGCCTAATTTTTATCATTACCTCAGTGCCGTACAAAATTTAAAAATTACGGCAGCCATTAAAGGCCGGGGAGAAGAGGATATTGACAGAGTATTAGAATTAGTCAATCTTACCCAACGCAAAAATTCTCCTTTCAGTTCTTATTCGCTCGGCATGAAACAGCGTTTGGCCATTGGTGCTGCTTTGCTGGGCAATCCGGATGTGTTGGTATTGGACGAACCTACCAACGGATTGGATCCGGTTGGGATAGCTGAAATTCGTACGCTTATCAAAAAATTATCGAAAGAAGGGATAACCATCATCATGGCCAGTCACCTGCTCGATGAAGTGGAGAAAGTTTGTACCCACGTAGCCATCTTAAAGCAAGGAACCCTTATGGCGTCGGGTAATGTGGATGATATTTTTGTGCATGAAGATATCGTAGAGTTGGGAGCTGCCAATCTGGATCAGCTAAATGAAGTGTTGGCACAATTTTCAGGCTATACCAAAAAAATACGGGAAGATGGAGCCATTCTACTCTATTTTCCACAAGGCACAGCAAAGCTGGATGCCATAAATACTTTTTGTTTCAACAATGGCATTAGTCTCGAAATGCTTCACCTGAAAAAGAAAAGTTTGGAAACAAAATTCTTTGAGCTCACTAACTAACCTTTATTCAAAAGATAAATTGATGATATGCAACAATTGCTTAAAACAGAATGGCTGAAAATAAAAAACTATACCGCCTTCAAAGTACTCAGTATCTTTTTTTTGATAGGAGTTTTACTCACCAACTACATCGTGTACGTATTTAATAAAA
The DNA here is from genome assembly GCA_038249665.1 of Chitinophagales bacterium. GTDB lineage: Bacteria > Bacteroidota > Bacteroidia > Chitinophagales > Chitinophagaceae > Ferruginibacter. The sequence continues at coordinate 44,562 of JBBSDF010000005.1, forward strand.
ATGTAGTTGAAAATGTAAATGCGGTAGGCATGATGGGAAGTTTTAATCCTTACAGTTTCGAGAATACCTGGCAAACTACCAGCTATGCTACTGGCTTTTTGTTGATATTGCCCGCATTGCTCGTCATCATTTTAGTGACCAATGAATTTACGTACCGTACCAGCAGACAAAACGTGATTGACGGATGGAGCCGGCAACAATTTATTGAAGTAAAAATTGCCATGGCTTTCATCACCACTGTTCTGAGCACTTTGATGGTGATCATCTCCGCACTGGTGTTTGGCCTTTTTTCAAAAACCGATTTCTCTTTGAATGGTGTTTCCCACGTAGGATTTTTCTTTTTAAAATCGCTTTCTTACAATATGATTGCTATACTCGTAGCCGTATTGATCAGAAGAACGGGATTCGCCATTGGCTTGTTCTTTATTTATTTGGGTGCCGAAAATATCGTATCTCAGCTCCTCGATCTTTGGGGCTTGAAGCTGAAGGCTCAAAATGGTATCGACTTGGGTAGTATGGGCGACTACCTTCCGATGAATGCATCGGATGGGTTGCTTACTTTTCCTGAAAACAATTTTAAATCGCTCGCCAAAAACGTGCTACCTACAGATTATACCATGGTAGTGTTGGGTTTTGCCCTGGCCTATCTTGTTTTGTTTGTTTATTTCAGCAGAAGACGTTTCATCAAAACGGATCTGTAAATTATTTGCGAACCAATTCATTGATGGCGGCATCAATAGTTGGGTACAAAAATGTGAAGCCAGCTTCCTTAATTTTTCTGGCACTAACCGTGGTGCTTTTTAACACTTCTACGCTGCTTTCTCCCAGCATTATCTTTAATACAAAAGATGGTACGTGCAGCGGAATGTAAAAACTGTCTTTCATCGCTTTAGCAAGACTCAAAGTTAAAGTTTTGTTGGAAACCGGAGTAGGTGCTGAGGCATTGTAGCTCCCCTGCATGTTTTGATTTTCTATGGCGAAAATAAACATACGGCATAGATCGGCTACATGTATCCAGCTCACCATTTGTTGGCCGCTGCCTAAAATAGCCGCCACACCCAACCGAATGGGTTTTTTAAATTCTGCCAATGCCCCGCCGTCATTGCTCAGCACAATACCAGTTCTTAGTTTACACAACCGGATGCCGAGAGAAGGGTCTGGTTCAATACTTTCCTCCCATAATTGGCAGGTTACACCTAAAAACCCTGTATCTGCCGGGTCTTCTTCCGTAAATGCAAATCCTTCCTGCTTGTCTGCGCCATACCAACCAATGGCAGAAGAACTCACGATGGTTTGAACATTATTGGGATTATTTTTTAATGTATCAATCAGCAGTTGGCTACTCTTGGTTCTACTTTCCAGAATTTCTTTTTTGTAGGTGTCAGTCCACCTTTTGTCTACTACACCTGCCCCCGCCAAATGCACGATCACGTCGGCCTTTTGTACCGCATTTACATCAATCGTTTGTTTTTTAACATCCCATACTGCATATTCAATTTCAACGCCCGAAGCTTTTGTAGGTGCGGTTCTTGTGAGAACAATTACTTTGTAGCCCTTTGCTATCAGTTGTTTGGACAAGGTTTTGCCAACTAAACCGGTACCTCCGGTGATGAGTACTGTTTGCATACTGTTGTTTTTATGTAAAAACTTTCACTCGTTCATCTTGTAATCACTGTTTTATAAAACGGCTACTGGTAATTATTCGTAATTTTATATAAATGTATGGAAGCATGAAACGAAATAAGATATTCATTTGTTCAATTATTTCCCTGGTTATATTCAGCAGCGTCGCCGCGCAAAAAATTACGTATAGCGTTAGGCACAACGAAAGTGCCAGAGAAACGAATTTTGAAATACTCGGTAAGGTAGGCCCTAATTACATCGTATTCAAAAATATTGCCTGGCGAAATATTATTCAGGTCTTCGACAAAGACATGAGGGAGTTGAGCAATGAGCGAATGAAATACGTTCCCGAAAAAATTATTAACGTAGATTTTGTCACCTATGCCGACGACTTTCTCATGATATATCAATACAAAGTCAATGGCATTGTGGTTTGTGATGCCGTGAAACTAAACGCAAAGGGCGAAAAAATTTCTGAGATCGTTAGAATCGATACCACCAGAGTTGGAACCCGTTCCGGAAGTGGGGTTTACAATACTACTTTTAGTGAAGACAAACAGCGGATATTGATCTACAAAATCCAGAACAAAGAGAAGGAACTAACACTGGTGACCAAACAATACAATCCTTCTTTACAAATGCTGGATAGTACGAGGTCTGTGGTCGAATTTGACAACAGAAGGGAAGCGTTCAGTCCAATACAAATCGCCAACGATGGTTCCATTTTTTTAACGCGTGAAATCAAAAAAAATAACAGGGAAAATGTAAGTCAACTCGAAATTGTGACCAATGTTTTTAAGTCGAACACGTTTAAAGCTACTCCCATCGATCTGCAAAACAAGTTCATTGACGATATTCAAATCAAAGTAGATAACCGCAATAACAGTTATATTCTCAACGCTTTTTATTTCGAAGATAAAAGAGGAGGCAGTATCGAAGGTCTTTATTCTGTATTCGTAGATAAATCAACAGAACGCATTCGTTTCAAGTTCAATAGGTTTGATGATACACTTCGGACAAAGATCAATCCTTCACAATATAGAACGGCGTTCGATAATCTTTTTCTTAAAAATACTTTTGTAAGAAGAGACGGCGGATTTGTATTGATAGCGGAGGATTTCGCTTCCCAATCGATTGGCAATTTTAATAACTGGAACCGATGGGATTATTTGTATGGTTCGCCTTTCGGGTTCAACGATGATTTTTACAATTGGAATAGCCCGTTTAATCGGTACAACCGTTTTAATTCGTTCAACAATACAAATAGCACCCGTTACTATTATGATAATATTCTTGTGGTGAGTTTTGATAGCTCCTTAAACCTCAACTGGAGCAACGTTATTTTAAAGAAGCAATCTGACGATGATGATGACAGCTATTTATCTTATGGCACCATGAATGTGGGTTCCGAGGTCAATTTTTTATACATCGAAAAAGAAAAAAATGCCCAGATCATCAGTAACCAAAGCATTTCAACCTATGGTAAACTCTACCGTTACCCAACACTCAAAAGCAGAGAAGCCGGCTACATGTTTATGCCAAGGCTCAGTAAGCAGGTGGGATTAAAAGAAATCATTATGCCGGCGGTTTACAGGGGGAATATTTCTTTTGCCAAAATCGAATTCTAAAAAACGGCAGTTTTAAATTTTTTACCTTCTGTTTAATTGTTCATTTTTGCAGGGTAAAAAATTTTAACTCATCAACCATAGCATGTAGTGACAGGAATATTCAAAGCAAATAATCCTACTAACAATTTTGGGCTCTTGTTATATGGCATCCTGCTAAAGTTACCGCTCTTTTTATACCCTCTTGTGCCTCCTGTACAGAGTTCCGATGCTTTTATTTACAGATCCTTCGTAGCGTGGAGTAAAACAGTGTTCGTTGGCGCTCCTATCATTTACGGCATCATTGCATTTGTTCTTTTATACGTGCAGGCAGTTAGTTTTAATACCGTCGTTAACAACCAGCGAATGCTGCAAAGGCCTAACTACCTCACGGGTATGAGTTACCTGCTCATTACCTCGCTGTTTGCCGAATGGTTCTCGCTCTCAGCAGCTTTGGTGGTAAACACGGCACTGATATGGGTATGGAGCAAACTCTGTTCGCTCCACAACAACACCGCTGCAAAAAGTACCCTATACAATATTGGTTTGGTGGTTGGATTGGCTACTTTTTTTTACTACCCTGCGATCACATTTTCTTTTTTGTTTATAGTAGGTTTGGCCATCACACGGCCCTTCCGGTTAAATGAATGGCTAATTGGTTTGGTGGGTTTGGCCACCGCTTTTTATTTTTTTGGAGCATGGCTATTTTTAACCGGCCAATGGAATACTTTTATAAAGCCACACGTTGTATTGTCTGTTCCAAGATTTTTTGAAACCAAATGGGCATCCGCAACACTTATATTGGTATTAATAACCATGTTATTGGGTCTATTTTTTATACAAAGCAATATGCGTCGCCAAATTGTACAGGTTCGCAAAAGCTGGCAGTTGGTGTACCTATATCTGGTGGTAGCAGCATTGGTTCCCTTTTTGAACGGTACCAACAGTTTTAGCAGTTGGATTTTGGCAGCAGTACCTGCTTCTTTGATTGTCGCCAGTGCCTTTTTTTACCCCGATAAAAAGTGGTTTCCACTTGTCATTCATTGGGGAATGGTGGCCATCAGCGTGGCTATTGCTTATTTTGTAAGGTAAAATGCTGCCTTTGTTGTACTTTTGCAGCGCTTAAATGGATAAATTAATTTACAATGAAATTTGGCGTAGTAGTTTTTCCCGGTTCCAATTGTGACAGAGACATGATGGAAGCACTTAAAAATGATATGAAGCAGGAAGTGATTCCGCTTTGGCACAAAGACAAAGACATCAGTAAGTTTACCACCGATGATTGCATCATATTACCCGGAGGATTCAGCTACGGGGATTACTTGCGTTGTGGTGCTATCGCCCGCTTTAGCCCCATGATGCAAAGCGTGGTTTCATTTGCCAAAGATGGCGGAAAAGTACTGGGTGTTTGCAATGGATTTCAAATACTTTGCGAAAGTGGTTTGTTGCCAGGCGTTTTACTACGCAACGCCAACCAAAAATTTATTTGTAAAAATGTGTTTATAAAAAATGACGGTGGAACCGCACTTAAAATTCCGATTGCTCACGGAGAGGGAAGGTTTTATGCTTCTGAAGAAGTGATGCAACAACTGACAGCCAACAAACAAATCGTATACACCTATTGTACCGAAAAAGGAGATACGGATGCAAATAGTAATCCTAATGGCGCAGGCCTGAACATTGCAGGAATTTGTAATGAAAGTAGAAACGTATTTGGTATGATGCCACATCCCGAAAGGGCTTGTAGCGATCAACTGCACAACACCGATGGCAAACAAGTATTTCAACACTTGTTTGGCATATCGTAAGGGTTTTATTAACAACCTTTAACAGCAATCAGCACGTTAGTTGTATAGCTTTGTAATATAAAATTGAAACAACAAATCATGAAAAAATTATACGCAGCCATCACAGCACTCTTTTTGGTGGCCACCGCCTCCGCTCAAATTGAAAATCCGGTAACCTGGACTTACACCGCTAAAAAAGTATCGGACAAAGTATACGATGTTTACGTAACGGCCACCATTGCCCCCCAATGGCATGTATACGCACAAGATGCCGGGGAAGGGCCTGAACCAACTACGTTTTCTTTTGCAAAAAATCCATTGCTAACATTGGATGGCAAGGTAAAGGAGGTAGGTACTTTGGAAAAAGAATATGACAAAAACTTCAACTCTGTTTTGAAATTTTACAGTACCAAAGTAAACTTCGTGCAAAGAGTGAAATTGAAATCAACCGCAACTACTGTGGTAAAAGGAACCGTAACTTTTATGGTCTGTAACGACAAAAAGTGTCTTCCTCCAAAAGAAATTCCTTTTTCCGTTAAGGTTAATGAAAAATAATCGTCTAAGCTGATAGTATGATCCCGATTAAATCGGGATTTTTTTATAAAACAATCTAACATGCGCTCAATTTCTAACGTAATTACATGTGTTTCCTTTTTTCTTCTTTCCTTAAACGGTTTCGCTCAAGATAGCAGCAATGTGGTGTGGGAATCAACTACCGCTACAACCACATCGGGCATTTACCAAATTACCCTGAAAGCCACCATTAAAAAAGGCTGGCATGTATATGCCAAGGCAGACGAGGTGGAAGGTCTTGCAGGAATTCAAATACAGTCGCTGGATAGCAATGTAAAAATTGGCAATACTTCCTCTAATGCCCAATACCGGGATATTAAAGATGTGGTGTTTGATGGCAAAACAAAAAATGTAGCCATTGCTGATTTGGTGGTAGAGGTACCCATCACCGTATTGGGTAAAGTTCCACCATTGTTCAAACTTAGCATCGGCTATGAAACAGGCTTAGCAGATAATTTTATTCCTGAAGTGCAGGAACTACGCATTGCTCTAGATGGTTCGGCTGTACCTGCTAATGCCAATAGAATATTGATTCCTACTATCAACGTTGACCAGCCGGTAACTGGCTACAAAGCTGATGATCCTTCTACGGATATCAATACCAAATCGAAGGGGCTTGGCACCATTTTTTTTCTCGGCTTTTTGGGCGGGTTAGTGGCATTGCTCACTCCTTGTGTGTTTCCCATGATTCCTTTGACGGTTTCTTTTTTTACCAAAAAATCGCAAAGCAGAAAATCAGGCATTAAAAATGCCTTTACCTACGGTTTCTTTATATTTTTCATCTATGTACTATTGAGTGCGCCCTTTCATTTTATTCAGAGTCTCAATCCTGAAATTCTGAATAATATTTCTACCAACCCATATCTAAATGTGTTATTTTTTGTAATATTCATCGCATTCGCTTTGTCTTTCTTCGGCCTGTATGAGATCACACTGCCTGGAAGTTTGAGCAGTGGTGTAGATAGCAAAGCGGGGGTTGGAAATTTAGCGGGCATATTTTTTATGGCCCTTACATTGGCATTGGTTTCTTTTTCCTGCACAGGTCCGATATTGGGTTCTCTGTTGGCAGGATCGTTAACAGCCGATGGAGGTGCCTGGCAATTAACCGCAGGTATGGGCGGTTTTGGATTGGCATTGGCGCTTCCGTTTGCCCTTTTCGCATTGTTTCCACATTGGTTAAATTCATTGCCAAAGTCGGGTGGCTGGCTCAATACCGTGAAAGTAGTGCTCGGATTTTTAGAGCTGGCATTGGCATTAAAATTTTTATCCAACGCCGACCTCGTGATGCACTGGGGTATTTTGAAAAGAGAAGTGTTTATCGGTATCTGGATCATCGTTTTTGCAGGGCTTACTTTGTATTTGTTTGGGCTCATAAAATTTAGCCATGACTCACCCATCAAAAAGCTCCACCCATTTAGAAAGTTTCTGGCCGTTGTTGTTGGCGCGTTTACTTTATACCTGGTGCCAGGCGTTACCAATACCAAATACGCCAATCTTTCGCTCATCAGTGGTTTTCCGCCTCCCCTGTATTACAGTATTTATCACAAAGCATCTGATTGCATTTTGGATCTCAATTGTACCAGAGATTATGAAGAAGGGCTGAAGATGTCAAAGGCACAAAACAAACCTATGCTGATCGACTTTACCGGTTTTGCCTGTGTAAACTGCAGAAGGATGGAAGAAAATATTTGGACGAAACCAGCGGTGTACAACCTGCTGAAAGAAAAATTCATCATTGTTTCTTTGTATGTAGATGATAAAAAGGAATTACCCATAGAAAAACAATTTACTTACACCACTAAAGATGGAGTTAAAAAAGAGATCGTTACTGTGGGGGATAAGTGGGCTACTTTCGAAACAGAGAATTTTAGAAACAATGCGCAGCCATGGTATGCGATAGTAAACACAGAAGAAAAATTAATGCACCATCCGGTTGGTTATGTGAACGATGAAGTTGAATATTTAAAATGGTTAGAAGCTGGATTAAAAGCCTTTGAAGAGAATCGATAAGGAGTTATTAAACATTCAAAAGCCTCATCTGATTAGGATGAGGCTTTTTATTGGGGGGTTAAAGAACCATTGTAATATTATAGGGCGATTTGTTTTTCGGTCATCATTTTGCGCAAATTGATCAAACCATAACGCATTCTACCTAGTGCAGTGTTAATGCTGCATTTGGTTAAAGCAGATATTTCTTTGAAACTTAAATCAGCATAATGGCGCATGATGATTACTTCACGTTGGTCTTCAGGCAATAGATCAATCATTTTTCTGATTTTTTCGTGGCTCTGTTCAGCCATCATGCGTTGATCTGCCCCTGGTTCTGAAAAATTTAATACTTCAAAAATGTCGCGGTCATCACTTGTTTTGATAGAAGGACTGCGTTTTACTTTTCTAAAATGATCTACACAAAGATTGTGTGCAATGCGCATCGCCCATGGAAGAAATTTTCCTTCATCGGTGTAGCGGCCGGTTTTAAGCGTATCAATGATACGGATAAACACATCCTGGAAGATATCTTCTGCAAGATATTTGTCTTTTACCAGTAAATAAATGGAGGTGTAGATTTTGTCTTTGTAACGAATTACAAGGGTTGCAAGGGCATCAGAGTCGCCGTTCATGTAAAGGTGAACAAGCTGTTGGTCAGTTAAATTGCTAAGGCATTTCATAACTTCTACAGTTTAGATGGTTTAGGACTTAAAGTTGTTAGGTAACCAATAAGTTGAACCGCGTAGAAGTCTAATAGATAGGCTTTGTTGGCTTTTCGTTTATTGGATATTGGACTGTGAAAGTATAGATAAAATTCATACCACCAAACTATTTTGCACAATATTTTTAAAATTGAGTAGTAATACTAAGGTATCGTAATTGTACGATTCGTAAGATTACTACACCCTTATTTAATAAAACTTTCACAACAAAAACATAACTGGCTGTGTTAGTGTAATTTTGTGATAATGAGTAAAACAAGTACTACAAAGAAACTAGTAAAAAAGCCAGTGGCCATTACTACAGATAATAATATCCACATTATAGGCGCAAGGGTTCACAATCTCAAGAATGTTAGTGTTACCATACCCAGAAACAAATTAATTGTTGTTACAGGTGTATCAGGATCAGGAAAATCTTCCCTTACCATCGACACATTATTTGCTGAAGGACAAAGGCGGTATGCAGAAAGTTTGAGTGCTTATGCCAGACAGTTTATGCAAAGAATGAACAAGCCAGACGTAGATTATATTAAAGGACTTTGCCCGGCCATCGCCATCGAACAAAAAGTGATTACCCGTACCCCAAGGAGTACGGTAGGCAGCATGACAGAAATATATGATTACCTCCGCCTGATGTTTGCAAGAGCCGGAAAAACCATTTCGCCAATTAGCGGCCGGGAAGTAAAAAAAGACGATGTTCCTGATGTGGTTAAAGTCATTCAAGAAACCAAAGAAGGCGATAAAATTCTGATTCTTTCAGTATTTAAAAATCACGCCAATCGAAACGTAAAAGAAGAACTGAATATTTTGTTGCAAAAAGGTTTTAGCAGGTTGCTATTAAAAAAAGATGTGTTGCGCATCGAAGATATATTAGAAGAAGAAAAACATACTAACACCGGCAATGCCTATATTCTCATTGATAGATTGGTAAAAAAAGATTTTGATGAAGATGATCTTCATCGCATAGCTGATTCAGTTAACACAGGATTTTATGAAGGAGAAGGATCTATTTACCTGGAAGTGAACGGCGGTAAAAAAATACATTTCAGTAATAAGTTTGAATTGGATGAAATGAATTTTGAAGAACCTGTTCCCAATTTATTTTCATTCAACAATCCATTTGGTGCCTGCCCCACTTGTGAAGGCTTTTCGCAGATTCTGGGGTTGGATCCTGAACTGATCATTCCCGATAAACGGTTAAGCCTATACGAAGGTGCCATAGCCCCCTGGAAAGGCGAAAAGCTAGGGGAATGGAAAGAAGCCTTTATTCGCGCTGCCAAAAAATTTGATTTCCCTGTACACAAACCCATCATGGATCTTACAGAAAAACAATTGAACGATTTGTGGGAAGGCAATGCACATGTAAATGGCATCAACGACTTTTTTAAAGAAGTAGAACAAAATTTATACAAAGTACAATACCGCGTTTTATTAAGCAGGTATAGAGGCAGAACAAAGTGTAGCGTCTGCAAAGGATATCGATTGCGCAAAGAAGCTTTGTACGTAAAAGTAGGTGGTAAACATATTGGTGAACTGTGTGAGTTGCCTATCAAAGATCTGAAAGTGTGGTTTGAGAAACTTAAACTCAGTGCATACGATGAACAAGTAGCTAAGCGGATCTTAATCGAAATTAACCATCGCATCAAAACATTGATCGAGGTGGGACTTGGTTATCTCACGTTGAACCGCCTAGCCAATTCGCTCAGTGGCGGAGAAAGCCAGCGCATTCAACTTACCCGAAGTTTGGGAAGCAACCTTACCAACTCCTTGTATATTTTAGATGAGCCATCCATCGGGCTGCACAGTCGAGATACCGAGCGTTTGATTATCGTGCTAAAAGAGCTGAGAGATCTGGGCAATACTGTGGTGGTGGTGGAACACGATGAGCTCATGATGCGCGAAGCAGATCATATCATTGATATGGGCCCTCTGGCCAGTCATTTGGGTGGCGAAGTAGTAGCGGCGGGCAACTATGATGAAATTGTTGCCAATAAAGAAAGCTTGACGGGTAAATATTTATCCGGTAAACTGTCTATTGAAGTGCCGAAAAACCAACGCAAATGGATTCGGTCTATCACGGTAGAAGGTGCCAGACAAAACAATTTAAAAGATATCACAGTAGAATTTCCCCTCAATGTTTTGTGTGCGGTGAGTGGTGTAAGTGGAAGTGGCAAAACAACCTTGGTGAAACAAATCTTATACCCTGCCCTGCAAAAATTAAAAGGGGAGGGCACCGATAAGCCAGGATTGTTCAAGGCCTTGAAAGGTGATATGGATTACATCAGCCAGATTGAAATGGTAGATCAAAATCCTATTGGAAAAAGTAGCAGAAGCAACCCGGTTACTTACATCAAAGCTTATGACGAAATACGTGATTTGTTTTCTAAGCAACCCCTTAGTAAGATGCGCGGTTTTATGCCCAAACATTTTTCTTTTAACGTAGATGGTGGAAGATGTGATGCTTGTAAAGGAGAAGGAGAACAATTGGTAGAGATGCAGTTTTTGGCAGACGTGCATTTGCTTTGTGATGTGTGCGGCGGCAAAAAATTCAAAGAAGAAGTGCTGGATGTACAATATGGGGGTAAAAATATTTACGATGTGCTGGAGTTGGGAGTTGATGAAGCCATCGAATTTTTTAATGCGGATCAAAAAAATAAGGATGGTGTGTCTGTAGCAAATAAAATACAACCCTTAAGCAATGTTGGTTTAGGCTACATAAAGCTGGGACAATCCTCTAATACCCTTAGCGGAGGAGAAGCACAAAGGGTGAAACTGGCATCTTTTCTGGGTAAAGGGAAAGCACAGGGACATATCCTTTTTATTTTTGATGAGCCAACTACAGGTTTGCACTTTCATGATATTAAAAAACTGTTAGCTTCCTTTAATGCATTGGTTGAACAGGGCCATTCTATTTTAGTAATTGAACACAATACGGATGTGTTGAAGAGTGCCGACTGGATCATCGATCTTGGTCCCGAAGCTGGCGATGCCGGCGGCAACCTGGTCTTTGCGGGCAAGCCGGCTGAATTGAAAAAAATCAAAAATAGTTACACTGCAAAGTTTTTGTAAAAAGTAAATAGATTTCATTTTAGAAACTTTTATAATTTCTCTAAATACGCCCGCAGTGCTGCTGCATCATTTTCTATCATCATAGCTTTTTTCTGTAATTGCAGCTGTGCTTGTATGGTTTCTGGAACGTTGATCTGCTGGCCAATGATGGGTTCTACCACATCAAAAAATTTAACGGGATGCGCAGTTTCAATGAATATCCCTTTTTGTGTTGGATGGTTGGTAAGATATTTTTCCAAAGCAAGGTAACCTACCGCACCATGTGGATCTAATAAATAACCATATTCCGCAAACACTTTTTTTAAAACCGCAGCCGTCTCCTCGTCGTTGATACTCACCGAAGAAATTTTTTCTTTCAGCCTTGGCAATTGCTGCTGAAAGATCTCTAGGATCCTTACAAAATTGCTGGGATTGCCCACATCCATAGCATTCGACAAAGTGGGTACTGCTTTTTTAATGAAGTATTTATTGCCATTTAAAAAAGTAGGAACCGTATCGTTGGCATTACAGGCTGCTATAAAATGGGCAATGGGCAAACCACTGGCTTCTGCTAAAATTCCTGCACAAATATTTCCGAAGTTGCCACTGGGTACGGATACCACCGGCGGATTTTTTTTATCTTCCCATTGCTGGTATGCATAAAAATAATAAAACTGCTGGGGCAGCCAACGGGCAACGTTGATAGAATTGGCAGACGTTAAAAACAGCTGTGGAAAATCCGCTGCCTCCGTAAAAATCGTTTTCACCATTTGCTGACAGTCATCAAAACTACCTTTTACCTCCAGCGCATGAATATTTTTTCCGAGCGTAGTCAGTTGTTTTTCTTGAACGGTACTCACTTTTCCGGAAGGGTAAAGAATGATTACCTCCACATTGGGCACATCAAAAAAACCATTAGCGACAGCACCACCAGTATCACCGCTTGTAGCTACCAGAACCGTTACTTTTTTAGGTTGTTCTCTTACAAAATAACCCAGGCACCTGCTCATAAAACGGGCCCCTACATCTTTAAAAGCCAAGGTAGGGCCATGGAACAATTCTAAAGAAGCAATGCTATTGTTGATAAGCACCAATGGAATTGAAAAATTGACCGTTTCTTCCACTATCTTTTGTAAAAGGGTTGCTGGAATACATTCCCCTATATAAGGTTTGATTACTTCAAATGCGATTGCTTCTTTTGAATAATCGTTTATTTTTTGAATCCATGTTGGATCTAGTTGCGGAATATATTCTGGAAAATACAATCCCTTATCTGGCGCTAGTCCGTTAATAGTAGCCATTTTAAAATCTACTTTTTCAGAAAGGCGATTCGTGCTATAATATTTCATGCAGAAGTTGATTTGTGTTGAAGCAAGCGTTGGCGCATATGAATCAACGGATATTTTTAAGTCAATACACGAACGCCTTCGGTGTTTATATTGGTTACATACGTGTTGTTTTCTAAAGCCATAGCATCATACACCTGCTTCATTTCTTTTTGCACGGCCAGGGCTGTTGTTTCATCTTTGCACAACATAAAAATGGAGGGCCCTGAACCAGAAATGCCGCCGCCCAAAGCGCCTGCAGCCTTGCATTTGTTTTTAACTTCGTCGAAACCCGGGATCAAAATACTTCTCACGGGTTCTATGATTACATCTTCCAGGCTTCTTCCAATCAGATCAAAGTCATTTTGTAACAACCCCGCCACCAGTCCGGCAATATTGCCCCATTGTTTAATGGCGTCTTTTAAAAATACCTGTTTGCGGAGAATTTGACGTGCATCGCTGGTGCGCACTTCAATTTGCGGATGCACTACAGTTACCCAAAGGTTAGGGGCAGCAATCGGAACAATGTCGAGTGGAAAAATACTTCTAATCAGTGTGACGCCGCCGTAAATGCAGGGCGCTACATTGTCGGCATGTTTTACGCCGGAAGCTACTTTTTCACCCGTCATGGCAAAACGTACGAGTTGTTCTTTGGTAAAAATATTTCCCAATAAAATATTAGCTGCCACCACCGCCCCCGCTGCGCTGGCAGCACTAGAGCCAATGCCACTGCCGGGTTTGATCTTTTTTTGAATCTGCACTTCAAATCCAATATCCATTTGAAGTTCATCGAGCATTTCCACTAAAGGAGCACCTGCGGTGTTCAGCATCGGATCTTCCGGTAAAGGATAACCATCGAGGCTTTTTACTATTACTTTTTTCTCATCTAGTAAGTGAACCTCCATGATGTCGTAAGGGGCATCGAGGCAAAGACCTAATATATCGAATCCACAAACCAGATTGGCCACCGTGCCGGGGGCGGCTACTTTTACAGAACGTTGTTGGGTAGAGGGGATATTTATCATATTGATTGGTTACGATTTACTGGTTCTGATGATGTCTGCAAAAATGCCGGAGGCTGTGAGGGCAGCGCCTGCTCCCGCACCTTTAATCACCAATGGTTGTGCAGAGTATCTATCGGTAAAAAATAAAATAATGTTGTCTTTGCCATACAGGTGATAAAAATCGTGTTGTGGGCTGATTTGTTGTAATCCAACACTGGCTTTCCCATTTTTAAAACTGGCAACAAATTTTAATTTGCAATTGGCTGCCGCTGCATGATCATAAATGTTTTTAAAATGAGCTTCATGCGCTTCCATAGAAAAATAAAAATCTGTAACACTCCCTTGCATACATGCTTCGGGCATAAAAGAATTGTTGGTTATTTCATCCATCTCCATGATTTCGCCTGATTCTCTGGCCAGGATCATGATCTTCCGCATCACGTCCTTCCCACTTAAGTCTAATCTCGGATCGGGTTCAGTGTAGCCCTCTTCCTGTGCTTGTTTTACCACTGTGGCAAACGACTTACTTCCATCATACTCATTGAAAACAAAATTGAGTGTGCCGCTCAACACCGCTTCCATGCTAACAATGCGATCGCCACTCCGCAGCAGATCATTCAAAGTGCCGATGATAGGTAAACTGGCACCCACATTTGTTTCAAATAAAAAGGGAGTATTGTATTCGGTAGATAAGTCTTTTAGTTTTTTATAATTGTTGTAAGCAGCCGAGCAGGCAATTTTATTACAGGCAACTACTGCATTATTTTTTTGGAGTAAACGGTCGTACACCGTGGCAACTGTTTCATTGGCTGTAACGTCTGCAAACACTGTGTTGCGAAGATTTTTAAGCTGTATATTGGCTACATAATCAAAAATATCTCCTTCGGTACCCTCCGACTGTAAGATGGATGACCATTGACTGAGATCCACACCGTCTTCATTTAAATAAAATTTTTTGCTATTGGCGATTCCTGCCACTTTTACTTTCAAATGCATCCTTTTCAACAGATACGCTTGCTGTTGTTGAATTTGATCTAAGAGTTTGGATCCAACATTTCCAACACCTGCAACAAAAAGGTGGATCTCTTTGATTTCTTTTTCAAAGAATGCTTCATGAACCGTGTTGGTTGCTTTTTTTACATCCAGCTGGTTAATCACGGCAGTGATATTTCTTTCCGACGAACCTTGTGCGATGGCCCTGATGTTTACTCCATTTCTGCCAAGGGCGCTAAAAAATTTTCCGCTGATACCTGTATGACTTTTCATTCGATCACCAACGAGGGCAATGATGGCCAGTTGTTGTTCTACCTGTAGTGGATCTACTTTGCCTGTTACAATTTCTGCTGCAAATGTTTCGTCGATCAATTGTTTGGCAAAAGCAGCTTTGTTGTCTTCAATGCCAACACAAATAGAATGTTCGCTCGAACTTTGTGTAATGAGAATCACATTGATTTTGCCTGCTGCCAATGCGGCAAACAATCTCTTTGAAAAACCTGGTATGCCCACCATGCCACTTCCTTCCAGGCTAAGTAATGCAATGTTTGGGATACTAGAAATGCCAGTAATGCTGTTGCCGCAGGTACTCACTTGCTGCTGAATCAATGTGCCTTCGTCGTTGGGAGCAAATGTATTTTTGATCCAGATGGGGATGCCTTTTTTCATGACTGGCTGAATGGTGGGAGGGTAAATAACTTTTGCGCCGAAATGCGACAACTCCATCGCCTCCTGGTAACTGATCTTGGGAACGATTCTGGCATGGGGTACCAACCTCGGGTCTGCAGTCATCATTCCAGAAACGTCGGTCCAGATTTCTAATACGATTGCATTGGTAGCGGCTGCAAAAATAGCAGCGCTGTAATCAGATCCACCACGTCCAAGCGTGGTGGCAATACCCTGACTGTTAGCGGCAATAAAACCAGGTGCAATGTAAAGAGATGCCTGGGTTTGTTGGATACATTCCAAAATATTGGCATCACTAGCTACAACATCTACAGAGGCATTGCCGAAATCTGAGTTGGTGCAAATCAATGCCCTGCTATCCAACCAAGTGGCATCCAATTCCGCCGAATTCATGGCAGCAGCTATGATGCGGGAGGAAAGTAATTCACCATAACTGATGATACGATCTTTGGTTCTTGCCGACAATTCTTTGAGCAGAAAAATGCCATTGCAGATATCTTCTATTTCGTTGCAGGTTGTTTTTACAAAACTAAGCACAGCACTTTGCTGTTGGATGGGAATGAGCGCTCGAACAGCATCCAAATGCCTTTGTTCGATGTCTGTTAACATTGATTGATAATGTTCTTGTGCAGCAGCCGCCAATTGGCTGCATTGCAACAGTAAATCTGTGATGCCGCCAAGAGCAGATACTACCACAATGGTTGGTTCTGCTTGAGTCCTATGGGAAACAATGGATAAAACCTTTTTTATATTTTCTGCGGTGGCAACAGAGCTTCCGCCAAATTTTAGTACCTGCATGGGTATGATTTGATAATTGAATGAATAAGTTTGTTTTTACAAAACAGCGTGAGCCCAATAGATGATATGTGAATATGCAACCCTTAACGGGTCGTAGTAATTGTTGTTGTAACAGCATGATTGGCTGTACTGGAGGTGGAGCTGATATGGGAGGTTGGTAACGACATCTGCAACGAATGTAAAGAATTATTTATGTTCTAATTACAATTGGCACAAAAATTAATCAAATAATATTTTTGTATAACTTTTAAAAAGAGGATAGAAAGTTTCCATACAAATCGACTCTATAGTTTTACGAAAAAAAGCCGCTGAATAAAAGCGGCTTTTTTGAATTATATTAGTTTGTTTATCGGAGTCTGTCGCTTTCTTTAATGATCTTTTCATCCTTGCTAATACCCTTGGCGGCCAGTAAAAAAAAGAAGGGTACCAATGCCTGTACGATGGCGGTGAGAGAAAAGGTACCTCTAACAAAACCGCTGGTTTCTTTGTAATACAAGAAAAGTACCAGGGCTTGTAAAGCAATACCCGCAATGCTCAACTTGAGTTGCAGTGGTCTGTTTTTAAATAAAAAGAGGTTGACCAGGGCCAATACTCCCACTGCGGTGGTGCCAATGATTAATGGAATACTAGAAATGCCTGTAATATTTTTATAAGTTTCGGGGCTGCCTGTTTCTACAAAAGCACCACTGTAAAAACTAAATTTAAAACCGAGAAAAGAAAATACGGCCGCCAGTAAAAGCCAAATAGTTTGAATTCTTTGAAGCATGTTATAATAATTTAGTTCAATTCCGGATAAAGCGGAAATTGCTGCATGAACGTTTTTACTTCTTCTTTTACTGAAGTTACTATTTGTTGGTCATCAATGTTCATCAACACTTTATCGATCATATTTACTATGGTTTGCATGTCGGCTTCTTTCATACCACGAGTGGTAACGGCTGCCACACCAATGCGGATACCGCTCGTAACAAACGGGCTCTTATCATCATAAGGAACTGCATTTTTATTCAAAGTAATGTGTGCTTTATCCAAGGTTTCCTGGGCTTTTTTGCCAGTGATGTTTTTGTTACGTAGATCGATCAACATCAAATGATTATCGGTACCGCCACTGATGATCTCGTATCCTTTTATGTTCAACGCAGCGGCCATGGCCTGTGCATTGATTTGCACTTGCTTCATATATTGTTTAAACTCATCGGTCAGTAATTCTCCAAAAGCAATGGCTTTTGCTGCGATGATGTGCTCTAATGGTCCACCCTGTGTACCTGGGAAAACAGCCATATCAAGCAGGTTGCTCATCATTCTGGTATTTCCTTTCATGTCTTTGAGTCCGAATGGATTTTCGAAATCTTTTTTCATAAGGATGATGCCACCCCTGGGGCCACGCAATGTTTTGTGGGTAGTGCTGGTAACAAAATGACAATGGTCGAAAGGAGAGCTCAATAAGCCAGCCGCAATTAAGCCAGCAGGGTGGGCCATATCGCACCAAACAAATGCGTTGATCTCGTCTGCAACTTTTCTGATACGTGCATAATCAATATCCCTGCTGTAGGCAGATGCACCGCAGATGATCAATTTTGGGCGGTACGTGCGTGCTTTTTCTTCCAGCATTTCGTAGTCGATGAGGCCGGTCTCTTTTTTTACGGTATAAAACTGAGGATGGTAATATTTTCCGGAAAAATTGACGGGTGATCCGTGGGTAAGGTGGCCGCCCATGCTGAGGTCGAGCCCCAAAATACCATCACCAGGCTGAAGAATACCCAGCATCAGTGCTGCGTTCGCCTGAGCCCCGCTGTGTGGTTGCACGTTGGCATATTCGCAGCCGAAAACTTTTTTAATTCTATCAATAGCCAGTTGTTCAATCTGGTCTACAATTTCACAACCACCGTAATATCTCTTGCCGGGATAACCTTCTGCATATTTATTGGTCAAAGAGCTTCCTGCAGCTTGCATTACCTGTAAACTGGTAAAATTTTCACTGGCAATCAGTTCAATCCCTTCTCTTTGCCTTTGAAGTTCTTGGTCTATTAATTCAAAAATTTCGGTGTCTCTTTGCATTTTTTCTATTATTAGATGGCAAAGATAAGCAGCATGTATTATAAACATAAAATTGTAGAACCAAATTGTATAAGTCTTTTGTTGATTTTCGTATCCGATTATTTCTGTACATTCACCCTCCCGAAAATAAGTACAACATACACAGTCATCAACAAAATATTCCGATCAAGGCGGATTTTCTTTGTCAATGAAGGCCATTATACCAGTAGCGGGTGCAGGAACCAAACTTCGCCCCCACACCTATACGCAGCCTAAAGCGCTGATCCCTTTGGCTGGTAAAACCATCCTGAGTGTAATCGTAGATCAGTTAAAAGAAGCCGGTATCACGGATTTTATTTTCATTATAGGATACCTGGGAGAAAAAATTCAAGACTACGTAACTCATCATTACCCGGAGTTGCGCTGCAGCTTTGTTTCGCAAAATGAACGGTATGGTACCGGCCATGCAATTAAAATTACCCGAGACTTGGTGGGAGGTGAAGAATTGTTGATCGTTTTGGGAGATACCATCGCAGAGTATGATGTAAAAGAGGTGATGTCATCCCCCTTTTCAATGCTCGGGGTAAAAAAAGTGGATGATCCCCGAAATTTTGGGGTGGCAGAAATTGAGGAGAATCAGTTTGTTAGCAGGGTGGTAGAAAAGCCATCTATTCCTAAAAGCAATATGGCACTGGTAGGTATCTATAAAATTAAGGAAACTGAACTGTTGTTTTCCTGCCTGCAAAAAATCCACGATCAAAATATCAGGAGTTACGAAGAGTTCAGTCTTACAGACGGGCTCCAATGTATGATAGAGCGAGGAGCTAAATTTAAGCTATTCAAGGTTTCTAACTGGTTCGATTGCGGAAAAAAGGAAACTCTTCTTGAGTCGAATGCCATTTTGTTGAAGAAGTTTGGGGGCAATATCAGCGAGCCGCATTCTTTCCAAAATACCATCATCATACCACCTGTAAGCATTGGCGAAGGTTGTGTGATCCAAAATTCGGTCATAGGCCCCAATGTGGCCATTGGAGAAAATACCATTATCAATCATTCTATTCTAAAAAATTCTATCATCGGTGCGTATTCGCATCTGCATGAAATTGTTCTCAGCAATTCCCTGATCGGCAGTGATGCAGAAGTGAAAGGGGTTAGCAGGAACCTGAATATTGGCGATAATACTGCAATTGATTTGGCGGGTAGTACCAGCTAAACAAGACATGTGATCCCTTTTTATTTTTATACTTTTATTTTTCTAAACTTCATATTGCATGAATTTATCAAGAGGCAGTAGCATTATTTCTTTGTTTGGTATCGAAAAGCCTATTATTCAGGCGGGGATGATATGGGCCAGCGGATGGGAACTTGCCAGTGCTGTTAGCAATGCCGGAGGCTTGGGTTTATTGGGAAGTGGCAGTATGTATCCTGCCGAATTACGAGAGCAGATTCGGAAATGTAAACAAGCTACCAGCAAACCTTTTGGCGTAAATGTACCCTTGTTGTACCCCGACATTGATCAGCATATTCAAATCATTATTGATGAAAGCGTACCCATTGTTTTTACTAGTGCGGGCAACCCTAAAACTTATACCGGGCTACTAAAATCTTATGGCATCAAGGTGGTGCATGTGGTGAGCAGCAGTAAATTTGCGCTAAAAGCGCAGGATGCTGGTTGTGATGCAGTGGTTGCGGAGGGTTTTGAAGCGGGCGGTCACAATGGGAGAGAAGAAACCACCAGTTTTGTGTTGATACCTGCCGTGTGTGAAAAAGTGCAGATACCAGTGATTGCAGCGGGGGGTATCGCCAGTGGCAGGCAAATGCTGGCAGCCATGGTATTGGGTGCAAGTGGCGTGCAAATTGGGAGTAGATTTGTAGCCAGTAATGAAGCAAGCTGCCACCCACATTTTAAGCAAGCGGTGATCAATAGCCAGGAGGGCGATACCCAACTTTCGCTTAAAAAATTAACCCCCGTTCGACTGCTAAAAAATGCCTTCTTTGAACAGGTGCAGGAGGCCGAGCGGAAGGGCGCAGATGCGGCGATGTTGCAAACTTTGTTGGGCAGGGGCAGGGCTAAAAAAGGTATGTTTGAAGGCGATCTTTCTGAAGGAGAGCTTGAAATAGGCCAGGTGAGTGCATTGCTCAACGATATTAAGCCTGCAGCCGAGATTGTGAAGGAAGTGTGGAATGAGTACAACGCCTTAGTTGAAGCTATCTCCAAATAAAAAATTATATTTGTTCCGATTTAAATAATTGTACATCAACTCCCAACGAAATGCAACGTGCCAAGAGATCATTCTTGTTAAAGTTTTTTTTACTCTCTTTCATTTTTTTCAATGCCTTCGTAGCAGTTTGTCAGCCCCCCATCGAAATCCCGGAGGGTTCAGAAGGGATGCCGAGTATTTTGGATCCTAAAAATTTGTCGCAACCTCAACTTCGAGCTTTGTTGGAAGATAAAAACAAGGAAACTGGCAAAGATAAAAATGCGGAGTTGTTCAAAAACAATAAAATAGAAAAAGACAGTCTGGTAGGCGACAATATCTCAGCTAGTTTATACAGCCCCAAAAAAACTTATGGTGCCAACGTGTTTGCGAATGCAGCCACCACCAGCATCAACGAACTTTCTACACCACCTTTGGATTACCCCATTGGCGTAGGCGATCATATCATCGTTTCTTTGTGGGGTGCAGCCGAGTTGCAGGAAGAATATATAGTAGCCAGAGACGGTTCTATTTTTCCAACAGGATTGGGGAAAATCAATGTTCAGGGACTCACTTTCGAAAATATGCGTTCGGTGGTCTCTTCAAGGTTTAGAAGTGTTGTACCTACTTCTACGAATTTGGCGGTTTCCTTAGGGCAGCCCAGAACCATCAATGTAAATGTGGTGGGTGAAGTAAATAGAGGAGGTATCCTAACCGTATCTGCTTTCAGCAATGCTTTTAATTTGATTGCCCGTGCGGGAGGCATTACCGATTTCGGTAATCTCCGAAACATCCAGATTAAAAGAAACGGCAAGGTTATAGACGAATTGGATGTGTACAAATACCTTACTACAGGTGATTTTGGGAAGCATATCTATTTACAAAATAATGATTTTGTGATTGTAGGGTTTGTAGAGAAAAAGGTGTTGGCAACCGGACAGTTTAAACGTCCCATGTTTTACCAGCTTAAAAAAGAAGAAGGCGTAAAAGCGTTGATAAAATACGCTGGTGGATTTAATTCAGATGCATTGGGTTCTGCATTGAAGATTATCAGAACCCAAAATGAAAAACAAGTACAACGCGATGTTAATGCCAATGCCATTTTAAAGATAGCAGGAGTAGATGAACCTTTGCAAGACGGAGATATTGTAAGGGTAGATATCATCAAACCTGGAATTAGCAACAAAGTGGAGATACAAGGAGAGATTACTTATCCCTCAGTGTACGAAATCCGAAAAGGGGATCGTTTGTTCGACATCATCAACCGTGCTGGTGGTGTAACCAGAAATACTTATTTGCCAAGGGCTTACATTTTCCGTGGAGCTGGCGATTCTACCAACCTTAGATCAGATCGTTTGGAAATTGATTTAACCGATATGAGCGACAACATCGCAAGTGAAAGCAATGTAATATTGGAATCGAATGATATCGTTCAATTGTTTTCAAATAATGAATTCGCAGATCCACAATTTGTTGAAATATTTGGAGAAATAAGAAAAGGGGGCCGTTATACAAAATATGGTGGAATGACACTTCAAGATCTTTTGTATTTGTCTGGAGGTATCAAACAATCTGCTGAATTTGGAAGATTAGAAATATCTAGTATTGTAGATATAGATTCCGCCAAAAAAGGACTCAAGCCTACCAGAACGATTGTAAGGTCTTATGCAATACAGCCAAATTTGACGCTGGATACTGCTGCGGCTAAGGTGATACTAAAGCCATTTGATCAGATATTTGTAAGACAGAATCCAACCTTTGAATTGCAACAAAACGTTCAGATCAATGGGTTGGTAAGATACCCGGGGCTATATCCGAGATTGTCAAAGTTTGAAAGGTTATCTTCTTTTATTGAAAGAGCAGGAGGGTTTAAAGACAATGCTAATTTATCAGGTGCAGTCCTTTACAGAAGCAAATTAGAATTATTAACAGAAAAAAATATAGAAAAGCCGCTTCTAGATTCACTTGGCGTACCTACGTTAGAGCGTCTTTCAGACGCTGATAAAAATGCAGATATACCAGTCAGTATCGACCTTTTTAATGCTTTAAAATACAAGAACAGCAAACATGATATTGTGCTGCAAGAGGGTGATGTAGTGTTTGTTCCTGAAATCGATCCTTTTGTAAGTATTCAGGGAAGGGTACAATCTCCATTAAAGATAGCCTTCGATAAAGAAAACAGTAATTTGATGTATTACATCGACAAGGCAGGTGGATTTGGTGTAAGGCCATGGAAAAAAAGAGTATACGTTACTTATGCAAACGGGAAGAGCCGGAGAACCAAAACATTTCTTTTCATCAAAACTTATCCTAAAGTAGAAGAAGGCTCCACTGTTGTGGTGCCCATAAGGCCCGAAGGGCAGGAACTGGGCGATACCATCAAATCCATATTTTTAGGTACCATTCCAGTTGTTATTACGGCGTTTATTCTGCGATCATTATAAAAAATTTGGTATTTGCTATGACTACAAATGAACTGATTAGGAAGATGGTTTTAAGAGCCGGCAAATTTAAATGGGTCATCCTTTTGGGTTGCGTGGGTGGTGCCGTGGGTATGTACTTTTATGCCAAAACGATTCCAATTGTGTACAACACAAAAGCCACTGTTTTTCCACTGAATGCGTCAAACGAAAATAATGCGAGTAGTGCTTTGACGACATTTTTAGGGGGCTCAGATGCCACAAAAAGTTTCAGTCAGGAGGCCTCTATTAATATAGTAGAATTAGCCGTAAGTAGAAACACCAGAGAAGCAGTAGTAATGGAAAGGCTGCCAGCACTTGGAAACAAAAGGATTGCTGAATTATTGATCGAAAATTATAACTTAAATAAAAAAACGCTTTCTACACCCATAGAAAAGCCAACAGACACCATGTTGCTGGCTGCAGTTGGAGCAGAATTGTTAAGTGAAAGTTTTTCTGCAAAGATTTTGAAAAGCGGCATCATGGAGATCGTATTCAACAGCACAGACCAACGATTGCTTACTCCTGTGAGTTATATGCTCATTGATAAAATTTCAAAATTTTATATTGATTTAAAAATAAAAAAAGCAAAAAGAGATTTTGATTTTACGCTGCTAAAAGTAGATTCATTAGATGCTATATTGAAAAAATACGACCAACAAGCTATACGACTCAACAACACAACGCTGTTTGTTCCGAACTCAAAAATAGAATTTAGTATTCCAAAAGAAAATTTAGTGAATGATAAAAGCAGGGTAGTTCGTCAAAGAGATGCAGCAGCCAATAACAGAGAAGATGCTTTATGGCGTTTACAGAAAGCTACTCCAATTATTGCCACACTCGATAAACCGAACCCTCCTTTTGGAAAAACGAAACCTTCGGGCGTATTGTATGCTATCACAGGGTTTTTCTTAGGGTTGGGAATCATTAGCTTCTTGTTACTCTCCCCTTTGCTGTACAAATATATTAAAGGAGAAATGTACAACGCCATTTTCACAGAGGAGGAAACTGAAACAAACATAACAACAGTAAACACAACCGCCACTGTAATATCATCAGAATAAATATCTAATCATCTTACTTACCTATTACAAAGGGCCATATCAACATCCGATACGGCCCTTTCCTATTTTTGGGATCAGCGGTAACTTTTTTTGCCGAATGAGTTACCAACTCATCATTGCATGTAGGTTCAATTTTTCATGAAAGCCCATTTCAGCATTTCTTTCCAGCTTGGTTTTTTGCCATACATCAAAATTCCTGTTCTATAGATCTTGCCTGTGATCCAGGTAAAGAAGAGAAAACTTCCTACTAACAACAACATCGATACAATGAGTTGCCACATTGGGATATCATAAGTAATTCTTCCCATCATTACAATAGGAGAAGTAAGCGGAAACAGGCTGCCAAATACTGCCAAGGAGCTGTGTGGGTTATTGATAGACTGCGTCATGATTACAAAGCCCACAATGATGGGCATGAGCACCGGGAAAACAAGTTGTTGGGCTTCCTGCTGGTCATCACTTACTACGCTGCCAATGGCTGCAAACAAAGAGGCATAAGTTAAATATCCCGCCAGAAAATAAAACATAAAAAGGAACAGGATCTTAGCGATTGGCAAAGAAGAAATGCCCGTAGTGATAGTGGCCAACATATTCATATCTTTTCCAGCGGTACTACCAGCCGCAGCCGCCGCACCTACTTGTTCTGCCAGTCCTGGAACCAACAAAGGAATAACGCTCGTTAATATGCCCATCAAAATGATCCAAATGGCAAACTGGGTAAGCCCTACAGCACCAATGCCGATGATTTTCCCCAACATCAATTGAAAAGGTTTTACAGAACTAACGATGACTTCTGCGATGCGATTGGTTTTTTCTTCCATCACTCCACGCATCACCTGCGTTCCGTAAATGATCATCATCATATAAATAAGAATTCCACATAAAAAAGATACTGCATAAGCAATGCCTGCACTGCCTTTTTTGCTGCCATCTTTGCTGTCAATGGTATTTTCAATTTTCACATTGGCACTAATGCTTTTGAATACTTCCGGATCGATACCCCTATTGATCAATCTTTTGTTTTCGATGGCTTTGTTCACCAGCTTCTCAATGGCGAAGCTATTCGTTAAACTAAGGGAAGAAGCACTGTGAACTACCAGATTTTTAGTGGAGTCGAAGTTGGTAGCTGGTACATACAAAAATGCCTGGTAACCCTGGTCTTTGTATTTTGGGGTAAAGCTCGCCTCGGTTTCATTTTTAATGACGGAAGCCTTGATGGTTTTTTGTTGGCTCAACAAACTGTCTGTAAACAAACCTGCCTCGTCAATAATAGCCAATTTGGTTTCGTCTGTTCCACCTTTAATCGTGATCATAATGATAGCTGCATAGAATGCAACAATCACAATGGGTACCAGGATGGTAGTTAATAAAAATGATTTTTTTCTGACGCGGGTAAAATATTCTCTGCTGATGATTAAACCTGTTTTGCTCATATTGGTAGAAATAAAATGTTATGGAAGGGGTTGAAATTGCCTGGCATTGGCTGTGCCATTTACTAGTTTGATGAAAATATCATTTAATGATGGCAATACCTCATTAAAAGAATGAATAGCTATGCCTTGGTTTAAAAAATGTTTCAGCACGTCATTGGGTGTGGCATCGTCTTGCAATTTCAACAGCACCTTATCTCGTTCATGTTTCACCACTTCAAAAATGTAGGTCATCATGTGTTCAGGAAGGGTAGTAGCTCCTAATTGATAGAGATTTTCTTTGAATTCCTGTTTCACGTTGTGTACAGAACCGTCGAGTATTTTAGTTCCTTTATTGATTAACACAATATGGTCACAGATTTCTTCTACCTGCTCCATGCGATGGGTACTGAAGATGATGGTGCTACCATTTTTAGCCAGGTTGAAAATTTCATCTTTGATGAGGTTGGCATTTACAGGATCCAAACCACTAAATGGTTCATCTAAAATAATCAGTTTGGGTTCATGTAGCACAGTAGTTACGAACTGTAGTTTCTGGCTCATTCCTTTGCTAAGGTCTTCTACCTTTTTATTCCACCAGCTTTGCATCTCAAATTTAATGAACCATTCTTTTACTTTGGCGGTGGCTTCTGTATTGCTCAATCCTTTAAGGCGCGCAAGGTAAACGGCCTGTTCGCCAATTTTCATTTTTTTATACAGGCCTCTTTCTTCGGGCATGTAACCGATGTTCCTAAAATCATTTTGCGGGTCAAAGGTTTTGCCATTGAATAAAATTGAGCCGCTGTCTGGGTAAAAAATACCCGTGATCATGCGGAGCAACGTAGTTTTGCCGGCCCCGTTCGGACCCAACATACCAAAGATGCTGCCTTCCTTAATAGACAGGCTGATATCGTCAACGGCTTTTTGGGTTGCGAAATATTTCTTTAAATTTTTAAGTTCCAGTAAATCCATCGTTCATTATTTTATTTGACTAAAGTAGGGAGGTTTTTTAACTATCGAATACCCATTTGTATAGACGGTGATAAAAAAATTACAAGTGAAGCAATTTCTTTTGAAGAAGTAGGGCAATCCTCTCTCCATCCATGGCAGCACTTACAATACCGCCGGCATAACCAGCGCCTTCAGCGCAAGGGTATAAGTTAGTGAGTTGCGGGTGGTGTAAATCTTCTTTGTGCCTTGGAATGCGAACCGGGCTTGACGTGCGGCTTTCCGTTGCCACTACCACTGCTTCATTACTTAAGAAGCCTTTCATTTTTTTTCCAAAGGCTTTGAATCCTGCAGCGAGCGTGTCGTACACAAAAGCAGGCAACACAGAATCCAGTGCAGCAGCATTTAATCCGGGCAAATAGGAGTTGGATGGTAAAGTTGCAGAAATAGTACGATCGGTAAAGTCGGTCATTCTTTGCGCAGGAGCTACCATTTTTCCTCCTCCTGCCTGGTAGGCTTGTTGCTCCACCATTTGCTGAAAATACATCATGAGTAAAGGGTCACCCGGATCTATATTTTTATGACAGCTTTTGCGCAACACTTCATAGGCCGATGCTCCATCAATTTGAACAACCATGCCGCTGTTGGCAAAAGGATTGTTCCTCTTAGAAGGGCTCCAGCCATTTACTACCAACTCACCTGCTGCTGTACTGGCAGGGGCAATGATACCTCCGGGACACATACAGAATGAAAACACCCCCCGTTCATTTACCTGCTCTACCAGGCTGTAAGATGCGGGTGGCAGGTTTTGATCTCGGGAGTCGCAGTGGTATTGAAGGCTGTCGATAAGTGCTTGCGGATGTTCTACCCGCACACCCAGGGCAAAAGGTTTAGATTCTATTATAATGTTGTGTTGATGCAGCATTTCAAAAATATCTCTTGCTGAGTGTCCGGTAGCCAAAACATAAGCATCTGCAGTCATTTGTTCCCCGTCGGCAGTATGTATAGAGCTGATAAGATCACCTGCTCTGTTGATACCAGTTAGTTTTTTATCAAATAAAACCTTTCCGCCGCAAGCAATGATTTGTTCCCGCATGGCCGTGATAATTTGCGGGAGTTTGTTGGTGCCAATATGGGGATGAGCATCGTACAAAATATTTTCAGGCGCACCAAAATGTACAAACAGTTGTAAAATGCGGTGGATGTTTCCTCTTTTGTTGCTACGGGTGTAGAGTTTACCATCGCTGTAAGTTCCTGCGCCTCCTTCACCGAAGCAGTAATTACTTTCCGGGTTGATGATACCTTCTTTATTGAGTGCTGCAAGGTCTCTTCGGCGGGATTTCACGTCTTTGCCTCTATCGATGATAATGGGTTGAATACCGGCTTCTAACAATTGCAAGGCAGCAAACAATCCTGCCGGCCCGGCTCCTACAATGATCACTTTGTGTGCAGCATTACCTACGTCTTTAAATGAGAATTGGGTAACCGGTCGGTCTATAAAAGGTTCGTTGATGAAAGCGGTTAATTGCAAATTGATGAACACTTGTTTTCCACGGGCGTCGATCGATTTTTTAATGATTCTGTAGCCCGTGATGCCAGATTGTTTTGTAGCAGCCGTTGATGCAATGTATTGCCGAATGGTTTCATCATTGGCGGCTTCGGCGGGAAGCAATTTTAATACAACGTCCTTTTGCATACTTTTTTTTGATACTGAGATTCAAAGCCTCCGTTCTATTTTAAAAATTTAGCTCGTTCGAGGGGAAATATTCGATGTTTCGGTTGATTTCTAAAAAAAGAAAACTTTCTTCATGTTACTAAAGAAAGTTTGTAATGATGTAATGATTTAATACAGCATTAAAATGGAAGATCGTCGACTGCCTCAGACGAAGAAGCAGAAAAAGTATCCAGTGGTTCCATGTATTCATTGCCAATGGCACTGGCTTTGGAACCCGGCTGCAGTAGCTGCTCTAGGCGCCATGCATCCAAATTGGTGATGTAATTGGTTACACCTGCTTTGTCCCATTTGCTTCCTTTGATGTTGAAGTACACTTTAATTTCATCACCAATATTTACGCGATCAACAATAGCCGTTTTATCCTGTACACATTGAAATTTTACGTAGTTGAGAATGGTTTTACCATTAATTTCATCAGATTTCTCTACAGCAAATTCTCTGGTTTTGAATGTTTCGGTACGTTGCACCGTGTCAAATTTTGCTACCAGTTTCCCGGTTAATTCGTAACTCATACAATTCTTTTTAAGTGGTCAAAAGTAACTTTAAATTGCTGATTAATGAACGTATTCGGAATGAATATTTTTGAGAGATAGCCTTCTGCTTTGAATTTGCTCCCTCTTGCAGTTAAAGTTGAATACGGGGATGTAGCAGCAAAGTTTGCATTTTTAATCTATAGAATAAAAAAAATATGTGTATAAAAAAATCATTTTAGCAAATTAATTCTACAGAAACTGGAAAGGATGTAAGCCACATCATTACAGCCTAAACCCTTTACAGCACTAGTTAGACGGGGGTAAACACAGACAAAGTCCATACTGTGTTCTTTCTGTAAAAAACAAATGAATAAAAAATTTTTTTTTCAACAAATAATCTTGATATTCGTTGTCCTTTCACAATAAACGAAACAAACTTTTATTTCTGAATAAGGGCACCCCGTAGAAAATAATTTCACTCAATATATGTAAATTGCTTAAGGAAGAAAATGGATAAAACTTTTGAAAAAGTTTGGGCTAACTGTTTAGAAATTATTAAGGACATTGTAGAATGGCAGCATTTCAAAACATGGTTTGAACCAATAAAACCAGTAGGATTAAAAGAAAAGGTGCTCACCATACAGGTACCAAGCCAGTTTTTTTACGAATACTTGGAAGAGCACTATGTTTCGTTGCTTGCTAAAACATTGAAAAGAGAGTTAGGAAAAGAAGCGAGGCTAGAATACAGGATCATGGTAGATAGTGGTAACAGTAAGAATAAACCTCTTACGATGGATGTGCCGGGCCATGGTTACAAATCATATTCAAACAATGAAATGGATTTCCCGCTAGTTATAAATAATCCTGTTAAGAACCCGTTCGTAATTCCGGGCTTAAAAAAGATGCAGATCGATTCGCAGCTGAATCATACCTATACTTTCGATTCATTCATAGAAGGAGATTGCAACCGCGTAGCTCGCCGGGCGGGTAAAACGGTGGCAGAGAAGCCAGGAGGCACCTCTTTTAATCCTTTAGTAATTTATGGGGGAGTTGGGTTAGGAAAAACGCATTTAGCTCAGGCAATCGGCAATGAAGTAAAAAGATTGCACCAAAACAAAGTGGTCTTGTATGTGAGTTCCGAAAAGTTCATCAATCAATTCATCGATCACGGACGAAACAACGCTATTAATGATTTTATTCATTTTTATCAATTGATAGATGTATTGATCATTGATGATATTCAGTTTTTTAACCGGGCCGAAAAATCTCAGGATGCTTTTTTCTCCATCTTCAATCATTTGCACCAAAGCGGTAAACAACTTATTTTAACCAGTGATAAGTCGCCCAAAGACCTCGAAGGCGTGCAGGAAAGATTACTCAGCAGGTTCCGCTGGGGCTTGAGTGCTGATTTACAAGTACCAGATTACGAGACCAAGATTGAGATACTAGACAACAAAATGAAAAATGATGGGTTTGAGATGCCCAGAGAAGTAGTGAAGTATATTGCTTATAACATTAATAGCAATGTAAGAGAGCTGGAAGGTGCTTTGATATCATTATTGGCACAATCTTCGCTTAATAAGAGAGAAATAGACCTAGAATTGGCAAAAAAAGTACTTAGAAATTTTGTAAAATCGTCCAGCAAAGAAATTACGATAGACGCTATCCAGAAAATGGTGTGCGAATACTTTGATGTGCCTTATGACAAGTTGTTACAAAAAACGCGCAAGCGAGAAATTGTGCAGGCCAGGCAGATTACCATGTTCTTGAGCAAAGCATTTACAAAGAACTCATTGAAGACGATTGGAGAGCATTTTGGAGGCAGAGATCACACTACGGTGATTCATAGTTGTCAAACGGTGAAAGACTTAATGGATACCGACAATTTGTTTAAGGAGAGCGTGTTAGAATTGCAGCAGAAAGTGCAACTGGCAGCTATGTAAAAGTAAAAAGGTAACAAACGAATAAGATATGTTCCCGGCCTGTTGGCCGGGATTTTTTTATAGACCCTTTGCAGGCAAAGGTTTTATGACATCCGGATCAATAAATAAAAATAATTCCCATCTTTTCCTATTTAGTTTTGGGTAATATACTTTTGAATTGTATTTTTGCTGCCCCTTAACAACTAGTGTTAAGAGGAGAGATGCCTGAGAGGCCGAAAGGAACGGTTTGCTAAATCGTCGTACGGGTTAAACTGTACCGTGGGTTCGAATCCCACTCTCTCCGCAAGCTGTTTGACTTTGGAGAAAGTAAGGTTTACACTGATCCGCCGCGGCGGATCGAATCCCGCTCTCTCCGAAAAAGATCTTTTAAAGTTATTAGTGTGAGTGTTCCCAATAAACTCATACAAGTCTTTTACCGTTCGGGATGTAGCGTAGCCCGGTTATCGCGCCTGGTTTGGGACCAGGAGGTCGCAAGTTCGAATCTTGCCATCCCGACAAAAAGGACAAGCTGGATTTTATTCCTACTTGTCCTTTTTTTATTTTAGCCAGTAAATCATTCCTATATTTTACTCTCTATCGAACGTTTAAATAAACATTACTTCTGATAGTTGGATCATCTTAACTTTTTTGGGAACGCACAGATCCTTATGGCGCTGATCCGGTTGCTACCTGTAACCTTCAAAGATGTGTAGAATTTGCTTAGGCTGGTATGTATATCTCAAAGGTGGACCCTTCACCTAATTTGCTTTTGGCAGTTATCACTCCATGGTGATTTTCTACAATTTTCTTAACAATGGCAAGGCCTATTCCAGTGCCCGGATAAGCCTCTTTGTCGTGAAGCCTTTGAAATACTTCAAAGATTTTTTCTTCGTACTCTTTTTCAAACCCTATGCCGTTATCTGATACAACAATATGGCAGTATTCTTTTAATGGCGTTAAGGCTGCCATTTTTCTTTTATTATATTGAATGTTGTTACTCTTTATGGTAATAATGGGACGAGTACCAGGTTTCGAAAATTTAAGCGCATTGCTGATAAGATTAATCATGATCTGGCGAAATTGGTAAGGGATGATATTTATATCACAAAGTTCGCTGGTCACAACTGTTGCATTTTTTGCTTCAATCATTTCACTGAGTTCAGTTTTTACTTCTTCAATCATTGCACTAAGATCTGTCTTAATAAATTTCCTTGCTGTAATATTGTGCAAGCTTGAAAATGCGAGTAAATCTTCAATCAGTGTCTGCATCCTTTCTGCAGCACCCTGCATTCTGTTAAAATAATCTTTTCCCTTATCGGATAACGTAGGCTCCATTTCTATTAAACGACTGGTAAGTGATTGTATTTTTCTTAATGGTTCCTGCAGATCGTGGCTGGCTACATATGAAAATGACTGAAGTTCTTTGTTTAGTATTTGTAGCGACAAGTTGTTTTCCTCTAACCTTTCATTGGCTTTTTTTAATTCGTTGGTTCTCTTTTCAACGGCTTTTTCCAGGAACTGATTTTGGTGGGTAAGTAGATCTTTTTCTTTTGTAATAAGTTTTACCGCTTTTTTACGCGAGTCCGTAATATCTGCTATGGCCAGTAATATCAATTGTTCGTGGTGTACTTTCTGAACAATTCGATGTGCATTCAGCAGTAATATTTTTTCTCCTAGTCGCGGGAAAGTATGGATGACTTCAAAATCATTAAATTCAGAATTTTTTGGGAGGATATCTTCTAACAACTGTCTCAATGCCGGGATATCCCATTCTTTATTTCCTACATCGTACAAAAGGATCCCTTCTGTTTCGTTGGCTGCAATGTTGAATTTTTTGTAAAAGGATTTACTCGCACTTACTACTCTAAGGTCTTTATCCAACACCAATAGGGGTTCGTGAATACTGGCAAGGATTGCACCCGAATATTGATAGGATTCATTCAATAATTCATTCCGGGTTTGCAATTCCTGGTTGGTAGTTATTAACTCTTCATTGGTAGATTCAATTTCTTCTTTTGAAGTTTCCAACTCTTCATTTACACTTTGTAGTTCTTCATTGCTCGAAACTATTTCTTCATTGGCGCTTTGTAATTCCTCCACGAAGATTTCCTGATCTTCTGCAAAAGAATGCATATCTGCTTTTGCTGTGGCCAATTCTTCTTCTAATTTTTGTATTTTTCGATCTTTAGCCAACAGATTGTTTTTCCCACTTTTCCCTTCCTGTAAAAAAGTTTCTATTAATGCTGGTTTTGTAAAAAGGATGAGTAATAATGGCTCCTCCCCTTCTGGTGAAAGTGGAATGATATCTAGGGTTACTAACTTTATGCCAGGAATTGATTTTACTTCTATGCCAGCTTTACGAAATGGCTCCTTTGTTTTTAATACAAATGGAATGGCATGCCGCAGTTCAAAAGAAATTTCCGGAGTGGTCATCTTTAAAATGTTCAGGCTTGCTTTTCCAGTAGGGTGTTTTAGAAATGGGTCTGTTTCCCCCCTGAACTGGAGGATTTCCATTGATTGGTCAATCACTACACTTGCTGGAACAAATTTTGACAAAAGAATAGAATCAACATCCTTATCAAATCCGGTGCTAGTTGCTGAGGTATTTTTTGATTCCGAATTCAAACTGATTTTTTTATCTATTTTACCGGCTCGGGACAATTTTGGCAATAGCGAAGGGAAGCTATGAGCACCCGTATTTTTTCTTTTCAGATAAATCTTAAATTTATGATCAATGTGGGTAAACAAATGACCGGAAGCACCGATGGTTTCTGATTTACCTAGCATTAAATAACCATTTTCGTTTAAAGCATAATAAAAGGTAGACAATGCTTTTTTCTGGGCAGTGGTATCAAGATAAATAAAAAGGTTACAACAACTAATAAAATCTACTCTCGAAAAGGGGGGATCTTGTAAGATATTGTGTGGAGCAAAAACCACCATATCTCTTACAACTTTGGCGATGCGGAATTTGCTGCCAGTTTTCGTATAAAATCTTTGAATCCTTTTAGGCGATACCATTTCCAGATCTGGTTTTGAATATTCGCCAAGACGTGCTTTATTGATAGCGTTGGTACTAAGATCGCTTGCAAAAATTTGAATAGGTATGTTGGTATCTTGTTCTCCTTGTATTTCCAGAAGGTTCATAGCAATGGAATATGCTTCTTCTCCTGTAGAACAGGCAGGGACCCAGACGCGAAATTTTTCGTTGCTGGTTTTAGTTTTTAGCAATTTTGGAAACAACGTGTTTTTTAAATACTCATGGGTATCGGTATCTCTGAAAAAATTAGTGACGTTGATCAATAAATCCTGATACAGAATACTAACTTCCTCTTCTTTTTCTTTTAGCAATACTCCGTATTCTTTTAAAGAGCTGATCTTATTCAACAACATCCTGCGGAGAACACGCCTTTTAATGGTGGATATTTTGTAATGACCAAAATCAACTTCTGTTTGAGTTAGTAAAAGGTGTAGAATAACTTTTAAATCAGGGTCAGCATTTGGAATTTCGTTTTCTGATAGTTTTTTTGTTAGAAGTTTACCAGGATCATAATTACTGATGCGATTTAATTCCTCGGCAATTTCTTTTGGCGGTAAAACAAAGTCAACTGCACCTGCCCTGATGGCGGATTTGGGCATGCTATTAAATTTTGCAGAATCATCTTGAACAAACGTTAAACCGCCTTCCGCTTTAATTGCTAATAATCCTTTAGTTCCATCATTGGCACTCCCACTCAGTACAACGCCGATCACCTCTTTTTTGTGAACGGCGGCAAGAGATGCAAAAAAAGTATCAATGGGTAAGTGCAGTACACGTGCCTTGGTGCGTGGAGTTAACTGAATATGTCCGTCGAGGACGGTCATGCCTTTATCTGGGGGTATGATGTAAAAAATATTTGATTCCATCTTAACTCTGTCCGTCACTTCCTGCACTTTCATAAAAGTTGATTTGGAAAGAATTGTAGTGAGAATACTTTTATGGTCGGGACTTAAATGTGGTACATAAATGAATGTCATCCCAGTATCGGCAGAAAGATTTTGTAACAATTCAGTAATGGCTTCTAATCCTCCGGCGGAGGCACCAATGGCCACAATATGGGATGGCTGCGTATGATTTTTTATATTCCCCGTTTTCTTTTTAGAAACGGCAACCGTTTTCTTCATGCTTTAAAGTTTATAAAAGGAAAAATAAGAAATGGAAATTACCTTTTAATATTTTAAATCTTTTTAAATAGAATGCATCCTATGTTCAGTTTTTAAAAACAAGGCTTCTATTGTGCTGAAAATGACTCTTGAACATGCTCGGCTGTAGTTCCCCCCGCTCTATTTATTCAGAAATATACTTGGCGGGAAAAGGACTTTTTGAAGAATAATCAGGAGCTGAAATCAACTCTCTCAAAGTTAGCTTTTTTATACTACTTCATTCGTTTTATTAACCCGGTTTGTTTAACTACCAGGCCTCTGTTTAATCTTATAAATACTTTGAAAAATCATATAACACTATCTTCTTTTTTAATGCCAATCTTTACAGTTATTATTTAAATTAAAAAAATGAACAACAAAAAATCTATTGGTGTATTAAATACTTTAATACAAACAAATACTGACCGTATTAACAGACACACCAACGCAGCAAATGAAACCAGCGATGAATCCCTTAAAAAACTGTTTGCTGAATTTGTTGATACCAGTAAAAAATGTAAGGAAGAATTATCACATGAGGTAATTTCTCTGGGAGGAACTCCGCGGTTTAAAGATACCATCACATCTAATGCTTTTATTCGTGCATGGATAGATGTTGAAGCTGCACTGGGAAGCAAAGACAATAATCCTCTTTTTAGCTGTTCGGAACATGGAGAAGCGTTAGTAAAGGGCAATTATCAAAAAGCATTAGCAGATAGCATTAAGAGATTTTCTCCTAAACAACGTATGATGGTTGAAAAACAGATGGCCATGCTTGGTACTGACCAAGTTAACGTTAAAAGAATGAGAGAGAAGTTGGTTTGAAATCAGATTCTCTGAAAAATCGGGCAGTGAACACCCTTCGGCCTTTAGCGGACGCAGTCAATGTAAAATCAGCAATTATATAGTATAAAAAAAGGCTGGCAGTTTCATTTCTTATCTTTAAATTCTGTTGGCGCCTTTTTTTGCGGAAGTCTCAGGCAGATTTTATTTTAAGTTAAAGCTGAAATAGAAAGTTATCTCTGTTAAGTCCCGAAGTCTGGTATTGCCAGTTAATACTAAGTACATGGGATAGCGTCTTTTTTAAAACTGTTAAATGGGCCGGTTTTTTTATGTAAATATTGGCACCCTTTAAAAAAGTATCTTCGATGTCTTTTTCAGAAGAAGAGGTAGAATAGATCACAACGGTTAAGTTTTTCAAACGTTCTATTTTTTTAATTTCCGTCAGGCATTCTAAGCCAGATTTTTTTGGCATGTTCAAATCCAAAAAAAGCAATTGTGGAAGTGGCAAGGAAACTTCATTGAGATACTCCATCAACTCAATGCCGTCCCTGAACATTTGAACTTCGGTATTCATCCTGATACTTTTGAAGGCTTCCATAAAATCTTCGCGGTCGTCTTTGTCATCGTCGGCGAGTAGTATATATGTTGTTAATGGGAGCATAAATAATTCGGGTTGTTATTTTATTAAGAAATAATATTCTCCAACATGTTTCTCCGCCTTTGGTTAATAATTCTTTTAAAAGAAGAGGGTGTTAGACCGGTTGTGTTCTTAAATTGAGTACTAAAATGGGCCACACTGCTATAATTTAATTTCCACGCAATTTCAGTGAAAGAAAATTCTCCTCCCGCAATCATTCCTTTAGCTCTTTCAATTTTTTGCAGGATGATGTAATTTTCAATGGTGGTGTAAGTTACCTCTGAAAAAATAGCTGATAAATACCTGTAACTATAATTGAGCGTGGCAGAAAGATAGGAAGACGTTTTGGAAAGCACTATTTTATCTTCAAGGTTTACAAACCCTATTATGGCTTCTTTAATTTTTTGAACCAACATACTTTTCTTTGAGGAAACTATCTCAATTCCTAATTTGTTAAAACCTCTGTTCAGCAACTCAAGTGATTCTTCCGTAATAATTTGATCAAAAGCCAATTCGTGTGTATTTAATAAACTATATTTTAAACCCGATTTACTCATTTGCTCATTTACAATTCTTTTACAGATTGCCTGTACATCGTATTTGAGATAATAAACCATGAGTTTTTGATGTAGTACTAAATAAAATCTTGCCAAATTACATCAGGCACTGTGCAAATTAAATATATGCATGGCTAAGCTACAATCAAAACGGGCGGAATTTGCTTTTTCATTTAAAATAAGAGTGCCTATGTACGCAACAGGTTATGGTGGATCGAGTATAAACGACGCCAAATACCCGAAGCCAATAACTAAAGAGTAGTAATGATAATTTCTAACCAAAACGAAATTCAGAAGCTACTCCTGTGCCTGGTTGATTACATTAAATTACTTGTAGTGTGACTTTATTTCTACAATATGGGGAAGGGTAGATAGCCATTCATTGCTGATACCCCGACCTTTAGCGTTAGTGGACTACCTACTCATAGAAACCCGAATATTTTTCAACTCCAGAAATAGCAGTTTCATTTTCATAATTGGGTTAATTAACAAGTGTAGGTTTCGTTGTGTGTCAAGTTCCTATCCACTTTGTTTTGTTGGGGTGGACTAATCATTAAAGAAGCAGCAACTGTTTAGGGCAGTTCAATTTCTGATAGAACGGTAATATGCTGATAAGACATTGTGTTGGTTATGTTTTTCTATTTTTCCAATAATTTAATAATATGGAATCATCAGTAAAAAAAAGGGGCCTGGATAAAAATCCGGCCCCGTTTAAATCCAATATCCTATGAAAAACCAATGCGAAGATAGGCGTTAGTAGATATCTTTACTTTATAGAATTCGTTATTCTTTTTACATGATTTTACCTGATAGCAGGTCCAGGAAATCTGCCTCTTGCTGAGTATGAATCGGCCCTCGATTGTTTGGTTTTTGTTGCGACCCACGCTTAAATGTTATAGTGTTACTTCGATATTTTTTTCATTGTGCCAATATTTAATTGCGTGAGCGTTTATCGAAATCATACAAATACCTGGAGTATCTAAGCCTTCCAAGAACCACTGGGTGAGCGATTCGTTCCAGTAGGGTTCCATCTCCGACTTTTCGGTAGAGATATGAGCTTTTCCATCCAGGTGGATAAATTCATGATCTGCTCCACAAAAGCTCAATGATACGGCATCATTTTTTTTGAGTTGTTTGACTACATCACTATCGTCACTGGTAAAAAAGTACGAACTACCAGTGAATGTTACTTCGGCATTATTACTCATGGGCCTGCTGTCGAATCCTCTGTCACTTTCCTTCATGGTGTTCATCATGCAAAAATCAATGTCTTTCATCCTTTCGGATACAAATTGGAGGTTGCTATTTTCTGTCATAAATTTTGTTTTCGTTCTGTAAACCAAATCCTGTGCCTTTAACAACCAGCACAGTATTTTTCTATTCAATAAAATAGGCATCAACAAAACTGAGGTAGTTTATACCCTATCTGAGGTGAACGGTGTTGTAGAAACAATTTTAAATGTTGGTAAAATTAGAAGCATCAAAATATGATCCGCTTTAGTTTGATATCAGCAAACGTTATTCATTAATTTCTTTCATTGAAAAAAAGTGAAAGCTGATAGACGTAAATACCATCCTTTTTTTAAATTTAATCTGGCTTTTGCCTCTATCTGCCAAATCTGTAGTAGCCCGATAGCTCATTTGATTTGCCTTCTAACAAAGCAGGAATAATTTCCATTGCCTGCACCGAAAATGTAATACCGTTGCCTCCAAAACCCAACACAAACAAAGCATTATTGTATTCTGGTGATTGGCCAATATAGGGCAACCCGTCTTTGGTAGTGCCAAATGTACCACCCCAGCTAAAATCTTCAATAAACTTCACCGAAGGTAAAATATGGTTTAATTTATTTATGATGTTCTTTGCTTTTTTATCTTTTATTTTTTGTTGAAAAAAGGGGAAGTTTACCGCTGAATCTTCGCCTCCAACTAACAACCTCCCATCGTTCGTTGTACGCATATATAAGTAAGGGTCGTCTGTATCCCATACCAATATGTTGTTTAGTTTCGCAGGAATGTTGATGGCTTGTTCGCTCACGCAGGCGTAGGTATAAAATAGCTCAGCAATTTTTTCTTTTAATAGCTCAGTGCTTTCGAAGCCAGTGCAGAAAATAACTTTTTTGCAACACAACTGAAATCCATCTGTGGTAGTAATCATTACTGGATTTTCATTTAGCTGAAAATCTTTGATTGTTGTTTGGTCGTATACTTTCATGCCACGTGCTGCATTCAATTGTATCAAGGCGTGCGCCATTCTATAGGCATCCACACTTGCGGCGGTGTTGGATAAAATAGCACCAAAACAAACGAGTCCGTATTGTTGCATCACCTGCTTTGTTGAAAGCCATTTTACGCCCAATTTATATTTGTTTCTGAGTTCGAATTCTTTGAAAAGATCAGTTGCTGCTTTTTCATCATGCGCCATGTAGAGGGAGCCCTTTTTTTCGAAGCCTACTTCAATTCCGGTTTTCTTTACCAGCTTTTCCATTTTTTTAATGGCGTCTATTCCTGCCTGGTAACAGGTTACTGCTCCGTGTTCGCCAATCATTTCTGAAAGGTTGATAAGAGATACATCAATTTCATATTGCAGCATACTGGTAGTGGCAGAAGTGCTTCCCTGACCAACATCGCGTTTGTCGATGAGCACTACTTTATAACCTTTCTCTACAAGGGCATGCGAGGTAAGCGCACCAGTTATGCCAGCACCTACTACCACTATTTCAGTTTGGAGGTCTTCCTGTAGTGACGGGTAACTATGGAGGATACCATTTTTTACCAACCAAAATGATTCAAATGTTCTGAGGCGCATTATTTGAGGTTTTAGGTAAAGTAGACATGAATGACCTGCATTATTTTCAGGATTTTAATATCTTGATTGCTACAAACAGTGAGCCATATTTCGGGAAGCTGCGAAGCCTTTTACTCATTCAGTGAGCTTTTCAAATTTTACTTTTACAAGCTAGTAAAAGTAAACATGTGCTGGGGAAAATGTAAATAAAATGATTGGTAATGAGTACACGTCGTTTGTAGATTTGCCCAGCAAAAGATAGCTGGGTTAAAAAATTTGCTGATTCGAGGTATAAAAAAATCCGAAGTATAAAAACTTCGGATCTTAAAAAGACATTTTGATTATTCGATTGTAAGTTCGTTTTTCCTTTATAGTTTATTTCCATCTTTAGGAAACACGATCCAAGGCTTGAAGGTTTTGGCTTCTTCAAAATTAATGGTAGCATAAGATATGATGATCACCACATCGCCTTCAGCCCCTTTGCGGGCAGCAGGCCCGTTGAGGCAAACTACTCCACTTCCTCTTTTCCCTTTAATGACATAGGTTTCTATTCTTTCTCCGTTGTTAACGTTGACAACCTGTATTTTTTCATTTTCAATCAGGTTGGAAGCATCCATCAGGTCTTCATCTAGTGTAAGACTACCTACATAATTCAGGTTTGCTTCAGTAATAACAGCACGGTGTACTTTCGATTTTAAAACTTCTATGAGCATCTGGTAAAATTTTTGGCAAATGTCCTATAAAAAATGCAAATTGTGGCATTAAATATCATAAAATTACCTGGATATTGCTGCTGCTTAAAATTGATTAATTTGCTGGTATGAAAAATATATTACTGATCTGTTTTGTTTTGTTTTGCGGTAACTCCTGCAAACAATACCCAGCCAATGAGTCCCATATATTAATAGAAACTGTAAGTGGTGACATAGTGTTGCAGTTGTATCCCGATAAAGCCCCGAAAACGGTAGCTGCTTTTTTAAAGTACATAGCGGCAGGACACTACAAAGAGAGCAATTTTTACAGGGTATTGAAAAATGAAAATGTACCCGCAGAATACAATACGGGTTTAATTCAAGGAGGCATCTTTCACAGCAATCCCAGTCTGCACCAACAACTGAAGGGCACGGAACATGAGTCGCCCAGGCAAACAGGACTATCACATACCAACGGTACCATTTCTATGGCTCGTTCCACACCAGGATCGGCTACTGCAGAGTTCTTTATTTGTATTGGCGATCAGCAGCAATTTGACAGTAGTAGAAGAACCGGTTCTGATGGACTCGGTTATGCAGCATTTGGGAAAGTAGTAGAAGGCATGGATGTGGTTTCAAAAATTCAAAATAAAAAAAGTAATGGAGAAAATTTTGTAGACCGCCTTCGTATCATTAACATCCGTAAACTTTGACGCATTTAAAAATATGAAATTGAAGTATCTCTTTTTTCGTTCTACATCTTGGCTGCTGTTTCCCATGTTAAGCATATTTTTCTTGAGTGCATGCAGCAGTACAAAAAAATCTATTACCACAAAATCAGGTACTTTGGTATCGATGAAAAGTACGGTAGAGATCAACAGCAAAGTGCCAGTAAAAAATATTGATACTAAAAATACATCAGCAACAACAGTGGTGAAATTTTCTAAAACCCTCATCGGTGTTCCTTACCTATATGGTTCCATGAAAAAAGAAAATGGATTTGATTGCTCTGGGTTTATCAATTATGTTTTTAACCATTTTAAAATAAATGTACCCAGAACCACAGTTGAATTTACAAACGCAGGAAAAGAAGTGCCCATAGCTGAAAGTAGGGAGGGTGATCTCATTTTATTTACCGGGAGCAATGCCAAATCGGGCGTCGTGGGGCACATGGGCATTGTGACTCAAACAACCCCTGACAACGTCTTCTTTATTCATGCAGCTTCGGGTGGGGGAAAGGGGGTGATGATCTCTTCTCTCAACAGTTATTTTATTCCTCGTTTCGTAAAAGTCGTTCGCGTTTTTTAGCTTTTATCGAACTAAACTGTTAGTAAAACATTAGAACTTTGATAATATTTAACACGTATCTATTTCAAATGTTACTCACAAAAAAATACAGCGCCCCCTTTTACGTCATGATATTTCTGCTGTTTGCGATGCCATTTTCATCCTGCACTAAAGATCCTGTTGATACAGAACCTCCTGGCCCTACCCCGATGGATAGTTTACCTGCTCCGCCTACTACCTATAAATACCGGGCACTTGGGGATTCTTATACCATCGGTCAATCAGTACCAATAGACCAACGTTTTCCTGTACAAGCCACGTTGTTGTTGGCCACTCAGCAGGTAACAATACAGCAACTGTCGGCGGCGGCAACTACTGGCTGGACCACCTGGAACCTAATCGCTGCACTCAATAACAACAATTCGGGAAATGGCTTTGATCTCGTGACCTTGTTGATTGGCGTGAATAACCAATTTCAGGGAAGGAGCAAGGAAGAGTATTGGTTAGAGTTCACAACATTGCTCAACCGATCTATTGCTTAAGCAGAAAACCGGAAGATTCGGGTATTTGTATTGGCGATTCCAGATGATGCAGTAACGCCTTTTGCCATCAACAGCGACACTGTTTTGATTTCTCAGCAAATCAATGAATTCAATACCATCAATCGTTCCATCACAGCAACAGTAGGCGTAACTTATATTGATATCACTCCCATATCAAGGGAAGGCAGAGCAGATGCAAGTTTTCAAGCTTCAGATGGTTTGCACCTTTCTGGCAAACAGCATGGTCGATGGGCTGCGTTGCTGGCTCCTTTGATGAAAGAATCGCTGTAGCGAAAAAAAATTGTTATTTGTATTGTGCATTGTTCATTTACATTTGCTGTGATTTTTTAATAACCATTTTTTTATTAGAAGCAGGCATGATTAAATTGGAATTTTTTACAAAAGATGATTTCGAACAGCTCATTCAATGGATTGATTCAGAAACCCTACTGATCAATTGGTCGGGCTCATTGTTTAGTTTTCCACTCACCCGAAATAGTATGGAATGGTACATTCGAGATACCAATGATTTGAATGTCTCAGATGCACTTGTTTACAAAGCAGTGGATACTGCAACAGGCGAAACCGTAGGCCATATTTCTTTGGGAGGTATAAGCAGAAAAAATAAAAGTGCTCGTATTAGCAGAGTGCTGATTGGTAGTGCTGCTAACAAAGGGAAAGGATATTGTAAGCAAATGATCACCGAAATTTTAAAAGTTGGATTTGATGAAATGCAACTACATCGAATCAGTTTAGGTGTATATGACTATAACACAGCCGCTTTAAAATGCTACCAGACTGCTGGTTTCAGCATCGAAGGCACCATGCGCGAAGTATTATTACACGAGGGTAAATGGTGGAGCCTGATAGAAATGGGGATGTTGGAAAAAGAATGGAATAGTGGATCGCTATAATTTACAAAGCCCGAGTAAACGGGCTTTGTAAAGAGAGTTCCAAAATTATGATGTAGGGATTAGTACTGCTGTTGTATGGGTACCGGTACTGGATAATACGCTTGAACAAACCTTTTCCCAAACACCCATACTTTTGCTCTTCCTTTAAAAATACTCCCTTTAGACCGGTAGCGGAATTCGATACTTCTAATCTGCTTCCCATCTGCACCCAGTTCAATGTCTTTGCTATACTGACCTTCTACTAAATTGGCGCTAATGATAGGTGTTAATTTATCGCCGCTTGGGTACACCACTTTCATGTCTTTTATCCGTATGTCTTTATTGAGCACCTTGTACCTAACAGCGGTGTATCGGTTTGCATTTACTACGTCTATCACGTCGTGGTCTCCGACGAAATTGGCCTTGCTTTCCCCAATCAATTCCCAACCTTCTTCAATTGCAATGCTGTTTCTGGTACTGTTGCAAGCTAGCAGTGCAGTAAGGATAAGACCTATCGTTAATAATTTAAAACCGAACATTTTCTCCCTCATACATTGTTTCATAATTCATTTTTTGATGTAAAACATAGTATGTCAAGGATAATGCCATTTATGTTACCGCAAAAACCTGTGTTCAAATATCATATACTGCTCAACAATCAACCAGTAAAAACAAGCGTTTGCTTAAACGACTCTTCTTGTGTGCACTGTTCGCCCGCATTTATTGCGTTTGCAGTGTAGAGTTATTTCCCCTGCATTTTGATTATCAAAGAATACCAGCTAATTCTAAACTTCTTTTTCCAATTTTTCGGTATTCTGTATTGTGAACGATAGGCTGTTGGTATAAGATCAGCGATACGCCTTCTTTTTTCCACCAATGATTGTTTTTTAGTTTAGAGGCATGAATAATGCCAATCACCCAATTGTTATAAGTTTCGTTGTGCCGCTCTTCGATCCATTCAAATTCGTCTTTTTCAATTTTGCTGATATCATCCGCACTCACAAAAACTTTTAGGTA
Organism: Chitinophagales bacterium; assembly: GCA_038249665.1. Classification (GTDB taxonomy): domain Bacteria; phylum Bacteroidota; class Bacteroidia; order Chitinophagales; family Chitinophagaceae; genus Ferruginibacter. The sequence goes on from JBBSDF010000005.1 coordinate 88,338, forward strand.
GTAGTCGTTGGTAAGAATTGGTTTTTGTTCCTGTAAGTATTTTTTATACTCATACTTGTACTGATACCTTAGGGCTGCAATATCACTTAAAACGGCAGCTGCAGTGGGGTAAGCTCCAGCGCCTTTTCCTTTGAAAAAATGTTTGTCGGCAAAACTACTTTCAGTAATCAGTCCGTTGAATTCGTTAGAAACATGGAACAGTTCATCGCTTGCTTCTACAAATTGCGGCAATACAAAAGCAGCGAGCTGGGTGTCGTTTATTTTTTGAGCAGTAGCCACTAATTTGATACTCAGATTTTTCTGACTGGCGAAAACTGCATCCGAAGATTTGATAGCAGTTATACCATTGTATAAAAAGCTATCTGGTGTTGTAATATTGCCAAAGGCATGAGCTAACAGAATGGTTAGTTTATTGGCGGCGTCATGTCCTTCAATATCTAGTGCAGGGTTGCTTTCTGCAAATCCTAGTTGTTGAGCTTGTAACAAGGCATCTTTAAAAGAAACGCCTTCTTGAAATATTTTCGTCAAAATAAAATTGGTACTCCCGTTCACAATTCCTTTCACAGAAGAAAGCAGATCATTGTCGTAATACTCTTCCAGGTTTCTGATGATGGGAATGCTTGCACAGCAGGCACCTTCGTATAAAAAAGCGGCATTGTGCAGGCGCTGCAGGTGCAGCAATTCTTCAAAATGAGTGGCAATCATTTTTTTATTGGCGCTCACCACTGCTTTTCCTTTTTGCAAAGCTGATTTAACAATAAGGTAAGCCGCGTCGGCGTCGTCTATCAGTTCTACGATCACATTGATGTTTTCATCGTTCAACAATTCGTTAACATCTGCAGTAAAATGTTCCTGGGAAATTGCTCTTTTTTTCGAAGGATCTTTGATACAGATTTTTTTAATATTCGCCTGTAATGCAGGTGTGGATTGCAATACATCGTACAAACCTTTTCCTACAACACCAAAACCTATTACGCCCAGGGTTAATTTTTTTGATACAGGTAACGGGGGTGCTTGATTTAAATTAGACATACTATACTCTTATTTATTTGTGAAGGATGGTTATCAAAAAGCAACGGTTGCTTCTTTTTGTAAGTGCTTATTTGTTGTACTTAATCGAATGAGTGCCTGTTCCAGATCTTCGACCAGATCCACTGCATCTTCGATACCAACGCTGAGCCTGATTAAACTGTCTGTGATACCCGCTGCTCTTCTAATTTGGGTGGGTATAGATTTGTGTGTCATGGTAGCGGGGTGTGATACCAAACTCTTGATTCCTCCCAGACTTTCTGCAAGTTTAAAATAACGAGTAGAGGTTATCAATTGAATAGCCGCTGCTGCGGTATCTTCTTTTAACGTAAACGATACAACACCTCCGTAACCTTTACTTTGTTTGGTAGCAACATCGTGGTTGGGATGTGATGGCAAACCTGGATAAAATACTTTATCAATTCCTGGGTGTATCTCTAAAAATTCAGCCACAGCCTGTGCGTTGATGCAATGTTGTTGGATGCGCAGGTGCAGCGTTTCTAATCCGCGAATTACTAACCAGCTGTCGAATGGCCCCAAAATGGCGCCAGTTGCGTTCTGATAAAATTTTATTTTTTCTCCAAGTGCTTTATTTTGTGCTACTACAATTCCTGCGATTAAATCGCTGTGTCCCCCGAGGTATTTGGTGGCGCTGTGCACTACAAGATCAGCTCCCAGCGTGAGAGGCTGTTGCAGGGCAGGTGATGCAAAAGTATTATCCACGCAAAGTAAACAGGAGTGGGCCTTTGCAATATTTGCAATGGCCCGTATGTCGCTAATTTTAAGTGTAGGATTAGTGGGTGTTTCGAGCCAGATGAGTTTTGTGTTGGGTGTGATAGCCTGAAAAACATTTTCTGGGTTGCTGGTATCTACATAGTTTACTTTGATACCAAATTTTTCATACACCTGTGTAAACAGGCGAAAAGCCCCGCCATAGATGTCATCTACAGCAAGTATCTCATCGCCCGTTTTCAGGAGTTTTACAACAGCATCAATGGCTGCCAAACCGCTGCCAAATGCCGCAGCTACTTCACCTTTTTCCAAAGATGCTACAAGGTTTTCCAAAGTTGCTCTGGTTGGATTGTTAGAGCGGGCATAATCGTAGCCTCGGTTTACCCCGGGCGCTTCTTGCACAAAAGTGCTGGTTTGATAAATGGGCACACTGAGTGCGCCTGTTTGGGGGTCGCAGGGAATGCTGTGGATGAGTTGCGTTGCGTTGCTCATAATTTTTGTTTTGTCTCTGTGTTGTTTTTACAACAGAAGATGAAAAAATAAAATGCAAGCACTTATAAGAGTATTCCTAAGAAAATGATCGGCAAAGCAATTGGTTTGATGGGGGATAGCACGCGTTTGCAACCGCGTAAGATGGAGTACCCACAACAAAAAAGCTCAACCGACGAATCAGATGAGCTTTGAATATTTTGAGTAGAAAATACCGTGGCGATTATCTGACTTATCTTTCCATGCATTGCTGCAAGGATGGAGTTGGCACCTTTCTTCGGTAATACCGAAGTAGGTTGTCAAGGCTTCACAGGGCCATTACCCTCTGCCTTTCTTGATAAGTGATCCCGGTTTCCCGGGGTTTAAAGAACTGGTGCAAAGATAGGGTCGTATTTTTTTAACTTCCAAATATTTTTTTTAAAAGCTTTCTTTGGAGAATTTTTTTAAGCTGTAATTCAGTCTTTCAGCCTTTTTTATATAAAAATTCCAATGGCCTTTTTAGTGTCGAATGCAGGAACTTTATTCTCCACCTGAGTGATTGATAACAAAACCACGCCTTCTTTGTTTGTATCTTTACCGCAAGGAAATTATACAATGGCTACAAAAAAAGCAGTGGTTGCACCAATCGCAACGGATGAATTTATAGAAGTAACAGGAGCTCGTGAACACAACCTTAAAAACATCGATATTTCTATTCCCAAAAATAAATTGGTGGTATTCACTGGTGTAAGTGGAAGTGGTAAATCATCTCTTGCTTTTGATACCATTTACAACGAAGGACAACGTAGGTACATGGAAAGTTTTAGTGCTTATGCCCGGCAATTTGTGGGGGATATGGAGCGCCCGGATGTGGATAAAATTACTGGTCTTTCCCCTGTTATTTCCATTGAACAAAAAACAACGAACAAAAATCCGCGAAGTACGGTGGGTACCATCACTGAAATTTATGATTTTCTTCGGCTCCTGTATGCCAGGGTAGGAGCCGCTTACAGCTACAATACGGGTAAGAAGATGGTGAAATTTAGCGAAGAAGAAATTGTTTTTTCGATTTTCGATAAATTTAAAAATAAAAAAATTAGTTTACTCGCGCCTTTGGTGCGTGGGCGAAAAGGCCATTACCGCGAACTATTTGAAGACATTCGAAAAAAAGGATTTTTAAAAGCTAGGATTGATGGAGAAATAGTTGATCTCACACCAAGGTTGCAGGTAGATAGGTATAAAATTCACGATATTGAAGTGGTGGTAGATCGTATGCAGGTTACAGATGACATGCGTGTCAGACTCAGCCAGAGTGTGCAAAAAACGCTGGCAATGGGAAAAGACTTGTTGTTTCTACTGATTAACGATGATAACAAAGTTGTGCAGTACAGTAAACAATTGATGTGTATTGAAACGGGCATTAGTTACGAAGAACCGAGTCCCAATGCTTTTTCATTTAATTCACCATATGGGGCATGCCCTACCTGCAAAGGATTGGGGACGGTGTACCAAATCAATATGGATGCCGTGATTCCCGATTGGACTGTTTCTGTAAACAACGGCGGTATTGTTGCTTTGGGCGAAGAGCGGGAAGCGCATGTTTTTAAACAAGTGCAACAACTGGCGAAAAAGTATAAGATTCCACTCGATAAACCTTTGAAAGATTTGTCTCCTAATGCAATGAATATTCTGCTATATGGAAAAGAGGAAGTAACGGAGGATGCGGATGCCGATATCGATATGGATGCCTCCCACGAAGGGCCTGTTTATTATGCCACTGAATATGAGGGCATCATCCATATGCTGAAGCGTTGGTTTTCTGCAACTACCAGCACGGAAAACATGCGTGATTGGGTAGAGAAGTTCATGAAACTTAAAACCTGTAACTCCTGCGATGGAACCCGGTTGCGCAAAGAAAGTCTTTGGTTTAAGGTAGATGAAAAAAATATTGCCGAATTGAGTCAGATGGATCTTGATCATTTGCAGCAATGGTTTGAGGGAATCGAAAAGCGGTTAGATAAAAAACAAAATACCATTGCAAAAGATATATTGAAAGAGATCAGGGAACGATTGGGCTTTTTACTCAATGTTGGACTTACTTATCTTACGTTGTACCGGCCTTCTAAAAGTTTGAGTGGCGGTGAATATCAGCGGATCAGGCTGGCTACTCAAATTGGATCTCAACTGCAGGGCATTACTTATATTTTGGATGAACCGAGTATTGGTTTGCACCAACGCGATAACCAGCGTTTGATCACTGCTTTGCAAAATCTCCGCGATTTAGGCAACAGTGTTTTGGTGGTAGAGCACGATAAAGATATTATGCTTGCAGCTGATCATCTGGTAGATATCGGTCCACGGGCTGGCATGCATGGTGGCAGGGTTGTAGCAGCGGGAACACCTGCCCAGGTACTGGCTTCGGGTTCAGAAACAGCCTTATACCTAAGCGGTAAAAAAAGCATCGCCATCCCTGCCGAAATACGAAAAGGCAATGGTAAGTCTATTGAGCTGAAAGGTGTAAGCGGGCATAACCTGAAAAGTATTAATGTGAGTTTTCCTTTGGGTAAACTGATTTTAGTAACCGGAGTGAGTGGGAGCGGAAAATCAACCTTGGTGAATGATACCCTCTACCCGTTACTGGCTACTTACTGTTACCGCTCAAAACAGCTACCACTCCCTTACAAGAGCATCAAAGGACTGGAGCATATCGATAAGGTAATTGAAATAGACCAAAGTCCAATTGGTAGAACACCTAGAAGCAATCCTGCAACCTACTGTGGATTTTTTACAGATATCCGGACCTTGTTTTCATCTGTACCCGAAGCCAAAATAAGAGGCTACAATGCCGGACGTTTTTCGTTTAATGTAAAAAGCGGTAGATGTGAAGTTTGTGAAGGCGGAGGAATGCGGGTGATAGAAATGAATTTTTTACCAGACGTTTATGTTCATTGTGAAAAATGCAACGGCAAAAGGTACAACAGAGAAACACTGGAGATCAGGTACAAAGGAAAATCGATCAGCGATGTGTTGGATATGACGGTAGATGAAGCCGTGGAGTTTTTTAGTGCAGTGCCTTTTATATATCGAAAAATTAAAGTGTTGCAGGAGGTAGGTTTGGGCTACATCACCCTTGGGCAAAGTGCCGTCACCCTCAGTGGTGGAGAAGCCCAGCGGGTGAAACTGGCTACAGAGTTAGGGAAACGAGATACCGGAAAAACATTTTATATTTTAGATGAACCAACCACCGGTTTACATTTTCAGGATATACAGCATTTGCTCGAAGTGCTCAATAAACTGGTAGATCGTGGCAACAGCGTACTGGTGATTGAGCACAATATGGACATGATCAAAGTAGCAGACCACATCATTGACATAGGGCCCGAAGGAGGGAGTGGCGGCGGCACTGTTTTGTATCAGGGAGCGCCCAAGGGTATGTTGAACGTTAAAGGAAGTTTTACAGCACCCTATCTAAAAGCAGAGTTTAAATAAAGGAAGATTTAACTATTACAGGAGGAAGATATAATTTAAAAATGTAAAATTTGTGGAGTAATTCCCGTGTAGGTTAAATTCATTTTATGAGCACAGACAATCCCGGCAATTTTTTTTTGCCACACGATTTTGAGGGGGAAGAGGGCAACGACCAATGGAATCCTATTCGAGCATATGGCAAAGTACTTTATCAAAAAAGTACCGATATTATCAATATTACTCAAACGATTACAGACCTTATTCCCGATGAAGATACAGAAGATGTTACCAAGTCTTTAATGAACCAAAACGTGATGATCGTAGCTGCTAAGATTGTGGGCTCCATTACTTCAGAACCGCTGTATGCCTCACTCATGGAGGCTGCCGTGATCATTAAAGTAAATATTTGCGAATTAAAAGCCCAACTCTGGGTGTGCGAAGAAATACACAACATCGATACTGTTTACACCAATGTACTGAGAGAGGAGATCGAAAACTTTAGACGGCTCTTTATTGAGTGGGTGCAAACTTTTGATAAAAAAAATGACTATCCCGATCCGTGGCATTTATTCAATGACCCCAATCATTTTTCTTAAAATATATAAGTTTGGAAGAACGAAACCGCTATTAGGAATGTCACTACACCTGAATACTGCACATAAAAAAACCACGGTATTATCCACGGTTTTTCGATAAGAGGATCGGAATAAAATTAGATTCAAAAAATAAGGCAAAGCATAGTAACGAAGTGAAAGTTGTGGTTTCAGGGGTAATCATTGTATATGACTATACATTGCTCTCCGGGGGTTACTTCTGTTGTATACCTTGCAGCTTATTTATTCAATCGTAACTAATGTTATTTTGATTGATAAAAAGTTTTCCGCTTTTTAATTGAGTGTCTTTATCAAAACATTGATAGATGTATTGTCCATAATTCAGCTCTAAAGTGTTGTCTATTTTTTTATGGAAGGACTCTATTTCCTGCACCAAAATACCTTCTGCATCAAAAATGTACAATTCGACATTTTGGTTTTCCAGGGCTTTTATTTCAACCAGAACTTTTCCGGTATATTGCCTGCTAAAATGAATTGTTGTTTTTGAAACTTTTTTGATATCATCACCATTGCCTGCGATTGCTTTTGAGAGGAACACCCAAAATAAGAGACAAAGCATTACAGAGAGGATACGTGCTGCCGTTTTAAGATCTAGCATTTGTTTTATCATGAGATAAATATTAAAGAGTGTTGGCAATTAATAAAAATGTGGACACCTGGTTTGACGTGCTGCTCTTCTTTGCGCATCGCTGCTATAAACCTCACCCATTCTCACTCCTACCTTTAATACAGTGGAAAAGTAGGCATCGTTGTTATTTGAATTCCCTCTTTGAACACCGGGAGCATATCGTGTTACTCCTGGGGTTACTATGCCAAAAGTTTTGTCATGAACTCTTCTGGCAATTACTGACTGCTGAGCGGATAAATATTGGTCAAAATAATTTGGATCAATGTAGGTAGTACTTACATCATCAATGTAATCGGTAAAGGTTTTTCGGTACAATAATTCTGTACCAATATTCACTCTTTCCGATAGTTGATATTTGATACCGAAACCCATGGGAATGTTTACCTGGGTTAGGTTATAAGGTTTTTTATCGGGATACTGCGTCATGCCCTGACCTTCCGTTCTCAAAGGATGTAACTCGTGCCAGCTACGAGAACCATCTGGGTATTTGATAGAACCTTCCGGATTAAAATGAAATAACCCAATTCCAACAAAACCATAAGGTTTGAGGCGAGGTTCGTAATCGTCGTATTTTCTGAACATCATGGTCGGAAACAATTCTACCGCAGCGTATGCTTCCCACATGTCGCTTCTAAAATCAAGGTTTCTTTGTTTTCTCCATGATTCATGAATACCCGTCGTATTAATGATATAATCTTTACCTGTCACAAAAGTGTATTGAGCAGCCAATCTAAAACCCAACCAATCATTGGGGTATATGGAGATGAAAGCTCCTTTCATCATTTTGGTGAGCTCGAGGTTAACGTCTTTGATAAATGTGCTACCCTTTCCGTAGTTGCCACCTAAGTCGCCCAGAAAAAAAGTAGGCCCGAAATTAAGGCCGGCCTCAATTCTTAATTTTTCGTTTCCTAAAACAATGTGTTGGGAATAAGTAGAAATGTGTAGAAAAACAATACTGCAAAAAAGCAGCAGCGTTTTACGATAAGTCGATGCGAGTAAATAAGGCTTCATTAGGAATCAGTTTAAGTCTTTCAGTAGATAATTTGGATATAAGCAAAACCCTAGGAGGTTCGACTTAGACCTAAAACGCAGACTTTAACTTAATATTGTATAGATGAAGAAATTACCGGCTATGTAGCATTTCAATATGTGGGATGTCGTCTTCCAGATACGTGTCACTTATCTGTTTGAAATCCAATTCACTATAAAATTTACGTAAGTATAATTGTGCCCCGATTTTGATGGAATCAACGGGAAATAATTCGTAAGTAGCAGCGATGGCTGTTTTCATCAGCAGCTTCCCCGCACCGGCTTTTCTATGCCGCGGATGGGTAAGCACCCTGCCAATACTGGCCTTGTCGGGGTACGATATTCCAACAGGAAGTATCCGGCAATAAGCCGCCAGTTCTTCTCCTATCCATCCACATAAATGATAGCCTTTTTCATCCTTTCCATCTGCATCCAAGTACACACAATTTTGCTCTACTACAAATACTTCACTTCTTACTTGAAGAATTTTGTACAATTCGGAAACAGAAAGAGCTTCCATTTTTTTTAGTTGCCAATGTAAGTTTTCTTTCATATCGTGGATGAATTCATTTTATGCAACATTAAAGCTGCAATATCTTTCGCCCTCTTTTTTGCCAATGTCGTTTTTGGACCCTCGTACATTTCATCAAGCGTGTTGTTGAAATGGCGTAGCCAGGTATCAAAATGTTGCTGCGTTAAAGGAAATTTTTTATGGATAGGGTAATGAACGCTCATGGCGTTGTTTTTGTAAACCGGGTGGTCTAACAAAATGGATTCCCAAAAATCAGCAATCACGGGCAAGTGTTTTTCCAAATGTATGGGTACTATCGTGGTGAAGATGATACCAATGGTTTCGTCCTTCATCAGCTTTTCGTAAAAAGCTGCTACAAAATGTTCAATGGCAGTTCTGGTGTCAATATCCTTTTTAGCAATCATCTCAATATTTATATTTTTCTTTCCAACGATCTTTTAAAAATTTTCTAATTTCTTCTTCCCGTGCATTTTTTTGCGGGCTGTAAAAACGATGTCCATCTAAGGTGTCGGGTAAAAACTGCTGTAACACAAAGTTGTTTTCGAACTCGTGCGCATATTTGTATTCTTTACCATACTGTAAGTCTTTCATAAGTTTGGTAGGCGCATTCCGTAGATGAAGTGGCACTGGCAAGTCGCCATGTTTTTTAACAGCTTCTAGGGCATCGTTAATAGCCATGTACGAGGCATTGCTTTTAGTGGATGTGGCTAGGTACACCGCACATTGCGATAAAATAATCCTGCTTTCCGGATACCCGATCATACTCACTGCCTGAAAACAATTGGTGGCTAACAGCAAAGCGTTGGGATTGGCATTACCTACATCTTCGCTTGCAAAAATGAGCATTCGCCTGGCAATAAATTTTACGTCTTCTCCGGCATCTATCATACGTGCCAGCCAGTACACCGCTGCATTGGGATCACTTCCTCGCATACTTTTAATAAAGGCTGAAATGATATCGTAATGTTGTTCTCCTTTTTTATCGTAGAGTGCAATTTTTTGTTGGGCAACATTCATCACTGCTTCATCTGTGATGTTGGTAGGCTTATCTTCTTTAAATAGTGTTGTTACCGCTAGCTCCAATAAGTTGAGAAGTTTTCTCGCATCGCCCCCGGAAATGTTGATCAAAGCTTCAGTTTCGATCAGTTGAATATTTTTTGTTTTCAGGATTTCATCTTTACTGATGGCCTGCTCTAACAGTGCCCGTAAATCCTTTTTCTCCAATGCCTTTAAAATGTACACCTGGCTGCGGCTCAGCAATGCGCTGTTAACTTCAAAAGATGGGTTCTCGGTAGTAGCCCCGATCAAGGTGATGATGCCTTTTTCTACAGCACCCAACAAAGCGTCTTGCTGCCCTTTGTTGAAACGGTGAATCTCATCAATAAACAATACCGCACCGGTTAAATTTTTAGATTGTTCTATTACATCTCTTACTTCTTTTACTCCTGCTGAGATGGCACTGAGTTGAAAGTAAGGTTTGCCCAAATTGTGTGCTATGATGTTGGCGATCGTAGTTTTTCCTACGCCGGGAGGGCCCCATAAAATCATAGAAGGTATGCTGCCATTATCAATTGAAGTACGTAAAATACTTCCCTTGCCGGTCAGCTGTTGCTGACCAATGAGATCATCCAATGATTGAGGGCGCATTCTTTCTGCGAGAGGAGCCAAGTTCATGCAACAAAGTTACTGATACCCTTTTACTTCTGACCGGCCTTTGTAAGCAAGGGCAACATATCGGCGAGGAGTACGGATCTTTGTTCGTCATCCATATTTACCACAATTGTATAGCCATCTGCACCACCTGCTGCAATCAAAGCCTGTATAATTTTTTGTTGATCACTTTCTGCTCTGCGCCCCGTGGTTTCGTCCCATATTTCTTTGCTGGTCAGGCAACCCATCGTAGGCGTAAGAGGGTAGTAGGGTTGTTGGCGATAATACGCTGGGTTAACTGTAGTGCCGTGTATGATGATCTCTGTTCGCCCAGCCTTGCCTGCATAATAACTTTGAAGCAGCGGATAATAATTTTGCAAGGGGGCCGGGAGTAAATTTTTATAATAGCGTATATCCCACACCGTGTCTTTGTTGTTTTCGTCTGCCGTAAAGTGGCCTGCAGACTTTTCAAAAGGCATGGTTAGCTGCACATTTGCGGTAGGCCCTATAAATCCGTTGGTAGAAACATCATATCCCTTCATTCTAAATATGCCCTCGGGCGTGTTACCATTGGTGATGTACCCCGGCAAATTATTGATACTTCTCGCTAGTTGAGGAACTGTAAAAGGCAAGCCGCTACTGCTGTCTCGTATAAATGTGCCATCTCCTTTTCTTACTAATACCAATCCCGGAAAGTTTCTGTTTTTACGCTGAAAACTGAATACGATATTGTGTCCTTTTAAATAGTCGGCTTGAAGCAAAAGACTAATATCGGGTACATTTAACGACTGTGCATGCGTTTGTAACTGAAATTGCAATTGCTCCAAAATGGGATGATTGGGTTGTAGCGCTAATTGTTGTTGTGTTTTAACTTTTAAAAAGGAGAGGTCTTCATTTGCTTTGCTGCTGTTTAAAATATAGGCTGCACACATCGCAAAAATTTTTGCATCGCTGGTTCCCATCAGTAAATATTTTACCTGCTGGTAATATTTTTCAGGATAGTTGCTATAAAGCATTTCCAATGCAGCTCGTTGAAAACTTACAGAAAGGGTGTTCATCATCAGGGCGGCGCTGTCTATCCTGCTATTCACCCAGGGACTTTGGTAGCGAATTAGTTCCAACGCATAAAAGGCACCCTGCCAATCTTCCTCCGTAGAGTCAGAGAGGGTTACTGAAAGATTTTTGTGAATAGAATTGTTTACCAGGTTTTGGTAAAGTTTGTCGCGATTTGTTTTAAGGGTACTTCTAAAAAACAGTTGGCCCTCACTGGTAAATCCCCAGATGATAGCAACAAACAGTATCACATATTTTTTGGTCAAATGCTTCATGATTATTTCAAAGATAGAAAGGTATTGTTGTACGATGTTACATTTAACAATTCTATTACTACTGATAAATTTTTTTAAAAAAAGACCACTATTGTTAGGGGTCTTTTTTACTGGTATTAAAAGTTATTGCAGGTTCAATTTAATTTGCAATTCGTCAAATTGTTGCTGGTCTATTTCGCTGGGAGCATCTATCATCATATCTCTGCCACTGTTGTTTTTAGGGAAAGCAATAAAGTCGCGGATGCTTTCGCTCCCACCTAGTATCGAGCAAAGCCTGTCGAAACCAAAGGCAATACCACCATGTGGCGGTGCGCCGTATTCGAAGGCGCCGAGGAGAAAACCAAATTTATGCTGTTGTTCAGCTGCGTCCATGCCCAATGCTGCAAACATTTTTTCTTGCAGTTCTCTTTGAAAAATACGGATAGAACCCCCGCCAATTTCATTACCGTTCAACACCATATCGTAGGCATTGGCTTTGATGCTGGCATAAGGATGTTTTAAATACTCGGCTGCATTTTCGATTGCCGGATTGTTGTTGATCATGGTATCGATATCCGTTGGTTTGGGACTGGTAAACGGATGATGCCTCGCCACCCAACGGTTGTTGTCTTCTGCGTATTCAAACAAAGGGAAGTCTAATACCCACAATAGTTTAAACTCATCAGCTTTGCGCAAACCTAGCGTGGTACCCATGTACATCCGAAGGTCACTGGCTGCTTTGCGGGTTCTTTCTTCCGGGCCGGCAACGACTAAGATAAGATCGCCGGCTTTGGCATGGGTAGCAGCAGCGATGGCTTGTAATTTTTCTTCATTGTAAAATTTATCAACGCTGCTTTTATAACTGCCGTCGGCATTACACTTAATAAATACCAATCCTTTCATTCCTACTTGTGGGCGTTTCACCCACTCCGTTAGTTCGTCGGTTTGCTTGCGACTATATTCGCTGCAGCCTGGTGCAGCAATGGCGATCACTGTTTCTGCTTCGTCAAATACTTTAAAATCTACTCCACCAATTAATGAATCGATACTTTGCTTTTCCGGAAAAGTGTGCGAAGGAAATTTCAAATTGGTCAGCTTCATATCAAACCGAATATCCGGCTTATCGTTGCCGTAGATCCACATGGCATGTTGCCAGGTCATGCGATCTACTTGTTCGATGTAGTCGATGCCCTTTACATCTTTAAAAATTCTTTTTACTAATCCTTCAAACATTTGCAGAATATCTTCTTGTTCTACAAATGCCATTTCACAATCTATCTGTGTAAATTCAGGTTGTCTATCAGCGCGCAGATCCTCATCTCTAAAACATTTTACAATTTGGTAATAGCGATCGTAGCCACTCACCATGAGCAATTGTTTAAACGTTTGTGGACTTTGCGGCAGTGCATAAAATTGACCTGGGTTCATCCGGCTCGGCACCACAAAATCTCTGGCCCCTTCCGGCGTTGATTTGATCAGGAAGGGCGTTTCGATATCCATGAACTGGTTTTCGTGCAAATAATTTCGGGTGCTGCGACTAACAGCGTAGCGCAATTCCAGGTTTTTTTTCACTGCATTTCTTCTCAGGTCCATGAAACGATATTTCATTCTAAGGTCATCGCCACCATCGGTATCATCTTCTATTTTAAAAGGTGGTACAGCAGATTTGTTGAGGATTTTAAAAGATGTTACCACTATTTCTATATCTCCGGTTGGGATATTGGGGTTTTTGTTGCTGCGTTCATTTACAGTCCCCGTGGCTTGCAAAACAAATTCGCGGCCAAGTGGATTGGCTTCCAATTGTTCATTGAGCGATTCAGAAAACAACAACTGGGTAATGCCATAGCGGTCTCTAAGATCTACAAAAGTGATGCTGCCAAATTTGCGAACCGTTTGTACCCATCCGGCCAAAGTAGTGGTTGTGTTAATATCGAGGATTCTTAATTGTCCGCAGGTGTGCGTTCTGAACATGATGCTAAAAAGTTGAATTGATGATAAAATGTACAAGAGTGCGACGCCACTGATGATGCACAGGGTTGTAAATGTCCGGAACAAAAAAATTTATTCACTGGCTTCACCCTCTTGCTCACCATCGTTGTGTCACTCTCTTCAGCTGTTTCAGCCACGCTGAGCCAGCCAGCCACAAAGATAAGTACTGCCGATTTGATAGGAAAAAATGTTTGAAATGCAGACTAGA